>NZ_KV795081.1:304964-341981 GCF_001808945.1 Rothia sp. HMSC071B01 | reverse complement strand
TGTTGTTTGCGTTCACTGTATGGTTTTTGGATAATAACCCTGGGCTTCCTTCGGGAAGTTGAGGCTTTTTATTCGGAAATTTTGAATAACGAAGTTATTCGCTAGATTTTCCGTGGTTATAGCAAGAGGGAAACGCCTGGTTCCATTCCGAACCCAGAAGCTAAGACTCTTCGCGCCGATGGTACTGCACTTTTGTGGGTGTGGGAGAGTAGGTCGCCGCGGGTTTTTTATTCAAGAGGGGAAGACCTTATAGGTCTTCCCCTCTTTTTGTGTACCCAAAAACTCTTAGAATGAAAACTCCTGGACGAAAGAAACCTAACTCATCAGAGATGCAGAGGTTTAGAGACTCAGCTGAGAAGCAGAGGAACAGGGGACGCAACCTAGACAGCCTGCCAGCCTTGATGCAGGGGCGACGAGATGGGGAGTTCACAGATCCGCCTGAATGACGAAGCAGAGGGCACGGTGGAGAAACTCTTGGTACCTTAACAACAAGAGCAATCCACATCTCTACCCGAGCGAATAGAGAACACGCAAAGGAGCATCATCATGGCTGATGAGAAGAGCATCTACGAACGCTGGAGCGAAGAACGCCTCGACCCGCCCTTCCCCAAAGAATGGGGGCTGGATGAAGAAGACGAAGCCGAGTTGCTCTGGCCCATCTGGCCCCTGCTGTTCATGGGTGAATCTGATACTGAGCAGTACGTAGAAACCATTACCGATTATGTGATGGACGTACTCGGTCTGGAATACGATGGGGAGAACGAAGACAGCAAGCTCTGGGAGAAGCGCGTAGAGGACTACGTGGAAGAGCTCATCAAGCGTCGTCGTGCCTTTGCTGCTGAGCTGGGCATTACCCCCGAAATGCAGAAGAACTCCAACCTCAACCGTGCCTTCGCAGCGCTGGAAGAAGAAGGAGTCATTGCACGACAGAACTTCACCTGCTGCGGTACCTGCGCATCCGCAGAAATCTGGGACGAAATGGATGATAGCCGTGAATGGAAGGGATACATCTACTTCCATGAGCAGGACACTGAAAGCCTCGCTGAGAGCGGCGGAACCTACATCGGTTTCGGTTCCTTCCTCGCTTACCCCAGGGACGAAGAAAAATGGAATACCCTGAGCGATGCGCAGAAGGAAGAGATTAGGGCCCTTCACGAGAAGCTCTCCGCACAGTTGCTGCGAGAGACGGTTATTCCCGTACTGGAGAAGCACGGCCTGAGCGTGAAGTGGAATGGTAACTACAACACCCGCCCCTTCATTGGGGGAGTGGAAGTCTACAACATTCCCTAACGGCTGGTGAGCTGAACCGGGTGGGTGCCTCGGCGTAGCTTGTGGCAGGGGAGGAACCTCCCAGAGCTACGAAAGTTTACGAGGAAAATAAGCTGAGAGCGTGAGAATAGACATCACAGTATCTCAGTCAGAGTATTAACTAGCCGATAAGGCACCCATTCGGTAGGCTAGACGGGTAGCGCGGTACATCCACACTAGAGAAAAGACAGAACCTATCCACATGATAGGAACTGCTCGACATACCTTTCAGTTGCTATACGTAGCAGGAAGCTGAGCTTTAGAACGCCCGGCAGAGATCAGAAGGCGCCGAGCTCAGACGAGCACTGGCACTCTGAACCTCTGCCCTGATGGGTGCGTACTCCATAAGGAGTAGGCTAGAAGAAGTGGACGAACCGCCACCCATATTCCCAACCAAAGGAGCAGGCATGTCGACCGACGCCCGCGAAAAAGCCCGCCAGATTGCGGCCCAGCAGGCCAAGAAGAGCCCCAGCCAGGCAAGCCGCCGCTGGCTCCAGTTCGGCGTACTCGCCGTGGTCCTCATCATCGTAGGTATCATCGGCTTCGTCGTAGTCAACGGCAACAAGAACACCAAGGTAGCAGAAAGCGGCCCGGTGCCCTCCAGCGCCAACGAATACGGTGGCATTGTGCTGACCAAGGACGGCATCGTCCAGAACTCCTCCACCCAGGAGACCCGCGACTTCAAGCAGCTCGCAACCTCGACCTCCTCCGTGACCCCCATGGTCAACGGAACCGCAGCAGCAGTCAACACCCTGCCCCCGGGCGTGCAGACCGCTGAAGAGGCATCCAAGAACGGCCAGCCCGTACGCGTGACCATCTTCCAGGACTACAACTGCGTGCACTGTGCAGAGTTTGAGAAGAAGTACGGTGAGGAAATCCAGAAGCTCGTCGAAGACGGCACCATCACCCTGGAAATCCGTAACCTGACCTTCCTGGACCGTTCCTCGCCCACCGCATACTCCGCACGTAACGCGGCAGCAGCATACTCCGTGGCAAACCAGGTCAGCACCCACGACTTCCTGAACTACCAGCGTGAGATCTTCACCCACCAGGGCAGCGGCGACATGAACAACCAGCAGATCGCCGACATTGCTTCGAAGTACCACGCCTCCATCGGCTCCGATATGAACGATGGCAAGTGGCGCCCCTTCGTGGACGTGGTCAACGCTGAATCCGCAAAGAACGGTATTAAGGGTACCCCCACCGTCTTCGTTGATGGTGACCAGTACACCAGCAACGACTTCAGCACCTTCCTGAAGGAAAAGATCGAAGCTAAGAAGAAGTAACCGCTTCGATACAGGAAAACCCGGTAACCTCCACGCGAGGCTACCGGGTTTTTCCATACACGGTGATGAGTACGAGGGGTGGGTGAGCAGCATACAGAGGTGGTGCTCATAAGGGGTAAAACGAAGGAAACGAACATACTATCACCCCATAATTTAGAAGTATTCTCAACCAAACCCTAAAAGAACAACTAAGCAGACTCAACCAAGAGAATAAGGTACACTGGACAGGTTGCCTCCTTAGCTCAGTTGGCCAGAGCATCTGTCTTGTAAACAGAGGGTCACCGGTTCGAATCCGGTAGGGGGCTCAGAAAAATCCTGGTTCGCACCAGCCTCATAGCAGAGGTGCGGATCAGGATTTTATTGTACGAGTGTCCTGTAGTGTCTAAGGGACCCGCACTAGCACATCGACATCCATCCTGAGGAACCGAGAATGTCTGAAACCTCCGGAACCCCGCAGGCTCCCGCCTCGCAGGGAACCTACACCACCGCCCCGCGCAGCATCAAAGCACGCGAAGCCAGCGACTACCCCCTCGAAGAGTTCATCGAATCGCGAGGATTCCGCCCCGAAATCCAGGGCCTGCGCGCCTTCGCCGTGCTCCTCGTGGTGCTTTACCATGTCTGGGTCGGCAAAGTCTCCGGCGGCGTGGACGTCTTCCTCTTCATCTCCGCCTTCCTGCTCTCGCTCTCCTTCATGCGCAAGATCAACGAAGGCAAACCCCTCAATCTCTTCAGCTACTGGATGCACGTCTTCCAGCGACTGCTACCCGTAGCCACCGTGGTTATCGCGGGTACCACCATTGCGTCCTTCTTCGTGCTCGCGCCCAGTCGCTGGTCGCAAACCGTAACCGACGCAAGGAGCTCCCTGTTCTACTTCCAGAACTGGAACCTCGCGTTCAGCTCCGTAGACTACTACGCCCAAAACGCCTCCGTGAAGTCACCCTTCCAGCACTTCTGGTCGCTCTCCATCCAGGGACAGATCTTCATCATCTGGCCCCTGCTCTTCGCCGCAGTAGCCTACGTCGTGCACCGATTCCGCGGGAACCTCTTCACCACCGCGGTATTCATCTTCAACACGGTGTTCGTCGCATCCCTGACCTTCTCCATCGTCGAAACCGACACCAACCAGGGATTCGCCTACTTCGACACCCGCACCCGCCTGTGGGAATTTGCCATCGGCACCCTGCTGGCAATGCTCACCCTCAAGTGGAAGGCACCCGAAAAGGCTCGAGTGGTTATGGGCTGGGTCGGTATCATCGGTCTGGTCACCTGTGGCGCAATCCTGCCCGTTGAACGAGCATTCCCCGGCTACCTGGCGCTCTGGCCCGTGATCTCCGGTGCGCTCGTCATCATGGCAGGCCGCACCAACAGCCGCTGGGGCATCGATCGACTGCTGGTCTCCGCACCCCTGCAGAACCTCGGCAACATCTCCTACGCCCTGTACCTGGTGCACTGGCCCATCCTCATCCTCTACAGCAGCGCCGTCGGTACCTCCCGCGTGAACTTCATCGAAGGTGCTGTCATCATCCTTACCTCCATCGGCCTGGCATGGTTGCTCATCCGCTTCGTCGAGAAGCCGCTGCGCTACCGCAAGGACCCCTTCGTACCCTGGCTCATGATGAAGATGCGCTTCAAGACCATCTTCTCGGTCAAGACCTGGGCAGACCAGCTCGCCTTCATCCTCGCGATCTTCCTGGTCGCAGGTGTACCCCTGGTAGCCGCACAGGCATGGGTAGGCTACCGCAACACCCAGTCCGAGCAGAACGCCGAACTGCAGGTACAGACCGCCAGCGAAAACTACCCCGGCGCCCGCGCTATCGGCGGCGCCCAGCAGGGACTCATTGACAACCCCATCCCCTCCGGTGGTGACGTCAAAACCCAGTTCGACGGACTGAGCGACCCCTGCGTTGGCAGCTTCGCGCCCTCCGACCCGGCACTCGCCAAGTACTGCAGCCTGCAGAAGTACGGACCCGAGGACGCACCGCTGACCATGGTCATCGGTAACTCCCACGCCGAACAGGCGCTGAGCATCTTCAAGCCCATCGCAGAACAGACCAAAACCAACCTGCAGACCTACCTGCTCGGTGGCTGCCAGTACCCGGTCCGCGCCGTCAACGCCAGCAACGAATGCTCGGAATTCAACACCAAGATGACCGAGGAAATTCTCAAGCGTAAGCCGCAGACCGTGGTGCTCATCGCCACCGTTGCCCAGGCACGCTCGAACGACGAACGAGTCGACCCGAGCCTCGATGAGACGGTCCGCCGCCTCACCGAAGCAGGAGTCCAGGTCATTGGCCTGCGCGATAACCCGCGCTTCGAGTACAACATCTACGAATGCGCTCAGAAGGCCGGCGCCGACAAGAGCTCCTGCGCACGACCCGCAAGCGACAAGTACGCCGCAGAAAACCCTGCAAAGGAAATCTTCGACAAGTACCGCAACCAGGGTGCCGTCATGGTGGACCTGAAGGACGTGTACTGCCCGGACGGCATGTGCAGCCCCGTGGTTGGAAACATCTACGTCTACATCGATGACAACCATGTCTCCAAGACCTACAGCCGCACCATGGCTCAGGAAGTCTTCCAGCGTGCAGCGGAAGGCGGCTGGCTCGTCAACGGAAAAGTGAACTTCTAAAGTTCGCCGATATAGCGGATCCCCCGTGCTGTTCTACAGAAGTGTGAACGGTTCGGGGGATTCGCTATATTCTGACCCGAAATTAGGATAGGCTAAGTTAGGAGGCTCCCGGGAAAAGCCTTAGAGAAGAAAGGACGCCATGAAAGAAATCACCGAACGCACCCTCAAAGTAGAGAACGTCAGCCTCGGCTACGGCGAAACCACCATCGTCAAAGACCTCTCCCTCGAATTCCCGAAGGGCAAAGTTACCGCCATCATCGGCCCCAACGGCTGCGGTAAATCCACCCTGCTACGCGGTGTCTCCCGACTACTCAAGCCGCTCAACGGCGACTTCACCCTCGACGGCAAACCCACCCACGAATACTCCATGAAGGGCTTCGCCCGCATGGTTGGGCTCATGCCCCAGCATCCCATCGCCCCCGAAGGAATTACCGTAGCCGACCTCGTCTCCCGAGGACGCTACCCCTACCAGGGACTCTTCAAACGCAATAGCGCCGAAGATGATGAGGCGGTCGCCTGGGCACTAGAAGCCACCGACACCATGTCCCTCGCCGAACGACAGGTCACCGAACTCTCTGGCGGCCAACGTCAGCGCGTCTGGATTGCCATGGCGCTCGCCCAAGAAACCGACATCCTACTGCTGGACGAGCCGACCACGTACCTCGACCTGGCACACCAGGTGGAGCTACTCGACCTACTCTCGGACCTCAACGAGCAACGCGGCACCACCATGATCATGGTGCTGCACGAGTTGAACCTCGCCGCCCGAGTCGCCGATTACCTCGTCGCGATGAAGGACGGCTCCATCGTCGCTCAAGGCGAAGCACACGACGTGCTCACCCGTGAGAACCTGCACACCATTTTCGGTCTGAAAGCAGAGGTCGCCGATCCGTTTAACGACGGCAGCGTCGTGGTTGTTCCGCATCCCCGGAGTGCGTCCACCGTTGCCGGTTCAGCTGTCGCATCCTAAGAAACCCCCGCTCATATCTGATGAAGCGCCCATAACAGTGGGATACTGGAAAGTAGGACGCACCGAAAGCTAAGCGAAGAAGCCGGTACACCGCGCGGGTGTGCCGGCTTCTTCCACAGAAGGGTCATTCTCTATAGAGGCCCGGAAAGAAGAACACAATGACGACCCCGCTCCTAGACTCCAACGGCAAGCTCAACGGTGAATCAGTACGCTACGTGGCAATCGGCGACTCCTTCACCGAAGGTGTGGGCGACGTTGACCGCCGCCGCCCTAACAGCCTGCGCGGCTGGGCAGACCGCGTTGCCGAAGGCATCGGTGCAGTAGACCCGCAGGCGCAGTACGCAAACCTTGCTATCCGCGGCCGCCTGCTCGGTCCCATCCTGGATGAACAGCTGCCTCGAGCCCTGGACCTCTGCCCCAATATCGTTACCTTCTACGGCGGCGGTAACGATATCATGCGCCCCAACGTTGATATCGATCAGCTCATGACCCGCGTCGACGAAGCCTTCGCAGCCATGCGCGCCCAGGACATCACGATTCTGACCGTTACGGGCTTGGATGTGCAGGGTCAGGGCCCCTTCGCCCGCACCCGCGGCCGCACCGCCACCTACAACGAGCTACTGCGCGGTATCGCCGAGGATCACGGCGTGCACATTATCGACTACTGGCGCTGGACTGACTTCCTCGATTGGCGTCTGTGGGCTGACGACCGCCTGCACATGAACGACCTCGGCCACGAACGCTTCGCATCCCGCGTGCTGGCACAGCTCGGCCTGCCCGGCGTGGTGACCGAATCGGTACTGCCCCCGGAGGTGCAGCTGACTGCTCGCGAGAAGATCGAGCAGGAGGCGCGCTGGGTTCGCGAGTTCGCCCTGCCGTGGATTGGTCGCCGCCTGAAGGGTACGAGCTCCGGTGACGGCGTGAGCCCCAAGTACCCGGAGTGGGTGCCCGCGGCAAGCCTGAATAATTAGGCTGAAGAACTAGGCTCGCGGGGGCTCACGATACGGCGTAGAACCCTAGCTAGAACTGTATCGGTAGGGGAGTGCTCTGCGCCGTATCTGCCCCATACTTGTGTCGTATCTACACCGTAACGGAGCGGGGCAAAGCGGCCGTATCCGCACCGCGACGAGCCCTTAAACTGCCCTTTAAAACCGGGGCGGAAGCGTTAAAACGAGAGTTAAAAGCTCTTTAAGCGCGTGTTTAAGTCTGTTTAACAGCCCTGCGCACACCGTCAGAAGCGGTGACGCGGGGCTGTTTTCGGCTTAAATCCGGCTTAAGCTGTTAATCTCACAACATGAATTTCAACGGTGTAATTTATCCCCGGTCACATAGAGAACGCCCGTTCTTAAATCAGTGCATTAACGCCTGACTAGGGGCGTTAAAGAATTCCTTAAAAACATCTGGACTTGCAAAAACATCCATTTTTGGTAGAATAGGTAGGTATGTTTGCCGCCCGACGGCAGGCGTGCATCCGCGAATCGCGTGCCTCGCTTAAACGAGGCGCAATCGGCTCAGAACACCGAGATTCCGCGGATTTTTAAGGCAAAATCCGGCGTGCAGGCTTGCACGAACCCCCGTATTTACCTAGAATTTAACGCTGTTCGTAGTGGTGGAAACGCCTCTCGACACTAATAAGCTTCACCGTTTTTCCCGCGGCGGGGATCGATGCGTGGCCTCTCACCCACGTGACGATCTCAAACACTCTAGCCCGGCGAATAACCCGGTGCTTCTACATTGGTGGCGGGACGCTCACGAGTAACATCGACTGCGTACCGTCATAAAAGTCAATCAATAAAGGAGTGAAACATGGCAGCAGTCTGCCAGGTGACCGGAGCTGTTCCCGGCTTTGGACACAGCATTTCGCACTCGCATCGCCGCAACAAGCGTCGATTCGACCCGAACGTTCAGAAGAAGACCTACTGGGTTCCTTCGCTGCGTCGTAAGGTAACCCTGAACGTGTCCGCTAAGGGCATCAAGGTTATCGATGCTCGTGGCATCGATGCCGTTGTTGCAGAAATCATCGCACGCGGGGAGAAGATCTAGTAAATGGCATCCAAGGCTAAGGACCTCCGTCCTATCATCAAGCTCAAGTCCACTGCTGGCACCGGTTACACCTACGTGACCCGTAAGAACCGCCGCAACAACCCCGACCGTATGGTGCTGAAGAAGTACGACCCCGTCGTTCGCAAGCACGTTGACTTCCGAGAGGAGCGCTAAGAATGGCTAAGAAGTCCAAGATCGCTCGCAACGAGCAGCGCAAGGTCATCGTCGCTCGCTACAACGAGAAGCGTATCGCGCTGAAGAAGACCCTGATCGACGAGAACGCTACCCCCGAGGAGCGCGAAGCAGCACGCGTGGCACTGCAGAAGCTGCCCCGCAACGCTTCCCCCGTTCGCGTGCGTAACCGCGACCAGATCGACGGCCGCCCCCGCGGTACCTTCCAGAAGTTCGGTATCTCCCGCGTGCGTTTCCGCGAAATGGCACACCGCGGCGAGCTGCCCGGTATCACCAAGTCCAGCTGGTAAATCTGGTATTTTAGTTCCTAAACGGTTTTCCGTCGTCACCGACGGTCACTCGCTTTAGACTCAAACCTTAAGTCTCTGGAAGGGGCACCCTAATGGCTAAGAACCGTACCGAACTCGTTGCAGAGGTTGCAGAGAAGTCTGGCAAGAGCCAGGCAACTGTCAACGCAGTCCTCGACGCAGTGTTCCAGGTTTTCGAGTCTTCCGTCTCCAAGGGCGAGAAGATCACCATCCCCGGTTGGATGGCAATCGAGCGCACCGACCGTGCAGCTCGTACCGGCCGTAACCCGCAGACCGGCGAAACTATCCAGATTCCCGCCGGTCACGGCGTGAAGCTGACCGCAGGCTCCAAGCTGAAGGCAGCAGTCGCTAAGAAGAAGTAATTCTTGAGACTTTGAATCTGATAAAAGACCCCCACCCTCACGGTGGGGGTCTTTTAGTATGCCCAGATGTTCTCTTGCTGATAGGGCATGGGTTGCTGGGGGAGGCAGAGCGGCTGGAGGGCTGGGAGGGTGCGCGCGGCGGGGAGCGTGCACAAGGTGGGTCTTCAAGACCCTAACCCTTAACTCGAGCATAAGATACAGAAAGTAGCTCGGTTTCACAGGGGAAGCTATGATGGGCTACAGAAAAATAAAGAAAATTTATACATTTAAGCAGAAAGCTATGCATAAGCTGAGCGAAAATCCGCGACTATGAAACCCCACTGGGAAAAATACTTATACATTGCCGTCCGGACACAGCTTAAACACAGCAAACTAAAGCTCAATCTTAGACTCACACCCTAAGCTGGAATCACCGGATAAGGAAAAGCCACACACCATACAAGCGGCTCAACCCCCAACCGGAAAAACAACCATACAAACCCCGGACGACCGACCCTCCGGGACTCACAAGGAGAACCCCTCATGGCACGCCACGCTCAGCGTACTTCCGCACAGCCCACCAGCCACCGCCTCCGCACCGGCGCAGCCGCATTGTCCATCGTAGCAATCGCAGCACTGGGTCTGAGCGCCTGCGGTGCACAGAACACCTCCAGCCCGGCACCCACCGCAACCGCAACCGCCAAGGCATCCTCCACCGCCGACGCGGCAGTCAACGCGGGCAACGGCAAGGTCACCGTCAAGGCAAGCGACGCAGCCTCCCCGAGCGCTACCGCAAGCAGCTCGCAGGGTACCGTCACCGTCACCGAAAACGGCGTAACCGTCAACGGTGCTGACGGAACCGGCGTGACCGCAGACGCTAGCGGCAACGCAACCGTCAACGGAGGCTCGGCTTCCAGCAACTCCGGCTCCTCTGCAAAGGTCGACGAGAAGGCAGGCGAGACCACCGCCAAGAGCGGCTCTAACGGTGCCGGTAACGGTTCTGTGACCGTCGACGGCGGAACCGTCAGCGCATCCAACGGCTACACCATGATCCAGATCGACGCTGACGGCGGCTGGTCCTACCACGCCCCCAACGGCGACATTGTAGAAGTTGATGCTGACGGCTCCTGGGAACGCGTCGGCCCGAGCGGCAACGTAGAGGTGAAAGCAGACGGATCCTGGGAGCTCGTCGGAACCCCCGGTGTTGTCGAAGTGAAGGCTGACGGCTCCTGGGAACAGACCGGACAGGGAACCTTCCAGGTACCTGCCGTACCCGTCAAGCCTGCCGGTGCTGGCGCTGACCCGGTCAAGCCCGTCACTCCCCGCCGCTAAGAAGCTGACTGACGAACCGGGTGAAAACGTGGGCTATGCCACCCGCTAGAATGCGGATAAACACCCATGCACCCGGATAAACAGACCCAAACTCGATAGAATTAACGCGGTTGGTTAAACCGATAATCGTTATGGGAACCCACACGGATCCCGCGCACGACGCGAATACGTCGCCAACTAGCCGCACCATACTAACAACCACAAGGAGAAACAATGGCTATCGCCCCCGCAATGAAGAAGACCACCGCGGTTCTGTCCATCGCTTTCGCAGGCGCACTGGGCCTGAGCGCATGTGGCTCCCAGTCCTCTTCCACCACCACCGCGACTGCATCCGCTTCTGCAACTGCTTCCGCAAGCGCATCGGCTAAGGCATCCTCTGCAGCTGCAACCACCTCGGCTGCTTCCGCTTCCGCTACTGCAGACGTGAAGGTTGACAAGGACGGCAACGTCACCGTCAAGGCTAACGACGGCGAGGGCAACTCCGCAGACGTGAAGGTCGGCGCAGACGGCAAGGCATCCGTAGACGCTAAGGACTCCGAGGGTAACTCCTCCAAGGTAGAGTCCGACGCAAAGGGCAACACCAAGGCTGAGTCCAAGGACTCCGAGGGCAACACCACCTCCACCGTTGAGGGCGACGTCGTTGTCTCTGAGGACGGCGGCTGGACCATTCAGGGTGACGAAGGTCAGGTAGCTGTACAGGCTGACGGTTCCTGGAGCCGCCAGGACGCAAACGGCCAGGTCGCAGTCAAGGCTGATGGCTCCTGGAGCATCCAGGCTAACAGCGGCCTGCAGGCAACCGTGGACGCATCCGGTGAAGTAACCTCCATCGTTGGCGGCGAGAAGGCAGACCTGAAGGCTCCGAAGGTTCCCGCAAAGCCCGCACAGGCTAAGGTCGCCCCCGTCAAGCCCGCACAGCCCAAGTAAGCTGTAAAGAGCTAACAGCGGCTTGTGGCGCTCGTAGAGCGTGACAGTCCGTGACTTATGAAGACGCCCCGTGCGCATCCGAACGTGATGCGTGCGGGGCCGTTTTGCGTCTTCAAGTTGCGCTGAACTCCTAGGGAAAATAGGAAGCTTCGCATAACTGTTGTTAGGATTAGGGAGGCGCTCAGAATCTAGCTCTCACTCAACTCTCACTCAACTCTCACTCAACAAACAACCACACTATAGGTCTCCCCGGCATAGCACGGGGATCTACCAGAAAAGAGAACACAGTGAAGAAAACTATGGCTGTTCTGTCCCTGAGCCTCGCCGCAACCTTCGGTCTTGCCGCGTGCAGCTCCAACGCCAAGGCACCCGCCGAAAGCCAGAGTGCATCCGCGAGCGCGTCCGCTTCGGCAAGCGCGTCTGCCTCCTCCAGCGCGTCCGCAACTGCAACCACCTCGGCAGCTACCTCAGCATCCACTTCGGCAAGTGCATCTGCTTCTGCACACGCAAATAGCTCGAGCTCCTCCGCTAAGGCATCCGAAAGCCAGAAGGGTGGCTTGTCGGGTGCTTCCTCCATGCCCACGGACGCCACCGATAGTAGCTACGGCCCGAAGGTCTACGAGCATTACAAGGAAACCGTCGAAGAGGCTAAGAAAGATCACTCCACCAAGAGGACTACGAACACTGAAGGTAACGTGTACGCTGACCCTGACGGAAGCATCGCTGTTGTCGAAGCTAAGAACGGTAGCTACATCAGCATTGAGAACGACGGCAGCTGGGTACGTGTGACCCCTGAAGGCGAGGTTATCGCCGTGACTGAGAAGGGCGGCTGGGCCGCTGTCAAGCCTAACGGTGAAATCATTAACGTTGATGAGAATGGCGCGGCTTCCATTATGAACGTTAAGACCTCGGAGATTTCGGACGACTACCAGTCCCTGGAAATGCCCAAGACCCCGGCTCCGGTGGGAGATTTCCCCGCCCCGAAGACCCCCGTTAAGCCGACTAGCATGGCTGTGAACTAACCGTATCCACCGCTTAGCTGGCGACTAGCTAGATCCGTTCGCCCCGTGCGCATCCGAACGTGATGCGTGCGGGGCGTTTTGCGTTGTCAAGCCGCGTTGAGAAGCCCCGTAAAAGTAGCGGGAGGGGGAGGAGAAGCTGCAAACCATCTCAGGGGGCTTTCAGGTCGCGGTGCTAGCATGAAGGCGTACTCCGGGCATACCGGAGTACAGGTCAACCACACTACGCACTGCGCCGTCGCAGAGCGGCGCATACAGAAAAGAGAGCACAGTGAAGAAGTCTATTGTTGTTCTGTCTCTGAGCCTCGCCGCAACTTTCGGCCTCGCAGCCTGCGGCGGCAACTCCGGCGGATTCACCTCCAGCCCCTCCGCATCGGCAAGCGCGTCTGCTTCCGCAACCGCCTCCGCACCTGCAAGAACCTCCGCAGCAGCAACCAGCAAGAGCACCACCTCCGCCGCAGCTGAAACTACCAAGGCAGAAACCAAGACCTCCCAGGGCACTATCAGCGCCCCCACCGATGCAAGTGAAGCCCTTAAGAAGAGCGAGGAATCCAACCAGCAGGCAACCTCCGCATTCTACAGCGCCGTCAAGGAATCCCTGAACGAGTTCAAGAACGAGGCCGGTGTGAAGAAGGTACAGACCAGCGACGGCACCGTCTACTACACCGATGAACTCGCAGTTTTCGAATCCAAGGGTGGCGCTATTGTCATCATCAAAAATACCGGTGCGTGGAGTAGCTTTGACTCCAACGGTGGAACCATCGTCGTGGATGAGGACGGCTCCTGGATCAAGGTCAACCCTGAGGACAACCTCTACACCGCCGTTAGGGCAGACGGCGCCGCTGCCGTGATGAACACTAAGACCTTAGAGCAGGCAACCGACGTCTCCACCATCGATATCCCGAAGGCACCTGGTCCCATCAACGGCTTCCGCGGCACCGCTAAGACCCCGGTCAAGCCCACCAAGGTTGCTGACTTCTCTGAGATTACAGGCCTCTAGTAAAAACGAGCTCCTGCCTCCGGGCCGAATAGCCCGACAGAACAGGGACACCAGCACCCCGTGCGTATCCGACTGTGATGCGTGCGGGGTGTTTTGCGTCTTCGATCCGAGCTGAGAAGACCCATGAAAAGCGGGGGAAGGGAAGCACCGCAACATCTCAGGGAGCTTTCAGGTCACGGTGCTAGCATGGAGGCGTACTCCGGGCATACTGGAGTACAGGTCAACCACACCATGCACTGCGCCGCCGCAGAGCGGCGCATACAGAAAAGAGAAATTCAGTGAAGAAGTCAATTGCTGTTCTGTCCCTGACCATTGCCGGTGCCCTCGGCCTCGCAGCCTGCGGCGGCAACTCCGGCGCCAACTCCAACTCCTCCGCATCGGCAAGCGCGTCCGCTTCTGCAACCGCTTCCGCAACTGCCTCGGCACCCGCAAGCACCTCCGCAGCAGCAACCAGCAAGAGCACCGCCTCCGCAGCAGCTGAAACCACCAAGGCAGAAACCAAGACCACCCAGGGCACCATCAGCGCCCCCAGCGGTCTGCCCAGCGAAGCAACCGAAGCACTCAAGAAGGGCCAGGAATCCGCCGATCAGGCAGCCTCCGCAGGCTACACCGCCAGCAAGAAAGCCCTGGAGCAGCTCAAGGAGCAGTCCGGCGTGAAGAAGGTGCAGACCAGCGATGGCACCGTCTACTACACCGATGAACTCGCTGCATTCGAATCCAAGGACGGCGCTATCATCAGCATCCAGAATAACGGTGTGTGGACCAGCATGGACTCCAACGGTACAACCATCGTCGTGAAAGAGGACGGCTCCTGGATCAAGACCAATCCCAAGGACAACCTCTACACCGTTGTCAATGCAGATGGCACCGCATCCGTGCTGAACACCAAGACCTTTGAGCAGGCGACCGACGTCTCCACCATCGAAACTCCGAAGGCCCCCGGCCGTATCGACGGCTTCAGCGGCACCGCTAAGACCCCGGTCAAGCCCACCAAGATTGGTGACCTCTCCGAGGTTGCAGGCGCCAAGTAAAAACTAGCCCCTGCCCCGGGCCGAACAGTCAGAACAGCCCGCCAGAATAGGGCTTACTAGCGCCCCGCACGTATCCGATAGTGATGCGTGCGGGGCGCTTTCGCATGCGGGAAACTACACGCCCGATATATAGAAAATAGGAAGCGTCAGGTATCTATTGCTAGGATAGGGAAGCGCTCAGAATCTAGCGCTTACTTAATACACGCCTCATGCGGTGCAGGTATGCACACAGAGCGTGTCTGAAAAAGGAAAATTAGTGAAGAAATTCATTGCTGTCTTGTCTTTGAGTCTTGCCGTAACGCTCAGCCTGGCTGCCTGTGATGAGGCTACGCAGACCACCACTATCTCCCATGAGAGTGCATCTGCAAGCGCTACTCCTAACGCTTCCTCCACCTCGCTGACTGCAAACGCCGCATCCCCTGAGTCGCAGGTGACCTCGAGTGATGCCCAGGCTAAGGCTGAGGAAGAGACAGCCGGCGCAGACTCAACGCAGGATGCTTCGGATGAAAAGCAGGTCGCTGAGGACGAAGAATCTAAGCCCACAGATTCCAACTCAGGTGCTGGCAACCAGAAATCCTTTAAAGAAACCATTGAAGAGGCCAAGAAGAGCCCCGCCTCAAAGAAATCTACGAATGCTGACGGCACCGTGTATACCTCATCCCTCGGCGATGAAATCGCCATTGTTGAGGCGAACAACGGCGATGACATCATTATCAAGAAGGACGGTAGTTGGGGCCGCGTCACTCCTGATGGATCAATCATCACCGTAGAAGCTGATGGCTCGTGGCATGCAATTATGGCTGGCGGGCGTCTTATCAATGTCGAGTCAGACGGTATGACCCAGATTATCGACTTTAAGAATGAGGTTAACGAGGAATCCTACACGTCCCTGGAAGTCCCGCAAACCCCCGCTCCTGTTGAGGCTCTCAACGTAACGCCGAAGGAACCTGTAAAGCCGACGAAGCGGGCCCGTATCTGGGACCCCGAACGGGCTTCTAATGCGGGTTAGGAATCGATGAATTCCAGCGTATTCGGCTGTATTCCGCGCACATTTGAACTGAGCTGATTATCTTAGACCGCCTGAATACCTCAGCGCCCCGTGCGCATCCGAACGTGATGCGTGCGGGGCGCTTTTATGCACCCACACGCCACCCTGAATATGACTTAATATGACAGGTCGTTAAGCCCCCAAGTCACAAAGCTCAACTCCCAGCGAACCACCCCCACCACGCTGGCATAATGGAGACAGCAAACCAACGCGCCCACACACGGCGCACCCAACAGGAGAGAAAACCATGAGCGAGAACACCACCCGCAGCGTACGCGTGCGCGCCAGCGAACTCGAGGGCCGAGCCTGGCTCAACACCGGCGACAAAAACCTCACCCTGCAGGACCTTCGCGGCAAAATCGTTATTCTCGACTTCTGGACCCTCTGCTGCATCAACTGCTTGCACGTCCTCGACGAACTACGCCCCCTTGAAGAAGAATTCTCCGACGTACTCGTCACCGTCGGCGTACACAGCCCCAAATTCGAACACGAAGCAGACCCCGTAGCGCTCGCCGCAGCCGTCGACCGCTACCACATCACCCACCCCGTACTCGACGACCCCGAACTGACCACCTGGCAGGCATACACCGCCCGCGCATGGCCCACCCTCGTCGTCGTCGACCCCGAAGGCTACATCGTCGCCCACCTCTCCGGCGAAGGCCACGTACAGGGCCTCACCTCCCTCGTACGCGAACTCGTCGCCGAGCACGAGGCGAAGGGCACCCTACACCGCGGCGACGGCCCCTACGTACCCCGCCCCAAGGCAGCCGGCACCTACGCCTTCCCCGGCAAGGCCATTGAACTGCCCGCCGAATTCGGCCCCGCAAACCTCTTCGGCAACCGCGAACGTACCTACCTCGTCGCAGACAGCGCACGCCACCGCATCCTGCAGGTAGCCGCCGACCTCAACACCGTCATCAACACCTACGGTGGCGGCGACGACCCCGTAAACCACCCCGTCAAGGGCCACGTCGACGGCACCGGCACCGAAGCACGCTTCAACGAACCCGCCGGCCTCGCCCTCGTACCCGAAAACCTGCGCGAACAGCTCGGCTACGACGTGCTCGTCGCCGACACCGTCAACCACCGCCTGCGCTCCCTCAACCTGCGTACCGGCGAAGTACGCACCCTCGCAGGTAACGGCGTGCAGCGCGTCATCGACGGCGACAACGCCGTCACCGGCGACCCCAACCACATCCCCACCGGCGTGCCCGCCACCGAGATTGCGCTCTCCTCGCCCTGGGACGCTGTCTACTCCCGCGAAGCCGGTCAGTTCATCATCGCCATGGCAGGCACCCACCAGCTCTTCGGCTACGAACCCATCAACGGCACCGTCAGCATCTTCGCAGGCTCCGGTGTCGAAGGCCTCGCCGACGGCCCCGCCGCCGACGCATGGTTCGCCCAGCCCTCCGGCATTATCGAAGCACGCGACGGCAGCCTCTGGGTCGCATGCTCCGAAACCAGCGGCCTGCGCCACGTCACCTTCACCGAAGACGGCGTACAGGTCACCTCTGCCGTCGGCAAGGGCCTGTTCGACTTCGGCTTCGTCGACGGCGACTCCGACACCGCCCGCATGCAGCACCCCCTCGGCCTGACCGAACTGCCCGACGGATCCATCGCCGTAGCTGACACCTACAACGGCGCCATCCGCCGCTGGGACCCCGCAACCGGCACCCTCGGCACCCTCGAACGCGGCCTCGACGAACCCTCCGACCTGCTCGTCGAAGAAGTACCCGGCGAAGAACCGCGCCTCATCATCGTCGAAACCAACGCCCACCAGCTCGTACGCGCCTCCATCCCCGCCAAGGCACAGCACGTCGACGAAGGCGCCATCACCACCGCACGCCCCTCCACCAAGCTCACCGGCGGCACCCTCGAATTCACCTCACGATTCACCGTGCCCACCGGCCAGAAGCTCGACACCCGCTGGGGCGACCCCACCCAGCTGAAGATCTCCTCCACCCCCGAGAACTTCATCCTGGAAGGCGCCGGCACCTCCACCGGACTGACCCGCACCCTCGTACTCAACCCCGAAATCACCGAGGCAGTCCTGCACATCACCGCACGCGCCGCCGCCTGCGACGGCACCCCCGGCGGTGACATCCCCGAGCATGCAGCATGTCACCTCTACCAGCAGGACTGGGGTATTCCCGTCGTCGTGACCGGTGACGAGGCAGACGAAAGCGAACTTGTCCTGGACCTTCGCGGTATCAACTAGGGATCTATAAAAGAATCAAGGGTCAGTATTATCCTCGCTCCTACAGGGGCACCCGTCCTCGCTTCGCTCGGACACCCTGATGTCGCTACGGATAATACTGACCCTTTTCTGTTGTGCCCCCTGATACCGCTGCGGATAGTACCGGTTCCCTTTGTACTTTTAGGATTGTGGGACGCGAAAGGGCCGGGTCATCCTCGTGAAGTTTCATGACGATATAGTAATAGTGTCTGCTGATTTTACTGATGTAGGTGCGTATATTGCTGAATAAATATCTTGATGAGTTGAAACATGCATGGAAGCATTATTCCCAGAGAGTTGGGAGGGCTTTTGAAGAACCTCAACCTGGACATGAAGAAAGCTGGATCTACAAGAAGATCCGGACTTCCCCATGGGTTTCTAGGGGAGGCAAGATATCGTTTATCAGCGCAGCTGCTGTAACTGTAATATTTGTTTATGCATACTGGGTAGTACTTTACCAGGGTTTTACTCAGGGGTCAGAATATCCAAGATTCCCAAAATTTGAAGAGATCTATACGCTGTGTGAATATATCCTGCAGGTATGTATCTTGCCCCCAATGATATATCTAATAATCATATTATTTTTTGCCCATGTTTTTGCTGTGGTTTTTAAAAGGGTTTTTGATTATAAAGGTTATTCGGTTAGATGGATTGCTGGGAAGTATATAAAATTCCTTGGAGATGCTACGATTATAGCCATAATTTGTGGAGTAGTTACCTTTGCTATATTTGTTTCAGGCGAAGACCAGAAAATGCTCTTCTCTCTGGTTGACTATATATCTTTCTTCACTCTCTCCTTCAGTGTTTTATGTTCATTTGTATTTTTTATTAAAATCTTTGTTGAAATGAGGAAGTTCTTCAAATATTCCATAATGGCATTAATCTTTCCTGCTGGTTGCCTTGCGGTTTCATGGATTTTCTTCGATGTTATACTGGGCGGCTCTATGTTGAATTCTGTGGCTAAAGCAGTGACTGGAAGCTATATTGATCCGCTTCTCGTAAGGATGCAGAAAATATTTAATGCTAGCTCCTCCGATGCGGCATCTATTAGGCAGAATTTTTTGGATAACCCTCTTCTGTGGATGGGGTCTTCCTCGCCAGAATATTCTGTTGTTTTAGATCAGGTGAAGTTTACTCTTTTGCTTCTTGCCGTAATTCTCTTCGTGTTTTTCTGGATTCGTGACAGGAAAAGGAATTCTACTGATGAATCATAAAGCTCTTTTGTAAATTATCTAGAAAATAAATTTTTGAGTGAGCTATTGATGTTAAAAATAAGGGTCAGTATTATCCTCTCCTCTGTTAGGAGCGAGGATAATACTGACCCTTTTCTACGTAGTAACTACGTCTAGAAAGAGACTCGGACCGCCTTCGCATCCGCCTCCACCGACGCCTTCAACGTAAACGGAATCTCCTTCTGCACCTGCGAACGCTCACCCGTATACAAATCCAACTGAGTAAACGACACCTTCGCCGTACCCGACATCGGCTTCAACGACCACACACCTGCCGAACTCACACTCACCTGCGGATCCGCAACCTTCACCACCGACCACTTCACCTCAGAATCCACACGACCCGTAAACGCATACTCAAAAGGGCACCCACCAGGATAAAGAGTGCTCTGCTGCGTACACTTCTTCAAATGATCCTGCACCTGCTCCTTCACCGACGACAACGCATTATCACTCGGCTTCAACTCCATACGCACCGCATGATTCGCATCCTGCGCAGTCACCACCTCATTCACCTTCTGCGCCGTATAAACCGTCGAATCATACGACACCGCATACACACCCGGATAAAACACCGGGAACGACGCCGCACCCTCATCCACCGCAACCTTACGGTTATTAATCGTCGCAGCCTCCACACCCTGAATATTCACCTTCACCGACGGCAAAGACGCCTCATCAATAGCCCACTTATCAAAAAAGCCCCAATGAGTACCCGCACGATGCAAACGAAAATCCGTATGCTGCTGCGAACCCCCCAAAGAATACGAAGCACGCACCGTCGCATGCTCACCATCGGCGCTAGTCTCCACCACCTCATACGACACCTCACCCAACGAAGACACCGAACGCCTCAAAGCATCCCCATCCAGCAGCGACGCGTCACCCTCAGGGATCTGCGCACCCAACAGGCCACGCGCATACGAACCATTACCCGTACGCAACGCATGAAAATACTCCCGCACCTGACCAGTCGGACCATACACCAGCTTATTCGTCATAACCAGCGCCGCAGCAGCCACAGACACCGCCACCACAACACCGACCATCCACATTGCCAGGACCCGCTCCACGGGAGAAAAATTACGCATAGAACCAGGGTAACGCAGGTAGTCCGCTAGGTTTCACGCACCGCACACACTAAAGTTGTGTATATGGCAGAACGCGCTCACGAAGTCCCCGCCAAATACGGCGAAGTCAACGAACTATTCCACCCCCGCATGCGATCCTACGGCAGGCGCATCGAAGCGGCACTCCCCGGCACCATTGTGCTCCTCGCCGCGCTCGCCTTCGTCTTCTACAAGCGACCGGCCCTGCCGTACACCATCTTTGTGCTTCTTATCGGCGCCATCGCCGGTGTCAACCTCTACTCAGTTCTCAAACCCACCATTATCGTCATCACCAAAACCCACGTGCTCCGCGCACGCACCTTCGGCTGGTTCGCCGTACCCCTCGAAAACATCGACCACACCATCTACGCCGAAAAGCTCTACCCCAAAAAAGCCTACGGCCAGAAACTCAAAACCGTCGCCGGTCGCCTACGCTACCGCAGCTTCCCCGCCATGTGGGCCGTCGACAAAGACGGCAAACAGCTCATGCGCATCGACGGCCGCGTCTGGGACGGCAAAACCATGCGAGAAGTCTCCTCCAAACTCTCCCCCCAGACCACCATCTACAAGCAGATCAACGTGGTCAACATGGACAAAGAACACAAGGGACTCATCACCTTCAACGAACTGCACCCCGGCTGGCGCTCCAGCCTCATGACCGCGCTCGCCGTCATCATCGTGGCAATCCTCTTCGCCGCATCCTTCCTGCCCGAAGAAATCGCCCGCAACATCTACATGATCCACTAGAACAACCATTCTTTAAAGTTCTTATGGACGCGCTTCTTCCGGACACACAAATGGCCCGGCGCCCACCCCACACAGGGGAGGCGCCGGGCCATTTGTATGCCTAGCTAAATGCGCTTAGCGCGCTCGTTTCAGATGCGAGCCTAGCTCGCCGGGCGCGACAGAACCGCCACCAAAAATTCCGAAGAGCCCTCCACAAACGGGTGCATCTGCCATGAAGAGTAGGTGTTATCCACGTTCAGGCCAACCTCGCGGGCATCAGCGAGGAACTGCTCAAACGCATAATCACGGCCAGGACCCGAACCATAACCCACGACAGCGCGGCCACCCGGCGCCAACACGCGACGGAAATTCTCCACCACCGGCTTACGAGTCGAACGAGCCAAGAAACCCATCACATTACCCGCACACACCAGCAGCTCAAAACCATTCTCCGCCGTAGCGTCACCCTCAATGCCCAGCACCTCCGGCAAATCCACCAAATCAGCAGTAATCCACGTAGCCTCCGGGCAGACGCGGCGCGCCTCCTCAATCAGCTCAGGATCAATATCAACACCCGTCACACGGTGACCCAACGCGTGCAGCTGCTTACCCACACGACCAGGGCCAGAACCCGCATCAAGAATCTTCGCGCCACGAGACGCCAACGCATTCACTAGGCGAGACTCACCGGCCATATCATTACCCTCAGCCTCCATCGCCTTAAAACGGTCAATGTACCACTGTGAGTGATTCGGGTTGCTTTCCTTGCGGATCAGCCACAGGGACTTCTCACGCTCACCCGGAGCGTTGAAACTCATCATTGCCATAAAAACTCCTTTGATAGGGTTGAGGACGCGCCAGCCGCCACCCGGCGAGGTGACCGCGGCGTATAAGCGGTGTGTGCGCTACGTACTAGCATAGCCCCACCCGGCGTCTGCCGGTAAGGGCAGTAAGAGCCGGACGGGGCTACGGGAGGGGAACGGACGCTACAGAGGCTAAACGATAGGGACGCGTTTAGAGGTGGTCGCCCTCAACATTCGACGGACCCGCTGCAAACGCCTTACGCATCTGCTCCTGACGCTCCTCCTCAGCCAGACGAGCAGCCTCAGCGAACTGCGCCTCAATATCGGCAAGCAGCCCCTCAACCTCTTCCTTACCAGCCACCGGGCCGCCAGCAATCAGACCATCAGCACCCAAAACCACAGCCAACGGCACACCATTACCGAAATTCGCGCGCGCACCAGCATCACGGTCAATCAGCGGAGTTAACCCTTCAGGCAACGTACCCGCATTACGCGAGGTCTGCAACGACTCCAGGCTCGAATACACCGGATGCAACGCCACCTGCGGCAGACGCTCCTGCCACGAAGACATCGTCTTCAAAAACTTCACACAACCAGCACACGTCGCCGACACAAACACCAGCATACGCGCCTGATTCTTAGCCAACGCACGCAAATTCGTGTGGCGACCATTCTCCAGGTACAGCGCCGCATGAGGAATCGGCATACGAACATACAGCTCCTCGCCGTTCTCGTCATACACCGGCTCCGGCAAAATCACCTCAGCCTGCGGCTCCGGCTGCGCAAGAGCATCACCGCGGCGAACAGCCTCCAACGTCACAGCAATCAGCGCCGCACCAAAAACCCAAGTCCAGCCGCTATTATCCAGACCCAGCAGAGTCGACACAACACCCGTGCCCCCCTTCAACGCGCTCGCATGCGCGCCAGCCGCCGCCAACAACAACGCAATATTACGGACCAGCGTGTAACGGCTCACCGGCGCATTCGACTCAGAACCAAAACAATTACAACCCGCAGTACGACCCGTCGCCAGTGCGCGCGCAATCACCACCGTATAGAACAGCATCAGAATCAACGCCAAACCCGAAGCAATCACAACAGGCAAACGCACCGGCGACAGCAGCAGAACGGCGGCCAGGGCAATCTCGAACCACGGCAAAATCAGCGACACCGCACGGGTCGGCGCGATCTTCTCCAAACCAAGATTCTGAATACCGGTCACGGTACTCTGCGGGTCCTTCGCCTTAGCAATACCGCTAATCAGCAAAGTCAACGCAACAAGTGCCGTACACAAAACAAGCGGCACAGTAGAGACGGTGAGCATAAAACTCCTAGAGTGAGTGTGCGAAAACAGGAGGCGGCAGTGGCAGTTTTTAGGCAGAACAAACCGTGCGACGTGCCGCCGTGTTATACACGATTTTACGCCCTGCACAGGGGGAAATGTCTCTACGGGTTAAGCTCTACGAGTTAAGCGGAAAGCGGTATGCGCCCTCGTTCCTGCAGGGAACCCGCCCTCGCTTCGCTTCGGGCACCCTGATGTCACTACGGACGATACCGCTTTCCTTACGATTAGGCGCGCTATGCCCTTCCTCCGCGCCTACAGGGGACCCTGATGTCGCCTCCGGAAGGGATAGCTACGCCTTGTATGCGTTTAGATAGCCGTGAGGCTCACACCGTACTCGCCCGCCAGCTCCGCGTACGCCTGTACAAAGCGCTGCGCTCGCGCACCCGAGGCACAGAAAACGCCCACACGCTGATCACGAACCGACTCAAACAGGCTCAACAACTCCGCGGGCACGTCGGTTGCCGGCAACAGCGACCCCTCAGCGTCGCTCAGCTGCGACAGCGGCATATGCATCGAACCCTCATGCTTAATAGACGCCTCACGCTCGGGCGCCTCACGCACATCCAGCAGAACCTGCGGGACCTCATGCGCCGACAAATCCACCGGAACCACACGCGCCGGATCCGGCACCGCCCCAAACGACGTACACGTACCCGACAAGGCATCATACGTCAGCAGAGTACCCGCCGCCGTCGGTAGGCCGCTCACATGCTTGAGCACCTCCGTCGCCATCAGCGAACCCACCACCGCCGTCGTCGCACCCAACACCCCGGCAAGCGCACACGACTCCACCGTCTGCGGAATCGTCGGAAAAATATCACGCAAATGCGCGCCATCCGGCTCAAAAAGACTCACCGACCCGCCAAAACGCAACACCGTGCCCCACACCAGCGGCAGACCCGCAACCTGCGCAGCATCCGCAATCAGATACTTTGACGCAAACGTATCCGTACAATCCACCACACAATCCGGTGCCGAGGCGGCGAAAAGATCCAAAATCCAGGACGCATCCACATGCCGAACCGACGTTTCAACCGTCAACGACGGGCACAGCTCCAGGGCACGGCGCGCCGCAACCTCCGCCTTCGGCTTACCCACATCAGGCACACCAAAAAGCGGCTGACGCTGAATATTCGACAGCTCCACCGAATCAGAATCCACAATATGCAGATACCCCACGCCAGCCGCCGCCAACGCCTGCACCACCGGACAACCCAAACCACCAGCACCAATTACCAACACGCGGGCAGCCGCCACCGCGTCCTGATCAAAGCCGGGGAGGCGACGTTGACGGTCCGTGCGCTCGCGATCCAGACGCGCATGCTTCGGATTCACCGGGGTAGGGGAAAGGTTTACATCCACGAGACAAAACCCTCCGACGGCGACGATGCTTTCGCGTGCTCACGCACCGGAATACGGCCAGCCTCACGCGCCAACGCGCCCGCCTGCACCGCAAACTTCATCGCCTGAGCCATTGCTACCGGATCCTCAGCACGATTCACCGCCGACGCCAACAACACCGCATCACAGCCCAGCTCCATCGCCAGGGCGGCGTCCGAAGCGGTACCCACGCCGGCATCCAGAACCACCGGAACCTGCGCGCGGGACGCAATCAGCTCAATATTGTGCGGGTTCAAAATGCCCAGACCGGTACCAATCGGCGCGCCCAACGGCATAACCGCCGCAACGCCCGCATCCTCCAGGCGAGCTGCAGCCACCGGATCGTCAGAGGTGTACGCGAGCACCGTGAAATCCTCAGCGACCAGCTGCTCGCAAGCGTTCAACAGCTCCACGGTGTCCGGCAGCAGGGTGTCTTCGTCATGGATGATCTCGACCTTCACCCAGGAAGTGCCCAGCGCCTCGCGGGCGAGCATCGCGGTCATCACCGCATCAGCTGCGGTGCGGCACCCTGCGGTATTGGGCAGCGGCGCAATATTGAGCTTCTGCAGAAGCGGAAAAATGGGGGTGCCTGCGGCGTGACGGCGCATGGCAACCGTCGTCATTTCGGTACCGGATGCGATGAGCGCCTGTTCGAGCAGGTCCATGCTGGTTGCGCCTCCGGAGCCCATGATGAGGCGGGAGGTGAAGGTGCGGTCGCCGATGGTGAGCGGTGTGAGGCTCATGGTGTTCTCCTCTGTGGGAACGTCTAAATAACGGGGTCTGCTGGTTGGTGCGGGGCGCTACGGTGCGCCCGGTTTAGAAAGAAAACCGAGAATGGCTGTTCTTTTTGCCGGTGGGTATCTCTCCGGTACAGGCTGAAAGATTAGCCGCCCTGAACGGCGGTGAGGGCATCCACCCTATCGCCCTCGTTCAGCGGGACATCCAGCCACGTGGAACGCGGCACAATACTGCGGTTAAGGGCTACTGCCACGCCCGCCTCGGTACCAAACTGGTCCATGACAAGGTCAAATACGGTGGGGGCGTTGGTGGTTAGCGGCTCGCCGTTGTAGGTGATGATCATGCGAAATCCTTTCGTGAAGGTGCCGGGTGCATCCGGCGGGGACTGTGTTTAGTGGGTGAATCGTGCCGGGTCGCATGCCTGCATGATGGGCGGAATCTCAGCCCCGCAGGCGACCTCTGCACCAACCTTGCCGGCGAGTGCGGCAAGCAGAATACCGTGGCGGAAATAGCCCGTGGACACGAGCTGGCGGGTGCCGTCGGCACGAGTGCGGTACCCGAAGATGGGCAGGTCGTCCGGGGTGCCGGGGCGCGCGCCGACGTTCGCCTCCAGAAGCTCGCACTCTTCAACCGCGGGCACGAGGCGGATCGCGTCACGTAGCAGCTGGTGCACGCCGTCAATGGCGGGTAGTGTGCGGTGGTCTTCGCGGCTGGTCGCGCCAATGCACAGCTCCCCGTCAGGGCGGGGGATGAGGTAGACGGGGCGGGAGTTCACGTAGCCGCGCACCACATGCTTGAGGATGGGCCGCGGGGCGCGCAGACGCAGAATGTCCCCGTAGACGGGGCGTAGCGGGTAGTCCCCATGCAGTGTTGCCCCTAGTCCAGTGCAGATAATGTCGCCCGCATCCGGGGCGGTGACCCGTTCGGTGCCGAAGGTGACGCCGCGGCGGGTGAGGGCGTCTTTGAGGGCGCGCCTCATGAGCCGCGGGTGTAGCTGATGGTCACTGGGGATGCTCACAGCGCCGGCGATACGCGGTGCCAGGAGCGGTTCGAGGGCGCGCGCCTGCGTCGGGGTGACGGGGTCCGCGGGGCGGTTCATATCCCGGTAGTAGGCGCGGGTGCGTTGCAGGTGCTCGGCGTCGGCGCGGTCGGCAGCGACGATGAGCGTGCCGGTGGTGTCGTAGCCGGTGGGCAGGTCGGTGGCGCGGCTGAGCCTCTCCATGAGGGAGGGGTAGGCGTCGGCGCTGGCGGTCATGAGCGGGAAGAGCGCGTCCTGCTGGAATTGCACTTCTGCGATGGGCGCGAGCATGCCGCCGGCGTAGTGGCTGGCGGCGGGGTAGAGCGCCGTGCCGTCGTCGGTGGTGCCGTAGTCGCTGGTTTCGGCGTCGATGAGGTGCACGTTTTCGCCGCGTTCGGTGAGCTCAAACGCGGTGGTGAGGCCAATGATTCCGCCACCAATGATGGTGATGGTCATGGCTATGCCTGCAGCGCGGGGTTGTCGACGAAGGCGCGGACCATGGCGATTCCGGCAACTCCGGTGGTGCGGATGGCGGGGCAGTCTTCGGGGGTGATGTCGCCGATAGCTACGGTGGGCACGGCGGACAGTTCGGCAAGTTCGCGGAGCCCATCAATGCCGAGGGGCGGGCGGTTGGACTGCTTGGTGGGGCTGGGACGGAACGGCCCGGTGCCAATGTAGTCGATTAGGTGCGCGATCTTGTTGGACTCTTCAACGAGCTGCCGGGTGCCGGTGGTCAGACCGATGATCGCGTCGGCGCCGAGGAGGGCGCGGGCGTCGGCTACGGGCAGGTCGTCTTGACCGATGTGCACGCCGTCAACGCGCACGCCGCGGGCACGCAGCGCGAGGGCGACGTCTACACGGTCGTCGACGAGGAGGGTCTGGTGCGGCTGGATGATGCCGGCGATAGCTTCGGTGAGCTGGTAGAGCTCGCGCGCGCTGATGGGTTTGGACCTGACTTGGATGCAGGTGGCGTGTTTGGCTGCCCGGACGGTTTCGAGGGGGTTGTCGCCTGTGACGAGGTAGAGGTTCAGGTCGAGGGGGCGTGCTGGGGTGGTGTAGGGGTGCGTTTCGCGGGTCATGCGGGTCTACGATTCCTCGTCGAGTAGCTGTTTGTGAGAAAATCTCTCATTGAATTTCTGTGGTTAGGTTAGCACAGCTGTGGGGTGAGTTGAACATTCTTCAAGTGTTTTGGGGTGGCTTGCGGGGTGTGTTCCTCGCTTGTGTAGGGGATAGGCTGGCGCGCTATACACTTCCTTCGCTCCTGCAGGGGACCCGCCCTCGCAGAGCTCGGGCACCCTGATGTCGCTGCAGGAAGGTATAGCGGCACCGCGCTCGCGCAGTTGCGGCAAGCCCTTTCGCGCTGAGCCCGCTGGTAGGCACCCTGACCTCCTAAGCTGAGCCACCACCTCACCCAAATACCTATCCCGTTTCCCGGTGAGCTGTCTGCGGTACCTCACCCGAGTATTCCCCACCCCGCCTCCGCGCACACTCTTCCCAAACCGAGCGCCCGCGGTTCGTTCCCAGCCGCGCAGCCGCACCCACTACTCCACCTGCCCGGAGAAGGGGAGAGAGTTAGTAGGGGAGAGGCCGGTATGTTCCGTCGCGACATCAGGGTGTCCGAAGCGAAGCGAGGACGGGTTCCCTGCAGGAGCAAGGAACATACCGCCTCGACCCGTCCAACCGAGCCCAACCACCGCATCCAACCTAAAAAATAAAGCCCCAAACCATAAGGTCCGGGGCTTGTGGAGCGGCTGACGGGAATCGAACCCGCGTATCAGGCTTGGGAAGCGTGCGCTCTACCATTGAGCTACAGCCGCATCTTTTTCAGTGTATCGCGCCTGCTTGTCGAGGGCGAAATGTGTTGCGGCTGTTTGTGTGCCGGGCGCAGGGGTTGAAATGTGATGTAGGCCTGTGTGCTGGGGCTGGTGGATGCCTGCACGTGGGTGGTGTTTGCCAGGTATCCTTTAAACGTGCTTATTTCAGATCGCGATATTCGTCAAGAGATTGCTGATGGGCGCATCGTTCTTGATCCGTTCGATGAGTCGATGATTCAGCCTGCAAGTGTGGACGTGAGGATTGATCGTTTCTTCCGTCTGTTCGATAACCATAAGTACCCGCATATTGATCCTGCTCAGCCGCAGGAGGATTTGACGCGCCTGGTGGAGGTGGCTCCTGATGAGCCGTTTATTCTGCATCCGGGTGAGTTTGTGTTGGGCTCTACGTATGAGAAGGTGACTCTGCCTGATGATGTGGCTGCCCGCCTGGAGGGTAAGTCGTCGCTGGGTCGTTTGGGTCTTCTGACTCACTCTACGGCTGGTTTTATTGACCCTGGTTTTTCTGGTCATGTGACGCTTGAGTTGTCGAATATGGCGACTTTGCCGATTATGTTGTGGCCGGGCTCGAAGGTGGGCCAGTTGTGCTTCTTCCGTTTGAGTAGCCCGACTGAGCATCCGTATGGTTCTGGTGCGTATGGTAACCGTTACCAGGGTCAGCGTGGCCCGACTGCTTCGCGTAGTTATTTGAATTTTCATCAGACGATGATTCCTGCGGACGGTTCTGTGGAGTCTTAGTCTTTCCCGCTTTGGGGTGCGGGCGTGCAGGCTGTGTGTTTGTGCGCCCGCGTTGGGCGGTTTTTTCGCCTGTTGTGCTCGTGCGTTCACTCGCGTGCGGGTTTTTATCTCTCACTCTCTAAGGATTTTTTGATGAATCTGAAGCCTGTTGTTCTGCGTGTTGCTGGCGCGGAAGTTTCTTTGTATCTGATTGATATGTCGGACTCTTTTGTGGAGCGTTTTAAGAAGGCGTGGGAGCCTCTTGCTCCGGAGTTTTTTGATACTCCTGATGAGGCGTATGCTTCGTTGTCTCGTTTTGATCAGGTGATGTTGGTTCATGCGCCGACTGATGAGTCGGTGATGGATTTGGCGAATCCGTTGATGGGTTCGTTTGATAAGGTTTCGACGCTGCGTGTGGCTGATGATGATTCGGGTATGCAGGATCTGACGAGCCGTATTACGTTGGCGATGATTGAGCAGCTGGTTGGTCGCGGTGTGATGCTGCATGCGGCTGTTATTGGTGACCCTGAGTCGAAGCGCGCTGTGGCGCTGGTGGGTGTTTCTGGTAGCGGTAAGACGACTGCGTCGCGTTTCTTGGGTTCGAAGTTTGCGTACCTGACTGATGAGACTGCGATTATTTCGGATGAGGGTGTTGTGTCGCCGTATCCGAAGCCGCTGTCTGTGATTGTTGACCCGAATGCGCCGAAGGATCAGCAGAACCCGGTGGACCTGTGCCTGAACGTGGTTGATCGTGATGACCTCAGCTATGAGCTGTCGCGTATTGTGTTCATTTCTCGTGATGAGTCGGCTTCTGAGCCGTATTTTGAGCGTGTTCCGCTGCATGAGGCTCTGGTGTTCTTGAGTGAGCAGAGTTCGGGTCTGGCGCGTCACCCTGAGGGTGTTGTGTCGCTGGCTAAGCTGGTGGAGCGTTGCGGTGGCGTGTGGCGCCTGGTGTACTCGGAGGTTGAGGATACTTTGCCGCTGGTTCAGGATCTGCTGAATGGTGGTGAGCTGCCGAATGCTGATGAGGTTGAGAAGCTGGAGAAGTACACGGTTGAGGATCACCTGCCGGGTGTGTTCTTGAACGGTACGATTGCGGTGTCTCGTATGCCGGGTACTTCGGGTGTGCGTGTGGGTGAGGACGGCCCGTTCTTGCTGCTGTGCGACACTGAGCTGAATGAGCTGTCTGATTTTGCGGCGGAGTGCTGGCTGCAGGCTGAGGGCGACATTTCGTACGATGACCTGTTTGCGCGTCTGGCTGAGATCTTTGAGGGTCTGCCTGCGGAGGCGTATGACGAGAATTTGAGTGCTCTGGCGGCTGGTTCGATGCTGTGGGTTCGTGTGATTGATGATCCGCTGATTGATGACGCAACCTGGGCTCAGATGACCAGTGATGAGGTTCTGGATGAGGAAGAGCAGCAGATTGCGCTGGATTCCTCTGAGGACGCTGTCTCTGATGATGAGGATGACGTGGTGGAGGACTAGCCACTGCGGTTCTCTGGTATAGCTCTCTGGCGCGGCTTACTGAGCTCCGCTTGATAAGCACTGCTTAAGCACAAAGGAGGGGCGGGTAGAAGATCATTCTTCTACCCGCCCCTCCCTTTGCGTTTACGGGTTTGCGCGGGGGTTCGCAAGGGCGGTTTGCAGGACGCTTAGCCCCGCATGCTTTACTGGGTTGCCTTACTGGGCAGCCTTGTCGCGGCGCTTCTGCTCGCGGCGAGCCGCACGCATACGCAACGGACCGGGCGCCTTCACCGGCAGCAACAGGAGCAGACCCGCCACCACAACGATCAGAATACCGAGCACACCCCAAATCTGGGCGCCCATGATGCTCACGCACAGACCGAACAGCATCGGCGCCAGGAAGCTGGTGGCACGGCCGGTGGTCGAGTACAGACCGAACAGCTCACCCTCAGTACCGGGATCCGCCAGGCGAGCCAGGAAGGTGCGGGACGCCGACTGCGCCGGACCCACGAACAGGCACAGCAGCAGGGCGCATACCCAGAACACGCCAGGCTGAGGGAAGAACAGCAGCGGGGTAGCCGCCAAAATAATGCCGACCAGCGAGATAACAATAATCGCCTTCGGGCCCAGGTAATCATCCAGGTAGCCACCCAGGATCGCGCCAACCGCCGCGACAGCGCTACCGGCAATACCGAACAGGATCACCTCGGAAGTGCTGAAACCGAACGTGCCCGCCGCAAGAATACCGCCGAACGTAAAAATACCGGACAGACCATCACGGAACACCGCCGAAGCAATCAGGAACCACAGCGTCTGCGGGGACGTCATCTTCAGCCGCTTAATGGTGCGCCACAGCGCCTTGTAGGAGGCGAGCAGACCGCCCTGACGAGCCGGGGAGAGACGCTCCATACCGAGCTCCAGGAAACGCAGCTCGCGGGTGGGCAGCACCTCCGGCAGGAAGCGCTCGCGGGTGCGCATACGCACCAGCAGCGGCACACAGAAGATGAGGCACCAGGCGGCGGCGAACAGTGCGACCGCACGGATATTCAGGGCGTTATCGGTGGTCAGGCCGAGCACTTCGGGGGTAAGCACAAAACCCCACAGCACCACAGCCAGCGCCAGGATGCCGCCAATGTAGCCGGCAGCCCATCCGGCGCCCGAAATCTTACCGATATTCTCCGGGTGGGAGATGCGCGGTAGCACGGCGTTATAGTTCACGTACGCGAACTCGCTGAACACGCTCGCCGCAGAAATCAGGGCGACACCCAGCCACAGGTACTGCGGGGTGGGGCCCACGAAGAAGCACGCCGCCATCGAGCCGACTAGCAGCATGGTGTTCACGCCGAGCCAGAAGATGCCCTTGCCGGACTTGTCGTTACGCTGGCCGGTGACCGGCGCCAGAATCGCAATGAGGAAACCGGCGATGGTCAGGCCCAGTGATAGCGCCGAAGAGGTCTCTTCGGGCGTACCGAAGTAGCTGCTGGTCAGGTACACGGTGAAGATGAAGGTCGTCATAATCGAGTCGAAGCTCGAGGAACCAACATCCCACATGACCCAGGACGCGACCGAACGGCGGCTGTTCGCGTGGTCAACGACCCTACGCTGAGCCTTCGTCTTACGGCGGGGAGAAGAAATAGTCATAGTTGTGCTTTCGGATGCCGAGGTGGCGCTTCAGCGTAGCGGCGGCATGAAACCGGCTGAAGTAGGGCGGGCGTGCTGAAGATGGAACACCAGGCGGTACGTACCGAGCAAAGATACGTACCGCCTAGTTCATGAACTTTCGCGCGGAAAGCGCAAAGTCTTAGTTGAAGAAACGACGCTGCAGGCGAGCAATACCGAAGCTCACCACAGCACCGGCGACGGAGGTCAGAACGGTCCAGAGGATGACCTGACGCAGGGTGTCTTCAGACTCGTGGGAAATGGCGGGAGGCTGGTTACCGGTAGCCTTGGTCCAGGCTGCGCCCAGGCCCTTACCAACCAGGGCAGCAGCGCCCATGTTGATACCCGCAATAGCAAGCTTAGCGACGGGGTTCATATGTATCTCCTTAGCTGTATACGATGCGGCGTCCTGCCCGTGAACCCCTTCGGGGTTGGGTGAGAAAAGAGCGCCACTCCCTAGCGTATAGGGTTTAAGGCGTTCGTGCCGCCTTGGAGCCTCTCCGTCCCAAAATTGTACACCGTGCAATTCTGTAATGTGGGCAGAAGAACGAAACAAAAAGCGGCAAATTGGCACGAACAGCCAGACAAGCCTACAATCGAACCTGGGTTCCCACCCGCACCACAACGGTACGGACAAGGAACCCCACACGACAGGGGAGCGCCACCGAGGCGCTGAGAGTGCTAAGCAGACCCTCGAACCTGATCCGGTTAGTACCGGCGTAGGGAGTCGAATTTCTTCTCAATGCCCTCGTCCACACAGAGGGCGAGGACATTCCCCTTCCAACGACGGAAGGACCACCAATGTCGCAGAACGTAAACCCCGCCTCCCAGGCATCTACTCAGGCACCCGCACAGGCAGAAGCGAAGAAGCCGAACCTGCGCTGGCGAGTCAACGAAATCGTCATCGCCGCAGTTATCGCAGTAGCCTGCGCCGTCATCTTCTGGATCTGGGACATCGCAGTTAGCCCCGCCACCAAAACCGCACTCGTAGCAGCACCCGAATTCCGCCCCATCATCGGCGGCGCGTGGCTGCTCGGCGGCACCCTCGGCGGCCTGCTCATCCGCAAGCCCGGTGCAGCACTCTTCTGCGAAATCGTCGCAGCATTCATCTCCGTACTCTTCACCGGCGGCGCGTGGAGCGGCGAAATCCTGATCGCAGGCTTCTTCCAGGGCGTCGGCGCTGAAATCGCCTTCGCAATCTTCCGCTACCGTCGCTGGGACGCATTCGTAGCGGTCTTCGCCGGCGCACTCTGCGGTCTGTTCATGGGCGGTAACGAAATCTTCATCTACTACCCCGACATGGAACCGGTCAAGGCAATCATCTACGTAGCATGCTCCGTCATCTCCGGCGCAGTCATCGCAGGCTTCCTCGCATGGATTCTCGTGCAGAACCTCGCCAAGACCGGTGTGCTCTCCTCGCTGGCATCCGGCAAGACCCGCCGCTAACCACCAGCAACTAGCCACCAACTAGTCACCACTCGGCACACAACAGCAGCCACACAAAAGGCTAAGGAACCATCATGGAAGCAACACCGCGCGGGGCGCGCATCGAGCTCAACAACTTCAGCTGGCACCACCCCGGACGCCCAGAACCCGTCATCAGCGGACTCAACCTCACCATCAACCCCGGTGAAAAAGTCCTGCTACTGGGCACCTCCGGCGCCGGCAAATCGACGCTCCTGCACGCCATCGCCGGTGTGCTCCACGATGACGACGGCGAATCCGCCGGCGGCACCATCACCATCAACGGGCAAGCCCCCGCCGAAGCGCGCGGCACCGCAGGCATGATGCAGCAGGACCCCGAATCCTCCATCGTCATGGCAACCGTCGGCAACGACGTAGCCTTCGGCCCCGAAAACCTGCGCGTACCCCGCGAAGAAATCTGGGGACGCGTCACCGAAGCCCTCACCGCCGTAGGGCTCAACCACCTTGCCCTCGACCACCCCAGCAGTGCGCTGTCCGGCGGTCAGAAGCAGCGCCTCGGCCTGGCGGGCATCCTCTCGATGCACCCCGGCGCCATGATTCTCGACGAACCCACCGCCAACCTCGACCCCTCCGGCGTGCAGGAAGTACGCGACAGCATCCTCACCGCTACGGAGGCGACCGGTGCAACCCTGCTCGTCGTAGAACACCGCGTGAGCATCTGGGCACCGCACATGGACCGCATTATCGTGCTCGGCGAAGGCGGCACCATCACCCACGACGGCGCACCCGACACCGTACTCACCGAAGCCCGCCAAGAACTCATCGACGCAGGCGTGTGGGTACCCAACTACGTGCCGCGTGCACCGCAGAACGCTATCGGCGAGACGGCGGGCGGCGATACTGCAACCGGCGAGGTGCTTCTCCGCGCCGAAAACCTCAGCATTACCCGCGCGCAACCCACCCCCAAGCAGCGACGCGCCCGCCGACGCACCATCAAACGCCTCGGCGACACCCCCGCACCCGTACCCGTCGACCTGCCCGTGCTGCGCGCCGGCATCAACCTCACCCTGCACGCCGGCGAACACCTCAGCGTGCTCGGCCCCAACGGCGCCGGCAAATCAACCCTCGCGCTCACCCTCGCGGGTCTGCTCACCGCCCCCGACGGCGCCCTCGCCGCCACCGACACGCTCCGCGACCACGGTGCCGGTCAGAACGGTCAGAACGGCCAGCGCGCCCACTGGGACGTGCCCACCTGGACCACCGCCCAAATGCTCAGCCGCATCGGCTACGTCTTCCAAGAACCCGAATACCAGTTCATCCGCGGAACCGTACGCGAAGAACTCGAGCTCGGCCCCCGCCGACTCGCCGCGCTCAACCGCGTTCCCCTCGACGAAGACGAGCTCGCCGCACGCACCGACGACCTGGCGGCCCGCCTGCGCCTCAACCACCTGCTCGACGCCAACCCCTTTACCCTCTCCGGCGGCGAAAAACGACGACTCTCGGTCGCCTCCGCGCTCGCCACCGCACCGAGAATACTCATTCTCGATGAGCCCACCTTCGGGCAGGACGCCCGCACCTGGGCCGAGCTCGTCGACCTCATCCGCGAACTCCTTGCCGACGGGACCGCCGTCATCTCCATCACCCACGACGAAGACTACACCGCGGCGCTCGGCGGCAAATCCATCACCCTCGAGGCGCTCGGAGCTTCCGAACCCTCCGGGCCCCAGGCAGCCTCCGGAAAGGAGAACGAATGAACACCGACTTCTTCGGCACCATCGACCGAACCAGCTACTTCAGTAGCCTCAACGCCGGCGTCAAGCTCATCGTCTCCTTCGCCCTCATCATCGCCGCACTCATCGTGCGCGACCCACTGACCTCCGGAATCCTCTTCGCCCTCGAACTGCTCGGGTTCATCCTCGTCGGGTTCCGGCCCGTCAACGTCCTCGCCCGATTCTGGCCCATCCTCATCGCCGTCATCACCACCGGCTGGTCCGTCGCCATGCTCAGCGCCAAAAGCGGCACCACCATCCTCGACCTCGGCTTCAACAGCATCACCACCGACTCCGCCGCCGTCGGCGCAGCCATGATGATCCGCTCCCTCGCCATGGTCCTACCCACCCTCGCATTCGTACTCACCACCGACCCGACCGACCTGGGCGACTCCCTCGCACAAACCTTCAAGCTACCCTCCCGGTTCGTGCTCGCCACCGTCGCCGCCCTGCGCCTCGTCGGCATCCTCTTCGCCGAATGGAACGCCCTCGGCCAGGCACGACGCGCCCGCGGACTCGGTGCAGGCCAATCCCTCGCCGGACGCGCCCAAACCTTCGGCGGGCAAAGCTTCGCCCTGCTCGTGCAGGCTATCCGCCGCGGCTCCCGCCTCGCCATCACCATGGAGGCGCGCGGCTTCGGTGCGGGTGAACGCACCTGGGCTCGTGTGCCTTCCTATTCGCCGCGTGATGTGCACGTGAGCATTGCTGCCGCCGTCATTATCGCTGTTGCGTACGGTGTATCTATTGCGGCGGGTACGATCCAGTTCCTCTGGGGCTAGTTCTTTCGGACAGTAGCTTGCGGTTCTGCTTTCGTGGTTCTGCTGGGGAGACGGTATTCGTCCTCGTTCCTACAGGGGAACCCGCCCTCGCTTCGCTTCGGGCACCCTGATGTCACTACGGGCGATACCGTCCTCCCGCGCTGGGATACGGAGGCGCCCGTACTCTTCCTTCGCTCCTACAGGGGAGACGGGTGCCGCATATTTCCTCCGCGCCTAACGCAGGGGCACCCGTCACCCGGACGCTCCGCCCTCTCCTTGCTCCGCTGCGGAGAGCGTCCGTGTGACACCCTGAGGGCGCTTCCGGAAAACGCGGCACCCTTCGAACCGCTTCAGGAAGGTACACACACCTCCTGCCTACGGTTCGGCAGCGAACGTACAATAAAACTATGTCTAGTACCGTAATTCTTCTGAACGAGCAGAACCCGCAGGGCATCTTCGTTGACCCGTCCGTGCCCCTCATCAGCGTTGATGACCAGGGCTTCACCCGCGGCGACGGCGTCTTCGAGACTATGCTGTCCGTCAACCGTCGCGTGCGTAAGCTCGGCATGCACCTGTCCCGCCTCGAGTCGTCGGCGCGCATGCTGGATTTGCCCGACCCGGAACCCGAGATTCTGCGTTCGGCGGTGGAGCGCCTCATGCGTGAGGCGACCGCCGGTGCCGAGACTGCGCTGGGCGAAGAGCACATCGTGAAGATCATTATTTCGCGCGGCCCCACCCAGGCGGTGACTTCCATGCAGCCGGGCCCGTACACGCTGATTATGGCGTCGCCGGTGCCCGCCTCGATCGTGAAGCGCCGCACCGAGGGCGTGAAGGCGATGCTGCTGCCGCGCGGCCACGAGCCGATGGACAACAGCGCCTACCCGTGGCTGCTGGCGGGTGCGAAGACCCTCTCCTACGCGGTGAACATGGCGGTCCTGCGGTACGTGCAGGAGCGCGGCGCGGATGACGCTATCTTCATCACCGACGAGCGTCGTGTGCTGGAGGGTGCCACCTCCTCGGTGCTGGTTGCCAAGATTGAGGACGGCAAGAAGGTGCTGTACACGCCTGAGCCGAGCCACGGCATCCTGCCCGGCACCACGCAGGGCGCGGTGTTCGAGGCGGCACGCCAGGCCGGTTGGGAGCTGGGCTTCGGGCCGCTCTACCCGCAGGATTTGTTTGAGTCGGACGGCGTGTGGCTGGCCTCGTCGGTGCGTCTGATTGCGCCGGTGACCCACCTGAACGGCACGGCACTGGCGCATGACCCGGAGCTAACCGCGACCCTGTTGAACTACCTGGCGCAGCAGAGCTAAGCGCATACACAAAGGGACGGTATTATCCGTAGCGACATCAGGGTGTCCGAAGCGAAGCGAGGACG
>NZ_KV795081.1:115277-304864 GCF_001808945.1 Rothia sp. HMSC071B01 | reverse complement strand
ACATCAGGGTGTCCGAAGCGAAGCGAGGACGGGTGCCCCATGTAGGAGCGAGGATAATGCCGTCCCTTGCGTATATCTAAGGGGCGGCTCCGGAGCGCCGCATATTTCCTCCGCGCCTCCCCTGTAGGAGCGAAGGAAGAGTACGGGCGCCTCCCTAACTACTACAGCAAACACAGCAAAGCCCCGGACGCGCAACCCTCAGCAGGTTGCCCATCCGGGGCTTTAGCTATACAAAAATCAACAACAGGCTAGTGGCCCGCCGCCGGGGCGCCCTGACCTTCACCAGCGCCGTGGCTCAAACCGTCAGCTGAGTAGTCCGAATCCTTACGCGGCGTAGTCCACAGCACCAGCGCCGTCAGGACCGCGAAACCAAAAATGGAGAAGCCCATCGGCAGGTACTCGTGCTCACCCGCAAACGACACCAGCGGCGCCGCCAACGCACCCAGCAGAGCCTGAATCGTACCCATCACCGCCGAAGCACTACCCGCCATGTGGCGCGCCTCGTTCAGCGCCAACGCCGAAGCATTACCGAAAATCAGGCCGCACGAGCTGGTCAGCAGGAACAGCAGAACCAGAGTCGGCACCAGCGAAATACCCACCAAGAAGCTGACGGTCAGCAGCACGGACACCACGAGCAGGCTCACCACACCGGTGTTCACGATGCGGCGCTGCGCCACGCGTCCAACCAGCTTGGTTGCAATCGCGCTGAACAGCACAATGCCCAGCGAGTTCACACCGAACACAATCGTGAACTGGGTTTCGGACAGGCCCAGAATCTTCTGTAGCACAAACGTCGAACCAGAAATGTACGAGAACAGCGCACCAAACGCGAAGCACATGGTCAGCATGAAACCCATGTAGCGGCGAATCTTGAAGACCTTCGGCAGCTCCGAGTACACGCTCAGGGCGGTGCCCTGGTAGCGTTCCTCCACCGGCAGGGTCTCCTTAATCACAAAGATCACGCCGAGCATCATCATCGCGGTAATCACGCCCAGCACATGGAAAATATCGCGCCAGCTACCCCACGACAGCACCCAGCCACCAAACAGCGGCGCAAGCACCGGCGCGAAGCCGTTAATCATCATCATGACGCCCATGAGCTTAGCGGTCGCCAGGCCCTCAGTCGTATCAGCCACGATAGAACGCGCCAGCACCGCACCAATCGAACCGGTGAAGCCCATCATGAAACGCGCAAAAATCAGCAGCTCAATATTCGGCGCGAAACCACACGCCACCGTCGCAATGAAACAGATGACCGCACCGATCAGCAGCGGCTTGCGGCGGCCCGTCTTATCCGACAGCGGACCCACGACCAGCTGGCCGAGCGCCATACCCACCATGAACGCACTCAACGTCAGGGATGCGTTCGTGCTGGTGGTGTTCAGGTCCTCCGCGACAGCGGGCAGTGCGGCAAGGTACATGTCCGTAGCGAGCGGCGCGATAGCGGTCAGCAGCGCCAGAACAACAATGAAAAGGGGCGATAGCCCGAAGGAGGTCTTAACCGACTTCGAAGACATTAGTCTTAGTTTTTCTTTCTGTGTGATGCGCGTGCAACGGCGCCTGCGGCTCTACAAGACATGGATGCGGTGGTACCGTCCCTGGGGATGAGCTTGCGCAGGCTAGAAGCACAACTTGTTCACGGTAGCAGAATTGGGCGTGGCTTCGTAAGTTAAACGTTTGACTTTTTTGAGCCGGGAGAGACAGGATTGCAGAGGGTACGCAGAAGGGGCGGTGTTATCCTCGCTCCTACAGGGGTTAGGGAAGGGTACGCCACATATTTCCTCCGCGCCTACGCAGGGGCACCCGTCGCACAGACGCTCCGCCTCTCCTTGCTTCGCTGCGGAGAGCGTCTGTACGACACCCTGAGGGCGCTTCCGGAAAACGTGGCTACACCCTACGCATACTGGAGCAAAAGGGCGGTGTTATCCACGCTCCGTTGGAGAGATAACACCGCCCCTTTCGCGGTTTGTTTTAGCCTGCCGCTCAGCACCCCAGCGCATGCAGAAATATTGAGAAATATTCTTGAGAAGCATTGCTAGGCCCAACCGCATAACTTACGTTGGTCATACCACGCGATACGACCGGAGGGAGCACCTCAGATGCGCAACCACTATTACAAATATTTGCTAGGCATCCTGCTACTCATAGCTTGCGTCTTGCTCGTAACCCTTGCCGTGCTTTCCCATAACAACCCGGGTAACGGCAAAGACGGCACAGCCTCCACTCATGCGCCGGAGAACAGCTCAACCTACTGGGATAAAGACCGCATGGAATCCGCCAGCCCGGCTCCCATGCCTAAGTAAAACAGCGCCTGAATAAAACAGCCTCTGAATAGCTGTAGGGCCCAATGCTTCGAGATGCACGAAGCATTGGGCCCTACTGTCTTGTAGGCGGCTGTTACTGCGCCGCGCTGTCGTAGATGAAGTCTACGGTCGCGTAGTCCTCCGGGATTTCGGCGAGCAGCGCCTCCTCCTGCTCCGCCCAGCGTTCCCAGTGCGGGCGGAACGTGTCACCGTCACGAGCCAGGGCGCGTTCGTGGCGCACCTCGTCCGGGGCGGTGGCGAGAATACGCACCTCGCAAGCACCAGCAATCGCGCCAACACCCTCACAGATGATGACCTGCGTAGCCGCCGGGTCGACGGTGCGCACCTCACCGGGGGCGCCCGCCTCCCAATCCCACGGGGTATAGGTTCCGGCAATACCTTCGGTCAGCTGCACGGAGAGCGCGTCCCACGCCTCCACGCCGTCGAAGAGGCCGTCCCAGCCGGGGTAGAAGTCGTCCAGGTGCAGCACGTGGACGCTGTGTCCGGCGGCGGTGAGCTCCTGCTCAAGCTGCGCGGCGAGGCTGGTCTTGCCGGTGCCGCTGCGGCCGTCAATGCCGATGATCAGCGGGATCTGCGCGAAGTCGGCGAGGAACTGCGCACGGAATTCGGTGAATTCGGCGGTGTCCATGTCAAAGTCGTTGCCGATGCCGTGCTCCAGGCGCAGCATGTCTTTGCAGAGTTCCAGGATTTCGGTGGTGCCGGTGACGCGGCGGTTCTGGTTTAGGGGAATACGCTGACTCACTGCGCGTCGCCTTCCTGCTTGAGGTGGTTGATGAGGCCGCGTGCGGCGGCGTCAATGAGGCCGGTGGTGTACACGAAGTCGCGTTCGCTACCGTACCAGGGGTCGTAGATGCCGAGCTGGTCCAGGTGGGTGGTGGTGACCTTCGGGTCGAAGCTGCGCATCATGCGGATTTTGGCCTTGTCGGCCTCGTTGCGGGCGAGGGCTTTGAGGCGCAGGTAGTGGGGTGCGTCCATGGCGAGGATGAGGTCGTTGCGGTCGAAGTCCTCGACGGTGAAGACGCTGGCGCGGTGCGCGGACGGGTCGATACCGCGGGTGGCGAGCTGCGCGGCGGCGCGCGGGTCGATGCGGTTGCCTTCTTCTTCGTTGCTGATGCCGCTGGAGGTGACGGTGACGGGCACGCCGGCTTCTTTGGCGTGCTGGCGGATGAGGTATTCGCCGACGGGGGAGCGGCAGATGTTGCCGGTGCAGACAGTCATGATTCGGTACATGGTTCTAGTGTATCGGTGGGGTAGTGGGTGGTTGGGCGTGGCGGGGGCTCGGGGCGGCTTTGCGGGCGGCGACGTGACGGGCGGAGGCGCTCGCTGGGGGGTGCTTTACTCTGGGCGCGCGAGGATGCACGAAGGCCCCGCCGACGAGGGGCCGGCGGGGCCTTTTAGAGGTGGGTGCTATTCGGTTTTATCTTCTTCTACCTCGTCAGACTCATCTAGAGGTTTTGCAGGCTCACTCACGCGAGTGTATTCCTGCTTTTTTTCATCCCACGAATCAGGGTCGAAGAGCACCGTTCCAACGGGGATTTCGAAGGACTTACCGAGAAGCGTAGCCGTTCCAAGATTAATAGGTTTACTACCCCCGTAAACAGTAAAATCATGTGCTCTTCGGATTCCGGATAAGGCAGCAAATCGTGCGCTGAATATCCTATCTGATACCTTGGAAGGGTACACGAATTTTGGTGAGTTCTCTTTAAATATTGTTTCGTTAAAATATGCGCTTTGGGTGAATGTTGCCGATTTGAAAACCGCTTTTTGGGCGAAAGTTGTTTTCCTGAAACTTACGTCTTGGGTGAAGATCGCCCAGCTGAAGTTTGCGTTTTTGGTGAAAGTCGCTTCCCCAAATCTTACCTCTTGGGTGAAGGTTGTCATACTGAATCTTGCGTTTTGAGTGAATACCGCCACCCTGAAGTCAGCGGTTTGGATGAAGGTCGCTTTCCCGAATCTTGCCTCATGGGTAAAGACTGTTTCCGTGAAGTCTGCATGTTGGATGAATGTTGTTCCTGCGAAGTCTGCATGTTGGATGAATGTTGTTCCTGCGAAGTCTGCATGTTGGATGAAGATTGCCTCACTGAAATCTGCTTTTCGCACAAAAGTTGTCTGGAGGAAGCTTATTCCACCGTAGAATCTGCCTGAAGAGAAATTGGGTTTTTCAATTGTGAGGTTGTTGAGAGGGTAGAAAATGGGCGCTCGGCTGAAATCGAAATCAAAGTCGCTCCAGGGACCAGGAGTGACAGTCACATCGCCTTCCATCTTATTCGATATAACACTGCTACGTTTGCCCATTTCAACGAAGATAGTGCGGCGTACATCCTGTTCTTCGTGGAACTTTGCATAGTCTGCGGTGATATCTTCAGGCTTTTCATAATCATTCGGATTTTCGAAACGCTTAAGTAGGACCTGGAGCCGTGAAGACTCTGCTTCTCTGAGGTTCTCTGGGCCTGTTTTCTGGAGCTTTTCTAGTTCTTTGTGGGCTTCGTATTCTTCAATTTCCTCTGTCAAGGGGAAGGGCGAACGAATGTAGGAGCAGAGGTTATTGATAATAACCTGCCCTTCTTTTTGCTGATCTTCTTGTCCGAGGGTATCATCAGCAAGCCACTCATCAACCAAACCCACAAGGGTATAGATACCGCCCAGACGGACGGCTGCTTTCTCATTAGCTAGTTGCTCTACAGCCTTGGTGTAACGACTACGCCGTTCTGCATACACTTGGCGGGTATGGTCGTTCTCATTTTTCTGTTTCTCTTGGTTATTCTTTCGGTGAGTTTCACCAAGAGTAATAACACCCAGTAAACCACCAGTGGCGTAGAGAATGAGCTGCCTGAGAACTCGACCGTCATCATCCTTTCCGAAACCAGAGTTGAGCGCGATGGGTAGGAGAAAAGCTAATGCTCCGCCGAAGATGGCGAGTGCCCCAATCCAGCTGTAGAACCGGGGTAGTTTTGTCTTTAGCTTTGTGAAATGTGCAGTGAGTAAGAAAGCGACAACCAATGCTGCGCATACGCCAAGTAGCCACCAGGCCCCCGTTGGTTCTAAATGCATGTGTCTAGTTCTCCTATCTACTTTGAGAGGGACGGTTACCTTTCAGCATAATGCAAAGCGGCTTGTAGTGAGTCACCCCTTGAACAGACGTGAAGGCCCCGCCAACGTAGAGTCGGCGGGGCCTAAAAAATACAAAGTAGATTCTGCAAATATTTGTATGGGGTTACTTATGTTTGCACTTCCCTGATTCCCAGTCGTAATTATGTTTGGAATCGTCATATTGCTCAATTATATAATTTTCTTTTAAATTTATATAGCTTTCCAATGGAGTGTTGGGGAAAATTTTCCCATCTTCTCCAACATGTACGTAGCTTTTATTTTTAGAATTGTATTCGGGGGAGAAGATATGTATGGATGTATCTTTTGAATCTGCAACAATCCCAAACGCTATAGACTCTTTATTTAGATCCTTCTGGGAAAATACGCATGAATATGCGCGCATTGGATTCATGACATTGGGGCCTGTTGCGACAATGGAGCCACCCATTTGTATTGCCAATGGGGGCAATGAAAATTTTAGGGACAAAATGGATAATAGAAAGACTAGTGTAGATATTAGCCCTTTACCAGTTAATTCGAATTTCGTGACTCTCTTTAGTAGGTCATATTTGCTTGGTGGTGTTGGGGCAATAATTCTTGTCTGCGCAAATAAAAATGTAATTGTCGTAAATAAATGTATATTTGTTGCGTAGCTATCGGGTAGCATGAAACGAAATGTTAGCGAAGCTGGAATTCCCGTGAGGAGAATGATGCATGCAGTATTCAGCGTTGCGGAAGTGCACGTATTTAAATCCTCACTCCAGCAGCTTGCCGTCTTCAGGAAAGAGGGGTGCTGCAATGGATGAGAAATTTTTAATGCAAGCAGGGGAACTAGTGATAAATATAGGATAAATAGAATCATGAGAGTGGCAGATATTATTCGGTATTTATCTTGAGAGAAACGAATCGAAGTTATCCCAAAAGCTTGACTGATGTTGTTTTCGAGAGCCCAAATATAATAGCTTAGTGTAAGGACAAAAGATATTGATACCGCGATAGGCATCATTGCTAATGTGGTTTTTACATAACTTGTTACTGATGAGCTATTATTTGTGGAATTGTTCTTTTCTGGGATTCCTTTGTTGATTTGAGGGAATTTACCTTTGTGGTTAGTGTAATCCTTGGTGGTGTCGTGGAGCCCTTTTGCAAGTGTTGCGAATGGCAGTATTGCGGAAATTGCAATTAGTGTTATAGACGTTGCAAGATTAATTTTATTGAATTCTGGGAATATTAATATAAGACATACTATAAGGGGGGATAAAATGGAAGCTGCTAAAAATTTAAATTCAGATAAAATGTCATTATTTGTATTTGTTGCACTTATCTGGTCGACAGTCTTTTGTGTATCGTGGGGAGAGGATGGAGTAGAGTTACTGTCTTGCAATGTAATCTCCTACCTAATTTGAAAGGAATGGTCACCTTTTAGCATAGTGCAAAACCGTCTGACCTGTGCTTCTATCGGTCACAAATATAAGGCCCCACCACACATTCACATGGCGGGGCCTTCGGGTATTACCTCGCAGGTATACTAAAGCGGGTGTAATCCTGCTTATCTTCGTCCCAGGAAGCGGGATCGAAGAGTACTGACCTAATGGGGATCTCAAATGACTTACCGTAGAGCGTAGCTGTTCCACAATTGATAGGTTTACTACCCCGACTGACTGAGAAAACGTAGTCCTCCTGATTCACCTGTGCAGAGAATCGGGCAGCACCGGAGATACCAGCGAACGGGGGTGCGTACTTTTTGAAATATGCGTTCTTGAAGCTTGTTTTGCTGGTGAACTCCGCGTTCCTGAAGTCCGCGGTTTGGGTGAATTTCGCCTCGCTGAAGTCCGCGGTTCGGGTGAATTTCGCCCTGCCGAAGGTCGCGGTTTGGAAAAATTTCGCCTCGCTGAAGTCCGCTGTTCGGGCGAATTTTGCCCAGCTGAAGTCCGCTTTTTGGGTGAAGGCCGCCCAGCTGAAGTCCGCTGTTCGGGTGAATTTTGCCCCGCCGAAGTCCGCTTTTTGGGTGAATTTTGCCCCGCCGAAGTCCGCGGTTCGGGCGAAGGTCGTCCTGCTGAAGTCCGCGGTTTGGGTGAACTTCGCCTCGCTGAAGTCCGCGTTACTGTAGAACTTGGTAGAAGAAAAATTACCTTTCTCAATCGTGATGGCGTTGAGTGGATAGAAAACGGGTGCTCGACTGAAATCGAAATCAAAATCACTCCACATTCCTGAAATCGTTTCGATTATTTCATCCTTCTCATTCATGATGAAGGCGCTACTGCGCTTGCTCATCTCAACGAAGATAGTGCGGCGTACATCCTGTTCTTCGTGGAACTTTGCATAGTCTGCGGTGATATCTTTAGGCTTTTCGTATCCGTCAGAATCTTTAAAACGTTTAAGTAGAGTCTGGAGCAGTGAAGACACTTCTTCATCGAGCTTCTCGGAATCTAATTTCTGGAGATTTTCTAGTTCTCGGTGGGTTTCGTATTCTTCAATTTTCTCTGCTAAAGGGAAGGGTGAACGAATGTAGGAGCATAGGTTATTGATAATAACCTGTCCTTCTTTTTGCTGTTCTTCTGGGTCAAGGGTTTCATCAGTGAGCCACTCATCCACAAGACCCACGAGGGTATAGATGCCGCCTAGACGGACGGTTGCTTTCTCGTCAGCTAGCTGCTCTACAGCCTTGGTGTAGCGGCTGCGGCGTTCAGCATGTACCTGGCGGGTATGGTCACGTTCACTCTTGACAGCATCTTGTTCACGTTTTGCAGCCTCGTTCTTTGCGTCCTGCTCATTCTTCTTGATATCGGCATCAATTTTGAGGCGGTCACCCTGGTTCTTCCAGTTTGTCTGCAGAAGAGTCAGAACCGCAATAATGCCGCCAGTGACGTACAGCAGATGCAAGCGTAGCTGATCTGAACTACCCGAGCTCATGCCGCAGTGCAACCACAGCATCCAAGGCAGAACGAGCGCAACCGCACCGCCGCCCAGACCAAAGCCAATGAGAAGCTTAGTAAAGTGCTGGATATACCAAGGCTTCTCCTGAGCCTTTGGGATTACCGGGCTCTCTGGCGCGGATGATGCGTTATCGCTGGGCACTAGATTCTCCTGTCTTCGTTGAGAGGAACGGTCATACTCAGCATAAGGTAAAGCCGCTGGGCTTGGGTGGTTGCTGGTCAAAAGCAAGAGCCCCGCCAGCGCTGGATGCGTGGGCGGGGTCCGTGCGTGTGTGGGAGCTTCCCCGACGGCGGGGGAGAGCTAGGTGTTATTTTGCGGGCTCACTGAAGCGGGTGTAGTCCTGCTTCTCTTCGTCCCAGGAATCCGGGTCGTACCGCACAGTGCCGAGAGGGAGAACGAACGTTCTATTAAGAAGCGTTGCTGTGCCGCAGCTGAAGCCGTGCCTGCTCTCCAGGCGCGCCTCAAACAGGTAATCCTGAGGATCCGCCTGCGCCGAGAACCTGGCCCTCGGCAGTCGCTCCTCCAAAGCCTCAAAGGACGGTTTAACATACATGAAGCTAGTCTGCCTGAAATCTGCCCGCTGACCGAACGTCGCACCCTCGAAGTAGGCTCCCTCAAAGCTCGTCCCGTTGAAGCTCACCGCCCCCGCGAACGTCACCATGCCGAAGCCGACAAACGCTGTGAATGTTGCCTTACTAAAGTCGGCGTCCTGCGCGAAGGTGACCTTATCGAAGCACGCGTACTGCGGGAAGTCCATATCTTCATATGACGTTCTCGGAAGCGCAATAAACGACGCCCGGCTGAACGTGGCGTCACCGTCGAACCGCGCCTCATCAAAATCCGCGTACTGCGTGAAGGACGCTCCGATAAAGTCCGCCGCGCCCGCAAAGCGTACATTGCTGAACATTGCGGACTGCTTGGTGGCTATACCGGCAAAGCGCGCGGCCCCGCCGAACAGCGACTTGGAGAACACCGCCGGGCGGTTGAAGACCGACGCGGCGAAGTGTGCTTCATCGTGGAACGTGGAGGCGGTGAATACTGCCTTTCCGTCGAAGGTGACCGCCGCGAAGCTGGCTACGCCTGCGGTGTTCAAGCGTGAAAAGTTGGCGTCGGACTCGAAGCTGGATACCGCGAAGTCAGCCGCAGCCGAGAAGACCGCGTCTGAGAAGTCGGCCTCGCCGGTGAAGGTTACGGTTGCGAAGCTTGCCGCGTCCGCAAAATGTGCCCCGCTGAACTCTGCTGCGCCCGCGAAGTGTGCGGCGCTAAACCCCACCCAGTCGTTGAAGTTCGCGCCGTGGAAGGATGTATCAGCCGTGAACTGCGCCGCGGAGAAGCTGGTGTCACCGTGGAAGGTTGCGCCGAAGAAATCCGCCGGGCCGTAGAAGGTTGCGGAGGCGAAATCGGCGTTCTGAAAGTGCAGCTGCCGCAGCGGGTAGAAGATGGGTACGCCGCCAAAGTCGAAGCGCAGGTCAGCCCACATGGGTGATATTGGCGGCACCGCGTGCTGGTCTTCCGTGCGGTCTTTCTCGGGGCTCTCGGCGACTGCGGCGAGGCGGCGACTGAACTCCATGAAGACCGTGCGGCGCACCAGCTGCTCTTCGCGTAGTGCCTCCTGATCGCGCGTAAAGTCGCCTTCGTACCCTTCGGGTGCCTCGTCTGATTCTAGAACCTGCCGTTTCTGCGCGAAGGGGTAGGGCGTGCGGATGCACTCGGTCAGCGCGTCGATAATGGTTTGGGCTTCTTCGAGGCGCACCTGCTCGGGGAAGGAATCGTCGGTGAGCCAATCATCTGCGAGGTTCGCGAGCGTGTACGCGCCGCCGAGGCGTACGGCGGGTTGCCCGTCGAGGAATTGTTCGAGGGCGTGCGTGTAGCGTTCGTACCGCTCAGCCTGCTGGTTGCGTGCCGGGGTGTTTTTGCGTTGCCGTAGCGCAGTTAAGAGTTTGTTGAGGTTCATGGTGATGTGCCCTTCCTGCTCCGGTGCTGGCTTATAACCAGCATAGGGGAGAGCCCCACCCTTTGCGTGGTCTCCCCTTTAGATGTTCCTTGACATAGAACCTGAATATCTCAATAAAAAGATTAGCCCTGCCACACTTCTGCGTGGCAGGGCTAATCTTTTTATGCCGGTCCAATTCTTTGATTACCTGATGTGTTAGTGAATAGGAACGAACCTCTAGGAAGTGAAATTGGCTGTCCTGTCGATTTAGGTTTTAATGTGCCAAAATCGAACTGTTTTTTACTGTTTGATTTGGTTGTAAAAGAATGATTTGATTTTACTTCAAATTCTGCATCTTTAAAATCAGGTGAAAAACTATCAAAATGCATATCTTCAAATTTTGAATCTTTGTAGAAAATTGCATTCTCAAAGTTCATCTTATTGCAGAATTGTATGGCAATAAAGTTGACAGAATCCTTAAATTCCACTCGGTCAAAGTATGCATCTGCTGCGAATTTAAATACATTTTCAGAGTGAGAGTTGTTGAAAGATGCTGTGCTGTGAAATTTAGCACCTGAGAAATTTGTTTCCCCTTGGATGTTAATGTCTATAAAATCGGTAGGTGCGTAGAAATTGGAATCAGAGAATATTGTATCTCCATCGAAATGAGTTTTTCTAAAAGTTGTTTTTTGTTGTGTTTCATTCTCGGTGCCAAACTGAGACACTCCGAAGTTGGCGCCATTCTTAAACCAGGCCTCAACCTCCAGGTTCTCCAAAAACATTGAATTGAAGAAATTAGCCATCAGTTCAAATTGAGTGTTTTCTATAAATTTGACTGAATTGAAGAAGTTGGCATTCACAAATTCTGCACGATTGTAGAAGTGGGTATTTTCAAATATTGTACTCAAACTAATTTGGGCGCTTGTGAAAATGGCTTCTTCGTTGAAATTAACTTTTTTGAAGGTCAGGGTAGGGGTGCCTGAATTTAGGGTTGAATCCAACTCGGCATTCAGCCCCATGAAATTAGCCTTTCCATTAAAATCTGTTTCTATAAATTCTGTGTTAGCTCCGAAAGTTATAGGTTGAATCTGGTTTTGGCTGTGGCTACAAAAATCTGCGAGTCCGTTGAATTCAACATTATTAAATGAGGTATTTTTAGTGAACTCTGTGCCCGCGAATATTGCATCCATAGTGAATATGGTTTTATTCATTGTGGATCCAGAGAAATCAGTTTCATTGAAAATTGTTTTATTGAATAGGGCTGCCTTCTTGAACTGAGTACTGTTGAAGGTGGCTTTTCCTCCGAAGGTGGTTTTTATATCACCTTGGGTGGAGAAGTCGGCTGCTTCATTGAAGGTTACTTCGTTGAAGTTTGCTTCTTGGGCGAATTGGGCGCCGTTGAAGGTGGCTTTTCCTCCGAAGATGGTTTTTGTATCACTTTGGGTGGAGAAGTCAGCTTTTCCGTTGAAGGTTACTTCGTTGAAGTTTGCTTCATTAACGAATTGGACGCCGTTGAAGTTCGCTTCCTGATTGAATTGGATGCCCTTGAAATCTACGTCCCTGATAAAGGTCGTTCCTCTGAAATCTGCTTTACCGTAGAATTTGGTGGACGTAGAGATACCTTTCTCAATTGTGAGGTTATTGAGGGGGTAGAAAATTGGTGCTCGACTGAAATCGAAATCGAAGTTGCTCCATGGGCCAGAAGTGGTGGATATTTTGTCTTTTGTAACTTTAACCTTACTGGACCGATCACTAATCTCAGAGAAAATAAGACGGCGAACCTCGGATTCATTTTTAAGTTCATCCTGGGTTTTGGCGTCTAAGGATCCTATGTCTTTAAGATTTTCTTCTGTATATTCACCAGGCATGGTGCGTATATATTTGCAAAGAATGTTTATGATTGTTTGAGCTTCTTTTTCTGCCTTCTTTTTCAGCTTCTCCAATTCTTCCGTATCATTGCTGAGGTCTTTGTAGTCTAACCAAGCATCGGCAAGTTTAGCTAATTTGGGTACAGCTGCATAAGCAGATTTCACATTGTTGCTGTTGAGCTCCGCAACAGCTTTATCAAAACGGTTGTTGTAAGAGTCGTAGAGCTGACGAATATGGTCTCGAGCATCTTTCTGTTTCTGAGTATCTAGTTGCTCGCGTTCAAGCTCGCTTTTTTGATGTGTCTTCAGCAGTGTAAAGACTGCCAAAATTCCGCCGGTGACAGTTAAAAGTGAAGTAGTTATATCTTTGGTTTCCCCAATATATTTAAATGAATACAAATATTGAGGTATAGAGAACGCGAGAAATCCGCCTAATGCGATAGCTGAGACAAAGACTCGCTGGGGATACTCATTTAGAAGTTTCATTATAAGTTTTGAGAAGCAAGAGGCAAGAATAATCAGAGATAGAATTAGAAGAAGCCCATGGATTGAAAAACTGTTTCGAAGGCTATCGATTTCCTCGATTTTTTCATTGGTTGCGTCTCTGCCTTCTTTTATTTCTTGTAGTAACTGTTGAGTCTTATCTAGATGTTCATGAGATATATTTTGGACATCTAGGGAAAGGCGAATTGCGATATATGTGAATATTGAAAATACAATAAGTAGTATCCAGTTATTAGCAAAGAAATTGCAGATAGCTACCTTTTTGCCGTTGGTATCTGGAGGAGTTGCATCTGGTGTGGGTTGAATGGGGGAGTGCTGCATGGAGTCTCCTGTCTACTTTGAGAGGATATGGTCGTAACCAGGATACGGTAGGCGGGTAGCCTCAAGCCACAGGTGAAGGTTGGGGAATTGCGGGTCGGACAAGCGGGGATGCCCCTATAGAGTGAGAGATGGAGCTCACCGGAAGGCCACCCATATATAAGAGGAGCGAATCTCTAATCTCTTACTGCGGGTGTTCGTACTTGAGACACCTACACGAAGCGCACCTCCAGCAATGCTGCCAGGGGCCTAGCCTCCAGACCTAAAAATCACCTCACACACCCTATATAAGCTGCCCCTGCACCACCTTCCGGCACCTCTCGCACCCCAATTATTAGGTTTTTCACCCCTTTTTTAAAAGTTTTTAAAAATTTTTTCGCCAAACTAGCCCGTCAATGTCCGCCGTGCGCTGAATCGCCGCGCCGCGCCCTCGCTCAGCCCGAAAACCCCGGAATTCCGCGGCGAAACGCCCCATTCGCGCCTCGCCGCCGCCCCAAAATCCCCCGCAAAACACCCCTCCAGAGCCCTAAAACCCCCACCCCTCACGCCCCTTCGCATAAAAAAGTTGAGTAAAGTTCGCTCAACTCTATTGACACCCCTGCCAGGAGAGTGCATACTTGAGTACATGAGGCTCAAGGAGCCGCGCAGACCACCCCGCACGGGGCGGCACGCGCAGCACCGACCGCCTCCAAAACTTTCAAACTAACCCGCCTCGCATTAGAAGAAGCGGGGCACTAACACCTAAGGAGTGAATAAACATATGGCACGTGCAGTAGGTATTGACCTCGGTACCACCAACTCGGTCGTAGCAGCACTGGAAGGTGGCGACCCGGTCGTCATCGCTAACGCAGAGGGCACCCGCACCACCCCCTCCGTCGTCGCATTCTCCAAGGACGGCGAGGTTCTGGTCGGTAGCGTTGCAAAGCGTCAGGCAGTAACCAACGTCGACCGCACCATCTCCTCCGTCAAGCGCCACATGGGCACCGACTGGACCACCGAGATTGACGGCAAGAAGTACACCCCGCAGGAAATCTCCGCTCGTATCCTCATGAAGCTGAAGGGTGACGCAGAGGCATTCCTGAACGACAAGGTCACCGACGCCGTCATCACCGTCCCGGCATACTTCAACGACGCTGAGCGTCAGGCAACCAAGGAAGCCGGTGAGATTGCAGGCCTGAACGTCCTGCGTATCGTCAACGAGCCCACCGCCGCAGCACTGGCATACGGCCTGGACAAGGGTAAGGAAGACGAGCTCATCCTGGTCTTCGACCTCGGTGGCGGTACCTTCGACGTCTCCCTGCTGGAAGTCGGCAAGGACGACGACGGCTTCTCCACCATTCAGGTTCGCGCAACCAGCGGTGACAACCGCCTCGGTGGTGACGACTGGGACCACCGCATCGTCGAGTGGCTGCTCGCACAGGTGAAGGCAAACACCGGCGCAGACCTGTCCAAGGACAAGATTGCTCTGCAGCGTCTGCAGGAAGCAGCTGAGCAGGCTAAGAAGGAGCTGTCCAGCGCTTCTAGCACCAACATCTCCCTGCAGTACCTGTCCGTGACCCCCGAGGGCCCCATCCACCTGGATGAGAAGCTGACCCGCGCAAAGTTCGAGGAACTGACCCACGACCTGCTCGAGCGCACCAAGAAGCCCGTGCTCGACGTAATCAAGGAAGCTGGCGTGTCCATCTCCGAGATTTCTGAGGTCATCCTGGTCGGTGGCTCCACCCGTATGCCCGCTGTTGCTGAGCTCGTCAAGGAGCTCACCGGCCGCGAGCCCAACAAGGGTGTGAACCCCGACGAGGTCGTGGCAATGGGTGCAGCACTGCAGGCAGGCGTGCTGAAGGGCGACCGTAAGGACGTTCTGCTGATTGACGTCACCCCCCTCTCCCTCGGTATCGAGACCAAGGGCGGCGTGATGACCAAGCTGATCGAGCGCAACACCGCAATCCCGACCAAGCGTTCCGAGACCTTCACCACCGCAGAGGACAACCAGCCCTCCGTGACCATTCAGGTCTTCCAGGGTGAGCGTGAGTTCACTCGCGACAACAAGAACCTGGGTACCTTCGAGCTGACCGGCATCGCCCCCGCACCCCGTGGCGTGCCCCAGATTGAGGTCACCTTCGACATTGACGCAAACGGCATCGTGCACGTCTCCGCAAAGGACAAGGGCACCGGCGCTGAGCAGTCCATGACCATCACCGGCGGCACCTCCCTCTCCAAGGACGACATCGACCGCATGGTCAAGGACGCAGAAGCACACGCTGAGCAGGACAAGGCACGCCGCGAGGCTGCTGACACCCGCAACGCAGCCGAGTCCGTCGCATACTCCGTCGAGAAGCTCCTGAAGGAGAACGGCGACAAGCTGCCCGAGAACGTCAAGACCGAGGTTCAGGGCGATGTCGACGAGCTGAAGAAGGCACTCGAGGGCGACGACGACGCAGCAGTGAAGTCCGCATTCGAGAAGCTGCAGGCATCCCAGTCCAAGCTGGGCGAGGCACTCTACGCAGCAGCTCAGGCTGAGGCATCCGAGTCCAAGCCCGCCGCTGATGAGGACGTTGTCGACGCCGAGGTTATCGACGAAGACGAGAAGAAGTAATCATGGCTGAGCAGGAAAACACCACCCCCGACCCGCTGGAGGAGGCATTCAACGCCCCCGCAGCGGAAGGCCACCCCGAAGCTGAATCGGTCGAAAGCCCCGAGGAAGCTGCGGAAGCCGTCGAGGCTGAGCTCCAGGACGCCGTAGAAGCAGAATCTGCTGATGCGGCACTCGCCGCAGAGCGCCTGGACTCCCTGCTTCGCCTGCAGGCAGAGTTCACCAACTACAAGAACCGCACCGCCCGCGAAAAGGAGCAGCTGCGACTCTTCGTAATCAGTGACCTGGTCGGCGCACTGCTGCCGGTGTTCGACGACATCGACGCCGCACGCAAGCACGGCGACCTGCAGGACGGCCCCTTCGCCTCCATCGCCGCGAAGCTCGAAGAGCTGCTCGGCAAGCAGGGCGTGGAGCGCTTCGGTGAAGTAGGCGACGCCTTCGACCCGAACATCCACGAAGCTGTACTGCAGCAGCCCACCGACGAGGTGGCCGAGGATCATGTCTCCATGGTTCTGCGTTACGGCTACCGCGTGAACGACCGCGTGGTTCGTACCGCTCAGGTGGCTGTGGCTGTCGCACCGTAAGGTGGTCGGCTCAGCAATGGCTGAATAACTAACGACGGGCGGGTGCTCTCCCTGATGGGGGAGTGCCCGCCCTGTTGTTTGCCGGGGCTGCTTTACCCGGTGTGTTGGTGCGGGTTTTGGCTCGTAGAAGCGGCGGTCAAGAGGCTTGTAGGGGCGCAATTTTTTGGGCTCAGCCCTTTCAAAATTGAGTCAAGTAGACTAAACTTTTATATAGAGCATTAAGACAAGCACGCGGTGCCCCTGCAAGCCGTCCCGTAACCGAGGAGGGCGGCGCATCACCGCAGAAGGAGAAACACAACATGGCAAGTGAAAACTGGCTAACCGACGACTTTTATAAGGCACTGGGTGTCAGCGAAGACGCAAGCGAAAGCGACATCAAGAAGGCGTACCGCAAGCTCTCCCGCAAGTACCACCCGGACCTGAACCCCGGCGACGCCGCAGCAGAGAAGAAGTTCAAGGAAATCTCGGAAGCATACGACGTGCTCTCCGATAAGAAGCAGCGCGAAGAGTACGACCAGATTCGCCGCTACGGTGCCGCAGGCATGGGCGGATTCGGAGGCGGCGGCTTCGGCGGTGGCAGCTACACCGGCTACCCCGGCGCGGACGCATTCGGCGGCTTCAGCAACGGCGGCGCAGGCATCAACATTGACGACCTGCTCGGCGGCCTCTTCGGCGGTAGCGCAGGCGGCTCCCGACGCTCCGCAGGCTTCACCAGCGCCGACTTCGGCGGCATGGGCGGTGGCGGTTTCGGCGGCGCACAGCACGCAGCCCCCGAGGAAAGCACCACCAGCACCCGCATCAGCCTCGCTCAGGCATACACCGGCGCGACCGTGACCGTGTTCCTGCCGGACGGCTCCCACACCGAGGCACGCATCCCCGCAGGCATTAAGGACGGCCAGAAGGTCCGCCTGCGCGGCAAGGGCCTGCGCGGCGGCGACCTGAAGGTCACCGTGCGCGTCTCCGATGACTCCGTGTACTCCCGCGAGGGCAACAACCTGATCCTGCGCGCACCCGTCACCCTCGCCGAGGCCGTCGACGGCGCAGTGATCGAGGTGCCCCTGCCCGACGCATCCACCGTGAAGCTGCGCCTGGCACCCGGCCAGGTCGGCCGCCGACTGCGCGCTAAGGGTCGCGGCTTCAAGGCTAAGGGCGGCGACGGCGACCTGCTGGTCATCCCGGAGATTGTACTGCCCACCGAGCTGAGCGCAGAGGCACAGGAAGCATTCGATAAGTTCGTAAAACTGGCACCGCAGGAGAACCCGCGTAAGGATCTGTTGAAGAAGGCGAAGTAAACCATGGCATCTCGAGAATCATCATCTAAGTCCCGTAGCGGCAAGCCGTTGCACAGTGTGGACCTGCCGGTTTTCGTGATTTCTGTGGCGGCTGAGCTGGCGGGCATGCACCCGCAGACCCTGCGCCAGTACGACCGCATTGGCCTGGTCCAGCCTTCGCGTGCGCCCGGTAAGGCGCGCCGCTATTCGCAGCGTGACGTGAACCGTCTGCAGCAGATTCAGCAGCTCTCGCAGGAGGGCGTCTCCCTGGAGGGTATTCGCCGCATTATTGAGCTGGAGTCCCTCGTGGAGGAGCAGCAGGAGCAGATTGCGGCGCTGCAGCGTCAGGTTGAGGATGCGAAGGTGAAACTGGGCATGGTGGAGCGCGTGTTCGCAGCCGGTACCAGTGGCGATGTGGTGCATATTGCCCGCGGCACCCGCCCGGCGCCTCGTCAGCGTTCTTCGGCGGTGGTGCTCTACCGTCAGCGTCACCAGCCGGCTACGGCGGATGATACGAAGCCGCAGCGCTAAACCGGCTAAACCCGCTACACTGGGATAATCGGTTCGGCTGTTCTAGCTCATTTGCGCTAGTCAGCCACCCATATAGGCTTGTGCGTCTTTGTGTATACGCCGCGAGGGAGGGTAGACCCCCGCCCCGCATGCACTCAGACCCACACACAAGGAGGTGAGGCTCCCCGAATAATCGGGGAGCCTCACCTGCTTTAACGTATGCACTTTGCGCGGTGGCGGGAAATCACCTGGCGGTAACTCTCGCTAACGCTGACCCGCTTACTTACGGCGGTAGGTCAGATCGTGCGCGCGGCGGCCTGCCTCCTGAGCCTTACGCTCAAAGCTGGTGAGGGTACGACCCTCCCAACGCGGAGCCCAACCACCCAGCGGATCCTCCTCGGTCGCACCGGCGCCGGGGTTCACGTTCTCAAAGTCGGGGTGCGCCTCCAGAACCTCACGCATGACCAGGGCGTACTCCTCCCAGTCAGTCGCCAGACGCCAAATGCCGCCGGGCTTGAGCACGCGCGCAACCTTATCAGCGAACGCCGGGGACACCAGGCGGCGCTTGTGGTGGCGGGACTTGTGCCAGGGGTCCGGGAAGAACACCCACAGCTCGTCCACGGAGTTCTCCTCAAGCATGTTGTCGAGCAGTTCGGGCGCGTTCGCCTGAGCCACACGCACGTTCTCCACGCCTGCGTTGCCCATCTTCAGCAGCAGGTCCGCAATACCGGGGGTGTACACCTCAACGGCGAGGAAGTTCGCCTCGGGCACCTCAGCTGCACGGTGCACGATCGCCTCGCCCAGACCGGAACCGATCTCGACGACCTGGTACGCCTCGCGGCCGTAAATCTTGACCGGGTCGAAGGTCGCCTCGGGGGATACGGAGGTGTCGGTGCGCAGGCGCGGAATGTCCAGCACGTGGGTGGGGGAGTAGGTGTCCCACGCCTTCTGGCGGCGCGCGGTGAGGCGGTCGCCGCGGCGGACGAAGGAGTAGGGCTGGCGGAAGAATTCCTCAGGAACCGGCTTCTTGACCTTTTCTTCGGTGGATTCGGGTGCCTGGCTAGGCTGCGTGTTCTCAGTAGACATACCTAAAAGAATAGCGTAGCGCCGCTACACCGTGCGGTTTCGCGGCGCGCAGGGCTGGCGTGACGCTGAACTAGCCGGGCGTGGGGTGGGTGCGGTGTACGTCCGGCGGGCGTAGAAATTTAGCGCGCAGACAAAAGTGCGGCGGGAACGAATACTGTTCCCGCCGCACTTTCGTGAGGTCGTCTGAGTGAGTTAGCGTGTGGGGCTTACTTCTTGGAGCCCAGCAGCGCCAGACCCGCGCCGAGCATCACGATGTTGTTTGCGAGCTGCTGGCCGTCCTGGGTGGGGCGGAAGTACTCGTCGTGCATGTCCGGGTTGCGGAAGTACATGGTCATCAGGTTTGCCGCGAATGCGGTCAGGCCTGCACCCGCCAGGCGGGAGGGGACGAAGGGGGTCAGCAGGGTTGCGCCGAGTGCGGTCTCTGCGCCGGAGATGAGCTTACCGAAGGTTGCTGCGTCCAGCTTGGAGACTGCGGGAACACCGGTTGCCGCCATCTGCTGCAGGAAGGCGTAGGTGCCTTCGTCTGCCTTGAGCTTCTTGACGCCTGCGTCGAGGATGAGTGCGCCGGCGGTGATGCGCAGTGCTGCGTTGGAGAACTTGCCCATGATGTTGTCCTTCTGTTCTGTAGTTGGTTGGTTAGGTTTTTGTTGAACGGTTTCTACTCTAGACCCGGTTTCTCGCCTTGTAAAGTTTTACACGTAAAGTTTCTAAATATTTTTGAAAACCCGGCAGAAGCGTGCAGAGAAGGGGTGCAATCTAAGGGCGATGCGGGGCGTGTTTCGGGTGGAGGTTGAGAGAAGCCGCAGGCTCGCCCCGTCTCAATTGCCCCGTCTCAAAAATCTGGTGATGTTGTATTCCTTGTACTTGTGTGGGTATGAGGGGGTAAAATTTGAAATTATGCATTCTCTGCATAACCCTTTATCGGCGATGCAAGAAATCGGAAGCCCCGCGAAATCGGAGCCCACAAGCCCAAGCGCACCGCGCCGGCTCGGGAAGCGCGGGAACCGCCTCTTGGCGCGCCGTTCAGGATTATGCACGAATACCAACCACCCGGACTCGCCCCCGAGTGAAATTTAGGGCGAATCGACGCAGAAAAGAGGAATACGTGACACAGCAGCCAACGCAGCACAACTCCGTCACTGGCCTAGACTCCGAAGCTGAGCACTCCAAGCTTCAGCGCGGACTAAGCTACCGACACATCCAGCTGATCGCTATTGGCGGCGCCATCGGCACCGGCCTTTTCCTCGGCTCGGCAAAGACCATCGCCCTGACCGGCCCCTCCATCGTCTTTGTCTACGCCATTATCGGTAGTGTCATCTACTTTGTTCTGCGCGCCATGGGCGAGATTCTGCTCTCCAACCCCAAATACAAGTCCTTCACCGACTTCATCACCGACATCCTCGGCCTGCGCGCCGGCTTCTTCGTCGGCTGGTCGTACTGGTTCTTCTGGGTCGTCACAGGTATCGCGGACGTCATTGCCATTACCGGCTACATCAAATACTGGTGGCCGGAAATCCCAGCCTTCATCCCGGCGCTGACCGTTATCGTGGCTCTGCTGCTGCTGAACCTGCCCTCGGTGAAGAACTTCGGTGAAATCGAATTCTGGTTCGCAGTCATTAAAATCGTCGCGATTGTCGCCCTCATTATTGTTGGTGCGCTCATGGTTGCCTTTAGCTTCACCGCGCCCGACGGTACCGTCGCCTCTGTGGCAAATCTCTGGGATCGCCCCGGCCCCTCCGGTAGCGGTATCTTTACCCAGGGCCTGACGGGCTTCCTGGGTGCCTTCCAGATTGCGCTCTTTGCCTTCGTGGGTGCTGAGCTGGTCGGTACCGCCGTGGCGGAAACCGAACACCCCGAACGCACCCTGCCCAAGGCGATTAATGCGGTACCCTTCCGCATTGGCCTCTTCTACGCGCTGCCGCTGCTGACCATCCTCGCCGTCACCCCCTGGGACAAGTTGGATAAGTCCATGAGCCCCTTCGTGGGCATGTTCTCCCTGGCTGGCATTGCTGTTGCCGCCTCCCTGGTGAACTTTGTGGTGCTGACCTCCGCGGCGTCCTCGGCGAACTCCGGTATTTTCTCGACCTCCCGCATGGTCTACGGTTTGGCGCACGACGGTGCCGCACCCTCCGCGCTGGGTAAGCTCACCAAGAACGGTGTGCCCGCTAACGCCCTGTACCTGACCACCGTGATGCTGCTGTTTAGCCTGGTCATGCTGTATGCCGGTAGCGGCATCATGGAGGCGTTCACCGTGGTGACCTCCGTGGCGTCGATGATGGGTATCTTCACCTGGAGCATGATCCTGATTGCGTACCTGGTCTACCGTAAGAAGTTCCCGGAGCGCCACGAGGCGTCCGCGTACAAGATGCCTTGGGGTATTGGCATGAGCTGGTTTGGTCTGGTCTTCTTCGCCGTCATGGTCTACGCCCTGAGCCTGTACCCGGACACCGCAATCGGCCTGGCACTGACCCCCATCTGGTTCATCGCTCTGGCTATTGGCTACGAGATTCTGACCCGCCGTCACGCGGCGAAGCGTGCTCGTGCGCTGGCTGCTGGCAATGTTGTTGACAAGGCTGGTCAGCAGTAGTTTCTGTTCTTTCTGCGGCGTTTATGTAGTGTTTCTGCGGCGCTGTTGGTAAGCCCCGTTTCTGCATTCTTTTAGGATGCGGAGGCGGGGCTTTCGCGTGCCCTCGTGCCTGCCTGTTTACGTTCCGGGCGGCATTTTTTACACCGCTTGATATGACGTAAATAATAGAAACAGGTCACATTTTTGCCGTAAATCCTGTTTTCTTGCACTTAACACCTGTAGAATAACTATCCAAGTAGCTGTGAGGGCTCTCAGAAAAACTCCGCGTCAATCGATAGCGTGACACTTTCGAGCACCGCGCGGTAGCTGGTAGAGCCCCAGCCTCGCCCCGAAATCCGGGGACACCCCGCAAAGCAATGACCGCATATTCATGCACTAGCTATACCTCCTGAATCTTAATGATTCTCATTACACTAGGGGTACATGCGGCACGGGGTACAACCGCTGAAAAGAGGACGTCGTGACTGAACAGAACAACGTCAGCCTGAATCCTAAAGCTCCCGAACAGGGAGAGCGACTGCACCGCGGTCTGAGCAACCGCCACATCCAGCTCATCGCCATCGGCGGAGCCATCGGCACCGGCCTGTTCATGGGCTCCGGCCGCGCCATCTCCATGGCGGGTCCCTCAGTTATTTTCGTGTACATGCTCATCGGCGCCGTCATCTTCCTGGTACTGCGAGCTATGGGCGAGATTCTGCTCTCCAACCTGAGGTACAAGTCCTTCTCTGACTTCACCACCGACCTTGTCGGCCCCATGGCGGGCTTCTTCCTCGGCTGGTCCTACTGGTTCATGTGGGTGGTTACCGCCGTCGCGGACATCATCGCAATCGTCGGCTACCTGCACATGTGGTGGCCCGACCTGCAGCCATGGATCCCGGCGCTCGCCGTCATCGGCGTTCTGCTGACCCTGAACCTGGTCTCCGTGAAGAACTTCGGAGAAATCGAATTCTGGTTTTCCATGATTAAGATTGTCGCCATCGTCGCCCTGATTATCGTTGGCGGCGGCATGATTGCCGTCGGCTTCACCTCGCCCAGTGGCGCACAGGCCTCCGTTGCAAACCTCTGGAATGACGGCGGCATGTTCCCCAACCACTTCATTGGCTTCCTCGGCGCGTTCCAGATTGCTGTCTTCGCGTTCATGGGCTCAGAGCTCGTCGGTACCACCGCCGCAGAAACCCAGGACCCCGAAAAGACCCTGCCCAAGGCAATTAACGCCGTGCCGGTACGTATTATGGTCTTCTATGTGGGCGCGCTCGCCGTGATTCTGATGGTCACCCCCTGGCGCCTGGTCAGCCCCGATAAGAGCCCCTTCGTCGCCATGTTCACTCTGGCGGGTCTGGGGATCGCCGCGCACATCATCAACTTTGTGGTGATTACCAGCGCGACCTCCTCAGCTAACTCCGGTATCTTCTCCACCTCGCGTATGGCATTCGGCCTGGCACGCGAGCGCAGTGCACCGCAGTTCCTGGGCAAGATTTCCAAGAATGGCGTGCCGCATAACGCGCTGTTCCTCTCCGCCGTGATGCTGCTGTCCTCGATTGTGCTGCTCTACGCGGGTGACTCGATCTCTCGTGCGTTCAACCTGGTCACCACCGTGGCTGCGGTGCTCGTGATTTTTGCGTGGGCCATGATTATGGTCAGCTACCTGATGTACCGCAAGAAGTTCCCCTCGCGCCACAAGAAGTCGAAGTTCCGTCTGCCCGGCGGCCGTTTCTCCGCGTGGCTGGCTCTGGCGTTCTTCGCTTTCACCATTGGTGTGCTGACCATGAACGAGGAAACCCTCATGGGTCTGCTCGCGATGCCCGTCTGGTTCGTGATTCTGGGTATCGGCTGGGTCTTCAAGCGCCGCGCTGATGCCCGCCGTCACGAAGCAATCTCGACCCGCACCGCGCAGATTGCGATTGTGGAGGCGTCCGAGATTTTCTCGGCACGCTAAGCACCCCACGCTAAGCCATACTGGTTGCCAGTACCGGCTATCAGCGCATGCGTAAAGCCCGCGTCACCTGCTCCTCTCAGGGAGCGGGGACGCGGGCTTTCGCTGTCTCCAGGGATGAATCCGACGAGAGGCTCACGGGAGTGCGCGCTTAGACGGAAGCCACCTCAGCCTCTTCGGCAAGCGGGTCGTTGTCGTCATCGGTGCGGTAGAAATCCCAGCGTTCACAACCGCAACCGGAACGCATCGCCTCAATGACGGCGGCAGCTGCCTCCAGCGGGTCGAGTGCGTGCAGGTTCCACAGTGCATGCACCGGTACCGGGTGCCTCCAGCCGTGCTCCTGCAGGAACTCCGGGTCGAAGGCGGGCAGCGCCTCGACGGTGGGTTCGAGCTCGCAGAGGAAGCCGGTGGGGGAGCGGAAAACCGTCACCACGGGGGTCGGGTCGGCGTCTTCCAGGCAGGCGCCGTCGAAGAAGTAGTATGTGCTCAGGCGGCGGTTCCAGGCAAGCTGCGCGAGGCGTTCGCCGAAGACTTCCACCGTCTGCTCCCACTGGGTGCGGTGGTACGCCGCCAGGTCGGTGTGGGCGGTCTGCACCACGCCGATGCCCTGCTCGGTGAGTTCGCGGGCGCTCAGACGCGCGGGCTCTGCCGGTTCTGCGGGATCTGCTGGTTCCGCGGGAGCGTCCGCAGGGGAGCCGCCGTCCGGGGTATCCAACTCTGCTAGTTCTGCTTCGGGGAGCTCAGCGTTAGTCAGCTCAGCGTCGAGGAGCTCAGTGTTAGTCAGCTCAGCATCGAGGAGCTCAAGCTCCTCAGCCGCGCTCGCCTCGGTCTCGTTCGACTCAGCGGCAGCTGCGTTTGCTTCGTTCTTCGTCCACAGGCGCAGCTCGCGGGCAATCTGCGTGCGTCCGCGATGCAGAGTCGTCTGCCAGGAGCCGAACTTGGCGCGTACCGCACCCAGCGGCGGCACCTGCTCAATGAGCGTGGGAATGGTAGACCAGTAGCCGTAGTTCAGCGCCGTCGGCTCGCGGTCGTAGCGGGCGCAATAGCTCAAAAACAGGCTCAGAGTCTTCGGCGCAAAATCCTCGGGTACCGCCGCGGCGTCGATATACCACTCGTTCTCGAGCGCCTCCGCCGGGTAGATGCCGGTGCGGAGCATGCCCAAGGACCAGTCGCCGTCACCGAGGTAATCGTTGACGGTCTGAACCGGTGCCGGCCACGCGGATTCGCCCTCCATACTGGCGGCGAGCAGGGTGTACAGGCTACCGCCCTCGGTGCCGATTTCTTTCACGCCGCGCCGCCTGATGTCCTCGAGGGTCTGCGCGTAGGCTTCTTCCTCCAGCTGGGAGTAGGGGTGTGCGGCAAGGTACTTGAGCGTTGCACCAATCTTCGCCAGAACGTGCGCAATGTCTTCATTGTTGAAGTGGCGTGCCTCCAGCGCGGACGGCAGGTCGTGAATAATATCGCAATCAAGAATCAGCGCCGCGTACTCGGGCTCCGGAGGCAAATCATAGGCTTCCGCGAAAACGTACCAGAGGCCGCATGCGAGCACCGTGTAGCTCGGGGCGTCTGCCGTGACCGGGCCAAACTGCCAGATGCCGGAGCTCAGCGCATAGTTCAGGTACTTCTTGTTGATGTGCGGGTACAGAAAGTTGAGGCGGCGGAGAACCTGGGTAGGGGTGAACCCCAGCGCGGCGAGTTCGGCGATGAGTTCCGCGTACTCGTCGTGAAAATCTAAGTAGCCCTCCGGCGCGTTTGATAGCGCGGCTTGTTCGCGCATGGGTCCCTCTTTCATCTGCAGGATGTGGCGGCACCATGTCGTACCGTGCCGCCGAAACCCTGAACGTGTGCACGCAGATAAGGGTGTTTGCGTGGCGTGAGTCCAGCTCTTATCTGCACGAATAAGAGATATTTTTTCAAAAAAATATGCTCTTTTATCTAAATTTATCGCTGAAACTAAGCACTATTCAAATACGTGAACCCCTAACACGGTTTCTTACGGAAAGATGACAAAGTTTAGCGCACTCACAGGGCAAAATGTGCGCAAAGACTCGTAATCTGCACTGGAAGATGCGATGGAAAAATACGCTTGCTCGCACCCGCACAGGCGAGCAAAATATGCCCCGGGCTGACTCTTATCCCAGCATTACCGGCCAACCCATGAGCCGCGGCGAAATATGCGAAACTGGAGGGATGAGCGAACACCCCCTCCCGAGCAGCATCCGCCCGCGCGCGGATCGAGCTGCAGACCCCGCGCCCAGTAGCGCCGCCGGCAATGAACCCAGCAGCGCCGCACACCGTGAAAAACACGAAACCGGCGGCAAGACTGAGCAGCCCACCGAGCACCTCATCAACGCGCTCGCCATAGAAACCGGCATTGCGCCGCACCGCATCCGCGCAGCTGTGGCACTGCTTGATGCCGACAACTCCGTGCCCTTCATCGCCCGCTACCGCAAAGAAGCGACGGGCGCACTCACCGACACCCAGCTGCGCACCATCCAGTCGCGCCTGGGCCAGCTCCGCGCCCTCGAAGAGCGCCGCAACCGCGTGCTCGAAGCGCTCACCGAACGCGCCGACGAAGGCCTCATCGACCCGCTCACCCTGCTGCAGCTGCGTTCCTCGCTCATGAACGCCGCCACCATCGCAGACGTGAACGCTATTTACGCCCCGTACCGCAGCGAGCGTGTGACCCGCGCCCAGATGGCGCGTGCCGCCGGGCTTGATTCCCTCGTCGAAGACCTGCTGGAGGTGCCCCTCGCCGAGGCGCACGCCATCGCCGCCGCATACATTACCGACGGCACCGAAGACGACGGGGACGATGGGGATGATGAGGACGAGAGCATTGAGGTTGCAGAGGCGGACGAAGCCCTGCAGATTCACAGCGCCGAAGAGGCCCTCGACGGTGCCCGCGCGATCCTGGTTGACCGCGCCCTCACCGACCCGGTGCTGAGCGAAAAGCTCCTCAAGCGCCTGCGTGAAGGCGGCGTGATTGAGTCCCGCGTGATTGCCGGTCAGGAAAGCATTGGTGCGAAGTTCTCCGACTATTTCGCCTTCTCGGACCGTATTCGTTCGATTCCGCCGCACCGCGTGCTGGCGCTGCACCGCGCCAAGGACGCCGGCGTAGTGCGCCTCAAGGTGGATGTGGCACCCGCCCCCGTGGCGCTCAGCCGCCTGCGCGGTGCCGCCCGCGCCGAAGCTGAGGCCGCCGCAGAAAATTACGAGAACGTCCGTTCTGCATACGAGCGTGAAGTCGCCGCCGCGCTACGCATCCCCGTGCAGGTGCTCAACACCGTCGACGACGAAGACCGCGTACTCGGCTGGCTCGCCGCCACCGTGCGCACCGCATGGCGCAGCCACCTGCGCCCGCGCCTCGCCGAACGCATCCGCCACCAGCTCCTCGACGCCGCCGCGCAGAACGCTACCGAGGTGTTCGCATCCAACCTGCGCGATATTCTGCTCGCCGCACCCGCCGGCCACAAGACCACCCTCGGCCTGGACCCGGGTCTGCGCCACGGCGTGAAATACGCCGTGGTTGACGGCACCGGTGAGCCGCTGCGCGTGGGCACCGTCTACCCGCACGCCCCGCGCAACCAGTGGGCAGAAGCACTGCGTGAGCTCGCCACCGCCTGCCGCGAGCACGGCGTGGAACTTATCGCCATCGGCAACGGCACCGCAAGCCGCGAAACCGATAAGCTCGCCAGCGAACTGATCCGCACCCTGCGTGAGGAAGGCGCCGAAGCACCCCAGAAGGTGACCGTCTCCGAGGCGGGCGCCTCCGTCTACTCCGCCTCCGCGCTGGCTGCCGCCGAGCTGCCCGACTATGATGTGACCGTACGCGGCGCCGTCTCCATTGCCCGCCGCCTACAGGACCCGCTCGCCGAGCTCGTCAAAATCGATCCGCAGTCCATCGGCGTGGGGCAGTACCAGCACGACGTGCCGCCCGCCGCCCTGCGCCGCGCCCTCAACGACACCGTCGAAGACTGCGTGAACGCCGTGGGCGTGAACCTCAACAGTGCCTCCGTGCAGCTGCTCGCGCACGTGGCGGGAGTGGGCACCGCAACCGCCGAACGCATCGTCGCCTACCGCACCGAACACGGCGCCTTCGCGAACCGTCAGCAGCTGCTGAACGTGCCGCGACTGGGCGCGAAAACCTTCCGCCAAGCGGCAGGATTTATTCGCATCCGCGGCGGTGAGGAGCCGCTGGACGCCTCCGCCGTGCACCCGGAAGCCTACCCGCTCGCGCGCCGCATTATTGCCGACGCGCAGGCGCGCAATGGCGCCCACTGGGTTGCCGGCGCCCTGGGCACCTCGGATGGAACCGACCCGCTCGACGGGCTGAACCCCGCCGACTACGTGCAGGATAGCGATACTCAGGCGAGCGCGGACGAAGGCACCGCCGGCGTGTACACGGTCGAGGACATCTTCGCCGAGCTGCGCCGCCCCGGCCTGGACCCGCGCGGTAGCTTCCGCACCGCCCGCTTCTCCGAGTCCGTCTCGCACTTCGAGGACGTGCGCCCCGGCATGGTGCTCGAAGGTACCGTCTCGAACGTGGCGGCATTCGGCGCGTTCGTGGATATTGGTGTGCACCAGGACGGCCTCGTGCACATCTCGCAGATGAGCCGCGGCTACGTGGCGAACCCGCACGATATTGTGCGCAGCGGCGACATTGTGCAGGTGCGCGTGGTGGAGGTTGACCCGGTACGCCGCCGCATCTCCCTCTCCCTGCTGGTGGAGGACGAGAACTAGCGGTGAAAGATAAGCTGCGGAGCGCTCGCTAAGGATAGCTCTACAAAAACCATCCAATCCGAGAACTCCAATCCGAGAACGAGCGTTCGCTAAAAACTTGCCCCTGAGAGCGTCAACCCTGAGAACGCAATAAAGCCCCGACAAGCACTATCTGTGCCTGTCGGGGCTTTACTCTGCCTAGCTTCAAGCCCCTAGACGCGGGACTCTACGCTCCAGCTTAGAAATCAATGTTCGCCGGGTCAGCGCCAATACGACCCTCGGGGCTGGAAAGCGCATCCACAGCCGCGATGTCCTCGGCGGTCAGCTTCACGTTCACCGACGCCAGGTTCTCCTCAATGCGGGAGGGGGTCGCGGACTTCGGGATAGCCACGGTGCCCTTAGCCAGGTGCCATGCCAGCACGACCTGCGCGGGGGTTGCGCCGTGGCGCTCCGCAATCTCAGCCAGCACGGGGTTCTGCAGCAGATCGCTACCGTTGCCCAGCGGGCTCCATGCCTGAGTCGCGATGCCGTACTCAGCGTGAACAGCACGCAGCGCCTCCTGCGAGAAGTAAGGGTGCAGCTCAACCTGGTGGATGACCGGAACCACGCCGGTCTCCTCGATAATCTCGCGCAACTGCTCCTCGGGGAAGTTCGAAACACCAATCGAACGGACCTTACCCTGCTTCTGCAGCTCAATCAGCGCACGCCAAGAATCCAAGTACAGGCCCTGCTGCGGCTTAGCCCAGTGAATCAGATACATGTCAACGTAGTCGGTACCCAGCTTCTCCAAGGAAGCCTCGAACGCCTCGAAAGCGCTCTCGTAACCCTGGTCAGAGTTCCACAGCTTGGTGGTGAGGAAGATGTCTTCGCGAGCCACGCCGGAGTTAGCGATAGCGCGGCCCACGCCCGCCTCGTTGCCGTAGCTAGCGGCGGTGTCGATGTGGCGGTAGCCGATCTCCAGGGCGGTGCTCACAATCTTCTCGGCGACCTCGTCCTCAATCTGCCACACGCCGTAGCCCAGCTGCGGAATGGATCGGCCGTCGTTGAACTTTACATTGGGTACGTTGTAGCTCATGATGCTCCTTTTGAATCTGTGGGGAGGCGGCGCCTCCGTAAGTAGTCGTACCAGGTTACGCCTCAGAGCCCCCGTTGAGAAGGGCCACAGCAGAATCGGGCGTGAATCTAGCCCGAGGCGTAACCAAGTAACGAAAAATGACGGGCGTCAGGCATATCAGCAGACCCGAAGTCTACCGCTCAGTCTGGAAGGCGGCTACCGCTCAGATTGGAGGGCGGCTATCGCTCGATAGCCGGCGCAAAGAGCTCACGCACATCCTCAGCCGTCACCGCTGCGGAGGCGAACTCGCCCTCACCGACCACCGCATCGAAGAGCGCGGCCTTCGACTCCTTGAGCTGCATGACCTTCTCCTCAATGGTGCCCTCGGCGACCAGACGGTAGACGTGCACCTCCTTGTCCTGGCCGATGCGGTGAATACGGTCCACCGCCTGCTGCTCGGCGGCGGGGTTCCACCACGGATCCATGATGAACACGTGGTCCGCCTCGGTCAGGTTCAGGCCGAAACCGCCAGCCTTGAGCGAAATGAGGAACACCGGCTCCTGCCCGCTCGTAAACGCCTCGATAACCTCGGCACGGTTGCGGGTCGAACCGTCCAGGTACAGGTGACCGATGCCCTCCTTAGCCAGGCGTGCCGAAATGCTCTTGAGGTAGCCGGTGAACTGGCTGAACACCAGCACTCGGTGGCCCTTCTCGAGCAGGTCGGGCAGCTGCTGAACCAGGTAGTCACGCTTGACCGACGACACCCCGGCGTAGGCTTCCGGATCAATCAGCGCGGCATCGAGCGCCAGGCGGCGCAGCAGGGTCAGCGACTGGAAGATCGTGAACCGGTTCTTGTCCATATCCTCCAGTAGACCCAGCACCTTCTGACGTTCACGCTGCAGATGCGTGTCATAGATGCGGCGGTGACCGGGAGCCAGCGGCAGGTTCACGCGCGTATCGTTCTTCGCCGGAAGCTCCGCCGCCACCAGCTCCTTGGTGCGGCGCAACATAAGCGGGCGGATGCGCCGGCGCAGACGAGCCGCCGTCGCCGCGGCGTGCGCCGGGTCCTCAGCGGACTCCGCCGGGCGAGCGTACAGGTCACGGAACGCACGGGCGGAGGGGAACAGGCCGTCCGCCACAATTGCCAGCAGCGCCCACAGCTCCATGAGGTTGTTCTCAATGGGCGTGCCGGTCATCGCGATCTTGGTACGGGCGGGCATCGCGCGGGCGATGGACCAGGCGCGGGTACCGGTGTTTTTGACGAATTGCGCCTCGTCCAGCAGGAGCGCGCCCCAGCCTTCGGGGGCGGATAGTTCGCCCGTGGAATCGTCAACGGCGCGGCCTAGCGTGCGAGCGTAACCGGTGTAAGCGTCCTCATCCATGCGCAGCAGCGTGTAGCTGGTCAGCACCAGATGCGCCCCGGCGATGCGCTCGGCAAGCGGGGTCTTACCGGCGGTGGTTTCGGTGATGGTCACGACCTTCGCCTCGGGCAGGAAGCGTTCGGCCTCCGCCGCCCAGTTCGCAACTACGGAGGTCGGCGCAACCACGAGGAAGGGCGCGAACGGCTCAACGCTCTCACCGCGCTCGGCGGCACGCTCAGCTGCGGCGCGGTGCTCCTCGATGGCGTGGGCGAGCAGGGCGAGAGCCTGCACGGTCTTACCCAGGCCCATGTCATCTGCGAGGATGCCACCCAGACGGTGCTCGTACAGGAACGACAACCACTGGAAACCCTCCACCTGGTAGGGGCGCAGGGTCGCCTGCAGACCGGTGGGCACCGGGCAGCTCGGAATAATCTGGCGGGGGTTCTTCTGGCGGGAGGTCTTCTTGCCGGAAGTTTTCTGGAGCGCGGGGGAATCCTGAGAGCCCTTGTCAGGCACCTTTTCGGTGCTTTCTTCGGCATCCTCCAGACCCTCAACCAGCTCCAACAGCGAACGCACCTGCGCATCCCACCGCGCGGTCGTATGCACGCTCGCCGCCAGCGACTCCAGCTCCGAGAACAGCCCCGCCTGGTGCCGGTTAATGCGCAGCTCACCGCCCGCATCGTCGAGTTCTCGAGCCTCCGCAATGAGGGTGCGCAGGGTCTTAAACTCGGGTCGACGTAGCGAGAAATAGGTGCCGTTACCGAGCAGAATACGGTCCGCCCCGCGGTCCAGCGCCTCAAAAATCTGGGCGAAGGGCACGGTCCAATTGTTGACCTTCACGGCAATGCCCAGACCGAACCAGTCGCGAGAATTACCCTCGCTCACGGTGATTTCGATGAGCGCGTCGGTTGCCTCCACGAACTCCGGCGGGGTGCCGTTAAAACGCACCTGAAAAGCGGAAACGCGGCGAAGCTTCGGCAGAATCGCGCTCAGCAGCTCGCGGGTTTCCCAACCCTCGATGCGGCGCTCCTCCAACCCGGAAAGCGCCGGATGGGCGGCAAGAATTGCGCGCACCGAACGCAGCACGCGCGCCTCAAAACGCTCATCGCGAATCTCGCCGCCCTCTTCACCGGGGTAGCCGAAAACGGGCAGGGACTGCACCTCGGAGGCACCCGCAGAATCCTGCGCGCTCGCCTCCTCTGAGCTGTCCTCCGCGAAGGGGTTCAGCGGGTACTCCCAACGCCAGCTCAGCTGCGCGTCGTGGCGTACCTGCTCGTCAAAGCTGATTTCAAGCACCAGATGCGGCGGCTTCACGCGCGGCAGCGCCAGCGCCGGATCGGGGGTTAGCGAGGGAATGGAACGACTGAGCGCGGGCAGGTACTCCTTCTGGAACGTGGCGCGTTCCGCGGCGGGAATGTGCACGGTTCCGGCGCTAATGAGCGATTCGGAGGCGGCATCGAGCGGCTCGACCAGGGGGATGAGCGCCAGTTCCACGCCCTCGGACAGTTCGGGCACGGCGGGGGAGTAGCGCACCCGCTCACCCTGTACTGGGGCAATCGTCGGTGCGCTATTCTCGGCTTCCTCAGTCGGCGCCTTCAGCGCGTCCTTTTGCACGAAAGATTCGCGACCCACTTCATCCAGTGCGCCGGGGCGCGCGGTCTTCCAGTGCACCGCCTTTGCCGCCTGCTCGTACTCCTGCTGAACCAGCCCGCCCAGGGCAAAGAAGCCGGTGCGCGGGGTGCCGATGGGGTGGCAGTGCGCGGCGGGTAGCCAGAGCTGGCGTAGCAGTTCGCCTTCGCGTCCTTCCCAGCTGAGCGCTGCTTGAAGCTGCAGACCGGCGCCCTCGTCGTGCGCATCCTCGCTGGCGGCGGCGTGCAGGCGCACCTGTGCGGGGCTCAGCACGGCGTAGTTCACCTCGCGACCGTTGACGAGCAGGGGCAGGCCAATATCCTCCGCGCGGGCGAGTACATCCCAGAGCAGAGTGGAGGCAGAAGCGCTGATTGAGATCCAGTCGCGGTGTGAGGAGTACATGTTCTGCCAGGGGCGGGCAATCGAGTAGAGTTCGGCGAAGAATCGTTCATGTTCGGGGTAGATTTCGTGCCGCCCGACGGGTCCGCCCACGCTAGAGGCGAAGGTTTCCCAGCTGAGTCCGCCCTTGATCCAGCGCCCGGTTTTGGACGCCATGAGCGGGCGGGCGAGCAGGTTAATGCTGGGGGTTGCCCCGGGCATATTGCGGCCGCGCGCGTAGGAGCCGGAGACGCTCAGCGAGAAATCCAGGGCGCCGCTCACGCGCATTGAATCAATGCCCGCAAGGTCCTGACGTGCGGAAAGAACGGAGGAGAGGTCGCGTCGCCATGCCGAGATTTTGGTGGCGGATGCCTCTGCCTGCAGGCTCGGGGAGGCGCCTAGCTCGTTGAGTGCAAAGCTTCCCTGGGGGTTTTCGGGCTCGGCAGTTGCTGCATCGGGCGCGGGCAGTTTCGCCGCGGTGGTGAGTGCACCGGAGGCGCGCAGCGCCGCGAGCGGGTCGGCGGATTTCTTCGCCTCCGCAACGTCCGCGCTCTTTGAATCTGCAGATCCCTTTATTGCTGATCCTTTTGCATCTGTCGCACCCTTCGCAGCGGTAGCCTTCGTTACGGCACCGGGTACGCCGACCGGTCCGGGGTGTTCGCTGAGTGCCTTTTTCGCTACGGAGGCGCGGTCGAGCGCGGTGAGCATGAGCGCTACGGCGTGCTTGCAGTCGGTGAGCACGGGGCAGGTGCAACGGGCGGTGAAGGTTGCGGAGCCGCTGACGGCGGGGAAGAAACGAATGGTCACTTCGTAGGGGATGATGGTGCTTCCGTTGACGAGCCCGGTGAGGGTTCGCTCGTCTTCATCGTAGCTGTAGCGGATGACTTCGCGGTTGCGCTGGTAGGCGACGCCGCGCTGGTAGGTGCGGTGCCCGGCCTGGCGAATGATCTGCGGTACGGTGACGGGAATTTCGGGGAAGGGGTTGTTGGCGCTCACCAGCTCATTATCGCGTATTGTGCGGGTATGCGCCTTGTTGCCGGTCATTTGCTGGCGGCTGCCGGGCTGACTGTTGGATTGACTGTCGGGTTGGTTGCTGGGGCGACTATTGAGCGGTGGTTTGGGGCGTATTTCGTATTTTTGGCGGGGAGTTTTTGACGCATAAAAACACCGGTATTCACATAAGATATTCCGCACCGTATCAAAAATTCACACCATTTAAAACGTTCCCACAAGCCAAAATGCTAATAATCTAAATCTCTTTCACAAAACGCTTTACTTAACTTGAGAAAATGCTGTAAGCTAAACCCAGCTTCAAGAGTTTCGACTGATAAGCTCCGACTATGGTCGAACGCCAACCCCATGTTCACGGGTGGCTCGGATGACGAAGCGGTTTGTATTCACCACCGGAATAACCGGTGGTAATTGGTACAGACAAGAGCAACGCGAAAGGATCGCGCCACTCACGGCGCAGGTTGTCACATGTACAACGGCTCTGCAACCGAAGCAGCAATCTCTCTGAACCCCTCCCGCTCCTACCAGGAAAGCCTGCGTGCCGCAGCTGTCCCCGCGCGAGGCGGATACACCGCAGTCAGCATTGACGATTACTCCCGCATTTCTTCTAAGCGCGACGAGTTCCTGAACTTCCTTCTTCTGCCGAACCCCGAGGGCATCCCCGCTATTGAGTACGCCGGTCTGCGCGTAGCGTAGCATTAGGGGTATGAATTTCTCCGGTATGCTCCTGGACTCCGACGTTCTTGCGGAGATCCGTAAGGCGGATCCAGACCCCGCCGTGGTCGCTTTTCTGCGCCGCCGCTCGTTCCGGCACATGTACATTTCTGTGCTGAGCATTGGCGAGCTGAAGGGCCTGTACCCCTACCCGGAAACTGATCGCTGGATTACCGAACTTCTTGAGCGCTTTGGCGACCACGTTATTAATGTGGATGCGCGCGTGAGCCTCGAGTGGGCGGGCCGTCAGGCGCCGCGCGGCGTGCATGCTGTGGGTCGTGATGATGCCGGTCCGCTGCCTACCGCCGCCCTGGAGGGTCTGATGGCGGCGAGTGCGAGCGCCTATGATTTGGAGCTGATTTCTTCTAAGGCGCAGGTGTACCGCGCCTGGGGTGTTCAGGCTTCCAACCCGTGGACTGAGCAGTAAAACTTCGCCTGATACACGTCCTCGCGTGCGCGTCTGGATGAATACCTGTGTGAATAGTTGTGAGAACCCGCTTTCGAGTGTTAATCGGAGGCGGGTTTCGTCGTTAATTCGTGGCATGATTGAAGGACGATGAAAAGCACCTCACCTATCTCGCGTTATTCCATGCCCATGCCTCTGTGGCTTCAGGGTGTTGTTGAGCTAATTGTTACTGCCCTGTTCTCTGCGCTTGCTGTGTTTGCGGCGATGTCTGCCGTGTGGGCAACCAAAGGTTTTGGCGACATGGAGTTCTCCTCCGTGGCCGCCATGTCGGCGCACCTGTGGCTTCTGATTCACGGCGTTCCTTTGGATCTTGCGGCTGCTTTTGGTGCTTCTGCCGGCACGATGACGCTGGTGCCGCTGGGTTTGAGTATTCTGCCTCTGCTGCTCTGTTACCGTTCGGGTCGTCGTCTGGCGCGCGCTTCGTATGAGGGTGAGTTTTTGATTCCGGTGCTGTCCGGTTCGGTGACTTACGCGCTGATTAGTTCGGCGATGTACGGTTGGGCGAGCCCGCATCCGCAGCCTCTTCAGGCGTTGAATGCTGCCCTGGTGCCTTTGGGTATTGTGGTGGCTGGTCTGATGTGGGGTGGCTACCGTGAGGCGCGTTCGCTCTCGCGCATGGTGGGTGTTGATACTGCGGAGCAGATTTCGCAGATGAGTCAGTATTCGCGTTGGGCGGGTTCGTATGCCTGGGCTGTGGTGCGTGCCGCGGTGGTTGCTTTTGTGGCGCTGGTCGGTCTGGGCGCGGTGCTTTTGGGTATCGGTATTTTGGCTGGCTGGTCGCAGATTGTTGCCACCTACCAGGAGCTGCATGCGGGCGCTGTGGGTGATACTGCGGTGACTCTGTTGCAGTTGGGTTTCTTGCCGAACCTGGTGATTTATGCGATTGCGTGGTCGACCGGTGCCGGTTTCTCCTTTGGTGCGGGTACCTCGGTTGGCTTGACCAGTAGCGATGTTGGTACTTTGCCGATGCTTCCGATTCTGGGTGCTGTGCCCGAGTCGATGGGCACGTTCGGTCTGGTGGGTCTGCTGGTGCCGCTGGGTGCCGGTGCGATTGCTGGCTGGTGGTTCTTGCGTGAGGGTGAGGATCACCTGGATGAGTGGGTTGCCCTGAAGGTTCCGTTCCGCCCGCTGTCTGCGCTGATTTCTGCGGTGGTGCTGGGTGTGATGACCGGTATTATGACGTCGTTTGGTGCCCTGTGGCTGGGCTGGATTTCGTACGGCTCCCTGGGCATTGGTCGTTTTACGGAGGTTGGTGCTGAGCCGCTGACTTTTGCGGCGCATACCGCGTTGACGGTGGGTGCCGGCGTGACTTTCGGTATGTTGCTGAGCCGTGCCCTGGTACCGGATAGTAGCCGTGAGCTGCCTCGTTTTGCGGATGAGCGCCCGAATCTGGGTGAGCGTCTGATGAGTTTTACTGCCTCGACCCGTGAGCGTTTTGCGCAGGGCCGTGAGCGTTTTGCGGAGCGTCGTGAGGAGCGTGCGCAGGCGCGTGCGGAGCGTATGGAGCGTGAGGCTGAGGAAGCTGCGGCACGTGAGGCGGCTGAGCGTGAAGCTGAGGAAGTCGCCGCTCGTGAGGCTGCAGAGCGTGAAGCAGCTGAGCACGAGGCGGAAGAGACGGCACGCGCGGCTGCCTCTAAGAAGGCTTCTGAGAAGAATGTCTCTGAGCCTGAGCAGTCTGTTGTATCTGAGGTGGCGACCGGTCACGTGCCGGTGCATCCGCAGGAGCCGGTGGTTGCCGTCCCCGTGGAGGCGACCGAACAGCTGGCGCAACGTGCGGCGGCGGACGCTTTCGCAGACATCGTTGAAGAGCGCGAAGAGGTGGCTGAAGAGCCCACCTCCGAAGAGGCTACTGCTGAAGAGAGCCCCGCTGAGCAGTACGAGCCGATTGAGGCCGTTCAGCAGGTCGATTACCTGCACTCTGCACAGGCTGAGGATTACGAGAGTATCGAAGCATCTGTTGAGCCTGCCTCCAACGAGCACACTGCATACGAACACAGCACCTATAACCCCGCCGTGTACGCTCATGACCCCTCCGAGGAGGAGACTCGCGAGCTGATTCAGGAGCCCGTCTACGAGGCTGCCGAACCTGTGGCTGCTGAGCGTGAGAACGCTGTTGAAGAGCCCGCAGAGCAGGCGCCGCGTTCGAAGGGCCGCGCGAGCCGCATTATGGCGTACTTCGGCTTTGGTATTGAACAGCCTGCCGCAGCGCAGGATGAATCAGTGCAGGATAACTCGGCTGATGCCGCCCATGCTGAATCTGCCGCGCAGGACCGCGCCGGCGATGATCGTACTAGCGACCGTGCGCTTGAGCGTGCGCAGAAGCGCGAGGCGAAGAAGGCGGCTAAGGCGGCACGCAAGAAGCGGAAGAACGACCTAGAACGTGATTTTGTGGATCGCGAGCTGGATGTCCTCTCTGCTGATCAGGCGATGAGCCGCATCTTTGAGGTTCGTAGCCAGACCGGCATCCTTCCGCTGGTGACCGATGAGGCGTCTACCGTGGAGCTGCCCCCGCTGGATGTCAGCTCCTCGAAGTCCCAGGGCTCTAATGCGCAGGGTTCTAACGCCCGCAAGAAGAACTAGCGCGCAGAACCCCTAACGAGCTGCAGAAGAGCTAGAGTTGGACGTGCCGGTGAGTTTGTCCATCGTGCCCTGGAACTTCTGGTCGCAGGTGTACATGTCGGTCTGGGTCAGCGCGGCGGCGCGGCACTCGCGGTACTCCTGCGCGCCGGGCATGAGGGCAAGACCGATGCCGCCGAGCAGGGTCATCGCGCCGTAGATGATGCTGACGCCCGCGGCAATGTAGAAGAACCAGGGGCCGCGGTAGACTGCGGTGCGCACGATCGCAATAATGCTCAGGGTGATGCCGGCGAGCGCGAAGAGGAAGAGCGCCAAGAAAAGCGGCATCGTGGAGAGCACGAAGGAGGACGCCGCAAAAATCACCAGCGCGGCAACGATTAGCATGAGCGAGGTGCGAATATTCGCTTTCTGCTGTTCGATGGGGTCGATGGGCTTGCGCGGTTTCTTGCCCTGGGGTCCTCGAGGCTGCGGCATCATGTTCTGAGGTGCCTGCTGCGGTGCGTTGTTTGGAGTGTTCTGCGGGGGAGTAGACATACCTATAAGGGTACCGCCCCGTCTGCCCTCGACCTATTGAGTATGTGGCCTATTGAGTTCGCGATCTGTTGAGTTTGCGCCCAGCAAACCCCGGTGAAGCCCTATGAACTCCAGTGAACCCCGGTGAGGATTTGTCCCGCCGGGGTTTCTTTGTGCTCACCTTTGGGTTTTGGGTGCGTTGTGAACCTCTTACCCCCTTTGGATAAGGGTGTGAGACGGGTTATACTAGTCGGGTGCGAATTGTGGTTATGGTATCCGGCTCCGGAACGAATCTTCAGTCCATCCTCGACGCTGTAGCAGCGGGCGAGCTTCCCCTCGACATTGCGGCAGTGGGCGCCGACAAGCCCTGTCTGGGTATTGAACGTGCCCAGGCGGCGGGTGTACCCACCTTCCTGGTGAAGCCCGGCGACTACGCCGACCGCCCCTCCTGGAACCGCGCGCTGGAAGAAAAGATCGCTTCCTACGACCCCGATTACATTGTGTTCGCCGGCTTCATGCGCATTGTTGACGCGCAGCTGGTCGAACGTTTCAGCAACCGCATCATCAACACTCACCCCGCCCTGCTGCCCTCCTTCCCGGGTGCGCACGGCGTGCGTGACGCCCTGGCGCACGGTGTGAAGATTACCGGCCTGACCGTCCACTTTGTGGATGCGGGCGTTGACACCGGCCCCATCCTCGCCCAGGCGGCAGTGCCTGTTCTGGAGGACGATACCGAAGAGACCCTGCACGAACGCATTAAGGTGCAGGAGCGCCGCCTGCTCGTGCAGACCATCGCGTCTCTCGCTGAATCTCACAGTGCTGCATCTGACAGCTAATTCCGCCCACTAAATTTTTCGCGGCGGAATGAGCCGAGCTCAAACCCCGCCGCCCATACACGTTCCGTTGTGCCCATTCGACGCGTTCACCTTAGCGTCACGCACAGCGGCGGGGAATACCCCCACACATGCCCTGCCTATCCGGGCATGCTACGTCCATCCACCAGCTGTGCCGCCGAGAACCGGCGCACGTCTAAAGCATCGGAGTATTTGTGTCTCTCATTGAGCTCGATCGCGTGCCCCTGCGCCGCGCCCTCATTTCCGTCTACGACAAGACCGGTCTGGAGGAGTTCGCCCGCGGCCTGCACGAGGCTGGCGTCGCGCTGGTCTCCACCGGCTCCACCGCATCAACCATCGCGGCAGCAGGCGTACCCGTCACCGAGGTCACCGAAGTGACCGGTTTCCCCGAGTGCCTCGAAGGCCGCGTGAAGACCCTGCACCCGCGCATCCACGCCGGTATTCTGGCGGACCGCCGCAAGCAGGAGCACATCGACACCCTCGAAGAGCTGGACGTTGAGGCATTCGACCTGGTGGTTGTGAACCTGTACCCCTTCGTTGAGACCGTTGCCTCCGGTGCCGATCAGGACGCCATCATCGAGAAGATCGACATTGGTGGCCCCTCCATGGTTCGCGCTGCCGCGAAGAACCACGACGCCGTCGCTATTGTTGTGGACCCCGCCGACTACGCGCGCACCGTTGAGGCCGCTAAGAACGGTGGCTTCTCCCTGGATGAGCGCCGCCGCCTTGCTGCCGGCGCATTCGCCCACACCGCCGCGTACGATACCGCTGTGGCTACCTGGACCGCATCCCAGTTCCTGCAGGATGAGGACGCTAACTTCTGGCCCCCGTACGCTGGCCTGGGCTTCGAGCGCAGCGAGACCCTGCGTTACGGCGAGAACCCGCACCAGCGTGCCGCCCTGTACGTTGACCCCGCCGCTGCCCCCGGCATTGCTCAGGCGGAGCAGCTGCACGGTAAGGCGATGAGCTACAACAACTACGTTGATGCTGATGCCGCTCTGCGTGCCGCTTACGACTTCGACGAGCCGGCTGTTGCCGTTATCAAGCACAACAACCCCTGCGGTATTGCTGTGGCAACCCCCGGCGCGGCTGACCCGATTGCGGACGCTCACGCGAAGGCGCACGCTTGCGACCCGCTGTCCGCATACGGTGGCGTGATTGCCGCTAACCGCCCGGTGACCGCCGCTATGGCTCAGACCGTCAAGGGCATCTTCACCGAGGTGATCGTGGCTCCCGGCTTCGAGCCCGAGGCGCTGGAGATCCTGCGTGAGAAGAAGAACCTGCGCCTGCTGGTTCTGCCCGAGAACTTTGCCCGCGAGGCTATCGAGTACCGCCCCATTTCCGGTGGCGCACTCTTCCAGGAGGCTGACCGCCTACAGGCTGAGGGTGACGACCCGAAGAACTGGACCCTGGTTGCCGGTGAGCCGGCTGACGAGGCAACCCTGCGTGACCTCGAGTTCGCGTGGCGTGCACTGCGTTCGCCCAAGTCCAACGCTATTCTGCTTGCCGATAACGGTGCCGCCGTGGGCATCGGCATGGGCCAGGTGAACCGCGTGGATTCCTGCAAGCTTTCGGTGGAGCGCGCGAACACTCTCGGCGGTGAAGGTAACGAGCGTGCCCGCGGTGCGGTTGCCGCATCCGACGCGTTCTTCCCCTTCGCTGACGGCCTGCAGGTGCTGCTGGACGCCGGCGTGCGTGCCGTCGTGCACCCGGGCGGTTCGATCCGCGACGAGGAAGTTATCGAGGCGGCTAAGGCTGCTGGCGTGACCATGTACCTGACCGGTACCCGCCACTTCTTCCACTAAAAATGTGTAGCGGGCTCAGCCTGCGCTGAGCTGCCCGCTGTGAGCGGGGCATTCTAGGGTGAACCTTCTGGTGAGCCTGGGATGCCCCGCTTTTTCATACTCTCCACCTGGGACATTCGTGTTGGAACATCTGCGGTGGAGCATCCGTATTGTGGGCAGTCGTATTTATAGAATTTTTGCTCTATTTTGCGCCGGATTTGCGCATGAGGGCGCGTCAACAGCGACCAGGATGCGCACGGATTGGCTAAAAGTTCGCTAGGATTAGGGTGTGCCTAAAGTCAGCGAAGAATACAAAAAGAACAGGCGTTCTCAGATTGTAGAGACCGCCCGCGAATGCTTCATCAAGCAGGGTTATCAGAAGGCTTCGATGAGCGAGATTATTGCGGCCACTGGCCTGTCTGCTGGAGCGATTTATAACCACTTCTCCTCCAAGGATGAGATTATCCTGGCGGCAGCCCGCATGGACATGGCGCCCTTCGACCGCATCCGCGCCGAACAGCCCTGGGACTACGTGTTCGGGTGCCTGAAGGTGCTGGACACCCCCAAGATTCGCCGTCACCTGCTCGTCACCTGGGGCGAGGCTGTGGCAATGCCGCAGCTGGCGACCGTGGTGTCTGAACAGCTGAGCTACCTGCGCGATCAGTCCCTGGAACGCTACCGCGCCTGGGGTGCCGCTGAGCTGGACTTCACCGAAGAAGAGCTTGAAGAGTGGCTGACCGTTATCGGTGCCGCGGTGCTGTCGGTGCTGACCGGTTACGTGGTGCAGACCCAGCTGGTGGCTGGCGGTAAGAAGGAGAGCGCTCGCGAGGCGTACCTGGAGTACGCTTCCGCTATTCTGCGTCAGGCGTAGGGCGCACAGACCTGCGTAAACTGCCGCCAATAAGCCCGCCGGGGTGTGTTGTGCGCCCCGCGCCGGACTCGCGCAGACACCGTGAAAACTTCATCGTGATGCTTGGTAAAGCCCGTTTTCCTTCTCGAAGGAAAGCGGGCTTTACGGTATTATGAGGTGTAGCTCATATTTTTTTCATTCGGGGTTTTCAGTTGGAGGCGCCCGCCGCCTCCTGAAGAACGCCCGGCATACGCCGCGGAAACCCCGATGATGAGCGACCGAAGATAACGCAAAAACACTCCCAGGAGCGTAATGTCCGAGCAGAAGATCCTCGAGATGCCCCTCGCCGACCTCGACCCCGAGGTTGCAGAAGCCATTGAGCTGGAGCGCAAGCGCCAGCAGAACACCCTCGAGATGATTGCATCCGAGAACTTCGTCCCCCGTGCCGTCCTCGAAAGCCAGGGCTCGGTGCTGACCAACAAGTACGCTGAGGGTTACCCCGGCCGCCGCTACTACGGCGGTTGCGAATTCGTTGACATCGTTGAGTCCCTCGCTATTTCCCGCGTGAAGGAACTCTTCGGCGCTGAGCACGCAAACGTTCAGCCCCACTCCGGCGCGCAGGCGAACAACGCCGTCATGCATGCACTGCTGAACCCCGGCGACACCATCATGGGTCTGTCCCTGGCACACGGCGGCCACCTGACTCACGGCATGAAGCTGAACGTCTCCGGCAAGCTGTACAACGTTGTCGCCTACAGCGTGGACGAGAACGGCCGCGTTGACATGGAGCAGGTGCGTGAACTGGCGCTGGCTGAGCGCCCCAAGCTGATTATCGCCGGCTGGTCCGCGTACCCCCGTCAGTTGGACTTCGCTGCGTTCCGCGCGATCGCTGACGAAATCGGCGCGTACCTGTGGGTGGACATGGCCCACTTCGCGGGCCTGGTGGCTGCGGGTCTGCACCCGAACCCCGTCCCGCACGCACACGTGGTCTCCTCCACCGTACACAAGACTCTGGGCGGTCCCCGCTCCGGCTTCATCCTCTGCACCGAGGAGCTGAAGAAGAAGATTGACTCCGCAGTGTTCCCCGGCCAGCAGGGTGGCCCGCTCATGCACGTGATTGCCGCGAAGGCTACCGCGTTCAAGGTCGCCGCATCTGACGCGTTCAAGGACCGCCAGAAGCGCACCGTTGAGGGCGCACAGATCCTGGCGAACCGCCTGCTGCAGCAGGATGTGAAGGACGCCGGCGTTTCCATCGCATCCGGCGGTACTGACGTTCACCTGGTGCTTGTTGACCTGCGCAACCACGCCCTCAACGGCAAGGAAGCAGAAGACCTGCTGCACGATGCCGGTATTACTGTCAACCGTAACGCTGTGCCGAACGACCCCCGCCCGCCGATGGTGACCTCCGGTCTGCGTATCGGTACCCCTGCTCTGGCGACCCGCGGCTTCGACGCCGAGGGCTTCACCGAGGTTGCCGACATTATCGCTTCCGTACTGCTGCCGAACCCGGACATCGCTGCGCTGCGTGCCCGCGTTGAGGCACTGTGCGCCAAGTACCCCCTCTACCAGGGTAGCGAGAACTGGTAGACCCATGAATGACCCCGTTCGCTCAACATTCCCTGTGGGTGCTGAGCGGGCGGGGTTATTTCGCCCTCTTACTTTTTGCTGCTCTACCCGCCACATTCGTTGAGGGACGTAGCGGGGGAGTGGTACCTCTAGGGGCACACCCTAGAACCCAACACACAGACCGTCCGTTTCGGCGAACCCGCCGCAATCTATGGAAGGAAAAACAATGCCCCAGATTCTAGACGGTAACGCAACCGCCGCAGCCATCAAGGAAGAGCTGAAGGAGCGCGTCGAGGCGCTCAAGGCTAAGGGTATTACCCCCGGCCTGGGTACCGTGCTGGTCGGTGACGACCCCGCATCCCGCTCGTACGTGGGCGCTAAGCACCGCGACTGCGCAGAGATCGGTATTAACTCCATCCGTGTGGACCTGCCCGGTGACATCACTCAGGAAGAGCTCGACGCAGAGATCGACAAGCTGAACAACGACCCGGCGTGCACCAGCTACATTGTGCAGTTGCCCCTGCCCAAGCACCTGGACACCAACCGCGTGCTGGAGCGCATCGCCCCCGAGAAGGACGCTGACGGCCTGCACCCGACCAACCTCGGCAAGCTCGTGCTGAACGTTTCTGAGCCGCTGGATTCCCCGCTGCCCTGCACCCCCAACGGTGTCATTGAGCTGGTGAAGCGCCACGGCATCGACTGGAACGGCAAGAACGTTGTGGTGCTCGGCCGCGGCATTACCGTGGGCCGCCCGCTGGGTCTGCTGCTGACCCGCCGCGAGGTGAACGCGACCGCAACCCTGGCGCACACCGGTACCGAGAACCTGGACGAGGTACTGCGCGAGGCTGACGTCATTGTTGCCGCTGTGGGTGTTCCGCACGTGCTGAAGGCTCACCAGGTCAAGGACGGCGCAATCCTGCTGGACGTTGGTGTTTCCCGCGCTGAGGACCCGGAGACCGGCAAGAAGAAGCTCTTCGGCGATGTCTCCCCGGAGGCTGCGCAGAAGGCATCCTGGGTTTCCCCGAACCCCGGCGGTGTGGGCCCGATGACCCGCGCGGAGCTACTGGTGAACGTGGTTGAGACCGCGGAGCGTCAGGCGGCGTAAGGCCCGCAGCATTTTAGAGCTGAAATATTTCAGAGCTGATAACTCAAAAGGGCGGTGCCCCGGTAGAACAATCTACCGGGGCACCGCCCTTCACACTGTCATCACAAGAGAAAAGGCAGGTGCTAGAGAATCATCTCGTAGAAGTAGGCATCGGCAAGGTACAAGGTCTCTGCGTACTCTACGGGGCTACCTTCTTCGGTGTAGCCGGTCGCGCAGACCTTGAACGCCGCCTCGCCCACGGGAACCTGCTGGTTGAACGCCTCGGCGTCGGCGTCGGTGAAGAGCGCCGCGCTGGTGCGTACGCGGGCGTGCTTAATGGCGTTGGGGGTGTCGGCAAGCTGGTCTAGCGAGCTCATCGCACCGGACATCTCCGCCATCATGGCGTCCAGGATGCTACTTGCGGCGGCCTTGACAAAGTAGGAACGCTCAAAGCCGATGACTTCGTGGTCGGCAAGACGCAGGCGGCGCACGAACAGCACCTGCTCGCCCACCGGCACGGATAGGTGGGTGGAAATCTCTTCGGTGGCGTCCACCCAGCGGGTCGCAATCATGCGGGTGGAGCCCTCAAAACCGCGGCGGCACATATCGTCAACGAAGGTGTCCACGCGCGGAATGTAGGTGGCGTCGGTGCGCTCGGCAACGTAGGTGCCGGAGCCCTGCACGTTGTAGAGCAGGCCGCGTTCAATCAGGACCTTCAGGGCGCTACGAACCGTCTGGCGGCTCACCCCAAAGTTCTGCTGAATCATACGTTCGGTGGGCAGCTTATCGCCGGGCTTGCCGGGAATAATGTAGCGCTGCTCAATGTAGTGGATGACCTGCTCGTACTTCGGGCCGGGAATCGGGGGTAGCTCGTAGCGGCTCTCAGTGTTGTGAGCGGTACTTTCGGAGGCGGAGGTGCCCGCAGAATGTGAGGGGGTACCGTGGTCGGTGGTCTGTGAGGAGTGTGAATTCATCACCCAATAGTTTACCGTTCAGCCAGAGAAAAAACGCGCACGAGTGAAAATTTCTCTTCCTTCAAACTGGCATAATTAAGACTATGCATTTTTCTAACACCCCTGCACCGCGCCCGAGCGGTCTGCTTCGCGTGGCGAGCGTGAATGTGAACGGTATCCGAGCCGCCTACAAGAAGGATATGGCGGCGTGGTTGGCGAGCCGTGACATCGACATTCTCTGCCTGCAGGAGGTGCGCGCCCCCGACGCTATCGTGCGTGAGCTGCTGGACGAATCCCAGTGGCATATTCTGCACGCGGAGGCTGCCGCGAAGGGCCGCGCCGGTGTACTGGTGGCGACCCGCCGCACCCCGAACTCGGCCGGTGAAGTCCTGGAGAATCAGCCGGTGGCGACCCGCTCGAATATTGGCGAAGAGTACTTTGACGATTCGGGCCGCTGGGTTGAGGCGGACTACGTTCTGCCCAACGGTAAGACCCTGACCGTGGTCAGCGCCTACGTTCACTCCGGTGAGGTCGGCACCCAGAAGCAGGACGATAAGTACCGCTTCCTGGAGCGCATGCTGGTGCGCATGCCTGAACTGGCAAAGCACTCGGACCACGTGCTCATCGTGGGCGATTTGAACGTGGGCCACACCGAGCTGGACATTAAGAACTGGAAGGCTAACCAGAAGCGTGCCGGCTTCCTGCCGGAGGAACGCGCCTACTTTGACCGCTTCTTCGGCGATATCGGCTACCGCGATGTGGCTCGTGAGCTGGCGGGTCAGGTGCCCGGCCCCTACACCTGGTGGTCTTACCGCGGCAAGGCGTTCGATAATGACGCAGGCTGGCGTATCGACTACCACATGGCGACCCCGGCGCTCGCCGAAAGCGCCGTGGAGGCGGTCGTGGACCGCGCGGCAAGCTACGATGAGCGTTTCAGCGATCATGCGCCGCTCGTGGTTGACTACCGCATCGGTGAGTAAGACGCGGACCCACCTACAGATAAGTTTTTGAAGATGTGCTGCACCGTCCGCAGCACCGCACAGGAAGAACTGCACAGGAAATAACTATGGCAGACGAAAAGAAGCAGGATAAGTCCCTCATCCCTAACGCCTCTCAGCAGAAGGCACGTATCTACTCGGGTGCGCAGCCGTCGGCTGATTCGATGCACCTGGGTAACTACATTGGTGCTGTGAACAACTGGGTGGCGTTGCAGGACGACCCGAATAACGAATGTCTGTTCTTTATCCCGGATATGCACGCCATCACCGTTCCTCAGAACCCCGAGGAGCTGCGTGAGCGTACCCGCCTGACCGCGGCGCAGTATATCGCCTCCGGCATTGACCCGACCCGCACCCCGCTGTTCGTGCAGTCGCACGTGCCCGAGCACGCCCAGCTGGCGTGGGTTCTGAACTGCTTCACCGGCTTCGGCGAGGCCTCCCGTATGACCCAGTTCAAGGACAAGTCCCAGAAGCAGGGCGCCGAGAACGCCTCCGTGGGCCTGTTCACCTACCCGATTCTGATGGCCGCCGACATCCTGCTCTACCAGGTGGACGGCGTGCCCGTGGGCGAGGATCAGCGTCAGCACCTGGAGCTGACCCGTAACCTGGCTCAGCGCTTCAACTCCCGTTTCGGTGAGACCTTTGTGGTGCCCGATCCGGTGATTCTGAAGGAAACCGCTAAGATTTACGACCTGCAGGACCCGACCTCGAAGATGTCCAAGTCCGCGGCATCCGATAAGGGCCTGATTAAGCTTCTGGACACCCCCAAGACAACCCAGAAGAAGATTAAGTCCGCCGTGACCGATGACGGCTCCCTCATCGCCTACGACCGCGAGGCTAAGCCCGGCGTCTCCAACCTGCTCTCCATCTACTCGGCAATGACCGGCGAGAGCATCGACGAGATCGTGGCACGCTACGAGGGCAAGATGTACGGCCACCTGAAGGTCGACCTTGCCGATATTGTGGTGGAGCGCCTCACCCCGGTGCGTGAGCGTACCCTCGAGCTGATGGACGACCCCGCCGAGCTGGACCGCCTGCTGGCTGTGGGCGCATCCGCTGCCCGCGAGATCGCTACCGTCACCATTGAGAACGTGTACAAGAAGGTTGGCTTCCTGCCTGCCGCCGCAATCTAGCGCGCTGTTCAGCCTGCCCGGCTGAGACGCCGCATTACCTGCACGATTGAGATGACAGCACAAGAGAACTCTTCGAGCCCCACGACGGCTCCTGTATCCCCGACCCTGAAACCCGGTCGCCGCTACCTGAGCGTTATTGCGCACGTGAGCGGTGAGAATGTTCAGCGCCTGGAAGAGTGGAAGCGCGCGGTAGCCGGTGGTGCGGTGGCGCCTATCAGCACCCACGTGACCGTGTACCTGACGGAGCTGAACGAGTCTCTAATGGCTGAGGTGCACTCCCCGCAGTTCCGCGAGGCGCTGGACACGCCGCGTTTTGAGGCGCGCTGGGGTTCGGTACACTCCTTCCGCCCGGTCACCGAGGTGGAGTACCTGAACCTGGAGGCGGGTAGGGCCGAGTTCGAGCAGATTCACCAGAAGCTGGTTGAGCTATTCGGTGCCGGCGCGGCGTCCTTCCCCTATGTGCCGCACGTGACCCTGGGTCACGGGCTCACGGAAGAGCAGGTGGCGAACGCCCGTGAGGTGTTTGATGCTCTGCCCGCCGAGCAGCGCACCTTCACCGTGGATCACCTACACTGCTACTCCTACGACGGGCAGAACTGGGAAGAGATGACGGTTCTGCCGCTGCGTTAGTGGCTGGCGCATAAACCCTGCATACATAAAGAGAGATGCGACCGATAGGTTATCGGTCGCATCTCTCTTTATGCTTTCGCTCGGTTTATCTCAGCGCGAGAGCCCTAGTGGGAGTGGCCCTCATGAGCCTCGCCGGACTCGTGCGCGTCAGCCGAAGCCGAGGAGGAAGCAGTGCCGTGTGCCTCAGAGCCGTGAGCCTCAGCCTCAACCGGTGCAGCGTTCGAGGAGGAGACACCCAGAATCTCGTTCGGGGTCTTCGGAAGCTCCACGCTCATCAGCTCCTTCGGAGCTGCCGGGTTCGACAGGGACACCGCAATGAGCTTCTTGGTCGCCGGGTCGGTCACGTAGGCGGTCTTACCGTCCACCCACAGTGCCGGACGCTCGTCCTGCCACGTCTCAGACTCGGTCCACGCCTCCATGAGCTGTACGGAGCCCAGCTCGGCACCGGTTGCCGGATCGAAGATGCGCAGCTTGCCGTCGGTGGTCAGCAGCAGAGCCTCACCCTGAGGGCCGCGAGCCAGCGAACGGAAGGTGTAGCTCACGCCGGAGGGCAGGGAGTAGACGGTGCGGGTTACCGCAACAGTGTCGATGATGGAGAACTTCTCGGGACGCTCCAGCTTAGCGTCCTTATCGGTCTTGTAGTCCGCCAGAACGTACTGCGAGTCAGCCTTACCGGACTGGTTGCCGGAACGCGAGTACGGGTCCTCGGGGTTGGTGATCTTGGTGAACTTGCCGTCCTTGTAGACCAGCGCACCGTCGGTGCAGCCGATGGAGAACGCGCCGTTCTTGGCGATGGCTTCACCATGAACGCCGGGGCAGGCGGGGCTCTCGGTGACGGTCTTGCCCTGAGCATCCACAACAGCGGCACCGGTGCGGGTCTTGGAGTCGCCGACCGCTACCAGGTACTGGTCGTTGGGCAGCGGGATTGCGAAGCCGTGGTGAGGCTTCGGCAGGGTGACGGTCGTGGTCTCCAGGGAGGAGGCGGTGCGCTTGTCGTGGGTCAGCTTCGCCGGGTCGTACACGGCGAAGGAGCCGGTGCCGTCAGCGAATGCCGCGACCTTGCCGTTGTCCTTGATGACGTGACCGGTGTGGTCAGCCGCCAGAGACAGCGAAGACAGCGACGGGGAAGTGGTGTAGTAGTGCGAGTGGTCGCCGTGCGCTACGGACCATACGCCGGTGTCCAGGAAGGTGTAGCTGTTGCCGTCTGCAACGACGAGGTGGCGGTTATCGCCAGCGTCGGAGAGGCGCAGGAAGCCTTCCTTGGGGATGTCTGCGAGCAGCTTCATGTCCTTGGCGTCGTAAACGAGTACGCCACCGTCGTAGGTGATGGCGACGCGGCTTGCGGCGCCCTTGCCTTCGGTGATGGGTGCGGCGGTTGCGCTCGCGGAGGTGGAGGCGCTGGGGCTGGTCTGTGTATTCTGGCCGGTCTGGGTGGTCTGGGAGCCACATGCGGTCAGGGCGAGTGCGGCTACTGCGCCGAGTGCGCCGGCGCGGGTGAGGAAAAACTTACGGGTCATGTGCATGCACCAAGACTAACATGAGAATGGTTCTCTATAGTGGTTGATCCTTGGCTCGTATCAGAGTCTGGAAGCGCAGCCCACGCCGGGTGCGTAAGGCATTCCGACCCCCGCCCAGCCGCAGGGAGCATCCTTCCGCACCCCACTAGGCAAAAGCCTTGAAACCGCCCGCAAAATGAGCCATTAGGGCAAAAGAAAACCGGCTCCCTTCCGAAAAGAAGAGAGCCGGTTTCTAGAGGTATCTTTTGCTCGAGTAAGGCTCATGTACCTACTCAAGGCCAAAAATTTAGAGGAGGTTGTTCAGACCTCGCGCCTTAATCTCGCCCACGGCATCCTTGACAGCCTGTGCCTTGGAACGCGGTGCGACCAGCAGAGCATCGGGGGTGTCAACCACAACGATATCGTCCAAGCCAATCACGGAGATCTTGCGCTCGGTGTTCGCGACAATAATGCCGGAGCAACCGTGGTTAATGACGTTGTCCTTCTCGCCGAGGATGGTCAGCTCTTCGCCGCTCTTCTCGGTGTTCAGGCGAGCCACAGCGTCGAAGTCTCCAACGTCGTCCCAGCTGAAGGAGCCGGGAACCATGGCGACGTCACCTGCGGCTGCGGCGGGCTCTGCCACGGCGTAGTCAATAGCGGTCTTCGGCAGAGTCTCCCAGACACGCTCCATAACGGCCTCGCGCTCGGGGGTGTCCCACGCGTTAGCAATCTCCATAATGCCTGCGTACAGCTCAGGCTCATTCGCCTCGAGGTGCTTGAGCATCAGGGCGGCAGGTGCCACGAACATGCCTGCGTTCCAGGTGTATTCACCGGAGTCCAGGTACTTCTGTGCGGTGGCGGTGTCCGGCTTCTCCACGAAGGTGTCCACTGCGTGTGCGTTGGGAGCACCCTCGATGCCCAGGGGCTCGCTGGCATGAATGTAGCCAAACGCGCTGGAGGGCTCGGTGGGGGTAATGCCGATGGTGACAATCTTGCCGGTTGCCGCGGTGGTGACAGCTTCGGTCACCACACGGTGGAACTCATCCACGGGGCTGATGACGTGGTCAGCTGCGAAGGAGCCGATGATGGCGTCCGGTTCGCGGCGGTGGATGATAGCGCAAGCCAGACCGATAGCTGCAGCCGAGTCCTTGGGGGAGGGCTCCAGCACCAGGTCAGCGGCACGCAGCTCAGGAATCTGCTGGGTAACCGCATTGGCGTGCGAAGTGCCGGTAACTACCATGACGGAACCGTTGCTGAGATCGATGAGACGGTCGTAGGTGTCACGCAGCAGGGAATTGCCCGACGAGGTAAGGTCGAGCAGGAATTTCGGGGCATGCGCGCGGGACAGGGGCCACAAACGCGAGCCAACACCGCCGGCGGGAATAAGCGGGCGGAATCGAGTGAGTGCAGTATTCATCGCTTCAAGAATAGCGGGTGAATTTGTCATATATCGAATTCTTTTAGGTTTTAACAAAAAAGTGTCAGGCGGCTCTCATTTAGGTGATGTTTGAGGTTAGGTTAAGGTAAGTTCCGTACAAACACAGGGGATTAGGGGATATCGTAAAGAAAATGTGCCCTAATTTGCTTTTAGAACCTGTAAAAAAACCCTAAACAGGGTGTCAGTAAGCTGTGAATTTACCTGATATCTTGGAAGTAACAGACGAACAAAAGCAGTCGGTGAGCACACAGCTGTGCCTGGAAGCTGGGGCCTAAAAATGCGGTACCAGAACCCAGACGCTCGCCGTCGCAGCAGGAGGTTATTCAGTGTTGAATGGTTCTAAAGGAACCCTCTACCGCGGCCGCTGGGGCATGTGGTCCTGGGTTGCTCATCGCATTACCGGTATCGCGATTTTCTTCTTCCTTCTTGTACACATCCTAGATACTGCCGTCGTGCGTATCTCCCCGGAGGCCTACAACGGTGTACTGAGCCTGTACAAGAACCCCATCATGGGCCTGGGCGAGACCGCGCTTGTCGCCGCCATCGTCTACCACGCGTTCAACGGTATTCGTATTATCCTTATTGACTTCTGGGGTAAGGCAACCAACTCGCACGTGGAGCACATCCAGGCGAAGAACAAGGACGGCAACGTCGAAATCAGCCAGAAGGCAACCTACATGCACATCAAGATTCTCTGGGTTGTGCTTTTCCTCTGGGCAATCACCGTTGCTGGCTTTGCCGCACGTCACCTGCCGATCGTTTTCTCGCACATGGGAGGTCACTAAACTATGGCTACTCCGCTTAAGCCCCGCACCTATGTACCCCGTCTGCGTGACAACCGCATCGACGGTGTGAAGTACAACCGCTCCTCCTCCAAGCGCAACAACTTTGAGATGTTCGCTTGGCTGGGTATGCGCCTGTCCGGCGTCGTACTCGTCGTGCTGATTTTCGGTCACCTGTTCTCCAACCTCATGGTCGGTGACGGTATCCACGCCATCGACTTCGGCTTCGTGGGCGGCAAGTGGGCTAACCCCTTCTGGCAGGTCTGGGATCTGCTGCTGCTCTGGCTGGCTATGCTGCACGGTGCTAACGGCATCCGCGTCATCATCGATGACTACGCTGAGAAGGACCGCCTGCGCGTTTGGCTGAAGGTCATCCTCTTCGCAGCATGCGCATTCGTCCTGCTGGTTGGTACCCTCACCATCTTCGCGTTCGACCCCTGCCCCTCCGGCGCAGCGGCTGAACTGCTCCCCAGCTTCTGCTCGGCACGCTAACGGCGACGTATCCGAGACAAACGAAAACATCTAAAACACAGAAAGAACATCATGCAGGTACATAAGTACGATGTAGTGATCGTCGGTGCCGGTGGCGCAGGTATGCGTGCCGCCATTGAGGCCGGTCAGCGAGTTCGCACCGCGGTACTGACCAAGCTATACCCCACCCGCTCCCACACCGGTGCTGCACAGGGTGGCATGTGCGCCGCTCTGGCTAACGTCGAAGAGGATAACTGGGAGTGGCACACCTTTGACACCGTCAAGGGTGGCGACTACCTGGTCGACCAGGACGCAGCAGAAATCATGGCTAAGGAAGCTATTGACGCTGTGCTCGACCTGGAAAAGATGGGTCTTCCCTTCAACCGAACCCCCGAAGGCCGCATTGACCAGCGCCGCTTCGGCGGTCACACCCGTGACCACGGTAAGGCTGCTGTGCGCCGCGCATGCTACGCAGCTGACCGTACCGGCCACATGATTCTGCAGACCCTCTACCAGAACTGCGTTCGTCACAATGTGGAGTTCTACAACGAGTTCTACGTTCTCGACCTGATCCTGGTCAATGACGAAGAGGGCAAGCCCCGCCCCGCCGGCGTTGTCTCCTACGACCTGGCAACCGGCGAGGTCCACGTCTTCCAGGCTAAGTCCGTGATTTTCGCATCCGGCGGCTGTGGCAAGATTTTCAAGACCACTTCCAACGCACACACCCTCACCGGTGACGGCATGGCTATCGCTCTGCGTGCAGGCCTGCCCTTGGAGGACATGGAATTCGTTCAGTTCCACCCGACCGGCCTGGCTGGCCTGGGCATTCTCGTCACCGAGGGTGCTCGTGGTGAAGGCGGTATTCTCCGTAACGCTGACGGTGAGCGCTTCATGGAGCGCTACGCACCCACCATTAAGGACCTCGCACCCCGCGATATCGTGGCACGTGCAATGGCAAACGAGGTGCGCGAAGGCCGCGGTTGCGGTCCCCACAAGGACTACGTGCTGCTGGACCTGACCCACCTGGAGCCCTCCCACATCGACGAGAAGCTGCCCGATATTACCGAGTTCGCTCGTACCTACCTGGCAGTGGAACCGCACCACCAGCCCATCCCGGTGTTCCCCACCGCGCACTACGCAATGGGCGGTATCCCCACCAACAACGAGACCGAGGTCTACCGCAACAGCGAAGAGACCATCCCCGGCCTCTACGCAGCTGGTGAGGTTGCTTGCGTGTCCGTCCACGGTGCAAACCGTCTGGGCACCAACTCCCTGCTGGACATCAACGTGTTCGGTAAGCGTGCAGGGCGCAAGGCAGCAGAGTACGCAGCATCCGCTGAGTTCGTACCCGTTCCGGACGACGCAGCAGATCGCGTTCTCAACATGCTCAACGGCATCCTCGAAGGCAAGGGCACCGAGAAGGTTGGCGCTATCCGCGCAGACCTGCAGAAGGCTATGGAAGCTGACATGCAGGTGTTCCGTACCGATGAGACCATCCGCGCAGCACTGGCAACCATCGCTGAACTGGAAGAGCGTTACAAGAACATCTCCATCCAGGACAAGGGCAAGCGCTTCAACCTCGACCTGCTTGAGGCTGTTGAACTTGGCTTCCTGATTGAGCTGGCAAAGGTCATGTCTGTTGGCGCACTGCACCGTAAGGAATCCCGTGGTGGTCACTACCGCGAGGACTTCCCCAAGCGTGACGACGTCAACTTCATGAAGCACTCGATGGTCTACCTCGACCCCGAATCTGAGTTTGAGGGTGTCAAGGGCCTGCGATTCGACACCAAGCCCGTTGTCTACACCCGCTACGAGCCGAAGGAGCGTAAGTACTAAAATGGCTGAAAACGAACTCCCCGAACCGGAATCCGTCAAGCTGTTTGAGGGTATGACCGGCGGCGACTCCGACTCCATCCCCACGTACGATGTGGTCATCAAGATTCGTCGCTACAACCCGGAAGTTTCCTCCGAGGCGTACTGGGATGAATTCCCGCTGACCATGTACCGCACCGACCGCGTGCTGGATGCTCTGCACAAGATCAAGTGGGAAGTAGACGGTTCCGTCTCCTTCCGCCGATCCTGCGCACACGGTATCTGTGGCTCGGACGCAATGCGCATCAACGGTCGTAACCGCCTGGCTTGCAAGACCCTGCTGAAGGACCTTGACCTGACCAAGCCGATTACCGTTGAGCCCATCAAGGGTCTGCCCTGCGAGAAGGACCTCATCGTTGACATGGAGCCCTTCTTCCAGGCATACCGTGAAATCATGCCGTTCTTCATCAACGACTCGAACGAGCCTGAGCGTGAGCGTCTGCAGACCATTGAGGACCGTGCACGTTTCGATGACACCACCAAGTGCATCCTCTGTGCAGCATGTACCTCGTCCTGCCCGGTCTTCTGGACCGACGGCCAGTACTTCGGCCCCTCCGCTATCGTGAACGCACACCGCTTCATCTTCGACTCGCGCGACGATGCAGGCGACCTGCGTCTGGAAATCCTCAACGACAAGGAAGGCGTGTGGCGTTGCCGCACCACCTTCAACTGCACCGAGGCTTGCCCCCGTGGCATCCAGATCACCAAGGCTATTGCCGAGGTGAAGCAGGCAATCCTGAGCCGCTCGCTCTAATCTGAGTACGCGGTATCAGCTGATACAGCATTGACGATTCAAGCCGTCACCCACACCGGGTGGCGGCTTGAATTGTTTGACAGAAAAAGTCTGATGGAAATGATGGCACAGAGCATTTTCAGGGGCTTCGGCGTGCACAAAAACTCTTCACAATCTGTCATAAAGTCATAGATATTCTCGAGGGCTGTCAGAAAGGGGGAGCGGGTAGGTAAACCCCGGCGGGCGGCGTTATTCTACTGTGTATGGTTTTCGCTAATTCTCGCTACGATTTGTCCACCCCTGTCTTCGACGACTGGGTGGAGCGCATGATGGGTACCCTCGTGCAGTTCCGCCGCGAAGTGCACGCCAACCCGGAGCTTTCCTTCCGTGAAGTGGCGACCACTGAGCGCCTCATGAATCGACTGCGAGAAGCCGGCATGAACCCCGTTGCTTGCGAAGGTACCGGCTGCTACGTAGATATCGGGAGCGGCCCCTTCGCTGTGGCTCTGCGCGCCGATATTGACGCTCTGCCCATTGTTGAGCAGACCGACCTGCCCTATGCTTCTACCGTGCCCGGCGTGATGCACGCCTGCGGTCACGATATTCACCAGACCGTCATGCTCGGTGTGGCGCTGGCACTGCACGAGCTGAACGAGAAGACCCCGCTGGGCCGTAGCGTCCGTATTCTCTTCCAGCCCGCTGAGGAGCAGTTGCCCGGCGGTGCGGTGCAGATGATTTCGCAGGGTCTACTCAAGGATATTCCGCGTGCTTTCGCTCTGCACTGTGACCCGAAGGTGGACCTGGGCCAGATCGGTACCCGCATCGGTGCGATTACCAGCGCCTCGGATACCGTGAAAATTCATCTGAGCGGTCACGGCGGCCACACTTCTCGCCCGCATCTGACTGAGGACCTCATCTATGCGATGAGCCAGATTGCTGTGCAGGTTCCCGCCGTGCTAACCCGCCGCACCGACGTTCGTTCGGGTGTGCTGGTGGCATGGGGTCAGGTCAGTGCTGGCGTTGCCCCCAACGCTATTCCCGCCGAGGGCTACCTGGCGGGTACCATGCGTTGCCTGGACGTTGAGGTTTGGCGCCAGGCAGGCAACCTGCTGGACGAAGTGATCGAGCAGGTCGCTGTACCCTTCGGCGTGAAGGCGCGGGTGGAGCACATCCGCGGCGTACCCCCGGTCGTGAACACCGATCTGGAAACCACCATGCTCGAGAACGCAGCCCGCGCCGAGCTGGGCGAGGACTCCATCGTGCTGGTCGAGCAGTCCATGGGTGGCGAAGACTTCGCGTGGATGCTGCAGGAAGTTCCCGGTTCCATGTTCCGCCTGGGTACCCGTGCCCCCGGCGACCCCACCTATGATCTGCATCAGGGCGATTACGCCCCGAGCGAGCAGGCAATCGGCATTGGTGTGCGCGTCATGGCGGCAACTGCCCTGCGCGCCGTCCGCTTTGAACTGGCGAAGGCTGCGAAGGCTGCGAACCCCATCCGCGATGAGGCGCGCTAAAGAGCCACTCGAAAGCTTATGAGTCAGGCGTAAAGACGCGACTATTTCGCCACATCAAGCCTTGAAAGCTGTACAAGTTTCACCCCGTCACCTCTCACCGAGTGACGGGGTGAAACTCTATGCACGCGATAGAATTAAAGGGATTATGAGGACATTTGCGTTATGTTCCCGACCCCGTGCCCACACACCCTCGGGGGATGAAGGAAATGGCGCATCATCACACGGCGCACGCCGGAGGAGGACACCCAATGAGCTTCTTTGGAATCGGCAAGAAGAAGTTGGATGAACAGTCGCGCGAAGAACAGAGCGCCGAAACTGCCAAGGCTCAGAAAGAACAGGCAAGCGAAGACGCTCCCAAGAGCGCACGACTGAGCGAAAAGATTATGGAACAGCAGCAGTGGGAGGACTCCCTGCGCCGCTTCGTGAAGTCTGAGAGCGCACGCCACCAGAACCAGGACGATGAGCAGAGTGAAGAGCACCGTGCTGTTGAGGATCTCAAGCGTGCCCTCCTGCACGATGACGAACAGGTTGAAGAGAATCCCTCTGCTGAGGAACTGACTGAAGAGCAGGTTGAGGAGCAGGAGCGCCGTAGCCTGTTGGCGGCGCTTGGTGCTTTCCCCCAGGAATCTGAGGAACCTGTTGAGGTTGAGCAGGTCGCTGAGGTCCAGGACATTGAAGAAGATGCTGCTCCGGTTGCTGAAGCACCCGAGCCGGCTACCCCTGCGTTCCTGCGTGATGATGAAGAGGTTACCTCGGAGGCTGAGGAAGCGTCGGTTGATGCTGAGGAGCCGAAGGATGCTGCGGAGGATGCGCGATCCCAGTTTGAGAAGCACCTGCGTGCTGTGCGTGCTGAGAACACCGAAGATGAAGCCGATGAAGAACCTGAGGTGACTGCACCCGCAGCTGTAGAGGCAACTGAGGAAAAGTCAGAGAACACTCATTCTGTATCTGAGGCTTCTTCCGCCGATGCTGAGGAAACCCTGACTGTTGAAGACATGAAGGCAGCTCGTACCCGTGCCGCCGTCACCGAGGCAAAGAACGCTGGTCTGGATGATTTGGCGGCAGCCTACGCGGCACGCCTGGGCATCACCCTCGATAGCGAAGAAGAGACCTTTAGCGAGGTTGCTTCCGACGAGGTGACCGCTGAGGAAACTACTACTGAGGTAGTTGCTGAGGATGCAGACCCTGCTGAATCCGCTGAGATTACTGAACCCGTCGAAGAGGCTGAAGAAGAACAGATTGAGGCTGTCGTTGAGGCACCCGAACTGTTGGCGGCTGAAATCGCTGACGAGGAGAATGCGGTTTCTGACGAGACTGAGCTGATGTCTGCTGTATCCGTTGAGGAGGAACGTGAAGTATCCGCCTCTGAATCGTTCGAAGCTGAGAGCCTTGACGCTGAAGAAGAGAACACCGCTGAGCTAATTTTTGATGCTTCCGCTGTTGAAGAAAGCGCAGCGGAAGAACCCGCTGTGGAAGAGACCGAAAAGGTAACCTCCGAGCCGGTAGCATCCGGAACCAAGGTTGAGGACTCTGCATCTGAGGAATCTGAAGACACCGACTCTGCGGACGACGAGCCCACCAAGAGTACCTCTGCAGCTCCTGGTGTCGCGCTTGCCGCCGCTGTTGCGGCACCCGCCGCTGCGGTTGCTGCTTCGACTGCCTTCAAGAGCGAAAACGCGGATGAGAAGGCAGAGAAGGGCACCTCTCAGGGCGTCGCGCTGACCGCAGAGGGCATCGATAAGAGGGAAGCAGAGAAGCACGAGTCTGCTGCTCGCGAAGAATCCGCTGAGGAACCCGCCGCTGAGCTGAAGGAAACTGAGCAGAAGCTCAGCGAAGACGAAGCTGAACTGGTTGCCGAATCCATCATCCTGAGCGAGCCCGTTGAGGGCGCGGCAACCCTGCCCGCTCTCCCCGAGCAGCGCGCTCTCCACGGCCTTGCGGAGCTCATGCGCACTCGCGGTTCGGGCACCATGAGCCTGGAACTGCGCCAGGTTGATGAGGATATGCACTACCGTCTGCTGCACCGCGGCCGCGAGGTCGAAACCGGCATTGTTGTGCCCGGCATTGACTGGTTCGCACCCGTGGCGGCACTGTACACCGAGGCTCAGCAGGCCGGCGCAACCTGGAACCGCGCGGCGGTCTCCCTGAACCCGCGTCTAGGTGACGGCCTGGAGGTTCACGCATCCTACCTGGGTATGGCGGACGGCCAGACCACCCGTGAGAGCTTCCTGCTGGAGGGCACCGCTGTCGAGGCTAAGCCCGTTGCGACTGCTGAGGCCGCTGAGGCTACCGTTCAGAGCGTTGACTCGGTTGAGGCTGAACGTGAGGCTATTGAGCGTGAGCTGGAGGCTGAGCTTGCTCAGAAGCAGGTAGCTAACGAGGTTGAGGCCGCTGTTGAATCTGCTGAAGAGCCCGTTGCTGAAACTGCTGAAGAGCCTGCCTCTTCGGGCCTGGCGGCTGCTGCAGGTCTTGCTGCGGCCGGTACTGCTGTCGCTGGTTCTGCTGTCGCTTCTGCGCAGGAGAAGGAAGACGTAGAGGAGGCTGTTGAAGCTTCTGCCCAGCCTGCCGCCCAGCCTGCCCAGGCTGAGTTTGCACCGGTTGAAGCTGAGTTCGAGCACGATTACGAGAACGACCCGGTCTTCGGTGCGGCTACCGTAGAGCCCGAAACTGAGCATGCCGAAGAATCTGCCGCTGAGGTAGTCGAGGCATCTGCCGAGGACTCTGTAGAGCCCGGCGAAGACATGGAAGCCGCCCTGGCCACCATTGTCGCCAACGCTCAGAAGAAGCTGGACGCCGAGGAAGAAGCTCCTGCCGCTGAAGCTCCTGCCGCAGTTGCTGAGGAAGCGCCCGCTGAGGAAGTTGCTGCTGTTGAGGACCAGAAGGTTGCCGCTCCCGTGGTTGCTGAGTCCTTCACTCTGAATCGTACCCAGCCCGTTGAGGAATCCGCAGAAGAGCCGGTAGCAGAGAAGGCTGAAGAGCCTGCCCTGCCCGCGTTCCTGGATGACTCTGAACTGCTGCCCGAGCAGGAGACCTCCACCGAGGCTGCTTCCGCTGAAGCTTCTGCAGAGGCACCCGCTCTGGAGGACGCTGAGCCCGTCTCCGAGAGCGCATCTGTGGCTCCCGGCCTGGCTGGTGCTCTTGCCGCAGCTGCCGCTGTGGGCACCGCCGGTGCTGCTGGGAAGGCTGCTGGTGCTCAGGAAGAAACCGCTGAGAAGGGTGCCGAGCTCAAGACTGTTGAGGTGACCCCCGCGGCTAAGATTGCTGAGGCACCCGCATCGGCTGAACCCGCCTCCGAGGCTACCGCTCAGACTGCCCCCGCAGCATCCGCAGCACCTGCCGTAGCTTCAGCCCCCGCCGCTCTGCCGGAGACCGCTCCCGCGGGCCTTTCCTCCAGCATCTCGGCATCCGCGCTGAGCGAGCTCAACCAGCTGCCCACCATCGTGGCTGAGCCGGACACCCCCTCCGCCGCGGTGCAGAGCCCGCTGGTTCCCTCGGAGACTCAGCTGGCATCCGGCAACCTGGTTTTGACGGAGGCTCAGGTCGCTCAGCGTCTGGCGCCGGTCGTCGAGCACCTCTTCGGTGAGAACGGCACCGCAAAGGACGCCACCACCGTGCTGATTCGTGTACGCGCCCTCGGATCCTACTACGACGCCCTGACCCACGTGCGCCGCAACGGCTTCTGGGAGCAGGTCCGTACCTTCGAGCTGATTCCCGAAACCATGTTGGACATTCCGGCGCTGAAGACCGACTCGTACAGCGAGGGCGAGGGCTCGCCGCTGGCTATGAGCCTGACCTTCACCCCGGGCGTACCGGTCCAGGCGGCATTCGATTATGCGAATGAGCAGGCGTTTGTCACCTACCCGCGTCCGCTGGATGCTGAGCGTTACGTTGAGGAGCTGCGTATGTTCCCGCGTCTGGGTTCGAAGATCCCGGCTCATATGACGAGCGCGCTTTCGCACTGGAACCTCTAAAACCTTGTAAGGTTCGCCGCGCCGGCTCCCCGTGTGGGGGTCGGCGCGGCGCGCTATGTTTGTCATTTTTTCGACGAGGAAGATTGTTATGACTGATACCCCTAATACTCCTGAGGCTTCTGCGGCGCAGAACGTTCAGGACACTGCCGCCCGCGCGGCTGAAGCCTTTGGCACCCTGGTGGAAACCATGGCGCTGTTGCGCGCACCGGGCGGTTGCCCGTGGGATGCTGAGCAGACTCACGCCTCCCTAATCCGCTACCTGGTGGAGGAAGCCTACGAGGTTGTCGAGGCGGTAGAAACCGGTGGCGCGCCGAATATGCCGCTGTTGCGTGAGGAGTTGGGCGACGTGCTGCTGCAGGTGGTGTTCCATTCCGATATTGCTGCGGCAAACCCGCAGGGCTTCGACATTGTGCAGGTGGTTGAGGGCCTTGTGCAGAAGCTTCGTTCGCGCCACCCCGATGTGTTCGCGGCTGAGTCTGAGGGCTCTTCGGAGGCGCCCCGCACCGCAGCTGAGCAGCAGGCGGCGTGGGATGCGTTGAAGAAGAAGGAGAAGAGTGACCGTGGCGCGCTGGACGGTATTCCGCCGCATCTGCCGGCGCTCGCTATGGCTGAGAAGACTGCTGTGAAGGCACGTAAGGCGGGTATTATTCTGCCGCCGGAGCCTACGAGCATGGAGGACGACCTGCGCTATATGCACACTGAAGAGGAGTTCGGCGAGCTGCTCTTTGCGTTGGTGAGCCGCGCACAGCGTAATGGTTTGGATCCGGAGCGTGCCCTACGTTCGTACACTCGCCGCTATATTGCTCAGCATACGCATGATGAGCCGAGCTATTAGAAACGCTGGTTGAGTTCTTCTGTGAGGCGCTTTGAAATCTGTTCTCTGAGGGAATAAGAGGTTTCAAAGCGCCTTCTGTTTGTTTGGGGTTGTGTTGGGCGGTCGTGAGGATGCTCGTGGCACATGCCCCGACATTTGGGCTCATGTTGTGCTTTGGTCGAGTACCCACACCCTCCCAATGTGGGGGAGTGTGGGTCTTGTTCCGCTTTGTAGCGCCTGACTAAGGGTTATTTAGACCTTCAATAAGGCAATAAAAAAGCGGTGGCAACTAGTGTGTTTGTGTGGGAGTTTTGCTAGAATTTAGGGGACGCGACTTGTCCACTACCGGGTGAGCCGTTCACATCCTTGACATCTCATAAGGAGAACAATTCATGGCTGTTATTACCGCAGTTCACGCACGCCAGATCCTGGATTCCCGTGGCAACCCGACCGTTGAGGTTGAGGTTCTGCTCGAAGACGGTGCTTTCGCACGCGCAGCTGTGCCCTCGGGCGCATCCACCGGTGAGTGGGAAGCTGTTGAGCGCCGCGATGGCGACAAGTCCGTATACCTGGGCAAGGGCGTTCTGGGTGCAGTGAAGTCTGTTATCGAAGAAATCGCTGAAGAGGTCATCGGCATTGAGGCTTCCGACCAGCGCGCTGTTGACGCAGCCATGATTGCTCTGGATGCAACCAACAACAAGGGCAAGCTGGGCGCAAACGCAATCCTGGGTGTCTCCCTGGCTGTTGCTAAGGCAGCTGCTGAGTCCGCTGACCTGCCCCTGTACAAGTACCTCGGCGGCCCGAACGCTCACGTTCTGCCCGTCCCCATGATGAACATCCTCAACGGTGGTTCTCACGCAGACTCCAACGTTGACATCCAGGAGTTCATGATTGCTCCCATCGGCTTCGACAACTACTCTGACGCTCTGCGCGCAGGTGTTGAGGTTTACCACTCCCTGAAGTCCGTGCTGCACGACCGCGGCCTGGCAACCGGCCTGGGCGACGAGGGTGGTTTCGCACCCAACCTGGAGTCCAACGCAGCTGCACTGGACCTGATCGTTGAGGCAATCGAGAAGGCTGGCTACAAGCCGGGCGAGCAGGTTGCACTGGCACTGGACGTTGCATCCTCCGAGTTCTACAACGACGGCGCATACGAGTTCGAGGGCCAGAAGAAGTCCGCAGCTGAGATGAGCGCATACTACGCTGACCTCGTTGCAAAGTACCCCCTGGTTTCCATTGAGGATCCCCTGGATGAGAACGACTGGGAGGGCTACAAGACCCTGACCGAGCAGATTGGTGACAAGGTCCAGATTGTCGGTGACGACCTGTTCGTGACCAACCCCGAGCGTCTGGCTCGCGGTATCGAAGAGGGCGCAGCTAACGCTCTGCTCGTGAAGGTGAACCAGATCGGTTCGCTGACCGAGACCCTCGATGCAATGGAGCTGGCACAGCGCCACGAGTACCGTTGCATGGTTTCTCACCGTTCCGGTGAGACCGAGGACGTCACCATCGCTGACCTGGCTGTTGCAACCAACGCTGGCCAGATCAAGACCGGTGCTCCCGCACGTTCCGAGCGCGTTGCTAAGTACAACCAGCTGTTGCGCATTGAGGAAGAGCTGGGCGAGGCAGCTGTTTACGCTGGCAAGTCCGCATTCCCCCGCTTCAAGGCATAAGTTACTGAAGCATCCGACCGCGTGAGCGGTTAGACGTCAGGGAGGCGGTGCTACCCCGTAGGGGAGTGGCACCGCCTCCTTCTCTGTGTGCGGTCTATCAGCTCAGGTATGTCGTGGCAGGGTAGAATGTATCGCTTACAACATAGAGCTGGGGAAGCCCTCCGAACCCGGTAGAATATGAAGGAAGCGCTTAGCGGTACAGAATGGAACGAGGGATAGAGCAATGAGCCAGCGAGCAAACCAGCAGACCCGGTCGCACTCTCAGAGTTCTACCGAACCCGCTCAGGGCGCTGCCTCCTCCAATGCGCCGCGTGGCGCCGCTAAGGAAGCCCGCACCTCCCTGATGAAAAAGGCTAGCGCCCTTTTCTTTGGCGTAGGCTTGAACCAGCGCCACCCCGAGCGTGAACGTCAGGCGCAGGCTCGCCGTGAGGAGCGTGCCCGCCGCCGCGCCGCAGCCCAGCAGGGCAGTGAAGAGGGCGGATACGATGCCCCCGTGGCGGCTCATATGTTCTCCGGTCGTAGCTTCCTGACTGCTGTTGTGGTGGGCGTGATTGCGCTCGGTACTGCATACCCGGTGGTCACCTATATTGACCAGGATCGGGAAATTAAGCAGATCAACGCGCACATTTCCCAGTTGCAACAGGAGAACGCCCAGCTGAAGGCGGAGCAGACCTGGTGGAACGACGACAACTACGTTCGCCAGCAGGCACGTAGCCGCCTCTACTATGTGAACCCCGGTGACACCCCCTACGTTGTCACCGGCATTACCGAGGACTCCACGAAGGCTGACGGTACTTCTGCGAATGCGAAGAACGCCCCCGAGGACGCCTGGACCACGAAAATCTGGGATTCTCTCGAAAAGAACTAGCTCCAGCCACCGGCAGGAACCCTGCCTTGGCAAGCACCCGGCACAAGCGGACGAGGTGACCCCTCGTTCCAGGAACTTAGGATTATGAGCACCGAAAACACTATTGAAGAGCTGAAGGCACGCACCCCCGGCGGCTTCGGCGTAACTGTTGAAACCCTGACCCCCACCGAGCAGGACATCCGCGTTCTCTCCGCGCAGCTGGGCCGTAAGGTCCGCGACGTGGTTGAGATTCCGGCACGCTGCGTGTGCGGTAACCCGCTTGTGGCTGCGACCGCGCCGCGCCTGAGCAACGGCACCCCCTTCCCGACCGTGTTCTACCTGGCGCATCCGGTGATTACCGCTGCGGCTTCCCGTCTGGAGGCGGGCGGCCTGATGTACGAGATGACCGACTCGCTGGCTGAGGACGCCGACTTGGCGGCACAGTACGCTGCCGCACACGAGAACTACCTGGCTGAGCGTGAGCGCATCCGCCTAATCAGCGGCACCGAAGAGGTCCCGGAGATTGACGGTATCTCTGCCGGCGGTATGCCGACCCGCGTGAAGTGCCTGCACGCTGTTATCGGCCACACTCTGTCGGTGGGTCGCGGCGTGAACCCGATGGGTGACCGCGGCCTGGACGCTATCGCCGAGTGGTGGACCCCCGAGGTCTGCTCCTGCGACCCCGCGTGGCGTGAAGAAGCCTAAATATTGATTCTGGTGCGCCCGCATCGTCTTGAAGGACGGTGCGGGCGCATAATAGATAGAAGAAAGAGCGCCGAAAAGCGAAAATTTTTCGCCTACGGCGCTCGCGTTGCCTTTTGGCACTGATTGGTATTGAAGACCTGAAAGGAACCCACCGTGCGCGTTGGAGCGATTGACTGCGGTACGAACTCTATTCGCCTGCTGATTGCTGATTCCACTACTGAGGTGGTGGACGGGGTCGAGAAGACCGTCCTGAAGGACGTTGTGCGTGAGATGCGCATTGTGCGTCTGGGTCAGGGTGTGGACGCGACCGGCTGGCTGGCGCAGGAGGCGCTGGACCGTACTTTCGCTGCGGCTCGTGAGTACGCGCAGTTGCTGAAGGAGCACGGCGCTGATTCGGTACGTTTTGTGGCGACCAGTGCGACTCGCGATGCGGGTAACCGTCAGGTGTTTGTGGACGGTATCCGCGAGATTTTGGGTATTGAGCCCGAGGTTATCAGCGGTGATGAGGAAGCTGCTCTGTCCTTTGCTGGTGCGGTGCGCGCTGTCGGTTACGGTGATGGCGATACCCTGGTGTTCGACCTGGGTGGCGGTTCGACTGAGTTCGTGCTCGGTGACGAGTCGGGTGTGAAGGCTTCCCGCAGCGTCAATATTGGTTGTGTGCGTCTGACTGAGCGTCACATGATGAGCGCCCCGTCGACTGACTCGCAGATTGCCCGTGTTGAGGCTGATACTGACGAGGCTCTCGAGGTGGCTCGTAAGACTGTGCCCCTGCAGGATGCACGCCGTGTGGTGGCTGTGGCTGGCACCGCGACCACTGTGGCTGCCGCTGCGCTGGGTCTGGACCGCTACGATTCTGAGGCTATTAACGCTCAGAGCTTCTCCGTAGAGACCGTTCAGAAGACTGCCCGCTGGTTGGCTTCGCTGAGCCGTACTGAGCGTGAGGAGCTCGGCTACATGCACCCCGGTCGGGTGGATGTGATTGGTGCCGGCGCGACGATTTACGCCCGCATCCTGACCCGTCTGAATGAGATGACTGATGGTGCCGTGGATTCGGTGACCGTCAGCGAGCACGACATTCTGGACGGTATCGCTCTGTCCCAGCTGTAGGCTTGAGCGCTCGCGCCGTGAACCGATGGTGGTTCACGGCGCGGCTCAGCTTGAGGAGTTTTAATGGTTCGTTCTGAGCATCGGCGAGGTATGTCCCTGACCGGCTGGTCTTTTGCGTCGTCTTGCGCCTGTGCGTCTCGTGTATTTGGTGTGCGCGCCTCGGTTGGTTCTGGCCGAGGCGCTACTCGCCGCATCCGTAAGGTTGCAGCTTTGGGCGCCAGTGCCGCGTTGACTCTTCTGCCGTTGTGGACCCCGCTGACGCCTGCCGCCTGGGCGACGGACCCGACCCCTTCTGCTTCCCCGAGCCCGAAGAGGGAGGTGACGGCGACTCCTTCGCCGTCGGCTACTGCGGTGCCGAAGACTTCTGCGACTCCGAGTCAGGGCGCGTCAACCACGAATGGTGATGATGTCCGTCAGCGTGAGTACTGGCTGAAGGAGTACGGCATTACGTCCTTGTGGTCGCAGGCTACGGGTAAGGGCGTGACGGTTGCTGTGATTGATACGGGCGTGGACGGTACCCACCCGGATCTTGAGGGTAATGTTCTGCGCGGTTATGACGCCTCGGGTGTTGGTAGCGAGGACGGCTGGAAGGGCCTGGGCGCTGAGCCGATGCACGGCACGGAGGTCGCTTCTCTGATCGCCGGTCACGGTCACGATACGCGGGGCTATTCTGCAATTGCAGGTCAGCCGGGTAAGCCGACCGGTGTGATTGGTGTAGCTCCCGATGCGAAGATTCTGCCGATTTCGCTGAATATGGGTACGACCGGCGGTAAGAGCATTGATGAGCAGATCCCGGCGGCGGTGCGTTACGCGGTCGATAATGGGGCTCAGATTATTAACATGTCCATTGGCTCGAATAAGACGAGCTGGCCGCAGAGCTGGGATGAGGCGTTTGCCTACGCTGAGCAGAAGGGCGTGCTGATTGTTGCGGCTGCGGGTAACCGCGGTAGCGGCTTGACGCAGGTTGGTGCTCCGGCGACGATTCCTGGCGTGCTGACCGTGGGCGGTATTGACCGGAAGAAGGCTGTTGCTGAGGGGTCGTCGACTCAGGGCATTTCGATTGCTGTGGTTGCTCCGAGTACGGATATGATTGCGGCTGCTCCGGGTAACGGGTACATGATTTGGTCTGGTTCTTCGGCTGCTGCCCCGCTGGTGACGGGTGTTGCGGCGTTGTTGAAGCAGAAGTATCCGAAGGAGTCTGCGGCTCAGCTGGCTCAGCGTTTGATTGCTTCGGCTGATGATGCTGGTGCGACGGGCCGTGACCCTTTGTATGGTTACGGTATTTTCAATCCGCAGGATGCGATGGCTTTGGCGGCGCCTGCGGTGACGGCTAATCCGTTGGGTTCGATTTCTGAGTGGATTGCTGTGCACCGTAAGCAGCAGGTGAGCGATCCGACTCCTAGCGATGCTGCGCCGGTCCATGAGGAGGGTGAGAGCATTGTGAAGGCGGCTGCGCCGGATGCGCGTCGCCCTCCGGAGGATCGTGGCTGGTTGCCGCCGGTGATTTTGGCGGCGCTGGTGTTGTGGCTGACGATTATTACGGCTGGTTCGGTGCATCGTTTGCACAGGATGCATGTGAGCGCGGGGCAGGCTACGCGGATGGCTCGTGCGGCGGCGCATCATCCGGGGTCTCATCGGGGTACTCGCCGGACCTCTCGTTAGTACTGTTTGATGACGTTTTTCTGTTGTACAGTGGCTTTTCTGTTCGCCCGGGGCTGACTTTTGAGTTGGCCCCGGGCTTTATTGTTTGGGTTGGGGGTTCTGGCAGGATAAGCAGTAATAAACGAAAATATCGAACACGCCGCGTAAAAATCAGAAAGGGTGTTTTTGACCGTAACCACCATTAAGGGGTGAACCCCGTTCAGATGCGCAAAACTTTTAACTTAGGGTGCGCCCTGAGACGGCATAAGTGCGAAATTACCTAAACAAAGGCGTAAAATAGAAGATAACAGGTATGTGATAGACAGGCTCGTGCTGCTAGCCACTTCGCGTTGCGCAAGGACTTCCAGAGCGGGCCGCTTTGTTCGTCAGGGGAGCTTTCGGAACGACCCGAAAGTTGCACATACCACCCTACCGGGGCTACCGAACCTCGGTACCTAAAGACTAGGAAGTAACAAAATGGCATTCACTAAGGTGGCACAGGACCGTCCTCGCGTCCTGATCGTCGGTGGCGGCTACGTCGGCTTCACCGTTGCTAAGAAGATCCAGAAGGCTATCAAGGAGACCGGTGGCGTTGTCACCATCGTTGAGCCGAACCCCTACATGACTTACCAGCCCTTCCTCCCCGAGGTTGCAGCAGGTTCCATGGAAGGCCGTAACGCAACTGTGCCGCTGCGCCAGCACCTGCGCGACACCGAGCTGATCCCCGGCCGCGTTCTCTCCATCGACCACGCAAACCGCACCGCTGTAGTGGAGCCCACCGATAACGGTGAGCCCTTCGAGCTGAAGTACGACGAGATCGTCCTCGGCGCAGGCGCTGTGACCCGTGCATTCCCGATTCCGGGTCTGGCAGAGGTTGCTATCGGTCTGAAAACCATTGAAGAGGCAGTTTCTGTTCGTAACTGGGTTCTGGACCGCATCGAGGTCGCATCCATGCTGTCCGACCCTGAAACACGTCGTCGTGCCCTGACCTTCGTCGTTGTTGGTGGTGGCTTCGCTGGCGTTGAGACCATCTCCGAGCTCGAAGACATGGCACGCGTTGCTGTTGAGCGCAACGAGCGTCTTTCCGTTTCTGACCTGCACTTCGTCATGATTGAGGCTGCACCGCGCATCATGCCCGAGGTTCCCGCAGACCGTGCAGAGAAGGTCGTTGCAGAGCTGCGTGCGCGCGGCATCGAAATCCTGCTGAACACCTCCCTCTCCGACGCAACCGACGGTAACCTGCAGCTGATTAACATGGCTGACAAGTCCCCCGCAGGCGAGATCAAGACCGACACCCTGATCTGGACCGCAGGCGTGGCAGCATCCCCGATGCTGAAGAACACCGACTTCCCGATTGACGAGCGTGGCCGCGTTCGCGTGAGCGCAGACCTGCGCGTCACCGGCGACGACGGCGTGGTTGAGGGTGCTTGGGCTGCAGGCGACAACGCAGCTGTTCCGGATCTCTCCGGTGGCGGCGTGGGCGGCTTCTGCGTTCCCAACGCTCAGCACGCTTCCCGCCAGGCTGTTGTTCTGGCTAAGAACCTGCTGGCTGCTCGCCGCGGCGAGCCCCTGACCGACTACTACCACGAGACCATTGGTGTTGTGGCAGGTCTGGGCCTGTGGAAGGGCGTTGCAAACTTCAAGGGCAAGACCATTGGCGGCCCGCTGGCATGGATCATGCACCGCGGCTACCACGGCTCTGCAATCCCCACCACCGAGCGTACCGTTCGCGTTATGACCACCTGGGCTCTGAACCAGATCTTCGGTCGCGACACCTCCTCGATTCGCCACCAGCGTTCCCCGCGCCTGGCATTCCAGGAAGCAACCGGTACTGCACCGGCACGCCAGAAGGCAAAGCTCTAAAATAGCCTGACTTAGGGGTACGCCCCTGGGATAGCGCATTTGAGATAAAAGCAATGGGCGGTGCGGAAGACTTTGGTCTTCCGCACCGCCCGTTTGCGTTCCCGGAAACTCATTAGCTACCCAGTTTAGCCACCCACCAGTGCTTTTGCGTGGTGATTGCTGTGGCTGAGCGTGAGGAGCCGTTTGAAATGTGTTTCTGCTTAGGCTCGGGTGCGTTTTCGTGGAATAATAGGTGTTTGTGCCCCGAACTGTTCGGGATACGCCCTCATAGTCCAATTGGCAGAGACAGAGGACTTAAAATCCTTGTGTTCTGGGTTCGAGTCCCAGTGGGGGCACTGCATAGACACGCGTAGATGCGCGGTATAGATAGGCGGCGGCTCTTCCCGTAGGGGAGGAGTCGCCGCTCGCGTGTTTGAAGGTTTACATGTCTGGGTTTTTGGGGGGGGGGGTAAAAGACGATGCCCCCGACCAGTTCGGTTGCCATGGGGATGCCCACCTGCTCGAAGGAAGCGATGGTACCCGCGGGCTCCACGCTCAAAAACGCCCGCATACCGTCTTCCGGAGCTTAAAAACGTGAGACCCTAGAAGAGACACAGCCACAGATACACCCCAACCTGAACGGGGGAGCAGAGTCAGAAAGGCACAGCATGCAGACTAAACCCTCCATCATTGCCGTCGATATGGACGGCACCTTCCTCACCGACTCCAAAACCTTCGACACCGAACGGTTCGCGCGCATCCTGCCCCGCCTGCAGGCGCAGGGCATCCACTTTGTTGTGGCGAGCGGAAACACCTACGCCAAGCTGCAGGACTATATGCGCGGCTTCGAGAACCAGGGTCTCATCTATATCGCTGAAAACGGTGCGTATCTTGCCGATGAGAGTGGCAAGCTTGCCGTGCATCCCTTTCTGGACGAAGATGTGCCGCGCATTATTGAGGTAGTGCAGGGATTGGACCGGATCGGTCTGCTGGTTTGCACCACCGAAGGTATCTACCTGCCCAAGGACCGTTGCGACCAGATTGTGCACATGATTCGCGGCTATTTTGAAGACACCGGTCAGGAGCTTCCCGAAACCCTCACGTTGGAGGACTTTGCGGCGTTCTTCTTCCCCGGCTCGGTCATGGTTGACTCTGTTGAGGATTTTGAGGGCGCACCCATTAAGTTCCCGCTGTTGACTCCGCCTAAGCAGACGCAGCAGTTGAGCGTTTACCTGCGTGAGGTTCTTCCGCAGACCGTCACTCCGATGGTTAGCGGCTTCGGTGCCATTGATCTGGTGCGTACCGGTGTCAATAAGGCGACCGGTCTGGAGGACCTGTGCGAGCGTCTGGATGCTGATCCGGCGGGCATTCTTGCCTTCGGTGACGGTGAGAACGACATGGAAATGCTCCGCTACGCGGGCTGGGGTGTTGCCATGTCTAATGCCCCGGAGGTTGTGCGAAATGCTGCTGATGAGGTGATTGGCTCGAACGAGGAACAGGCAGTTCTGGAGTATCTGGAACAGCTCCTGGACCGTTTGGAAGCTTCGCACTAGACGCTTCACAAAGAGACGCGCAGAAGCCTTTGCATGCGGGGCGGCGCGGGCCTGGGTGAACCTCAGGTAAACACCGCCCTGAAATATTCTGGCAAGGTCGCTAGAAGCCCATGCTGGTAACGAACAGCGCCCGTGAGCACAGAATCTATCCGATATAATTAACAGAATTAGTTTTGTACCCGTTTAAGGAGAGAAAGATGGCGGGAAACCCGCTTCTGAATTCAATGACGAAGAATGTCACTCAGGGTGACTCTCGTTTCGGTCGTTTTGGTGCGCAGCCGCAGCAGACCAGCCAGCAGGCGCAGTACGGTCAGCAGGCACAGTACGGTCAGCAGCAGACCTATGGCCAGTACGGTCAGCAGTATGATCAGCAGGGCTACGGCCAGAACACCTACGGCCAGCAGCCCTATGGCCAGCAGTATGGTCAGCCCCAGTACGGTCAGCAGGCACAGTACGGCCAGCCGTACGGTGAGGCTGACTACGGCGTAGCAGCCCCCACCTACTCGGAGCCCATCCCCGCCGGTGAGCGCCTGACCATGAACGATGTCTTGGTTAAGACCGGTATCAACCTGGGCCTGGTCGCTGTCGGTGCCGCTGTTGCATGGAATGCACCGGTGCTGCTGCTCCTGGGCATGGTTGGCGGTCTGGTCCTGGGTCTGGTGAACTCCTTCAAGAAGAAGGTTTCCCCGATTCTGGTCATGACCTACGCGCTCATGGAAGGTCTGCTACTCGGTGGTCTGTCCGCTGTTGTGGATATGCGCTACCCCGGCGTGGCAGTTCAGGCGGTTCTGGCAACCCTCGTGGTTGCGGGTGTGACCCTGGCTCTCTTCGCCAACGGCAAGATTCGCACCACCCCCAAGCTGAATAAGATTTTCATGATTGGTGCGCTCAGCTACCTGGGTTACGGCCTGGTGTCCATGCTGACCGCGGGTATCTTCGGTTCCTCGCTGAACAGCTTCTCTATTGGTGGTATTCCGCTGGGCCTGGTGGTTGGTCTGTTCGCTGTTGCGCTGGCAACCTACTCGCTGCTGCTGGACTTCACCACCACCTCCGAGGCTGTGGAGGCTGGCCTGCCCGAGCGTGAGTCTTGGCGCCTTGCTTTCGGCCTGACCGCTTCTCTGGTCTGGCTGTATGTTGAGATCCTGCGTGTTCTCATGTACCTGGCAAGCATCTTTAGCAACGACTAAAGCTCGTTATGAGGCGGCGGTACCGTGATGGTGCCGCCGCCTTTGCCGCTTTACTTCCCCGATGTATCGAGGCGCAGGGGAGGGGCGCAACAACATCACCACATACCGCCTCCGCTGGGGCAGCCGAAGCTGCCCCGCGCGGGCGCGACACCGATAACGATTTGGAGACACCGTGAAAATTACACCTATTGCAGAAGAACATGTAGCCGAGGAGAAGCGCGGCTACCGGGTGCCTTTTGCTATGGAAGTTGCTGGTGCTTGGGCGTGGCGCATCATTATGATTGCCGGTGCCGGTTGGATCCTTTGGAAGGGCCTGGGGCACGTCTCCCTGCTGGTTATTTCTCTTCTGGTGGCTCTGCTGCTGGCGGCTCTGCTGAGCCCCGCCGTGATGCTTCTGCGTAAGAAGGGCGTTCGTGCCGGTGGCGCGGCGGCTATTGCCGAAATCGGTATGATTCTGGTGCTCGCCGGTATTATTTCGCTGACCGGTCAGCAGATTCTGCGCGGTTTTGTGTCCATGGCGGATAAGGCGATGCAGGGCTACCAGCAGCTGATTGGTTGGCTGAAGGACCTCGGTTACGAGTTCGGTGCAGACCAGCTGAACCAGCTGCTGGAACAGATGGAGAGTGCTGCAACCAATAACCCCAGCTCCGTGCTGCACGGTGTGTCTCGGGTGGGTTCGACTGCGGCTGAGGTTGCAACCGGCACCCTGTTGACCCTGTTTACCCTGGTCTTCTTCCTGATGGAGGGCGAGCGTATCTGGCTGTTCGTCACCCGCCTCTTCCCGAAGGATGCGCGTGCCGCCGTCAACGGTGCGGGTCGTGCGGGTTGGAAGTCCCTGGGCGCGTACGTGCGCGTTCAGATTCTGGTGGCGGCTATTGACGCTATCGGCATTGGCATTGGTGCCGCAATTCTGGGCGTGCCGCTGGCTATCCCGCTGGGTGTGCTGGTCTTCCTCGGCTCCTTCGTTCCGGTGATTGGTGCTCTCATTTCCGGTGCTGTGGCTGTGCTGCTGGCGCTGGTTGCTCTGGGCCCGGTGCAGGCGCTGATTATGCTCGGTATTGTTCTGCTGGTTCAGCAGCTCGAATCCCACATTCTGCAGCCGCTCATTATGGGTAAGGCTGTCTCCCTGCACCCGCTGGCGGTTATTTTCTCGGTGGCTGGTGGATCCATGATTTTTGGTGCGGTGGGTGCTCTGTTCGCTGTGCCGACTCTGGCTGTGGTCAACGCGGTGGTGCGTTACCTGGCGAACCGTGACTGGGAGAAGGAAGCACCTCGTGAGGAGGAGTTCCTCTTCCCGCACGAGGTGGCTCGCCGCGAGCAGGCTGAGGAGAAGGCCCAGGAACGGCAGGAGAGCGTCAAGAATCTGGCCTCCCGGGTGCCGAGCCGTCAGAAGGCTGAGGAGCCTGAGAACCAGGCTTCCGAGGCTTCGGACTCCTCCGAAGACTAGGGGCCTGCATCGAGCGGGAGGTTTTGGCGTAGGGCACCCCGCCACCCTCGATAACGCACCGCTAACTCGTCCCGGCGATACCGCCGGCCGCGATGCCGTCTACGGCGGTGTCTCGCCAGGGGGCTACTTGCGACCGGGTAGCCCCCTTCGCTGTACCCATCCTCTAAAATGGGATGAGCAATACATCACCATCCCGCGCCCGCGGGACAACGCACCGTCAGAATGGAAAACCCGTGAGCGTAGATCTCGACTCCCTGCCCGTGACCATTACCGATATTGAACGTGCCGCAGAGCTGCTCGAAGGCGTTATTGAACGCACCCCGGTCGCCCATTCGCGTGCCCTGAGCCAGCGCCTGGGTTCCGAGGTGTTCTTCAAGTGTGAGAACCTGCAACGCGCCGGTTCGTTCAAGGTGCGCGGCGCGTATGTGCGCATGGCAAAGCTCTCCGAGGAGGAGAAGAAGCGCGGCGTCGTGGCGGCGAGTGCAGGTAACCACGCTCAGGGTGTGGCTCTGGCTGCTGACCGTCTGGGCATTAAGGCTCGCATTTACATGCCGCTGGGTGCGGCACTGCCTAAGATTACCGCAACCCGCGATCACGGCGCTGAGGTTGAGCTGCACGGCCTGACCGTGGATGAGGCTCTGGCGGAGGCGAAGCGCTACGCCGAAGAGACCGGCGCGGTGTTCGTGCACCCCTTCGACAATGAAGACATTATTGCCGGTCAGGGCACTATCGGTCTGGAAATCCTGGAGCAGGTTCCGGACGTTGACACCGTGATTGTGGGTGTTGGCGGCGGCGGTCTGCTTGCTGGTCTGTCCGCTGCTATCCGCGCGAAGGAGCAGAAGCTCGGTAAGAAGATCAAGATTATTGGTGTTCAGGCAGAGCACGCGGCGGCGTACCCGCTGTCGCTGGCTGCGGATGCTCTGGTGCCGCTGAAGAAGGTTTCCACCATCGCTGATGGTATTGCGGTGGGTCGCCCCGGCCAGATGCCTTTCTCCATCATCAAGGAGCTGGTGGACGATGTGGCGACCGTGAGTGAAGACGATATTGCTCGCGCCCTGATCTTCCTGATGGAACGTAACAAGCTTGTGGTGGAGCCTGCCGGTTCGGTGCCCGTGGCGGCGCTGATGAATGGCAAGCTGAAGGAAGAGTACGGCGACCTGGGTACGGTCGTGTGTGTGCTCTCCGGCGGCAATATTGACCCGATGCTGATGCTGAAGGTGATTCAGCGCGGTCTGTCTGCGGCTGGCCGCTACATGACCGTGAAGATGATGCTGTCTGACCGTCCGGGTGAGCTGGCGACCATTTCCCGCATTATTTCTGAGAATGATGCGAACGTGACCGGTGTGGATCACACCCGTGTGGGTGGTTCGCTGTCCATGGGTGACGTGTCGATTACGATCGACATGGAGACCAAGGGCGTGGAGCATTGCCGCCAGGTGATTTCTGCCCTGGAGGATGAGGGTTTCAAGCCCATCATCGTCTACTAAGCCGATATATTTATTAGCCGACGAGCTATAGCGTTGCCTCGAATCGGAAGGGTGGAGGCAACCAGATAGGCGCACGCAGGCAGACAAAAAACAGTGCGGGGTGCTGACCGTTATAGTCAGCACCCCGCACTGTTTGTTTTAAATCTAGCGCTGTCTCTTAGCCCTAACTTCTTAGCCCAGGTAGGGGGTTGCGGAGATAATCTTGGCGCTCAGTTCCTTACCGTTCGGAGCGGTGTAGGTGACTTCGTCACCCTGCTTAGCGCCCATAATTGCTGCGCCGAGGGGGGACTTCTCAGAGAAGACCTTCAGGTCGCTACCTGCCGGCAGAGTGTCCTCAATTTCGCGGGAGCCGAGCAGGAACTTCAGGGTGCGTCCGGCAACCTCAGCTTCGATAACCATGCCGTGTTCTACCACGCCGTCGTCAGCGGGAGTGTCGCCGATGTGCGCGGTTTCCAGCAGGTGCTTGAGCTGCTTGATGCGAGCTTCGTTCTTAGCCTGCTCGTCGCGTGCTGCGTGGTAGCCGCCGTTCTCGCGGAGGTCACCCTCGTCGCGTGCCTGCGCGATGCGGTCAACGATTTCCTGGCGGTACGGGCCGGAGAGGTGCTCCAGCTCCTGGGTGAGGCGGTCGAAGGCGTCCTGAGTGAGCCATGCACCGGTGTTTTCAGCCATGCGTGTCCTTTGCTTATGCGCCGGCTCTGCCGGTGCGAAACGAATAAACCCGCTACCGCGTGCCGCGTTCAATGCGCGGCGGTACCGGTAACGGAATGAATCAACAGACCTATTCTAGAGCACCGGAGGATTTTCGGCTGTTATGCCGGTCGTATCTTCCCCTCTGAGCGCATCTTCGTCGGTACGCACGCCTGTAGCTGAACGCTCCGCCAGCATCAGCCTGTTTCATGCCCAAGAATCTGCTGATATGACGGCATGTTTCACGATGTCACACGGCGTCATCTGCGCTAGTGTACCGGCGCTATCCTTGGGTATCATACGAGAAGCTACAACCGTAAAATTTCTGCCGTGTAGCGCTCGTATTCGCGAGTCACAGACACATCATCGACCCCCTGGCGCATCACCTAAAGGAGACCACCGTGAGCGAAGCCATTGAACAGCTGAAGGCAAATCTGCCGACTCACCCTCCCGTGGACTCCCTCAAACCGCTGGAGGAGGACTACACCGGTCTGCGCATCCTCGCGGTGCACGCCCACCCGGATGACGAGTCCTCCAAGGGTGCCGGTACCGCCTCGGCGTATATTGCCCGTGGCGCCCGCTTCATGGTGGCGACGATGACCGGCGGCGAGCGCGGTGACATCCTGAATGAGGAGATCGATAAAAGCCCGCGTGCGCACCGCGACCTACCGGGTCTGCGCCGTGCTGAGATGGCGGCTGCCCGCGAGATTATGGGTATTGAACACCGCTGGATTGGCTTCTTCGACTCTGGCCTGCCCGAGGGCGACCCGATGCCGCCGCTTCCCTTCGGTAGCTTTGGCACCATGCCCCTGGACCGTGCCGCCGCGCCGCTCGTGCGTCTGGTGCGTGAGTACCGCCCGCACATCATCATCACCTATGACGAAATCGGCGGCTACCCGCACCCCGACCACATCATGACCCACAAGGTTGCCGTGGAGGCCTTCGAGAAGGCGGGCGACCCGGATGCCTACGTGGGTGAGGGCGAGCCCTGGACCCCGCTGAAGCTCTACTACGACCGCGCATTCAACCCCGAACGCACCCTCGCCCTGCACGAGCATCTGCTCGATACGCACGGTGAGAGCCTGCTGAGCGGCTGGATTGAGAACCTCGCGCACCGCGCCTCCTCGGGTGAGGCGCCTCGCCACGAGACTACGACCCGCATCCTGGTGACCGATCACTTTGAGCAGCGCGATCAGGCTTTGCGCGCGCACGCCTCGCAGGTGGACCCGAACGGCGTGTTCTTCGCCGTTCCCAGTGAACAGCTGAAGGACATTTGGCCCTGGGAGGACTACACGCTGGCCGCCTCGCATACTGAGGTTCAGCTGCCCGAATCTAGCCTGGACGAGGGCCTGAGCGACTACTACGTTATCTAGGCTGGGGCGTAGCGCCCCGCGCGTTACAATGATGCCCTTCACCCACGATATGAGTCGTAGGTGAAGGGCATCATCCATTCTTAGGCACGCGATGTCTGCACCCCTGCACGCAACTCCGAATGCCACCACCAGATGCCACAAATTTTGAGCCGATTCTCAGCCCAACCGTGATGCCGATTGCCGCGAAGGTACGGCGCGGCGGCGTAGAATAAGAGCTTGGGCTCTTTCGTTATGAGCCTGCTGAATTATCTGCCACGACAGCCGAATGAGGTATGAGCTATGAGCGCCAACGCCCTGCCCGTGATTACTGTGCACGGCCACGCCAGCAACCCCGGCACTGTCACTGAGCCTACCGTCTATGAGCAGGCTCTGGCGCGCTCGCTGAGCCCCGAATCCCTGCCGGCACATATTGGAGTGCTGGTGGACGGTAACCGCCGCTGGGCGGCTCAGCGCGGCTTGAGCACCCGTGAGGGCCACGCCGCCGGTGCGGAGCGAATTATTGATTTTCTGGCCTGGTGTACTGAGCTGTCGATTCCGCAGGTGAGCCTGTACATGCTCTCCACTGAGAACCTGAAGCGCCCCGAGAAGGAGCTGACCGGCCTGGTCGCTGTGATTGATGCATTTCTGGTGCGTCTGGTGGAGTCCGCCTGCGGTCCGGTGCGCGCTATCGGCAATATTGACCTGATTCCTCGCCAGCTGCACGAGCGCCTGGACTGGGCGATTGAGCAGACTGCGCACCTACCCGGTGTCCGTGTGAACATTGCGGTCGGCTACGGCGGCCGCCAGGAGATTGTGGACGCGGTCCGATCGGTTCTGCGTGAGGCTGCCGCTGAGGGCGCATCCTTGGACTCGCTTGCCGAACAGCTGAGTGTGGAGGATATTTCTTCGCACCTGTACACCGCCGATATGCCCGACCCGGACCTGCTGATTCGCACTTCGGGCGAGCAGCGCCTGTCCGGTTTCATGACCTGGCAGAGCGCGTATTCTGAGTTTTATTTCTGCCGCGCCCTGTGGCCGGATTTCACACGCGTTGATTTTCTGCGTGCCCTGCGGGATTACGCGAACCGTTCCCGCCGTTTCGGCTCCTAGAACTTATACGCTCTAGCACCGGTGGTGTTGGCCTCTCGGTTCTTGTCTCCCCGGCTAGCAGCCTCCGGTAGTACAGCCCCCAGCATTACAGAATGGACGTTCTATGCTCGCTGAGCTTTCCCGCCTCTACAGCGCAGGCGGCGCCTCCGTTATTGCCGCTCTGGTGCTCGGCAGCTACCTGCTGTATTTTTTGTGGTGCACCCTGCGACTGTGGCGTATTGACGTGCGCGAGCACCGTCTGCCCCACCGCATCCTGATTCCTCTGGCTATTGCCACCTATACGGCTCTGCCGGTGTCTTTGCTTTTTGCGGGCCGTCCCGCCGATATTTGGCGCGTGATTGGTGCCGGTCTGGTGCTGTGGTTCTGCTACCTGCTTCTGCGTATCCTGTCCTTTGGCGCGCTGGGCCGCGGGGATGTGAAGCTTGCCGGCATTCTGGGCGGCGTGCTCGGGTACCTGTCCTGGGCGAACCTGGGCTGGGCGTCGCTGGTGACGTTCCTTGCCGGTGGTCTGGTGTCTTTGGCTCTAGTGCTGTTCACGAAGGCGCGCGGTAGCACCCGCATTGCGTTCGGCCCGTTTATGCTTCTGGGTGCGCTGGTGGCGTTGGCTGCTCCGGTGTATTCTCTGTGGTAGATTCCGAAGTAGGGCGACCGTCCGGCTAAGTGGCGGGTTCGTTCTTCGTGCGGTTCGCGGCTGTTTGCTCTGCTCCCTAGCACCTATTTCTCGGCAGAACTGCCGGGGCTTTTGAAAGGTTGATGTTATGCCTACTCCTCCCTATATCCGTAAGCTGCGTGAGCGGATCGGTTCGGATTACCTGTGGCTGTCCGGTGCGACGGCTGTAGTGTACCGTGAGCAGGATTCTAAGGTGCTGCTGGTGCGCCGTAGCGATAACGGGGCGTGGACCCCGATCACGGGCATTGTGGACCCGGGGGAGAGCCCCGCACTGACCTGCCTGCGTGAGGCGCAGGAGGAGGCGAACGTGCAGATTGAGGTGCTGGAGCTGGCGCAGGTGAAGGCTGACCCGCCGATGCAGTTCGGTAATGGTGACCGCTGCCAGTTCTTGGATCATACGTTCTTGTGCCGCTGGGTTTCTGGTGAGGCGAAGGTGAACGATGAGGAGTCTTCGCAGGTGCGTTGGGTGGATGTGTCTGACCCGGCGGAGCGTGCGTTGCTTTCGGAGCGGATGCTGGACCGTATTGATGCAGCGCTGAACTATGACGGCCACTGCCGTTTTGGTTTGGAGTCGGTGCCGCCGGAAGAGGACTAGCCAAGCGAGGGTTGCCCTCCGCCCTGCGCGAACGAGACCCGACTTTATGCCAAGTTGATACACCCTAAGTGTTTTAAAAGCAAGACCTTCTTTGACGAGGAAAGAGTGCTAGTCTGAGGGGATACACAGCGTTCCCCACCGGGCCGTTGCACCCCGTGGAACGCCAACGAAAGAGGGTAATTATGAACTTGGCAGAACAGATTGTCGCACAGCTCGTCGAGGCCGGTGTCACGCGTATCTACGGCGTGGTGGGCGACTCCCTGAACCCCATCGTGGACGCAGTGCGCGCCTCCGGCGGCTCGAAGAACGGCGGTATCGACTGGATTCACGTGCGCCACGAGGAAGCCGCGGCCTTTGCCGCAAGCGCCGAGGCCCAGGTGACCGGTAAGCTGGCCGTGTGCGCCGGCTCATGCGGTCCGGGCAACACCCACCTCATCAACGGTCTCTACGATGCCAACCGCTCCCACGCTCCGGTGCTGGCGATTGCTTCCCACATCCCCTCCGGCCAGATTGGTAGCGGATACTTCCAGGAAACCCACCCCGAGCGCATCTTCGAGGATTGCTCGGTCTACAACGAGATGGCAGTCTCTGGCCACCAGACCCTGCGCATCATCAACTCCGGTATGCGTCACGCTATCGCCCGCCGCGGTGTGGCCGTCGTATCGATTCCCGGCGATATTGCCATCCAGGATGCCGTTGACCACGTGCCCGCATGGGGCGACTACCGCCCCGGCACTATCGTTCCCGATGAGACCACCGTGCGCGACCTGGCCGATCGCATCAACGCGGCCAAGAAGATTTCGATTTTCGCTGGTGCCGGTGTGGCCGGTGCACATGATGAAGTCGTTCAGCTGGCCGACCGTGTCGCGGCTCCCGTGGGCCACACGATGCGCGGTAAGGAGTACATCCAGTACGACAACCCCTTCGATGTGGGAATGACCGGTCTTCTGGGCTACGGTGAGGCCGCAGAGGGTATGAAGGACTCCGACCTGATGCTCCTGCTGGGTACCGACTTCCCCTACGACCAGTTCCTGCCCAACGTGCAGACCGTTCAGATTGACCGTGCCGGCGAGGTGTTGGGCCGCCGTACCAACGTCGACCTGCTGATTGAGGCTGACGTTGCCGCAACCCTGAAGGCCGTTCTGCCCCTCGTGCAGCGCAAGAGCGACCGCTCGTTCCTGGAGAAGCTCCTGAAGAAGAACGAGAAGATCATGACCAAGGTCGTCGGTGCCTACACCCACAACCCCACCAAGGGCAAGATTCACCCCGAGTACGCCGCATCCGTGCTGGATGAGCTGGCCTCCGATGACGCCATCTTCACCGCGGACACCGGCATGTGCAACGTGTGGACCGCCCGCTACATCACCCCCAACGGCAAGCGCCGTCTGCTGGGTTCCTTCCTCCACGGCTCCATGGCGAACGCCATGCCTATGGCCCTGGGCGCCCAGATTGCCGAGCCTAACCGCCAGGTCATCTCGGTCTCGGGTGACGGTGGCCTGTCCATGATGCTGGGTGATATTCTGACAGCGGTCATGTACGATCTGCCGCTGACCATCGTGGTGTTCAACAACTCCACCCTGGGCATGGTGAAGCTTGAGCAGCTGGTTCAGGGCTTCGAGGACTTCGGCGTGGATGTGCCGCTCGTCAACTACGCCGACATCGCAACCGCCGCTGGTTTCCAAGCTCAGCGTGTTGAGAAGGCTGAAGACCTGGAAGGTGCGCTGCGCAACGCCCTGGCTCACCGCGGCCCCTCCCTGGTCGAGATCATTACCGACCCCAACGCTCTGTCGATGCCGCCCGAGGTCGAGGCCAAGCAGATCGTTGGCTTCGCCACCTCGCTCTCCAAGATTGCGCTGAACCGCGGCGCAGCGGAGGCCGTGGCAATGGCTCGCTCGAACCTGCGTAACATGTCCGCGTGGAGGCAGTTCAGCTAGTCCGTAAGGGATGCTTAACGCTACCGGAGGGGCCCGTCGAAAGGCGGGCCCCTCCGTCGTATCTACTACCTTTGCGCACGTGGGAGGCAAGACGAACATAAGAAATCGGGTGTGACGATACCGTGGGAACAGTAGCGCCACACCCGATTCTGTATGCGGTGTGATCAGACGATTTGGATTAGAAGTTGCCCAGCATCTTGGTGACGTCCAGAGCTGCATCCAGCTGCTCCTCAGTCACTTCGCCGCGCTCCACATAACCCAGAGCCACAACTGCCTCACGGACAGTCACCTTGTGAGCCACCGAGTACTTAGCAATCTTCGCAGCAGCTTCGTAACCAATCAGCTTGTTCAGCGGGGTCACGGTCGACGGCGAAGCCTCAGCCAGGAAGCGGCAACGGTCAACGTTAGCGGTCAGACCGTCAATCATCTTCTCCGCCGAAACGCGAGAAACGTTAGCGAGCAGGCGAATCGACTGCAACAGGTTAGCAGCCATCACCGGGATACCCACGTTCAGCTCAAACGCGCCGTTAGTGGAAGACAGAGCAATGGTTGCGTCGTTACCGATAACCTGAGCGGCGACCATGATGGTAGCCTCACAAATCACGGGGTTGACCTTACCGGGCATAATCGAGGAGCCGGGCTGCAGATCGGGGATGTGCAGCTCGCCCAGACCGGTGTTCGGGCCCGAACCCATCCAGCGGATGTCGTTGCTGATCTTCATCAGGCCGTACGCCAGGGTGCGCAGCTGACCGGAAACCTCAATTAGGCCGTCACGGTTAGCCTGAGCCTCGAAGTGGTTACGAGCCTCGGTCAGGGGCAGGCCGGTCTCCTCAGCGAGCAGCTCAATCACGCGAGCGGAGAAGCCGTCGGGGGTGTTAATACCGGTACCCACAGCGGTACCGCCCAGGGGAACCTCAGCCACGCGGGGCAGGGAAGCGTTCACACGCTCAATACCGTAACGCACAGTTGCGGCGTAGCCGGAGAACTCCTGGCCCAGGGTGATGGGGGTTGCGTCCATCAGGTGGGTGCGACCGGACTTCACAACGTCCTTGAACTCAGCAGACTTGCGCTCCAGGGACTCAGCGAGCACCTCGAGAGCGGGAATCAGGTCCTTCACCAGAGCCTCGGTCACAGCAACGTGCACGGAGGTGGGGAAGACGTCGTTGGAGGACTGGGAAGCGTTCACGTGGTCATTGGGGTGAACCTCAATGCCCTTGGACTCCAGGGAACGAGTTGCCAGGGTTGCCAGGACCTCGTTCGCGTTCATGTTCGAGGAGGTACCGGAACCGGTCTGGAAGACGTCAATGGGGAAGTGGGCGTCGTAGTCACCGGTTGCTACCAGATCCGCTGCGTCGCGGATAGCCTGGGCGCGCTCAGCGTCGAGCACCTTGAGTTCCTCATTGGCGGTCGCGGCTGCCTTCTTCACGAGGGCAAGCGCACGAATATGGGCGGATTCGAGGGTCTGACCCGAAATCGGGAAGTTCTCGACTGCGCGCTGGGTCTGTGCACGGTAGAGTGCATCAGCCGGAACGCGAACTTCGCCCATGGTGTCATGTTCAATGCGGTATTCAATGTTTTCAGCCATATCTCTAGGATAGGCGTTCAAAGTGGCTTACGTCGCCTCGAAAAGGTGTCAAAAGAGGAAAAACGCTCATAAATTTTGAGGCGTGAGAAGGCACGTAAAAACCCCGCCCCGGTAGATGTGCGAACACGCTACCGTGGCGGGGGTATCCCATAGAAAAATCTGTTGTTAAGTGCGAGCATGTGGGTTCTCGCGCTAAGGCTCGTAATGAGCGGAGAAGAGGAAACCTAGTCCAGGTTCTCGGCAACCACAACGCGCGGGGGAGTCTTCACGACCACCGGAAGCGTCTGAGTCGGCGGGTTCTGCGCGTCGTTCTTCTCCTCCGGCAGGGTCAGATCCTGCGAACTGAACACCAGCTCCGCCTTACCCTCCTTCAGATGGTAGAAGACACCAATCACGGCGACCTTACCCTCAACCACCGCATCCGAAATGATGTGGGACTGCTCAATAATGCGGATGGCGGTCTGGCGGGTGTGCTCACGCACCATGTCGTTAACGACCGGGTTCTCCGGCAGCTTCGGGGACATCACCGAAGGCAGGATGTGCTGCACCAGGTTACGGATGAAGCCGTGCGGCATCTCACCGGACTCCAAGGACTTGCTGGCCGCAGTCACAGCACCGCAGGAGTCGTGACCGAGAACCATCACAATGGGGGTCTCAAACTCATCAACCGCGTACTCCAACGAACCGAGCGCGGCATTCTCCAGGACGTGGCCGGCGGTACGCACCACGAACGCGTCGCCCAGGCCCAGATCAAAAATAATCTCTGCCGCGAGGCGAGAGTCACCGCAACCGAAAATCGAGGCGAACGGGAACTGACCCGATGCCAGGTCGGTACGGCGAATCGTGTCCTGGTTGGGGTGCTCGTTGCTGCCCTCAACAAAACGGCGGTTACCGTCCTTCAGACGCTTCCATGCTTCTGCGGGAGTCGGTTGGATGCCAGCCATGTGATGCTCCTTAGCGGACAAGTACAGATAACGCATGCCGTCGGAGGCAGCGAATCTGCGAACGGGTATGTGGGGCTTCAGGCGCTCGCGCTGAAGCTGAGTTTCTCGCCGGGAGCCTCCCGGAGAAAGAACCTACCTCAAATATGCCTTAAATATGCGAAAAATAGCTAGTTTGGCACGCCTTCACAACACCCAAAATCAGTGCCTCAGAGCGTATGAAGCGCCGAAGAGAGACGCAGCCCTCACCAATTTGCCGCATCTGCTCACCTTAAAGTCAACACGCACGCAAACTCGTTCAGAACAAGAAAAACGAAGCGCCCGCGCGCTATCCTGAAAGGAGCACTACTGCGTCGGCGACTTCGTGCTGGAAAGAACCAGCCAGCCGACGGTGTATTCAGAAATCTCGAAGGTGAGTCTATGACTACGAACAACAACCACGGCGATCGCAACCTCGCAATGGAACTGGTCCGCGCGACTGAGGCAGCAGCAATTGCTGCAGGCCCCTGGGTCGGCGCAGGCGAAAAGAATCTCGCAGATGGTGCAGCCGTAGACGCAATGCGCTACCGCCTCTCCACCGTCAACTTCAACGGCACCGTTGTCATCGGTGAAGGCGAGAAGGACAAGGCTCCCATGCTGTACAACGGCGAGAACGTCGGCGACGGCTCCGGTCCCTCCCTCGACGTGGCGGTTGACCCCATCGACGGTACCCGCTTGACCGCACTCGGCATGGACAATGCCCTCTCCGTGATTGCTGTGGCAGACGGCGGCACCATGTTCGACCCCTCCGCAGTGTTCTACATGGAGAAGCTGGTCACCGGCCCCGAAGCCGCAGAGTTCGTCGACCTGCGCCTGCCCGTCAAGCAGAACCTGCACCTGGTCGCTAAGGCTAAGGGCAAGAAGGTCAGCGAGCTGACCGTATGCGTGCTGGACCGCCCCCGCCACGCCAAGCTGATCCAGGAGATTCGCGAGGCCGGCGCCCGTACCCGCATCATCCTCGACGGTGACGTCGCCGGCGCTATCGCAGCCTGCCGCGAAAACACCGGCGTGGACCTCATGCTCGGCACCGGCGGCACCCCCGAAGGTGTTGTCGCAGCATGCGCTATCAAGGCAACCGGTGGCGTCATCCAGGGCCGCCTGGCACCGACCGACGAGGCAGAACGTGAAAAGGTACTGGAAGCCGGCCACGACCTCGACCGTGTGCTGACCACCAACGACCTGGTCACCAGCGACAACTGCTTCTTCGCCGCAACCGGTATCACCGACGGCAAGCTGCTGCGCGGCGTGCGCTACAGCAAGAACGTTGTGACCACCCAGTCGCTGGTTATGCGTTCCTCCTCGGGTACCGTGCGTACCGTCGAGGCAGAGCACCGCCTCTCCCGCCTGCGCGAGATTCTCTCGCACACCAAGAGCCCCGAAGAGCAGTAATCTTCGAAGCGCAGTAATCCTCGAAGCGCAGTAATCCTCGAAGGGCAGTAATCTTCGCCCCCGCAAGGGCTGAGGAGCCGCGCTAAGACTCCTCAAACATTGCACATACATACACAGGGAGCCGCCCCCACCGAAGAACTCGGTGAGGGCGGCTCCCTCATGTATTTAGCTTTTAGTTCTCAGGATACGCCCCAGTAAGGACGAGCCTGAACCCGTTAGCGAGAGCGGAAAGACTGAACCTTCGCCTTCGCCTTCGACACAGCATCACGAACTGCCGGACGAGCCTTGTACGCCAGCGTGTAGGCGCGGTAACCCAACGAGGTTACCGGAACATCCCAGGTACCCGGGTACTCCACCGACTCGCCGCCGAAGGACTTCTTGAACTTCGTGAAACCAGCCCACTCGTGATCCGGCTGATCCTCCGGCGCAATACCGAAGAGGTCAACGTACTTCAGACCCTTACGCTTAGCGTCCAGGATAAAGTTCGTCACCACCACAACACCTGCACTAAGGTTGCGGTGCTCAAAAGAAGCCGCAGCGTGCGCGTAGGTGCGGGTGTCATCCGAATCGTACACAAACGCCGCCGCGATCGGGGTGCTCTCACCGTTCTCATCGGTCAGCTTCGCAATGTACAGGGACGCCGCACCGGCGGGCATCAGCACGCGAGCAACCTGCATCAGGTACTCATCCTGCTGACGGTTAAAACCGTTACGGTCCGCGGTTTCCTCGAGGAAGCCGAAGAGAATCGTCATATCCGAGGGATTGGTCGAAACCTCAACGGTCACGCCCTTTTTGTGGAGATTACGATGACGATTACGGTAACTGGGGATCATTCCCTTGAGGATTTCGTCCTCAGTGCCCGAAAGATCAATAATCTGAGTGTGCGAAGGCTGCACCTGGCGAGGAGCCAGAACCGCGCCGCGACGAGCCAGGAAAGTAGCCGCATCCTGATCGCCCCAAATAGCGGATTCAGTGGGTTCAATGCGCACAAACAGGCAACGATGCTTCGCAGCCTCTTCCTTCAATGACGCGAGAGCCTCATCAAAAGCCACAGCGCTGGAGGCGACCGGTCCGTACGGGCTGTACAGGTAGCGGCCGGTAGCGCCGCCCTCAACGGTTGCAAGGTACGACCAGCCGTTACCGCTCTTACGAATTACGGTGTGACCATTAGATTCCTGAAAACGTGCCCAAATATCGGACTGAAGAATATTGCTCATCCTTCTAGTGTATCCGAGCTTAGGGAACGTAAGCCTGAGGCTCCGACGAAGCCTCGGGAGCAGAAACGGGGCGGGGTGCGGAGGAGCTCTCCTCCGCCTCGCGCTCAGCGGCTGCCTTAGCCTTTGCATCAGCAACGCGGGTGCGCAGAGCCGCGCCCTTGTCCATCGCGGTCTGGCGCAGATCCTGAGAGAACTGACGCAAATCAGCGTGAACCTGCTGAGCAAACGCATCGGTACCCGAACCCAGAATACGCAGAGCCAGCAGACCCGCATTGCGAGCACCGTTAATGGAGACGGTAGCTACCGGAACACCGGCGGGCATCTGAACAATCGACAGCAGCGAGTCCATGCCCTCGAGGTTCTTCAGACGCACCGGAACACCAATCACAGGCAGAGCGGTGACGGAAGCGAGCATACCGGGCAGGTGAGCGGCGCCGCCGGCGCCAGCAATAATCACGCGAATACCGCGGCTGTGAGCCTTCTTGCCGTACTCAATCATGTCCTCGGGCATGCGGTGTGCAGAAACAACATCAGCCTCGTAAGGGATGCCGAACTCGTCCAGAACCTCGGCTGCGGCCTCCATGACCGACCAGTCCGAATCCGAACCCATCACAATGCCAACAATGGGCTGGGAAGAATCATAGGGAGACTGAGACATAATCCTCATATCCTTTCAGGATGCGGTGGCGAACCACCATCAATAGGGTGCGTCGGATACGCAGGATGCTCTCACCCCACGCACCGGCTAAAAATAGGGCTACAGGGGGCGGCCGTCACGCAAAATGGAGGCGGCATTCGCGGCGCTATGGCGCAGCGCCTCAAGCTCAGCCACCGTGCCGGTAATGTTCACGTGACCAATCTTGCGGCCCGGACGGGTTTCCTTGCCGTAGAAGTGAATCTTTGCGCGCGGCTCAGCCGAAAGCGCCAGCGGGTAGACGCCGAAAATGTCTTCGTTCTCGCCGCCCAGGTAGTTCTTCATCACGGCAACGCCCTCCAGCACGGAGGTGTCACCCAGCGGCAAATCCAGCACGGCACGCAGGTGCTGCTCGAACTGGCTGGTCACCGAGCCGTCCTGAGTCCAGTGGCCGGTGTTGTGCGGGCGCATCGCCAGCTCGTTGATGTAGAAGCCGGCGGGGGAGCCGGGAACCTCGAAAAGCTCGGCAGCCATCACACCGGTGACACCCAGCTCGGAAGCAATAGTCACGGCGGCGGAGGCTGCAGCCTCAGCGATCTCGGGGTCCAGGTTCTGCGCGGGGGCAATAACCTCGTCGCAGATAGAGTTCACCTGGATGGTCTCAACGACCGGCCAGGGGCGCACCTCGCCGCTTTCACGGCGAGCAACCAGCGCGGACAGCTCACGGGTGAAGGGCACCTTCTCCTCAGCGAGCAGGGCGGAGAAATCGGTGCGGGAAGGCAGCTGCTCGAACCACTCGGCGCTGCGCTCGCGAGCCTCCTCGGGGGAATCCAGGACTAGAACGCCCTTGCCGTCGTAGCCGCCGCGCGGGGTCTTCAGCACCACGGGCCAGCCAATCTCATCACCAAAGGCGAGCAGCTCATCCAGGGTAGAAACCTCAGCCCAGCGCGGGTTCGGCAGGCCCAGGCGCTCGACAGCCTGGCGCATCAGGAGCTTGTCCTGAGCGTACTGCAGAGCTTCGGGACGGGGCTGAACATTCACACCCTCCGCCATGAGGGTGCGCAGAAATTCAGTGGGCACGTGCTCATGATCGAAAGTGATGACATCCTTGCCGCGAGCAAATTCGCGGAGGGTGTCCAGATCTTTGTAGTCCCCGACGGGAGCGGTACGTACCGCTGCCACGGCGCCAACGGTGGGCGCCTCCGCGAGAATCTGCAGGTTCAGGCCAAGGTTAGTTGCTGCGGGAGCCATCATGCGGGCCAGCTGGCCGCCGCCGATGACACCAATTACGGGTCCAGTCACAGGGTAAGTCACATCACCTAAGTGTACCGGGTTCGGAGTGCTTATGGGAGCAAGACCACATGAAGGTCGCAGAATGGGTTCAACTGGGCTTCAGAGCCCAATATTTGGGCGTGAATACCGGAAGAAATCGTAAAAACCTGCCTTCTGCGCGGTCAGGCAGAGACGAAACTATCAGCGCATGATGAAAAGAGTCACCCGGTAGCTGAGAGGTCTATGGAAAAACTCCCAAAGGGACAAACAACGTACCGGGACTGTACTAACATATAAGAGCTTGTAAAAGAGACCGAAGCGCCACGCAGTGACAACGTAACCAACGCTCACCGTCGCAGCATCGGCACCTTTTTCTCCGATAAAACCCCGCTAGATAGGCCCCGCATGAGCGCACAGACGAAACCGACCATTACCGAACGCCTGAAATCCCTCTGGGACAGCTACGGTATTGAGGTTCTCAAATTCGGTACCGTGGGCGGCGCCGCCTTCATCGTCAACTCTGTGACGGTGTGGGTGCTGATGATGACCATCATGTCGGAGTCCCACACCAAGGCGAAGGTTGTAGCGAGTGTTGTCGCAACCATCTTCTCCTGGCTCATGAACCGCCTGTGGACCTTCCGCGACTCCCGCTCCGAAAACTGGAAGCGCGAAGCTATCGAGTTCGGTCTGGTGAACCTGCTCGGTATTCTCGTCGAAGCCGGCTGTGTGGCATTCAGTACCTACGTGCTGAACCTGCGTACCCCCGAGGCGTCCTTCATCTCCGGTACGATTATCGGTACCATTCTGGGCACCATTCTTCGCTACTTCCTCTACCGCTTCTGGGTGTACGGATCGCACCGCAAGCAGGTTGAAAAGGGCGAAGGCACCGACCACGAAGAGCTCGGCCGCATGTTTGATGAGGCCGCCGCCATTCTCGACGGCGAAGAAACCACCAAGCAGAAGGCACGCTCTGAGGCGGCTGCATCCGAGGCGCAGTCGAAGCCCGGCTCGCAGAACTCCTAAGCTCCTCGGATTGTAGAAGCAGCATAGTTAGAACGTGATATAACGATTCATCCCCCGATACGAACGGTATCGGGGGATGAATCATTTAAACCCCTATGTGCTTGTTGGTGCTGTGTCTGTTGGTACCCTGCGCGGTCGTTAGCCTTCCGCGCGATTTTTCGGGCAACAGGGGAAGGCGCATTATGCGCGGGGAATCTCCACCGCACGCTCAGCAACCATCAGAGAGGCCAGCTGTCCATCCTGCCAGTTGACGCTCGGGTCAGCCACAAACACCGCATGCCCCGAAGCCAAAATAGCTAGCACCTCCAGCAGAGCGCTCAGGGTCGCCTCCGAAGCATCAAAACCGTAGTCGGGGCTCAACTCCAGTGCGAGCGCCCGCTGCCCCGAAGGTAGCGTGTACCCCGCCGTGCGATAGGTCTGTGCCTGCGCAAGAACCTGCTCGTAGGCTTCCGCATAGCTGAAACCCTCAATAATTTCTGCCGAATCATCGGGAAGTAGACCCGAGTACTGGTCGCCAAAGCTGCGCACCAGAGCGCAGTAATCGAGTACCTCCTCGGCGTGCGGAGCCAGTGCCTGCAGATCGCCGGTGTAGGAAAGAGCCAGCGGCGCACGGTCAACCGCCAGAAGGTACGCGGGGTCATTCGTGTAGCCCGCCTCCTGCTCGGTGCAGACCACGGCAACCAGCGGCTCGTCCTGATCGAGGATCGCGCCCACGCGCAGAGCCGCCAGACCCAGAACAATAGTGCGCCAGTGCAGGGGAGCCTGCAGATCAAAACCTTCATCGGGCGCCAGTTCGCATTCTTCAACCAACAGGTTTGCGCTCTTGTCTACCCAGTTCATGAGGACCCTGCCGGAGAGCTCAATACGCTCGCCTGCCGCCGAATACCAGATGAGGGCGGGGGTTTGTTGAGTGCTGAGTTTCTCGAAGAAACGGTTCAGAGTCGTGGGCGCGGACGCGCCGGTGGGGGAGAGAGTAACCATGGGTTTCACTCTACCTCACGGTTCAGAAGGAGCGGAGGCGCAGGGACAATTCCGGGAGCGGAGAGGAGGGGAGGGCCGATTGCCGGGCTAGAAAAGTACAGAAGTAAAGTAAAAACTTCTGATGGTGCTTGAAAAAACCTAATGATGAAAAACCTTTGCACTAACTAAGGTCCTATTTTGAAATAGGGCATGCAGATAAATTGGGAATATAAATGTTTCGCAATAAGCCTGGAAAAATATGCAGAACATGGATGTCAAAAAGATAAACTTTTCTTTTCGAATTTCCTGAAAATTTCTGGGAGTGGGGTTTGGGGGATTCCTACAGGGGGTTGCACCGCCGACTTCCCTTATATTTGCGGTCAAGATGCGGAATTTGCATGCGGCGGCAAGTGGTCCTGAAAGGGGAAATTTGAGGCTGGCTCAAGATGTGACCAGGGGCAAGTGAAGGGGTGAAAAATATATAAAGGTCAAATTCACATTAAATATGACGCCTGTAACATATACATCTGAACATTGATTAAGTCTAGTTTGACGAAACGGCGTGTCGCACGTCTAATAGATATATAAGCGTGTTTGCTCTGGAAGGGACCGTAGAGGCCAGAGCAAACCATGCCACACCATACACACGAAGATTCCGTCCACGACGGATCCGCAGACTCATTAAGTTCACAATGAGAATACGGAAGGAAAACCCATGGGCTCCTACATTGCATCCGACCGCTCTGTCGCGGCCGCGCGCGCATCAGGCGCTCAGCGCCGTAGCATGAATCCCACTCAGCCCCTCGAAAAAGCCGCCGACGCCTTTCTCACAGAAGCAGAACGAAACATGCCTGCCTGCACCGACGTATGGACCGCCGCGGCAGGACTCTACGGAACCGAAGGCGAAGACGGAGAACTCGCCTGGCAAGCTGAAGCGCTTTGCGCCCAAACCGACCCCGAGGCCTTCTTCCCCGAGAAGGGCGGCTCCACCCGAGACGCCAAAAGGGTATGCGGTGTATGCCCCGTGCGCGAAGAATGTCTACAATATGCAATGGACAATGACGAGCGCTTCGGAATTTGGGGCGGGCTGTCAGAACGTGAACGCCGCCGACTGCGTAAGCAGGCGAACTAAGCCAGGAAGGTACCACCCACATGCAGACCGCACGACTGTGCTCCCGCCAGACCTGCCAGCGAGAGGCGACTGTTACTCTCCACTACTCCTACGCAGACTCCACGGCACTTATCGACGCACTCTCAGAATTTCGCGAACCCCACGCCTACGACCTCTGCGACCATCACGCTGCACGGCTGACGGCACCCCAGGGTTGGCGAGTGGTCTACAAGGTACCCGTTCAGGACACCACCGAATCCTAGAATTCAAAACTAAGAATTAAACACCCGAATGCAAAGAACCTTCCGCGAATTCATGCGGAAGGTTCTTTGCATATGAGAAACTGGCAGATAGTACAGATACCCGCAACTCACTCAAACACCGATCACTCGAAAAGAACGCGAGATCCATGAGCAAAGAAACACACCGAGGAATGTGGGGCGCACTGCGCCCGGCCATCCGTCGAAATAGCGCCGAAGAACTCCTCAAAGCTCGCCGAGCAGAGACCGTGACCAGCGAACCGGCACCGCGCACCGGAGCCTTCGGACGCATCGTAGCAGACGTACCCACCGTCGCCGAAGAACCCGACCTGCCTACCGGCTCCGTACCCGTTGTCCCCGCACGCAGCAAACTCCGCGAACAGGGTGTCGGCACCCGCGTGCGCACCCGCACCAACGTCTCCACCGGCTTCGTGCCCCTCGTGCGTGACTCGCAGAGCACCCCCAAAAATCCGACCCTCAGCGACCTCAACCGCGAAACCATGCAGAGGGCAGCCGAAGCAGAAGCAGCTGCAGCAGCAGAAGCCGAAAATGCGGCTGAAGCAGAAACCGTCGCTACCGCGGAGGCGGCAAGCGCCTCCACCGCCGGACGCAAGTACCGCACCGAAACCACCCGTACCGGCCACACCCACGCGGTCGCAGACCCCAACGCACCGCTGTCCTCCCTGGCTGCCTCGCCCGAAGCTGCAGAACGCGCCGCAGCCCGCGAAGACGCCGTGGAAGACACCCCGCGCTTCCTCAAGCTCCGCGCAACCCTCATCGCGCTCACCGTACCGCTGACCGTACTCATGATTGCAATCCGCGCTGTAGCCTCCGCGCCCTTCCTCTGGCTCGAATATCACCGCCCCGGATTCCCCGAAGACAGCTACGGCTACTACCTCGTCGAGAGGATGCGCCTGGGCTCCTACGGCGTGGACTACATCAACAACTTCGCGCCGCGAGAGTACCTCGCCCGTCTCACTACCGGTGCCGACAATACCCTCGCCTTCACCGAGGCAGAAGTGAACCACATGCACGACGTGAAGTGGGTGCTGCTCATCGCCACCGTAGCCGTAGCTGCTCTCTTCCTGGTGACGCTCTTCAGCAGCATCTCTCTGCGCGAGCGCGCCCCCGGAACCATTCGCCGTAGCCTCTTCGTCGGCACCTGGATTACCCTGGGACTCATCGTGGTGCTCGGTGTTGTGGGCGTCTTTGGTTGGGAGTGGCTGTTCACCACCTTCCACCAGGTGTTCTTCCCGCAGGGCAACTGGGAATTCTCCGTACGAAGCTCCCTGATTCGCCTCTACCCGCCGCAATTCTGGATCGACGCGGCAATCGCCGTAGCGGTCCTCGTAGCAGCGCAGATTACGCTCCTGCTCGTGACCACCTGGCCCACCAAATACCGCAAGCTTAAGGCAGAACGCCGCCGCCAGGAACGCCAGGAACTGCGCGTCAAGCTCGCCTCCGCACGAGTCGGCGACAACTAAAAATCATCAGCCACTTCCCCGTGCAAACCAGCGCGGAAAGGGCACCCAAAGGGGGCTGGGCTCTACCACACGGTAGACCCCAGCCCCCTTCGCTATACCCAAGCTCGCATCGCTCGCGCCTGAACCCAGGACTAAACCTGAGTCTAAGACCAGGTCTAAAACCTCAGCCTAAAACCTGAGCCTAAATCCAGGACTTAAACCACATATGCGAATACCACTGCTCATACGGAATCACCTGAGCAGTCCACAGCGGCATAAAGTACGCACTCAACATCAGCACACCCACCAGGTAAATCGCCACCAGCGTCACGCCCAAACGGGCACGCAACACCGAACCGCGAGCACCCGACAGTGCCAGACCCAAAACACCCGCCAACAGCAGGATCAGGAACGGCTCAAAGGACAGAGCGTAGAAATAAAACATCGTGCGAGTCGGGTACATAAACCACGGGAAATAGCCCGCACCGAACACAACCAGCAGCGCACCAAAACGCCAATCACGCTTCAGCAGCAGAACCAGAAGCGCCACAATAATCGCCGGAATAAAAGCCCACCAAATCGCCGGGTTACCGATATTCAAAATAGCCTCGGAACAGGACTTCACGGTACAACCCGAAGAACCCAGCTTCGGCGACTCATAGTAGTACGAGGTCGGGCGACCCAAAACCAGCCACTGCCACGCCTGCGAAGAATACGTATGCGGGCTACTCAAACCAGAATGGAACTTAAATGCCGAGACATGGTACTCCCACAAGGAACGCAAATCCTCAGGAAGCCACATGACACCCTTGCCCGGGTTCTCAACAGCCCAACGGCGGAAATACGCATTCGACGACTGGAACCAGCCCGCCCAAGTGCTCAGATACACCAGCAGACCCACACCAATCATCTGGAAGAAGGCGGGGATGCCGTCACGCACCAGCGCCGTCAAACCCCACTTGTGCAGACCCACAATACGGCGAGCATTAATATCCCAGAACACCGTCAGCAGACCCATCGCCGCAACGAAGAACAGCGAATTCCACTTCACGCCCACCGCGGCACCGGCGCACACACCGGCAGCGAAACGCCACAGGCGCAGACCCATGCTTGGGCCCCACGGCATCGGCGGAAGCACACCGCTATTCTGGCGTGCCGCCTCCGCAATATTGCGCGCCAACACGCGCCGCGCCTGAATACGGTCAAGCACCAGACACACAAAAGTCGCCAAAATCCAGAACATCTGGAAAATATCCAGCAGAGCCAGGCGAGACTCCACCAGCATCAGGCCATCCACCGCAGCCAGCAGAGCCGCAATAGTCGCCACCGTCATCGAACGGAACAGCAGCCAGCCAGCATACGCAATCAACGCCACCGACAGGGTGCCAATCACCGCAGCAGAAACACGCCAACCAAAGGGATTATTATCACCAAAAATCGCCATGCCCGCTGCGATCATCCACTTACCCAACGGCGGATGCACCACATACTCCGGCGAATCCGTCAACAGGCCCGACGGGTGACCCGCCGCAAAGGACGCATTAGCGTCCTTCGACCAGCTCAACTCGTAGCCATAATGCACATACGAGTAAGCGTCCTTGGCGTAGTAGGTCTCATCAAAAACAATGGCGTTCGGATGCGCCAAATTATAAAAACGCAGAATACCGGCAACCAGCACAATCAGTGCGGGCGCCAGCCAACCCCAACGCGGGGCACGAATATAGGCAACAGCGAGCGCATCCAGCAGCGAATCGAGGCTGTAACGACCACGTTCAGACGAAGAACGGGCCGAATCAGCCTGACCAGCTGGAGCGGCAGATGCGGGAGAAAGTAGCTTAGGTATCTTCACCCCATCAATCCTAAAGGGTCAGAACGCACGATGCACCATTTCAGCCCGTGAACAGCATATATGACGCGCTCGGAGCCCCACCCGCACTAGCTACTTCTATCGGCGGGCTCACCCGGTAAGCCCACCCGGCACCGGATTGAGCGCGGGCGTTACACTTAGTGGGTACACGAAGACCAGACACAGACATGAGGCCTGCCATGACCGCACCCGCAGAATACACCGAAGAAACCGCCGCCCCCTCAGAAACCACAGCCCCCTCAGAAACGGTCAAGGCACTCGAGATTGACACTGCTGACACCGCAGACACCGCCGTCACCTCCGAAGAAGGCGGCGTGCTCATCCTCGGCGGCACCCCCATCGGCAACCTCGCCGACGCCTCCGACCGACTGCGCTCAGCCCTCGCCACCGCAGACCTCATCGCCGTTGAAGACACCCGCAAGCTACGAACCCTCGCCTCCGGGCTTGGCGTGCGCACCCGCGGCCGCGTCATCGTCAACCACGACCACAACGAAGCCGAACGTAGCGAAACCATCGTGCAAGCGGTACAGGACGGTCAGCGCGTGCTACTGCTCTCGGATGCGGGCATGCCCACCATCTCCGACCCCGGCTACGTTGCCGCCGCAGCCGTCGCGGAAGCCGACCTGCCCGTCACCGTGGTGCCCGGCCCCTCCGCGGCGTTGACCGCGCTCGCGCTCTCCGGTTTGCCCACCGGACGATTCACTTTCGAAGGCTTCCTCGCCCGCAAGGGCTCCGAGCGCACCCGCCGCCTCGCATCGCTAGCGGCGGAGGAACGCACCATGATCTTCTACGAATCCCCGCACCGCACTGCCGCAACCCTGGCGGACTTTGTGCAAACCTTCGGCGCCGACCGCCGTGGAACTGTCAGCCGTGAGCTAACCAAGCTCCACGAAGAGGTTCGACGCGGTACCCTGGCAGAGCTTGCCGAATGGGCTGAGTCTGAGCGCGTCCGCGGCGAAATCGTCATTATTGTCGAGGGTGCACAAGCCCCCGAAACCCCCGAAGCACAGGACGTAGTGCAACTGGTCCTCGACCGTGTAGCGGGCGGCGAGCGCCTCAAGAGCGCCTGCGCCGCGGTTGCCGCTGAGACCGGCACCTCCAAGCGCGACCTGTATGAGGCGGCACTGGCTGCCCGCTCCGAATAGCCCAGAATCACCGCGCAATTTTACCCCCTAAGTTTTACCCCGCTGTTTTATCCCGAGGATTTATCAATGTGTCAGAGCTATCCCGGTCCTGAAATCACCCAGGAGTACCTGAACTCCCTCGCCGCCCTGGCGAACTACACCCTGCCCACCCCCGCGGCACTTCAGGCAACCGCCCTGCCTAACGGCTGGGCGCCTGTCCCCGGTGAAGTCCCCGCACCCTATAAGGCGGAACTCTACACCGGCATCAGCGACGCCGAAGGGGGAGAAGGCACCCGCCGTCGCTCCACCACCGGCGAGAACGGCCGCAGCCGCAATCTGGTCTTCCCTCCCGCCCCCGAGCCGCTGCCGTACCCCATCGTGGATAACCACACCCACATGGACCTGCTCGACGGCGAAGTGGAAATCAGCGCCCGCGATGCACTCGACGCCGGCGAAAAGCTCGGCATCGCCGGCATTGTGCAGGTCGGATACGATATCCCCTCCTCCCTGTACGCGGTCGCCGCCGCGCAGGCTGATGAGCGTGTCCTCGCCGCCATTGCGATTCACCCCAATACCGCCCCCGAGCTGGCTACAGCCGGTCAGCTGGAGGCGGCGCTAGCCACCCTCGACGAGCTCGCCACCGCCGACCGTGTACGCGCTATTGGTGAGACCGGCCTGGACTATTTCCGCACCGGCGAGGAGGGTAAGGAAGCACAGCACTACAGCTTCCGCGAGCATATTCGCATTGCGAAGAAGCACAACCTGGCGTTGCAGATTCATGACCGTGACGCGCACGAGGATGTTGTGCGCATCCTGGATGAAGAGGGCGCACCGGAACGTACCGTGTTCCACTGCTACTCGGGCGGCCCGGAGCTTGCCGAAATCTGCAATGAGCGCGGCTGGTACATGAGCTTTGCCGGCACGGTGACTTTCAAGAACTCGAAGGGTATTCAGGAGTCGTTGGTGATGGCTCGTCCGGAGCTGATTCTGGCTGAGACGGATGCGCCGTTCTTGACCCCGCATCCGTTCCGTGGCCGCCCGAATGCGTCCTACATGACGAACTACACGGTGCGGTTCATGGCGGCTCACCGCGGTGAGGAGCTGGAGGCGCTCTGCCGCCGTATCCGTGAGAATTCGGAGCGCGTTTACGGTCAGTGGTAGGCGCGTACAGCCTGTAGCGGAGAGCTACTCTGGATCGCCTGCGTATTGCCTTGGCTCCAAAGATGCGTTTGGCGAATGCAAAGAACGCCCTGGACGCCACCATTGATGAGGTGAAGCAGCGTCTGGGCAAGGCGAAATAAGTAAGCCTCTTTGAGAAAGCCTTTCTTTGTCATATATGTATGGCGGGGAGAGGCTTTTTTGTAGCTATTTTCAGCTCTAGTGCGTGAGGTAGCATGTAACGTGCGAGACATAACAGGGGGCCGTACGCCAATTGTTGGGTACTATCATTCAATTGAATGATAGTGTATTTTTATACATACGATTCATCACTCACTGACTGGGCGACTTGTTATCGTGCGCGCATATTTTCTGCGCGCTTTGCGTTTGTCGTTGCCAAGTCAATACTCGGCACTCATGCGTGGCTTCTGTCGTTTCAGATAAAGACTGTATGGGCGTGCCACAGCAAAGGGAAAACCATGGCAAAAATCCTGAAATACGTTCTGGGACTGGACGACGCGAACCGTTTTGATTCTTTCTTCTCGGTGGGGGCACCCGCTCAAGATTTTCAGCGTTATTCTGCGGTGGATAACCGCGATGATCACGTCACTGATGCGCAATTCGATAGCAAGCAGTTCTTGGCTCGTTACGGTAAAGAGCCGAGGCCTGCCGAGAAGGGTTGCGCTTTGAGCCACTACCACATGTGGAAGGACTTCCTCGCTTCAGATGCCGACTGGGCTTTGTTTGCTGAGGACGATGTCCTCATTTCCCCTGACCTGCAACCTGTAGTGGATAGGATTATCGAAAAGTATCCTCACGTGCAGATGGTTAACCTGGGCGATATCTACGCTTCTGAAGCTGGCAAGCTCACCCCGCAGGTTGATTACCCTCGTCTTTCGTTGCTTTCTCCTTTTGTGTACGGCAAGTACCGTATGGGTAATGCCTATGGTTCAAAGCCTCTGTATGGTGCTGCCCTGTATCTTCTTTCGCGTTCTGGGGCTGAACGACTCGTGGAATGTTATGGAGAGACGGTTCCTGGCGTTGTTGCCGATGATTATTCCCTCTATCGAGAATGGGGGGTAGACGTATATTTGGTGCAACCCGGTCTATGCGGTTGGGAAGGTACTAGCCTCATTCAAACTTCTGGCGTTCGTCACTTGGAAAGCCTCAAGAGCACGCAGCATGGCACTGGTTTTCTCGATCGGTTGCGCATCGCCCTGGCGCCGAAGAAGCGTATTGCGAACGCGAAGAATATTCTGGAAGCCACCATTGATGATGTGAAGCAGCGCCTGGGACGATAACCCAGAGACGGATTGGGCTACTGTCATCACATAAAAATCTAAATATGTGGGTCTTCTGCCTGTCCAGTATCCCCTCCCTATTGTGTATATCCGGTAGGGAGGGGATTTTTGCTGTGCACCAGTACGACGCGTGCCACATCGCGTTTTAACCTGAGGAGACCTGAGATTGGCGCATGGTGAATGATAGAATTCTTTTTACGTTGCACTGCGGTGTGCGTATTTATCACACGCTCAATATTTCAGACTCCCTGCCGTTTACGCACTGATTTTTAAGATTGATGAACCCCTCTGTTGTGCAGGTGGTCTGAAGTTCTGAAAACTCATCATTAACCGACGCGATCTTCTACTGCTTAGGTCTTCTGGATGAGCTATTGAAGGGAAAAACATGGCAAAGATTCTGAAGTATGTTCTGGGCCTGGATGGCGCGAACCGTTTTGACTCGTTCTATTCGGTGGGCGCACCCGCGCAGGATTTTGTCCGTTATTCTGCGGTGGATAACCGCGATAATCACGTCACTGATGAAGAATTTGACGTTGAGTTTTTCCGTAGCCGCTGGCATCGCGACCCGAGCCCCGCGGAGAAGGGTTGCATGCTTAGCCACGTGAAGATGTGGCGTGACTTTGTTGCGAGCGACGCCGACTGGGCACTGATTGCTGAAGACGACATTCTTCTTTCTCCGGATGCTGAGGCGGTGGTGAACGCAATCATCACGAAGTACCCGCAGGTGCAGCTGGTGAACCTCAGCGATTCTTTTGCGAATGATGCCGGCAAGCTGAACCCGCAGGTGGAATACATCCGCCTGTCTCTGCTGTCTCCTTTTGTACACGGTAAGTACCGTATGGGTAAGCCGTACGGTACTTGGCCCCTGATTTGCACCGGTCTGTACCTGATTTCCCGTTCGGGTGCTGAGCTGCTGCTCAAGCAGTTTGAAGACAAGGTGCCGGGTACTGTGGCTGATGATTACAAGCTGTACCAGCAGTGGGGTGTGGATGTGCGTTTTGTGCAGCCGGGCCTGTGCGGCTGGGAGGGTAGTAGCGTCATCTTGGAGTCCGGTAAGCGTCATCTGGATAAGGTGAATAGCCTCCAGCACGGTACTGGTCCTCTGGATCGAGTGCGTATTGCTTTGGCTCCGAAGAAGCGTATTACGAACGCTAAGAACGTTCTGGAAGCCACTCTTGATGAGGTAAAGCAGCGTTTCTCGCGGTAATCTAAACTGTAACCTCCCCACCATCCATCTATGTGAAGGAACGCTGTGAACGATCTGCCCCTGCTCGGCCCTGCTGAGATTCGCGAGCTTGCCGAGATGCTCGGTATTCGTCCGACGAAGACTCTTGGGCAGAACTTTGTGATTGACCCCAATACGATTCGTCGTATTGTCAATGCGGCAGAGATTTCACCGGAGGAGACGGTGCTGGAGGTCGGCCCGGGCCTGGGTTCGTTGACCCTCGGCATCCTGGATGCTGCGAAGGATATGGTTGCGGTTGAGATTGACCCGCCGCTGGCGCAGCAGCTTCCGCACACGATTGAGAAGTTCCGCCCCGAGAAGGCGGACGATATTGACGTGGTGCTTATGGACGCTCTGAAGGTCACCGAGCTGCCTCGCACTCCGGATGCTCTGGTGGCGAACCTGCCCTATAACGTGGCGGTTCCGGTGCTTCTGCACCTGTTTGCGCAGTTCCCGAGTATCCGTCACGCCCTGGTGATGGTTCAGGACGAGGTTGCCGACCGTCTTTCGGCGACCCCGGGCTCGAAGATCTACGGTGTGCCCTCGGTGAAGGCTAATTGGTATGCCGAGGTGTATAAGGCGGGCGTGATTGGCAAGAACGTGTTCTGGCCTGCACCGAAGATTAACTCTGGTCTGGTGGGTTTCCGTATGCGCGAGGAGCCTCTCTCGACCGTTGACCGCGACCTGGTGTTTACGATTGTGGACGCCGCTTTCGCTCAGCGCCGTAAGACTCTGCGCGCTGCGTTGAGCTCCTGGGCGGGCTCCGGAGCGCGCGCGGAGCAGATTTTGGTGGCTGCCGGTATCGCTCCGACGGAGCGCGGCGAGAAGCTGGATATTCACGGTTTTATCCGCATTGCGGAGGCTTCGCTGACTGTCCCGGCTGAGCCTGTAGTGGAATAGCTTCTTCCCGCTCTAAATTTTTCACTGACGTTCTCACGCGAGTTCCCTCGCGAAAGGTTTATGCGCTGATGAGTACCGCCTCCCAGACCGCTATTTCGGTTGATGCTCCCGGCAAGGTCAATCTGTACCTTGCCGTGGGGGATGTTCGTCCGGACGGCTACCACCCGTTGACTACGCTTTTTGCGGCGGTCTCTTTGACGGAGACCATCACGGTCTCTGAGGGGCAGGCACCGGGGCTGAGCTTGAGCATGGATATTGTGCCCGGCTCCCTGGTAGATCAGCAGATGCAGGCGGGGCAGTTCGACCCTGCCGCTGTGCCAATGGATGAGCGGAATCTTGTGTACCATGCCGCTGCGCTGATTCTTGCGGAGCACGGCATCGAATCTGTCCCGGCGCTGCACCTGCATATTGCGAAGGCTGTGCCCGTGGCTGGCGGTATGGCTGGCGGCTCAGCGGACGCGGCTGCTGCCCTCATTGCTACGGACCGCTACCTGCACGCAACCGGCCGCACCGGTGCGCTCCTGACCCAGACGGATTATGAACGTCTTGCCGCGCAACTGGGCGCCGATATTCCCTTTAGCGTGCGTGCCGCGCTCGGGCAGACCCTCGCACTGGGGCAGGGGACCGGTACCGAGCTGCAGAATATTGCGGCGCCTCGGGAACCTCTGCACCTGGTGATTGTTGCCGCGCAGTTTGGCCTCTCCACCCCCAGCGTATTCAAGCAGCTGGACGCGGGCCGCGCCTCGGGGCTGTACCCTGCCTCAGGCAAGCTGGTGGAACCCGTAGAGCTTCTGAGCACCCTGAATTCTTATGATGGTTCGGAGGCGGCGCTCGCCTCCTTGGCACCGCTGCTACGTAACGACCTGCAGGCTCCCGCGCTTTCGTGCGCCCCGCAGCTGGAACAGACCCTGAACCTGCGCGAGAGTGAGGGCGTGTACGCCTCCCTGGTGTCCGGTTCCGGTCCGACGGTGCTTCTGCTGGTTTCTTCGCAGGCTCGGGCGGAGGCTCTTGCCTCCACTCTTCGCGCTGCGGGCAACCACGCTGTGAGCGCGGTTAGTGCGATTCTGAATCACCCTTAGTTGCCGCTGTAGCTGAGCGCTGAATATATGAAGAATGCCGGTTCTAGATTGAATCTAGAACCGGCATTCTTCTATGTCTATAGACCTTAGCCCAGCAGCTCGGAGAGCTCGAGCCAGCGCATTTCTAGCTCGTCAATCTCATCCTGAAGTGTCTGCTGCTGCTCGCCGAGTGCCGCTAAACCGGCGTAGTCGGAGGCGTCGTGCGCGCTCATCTGCTCGGAGAGCTTCTCCTGTTCTGCAGCGAGCTTGGCGAGGCGGCGTTCAATCGCACCGGATTCCTTCTGCGCCGCACGCAGCTCGGCACCGGAGACCTTCGGGGTATCCGGCTCAGCAGAAGCCTGCGCCGAGGAGGCGGCACGCGCCTGCACGCTACCGGCGGCAGAACCGCCAGCACCTGCCGCCGAGAGTGCCAGGTACTCGTCCACACCGCCGGGCAGATGGCGGAACGAACCGTCAATCACGGCGTACTGCTGATCGGTGACGCGTTCCATGAGGTAACGGTCGTGGCTGACCACCAGCAGGGTACCCGGCCAGGTGTCCAGCAGATCTTCCATCGCGGCGAGCATATCGGTGTCCAGGTCGTTGGAGGGCTCGTCGAGAATCAGCACGTTCGGCTCATCCAGCAGAATCAGCATGAGCTGCAGGCGACGCTTCTGACCACCCGAAAGGTCCTTGACCGGGGTAGACAGCTGCGCGCTCGTAAAGCCCAGACGCTCCAGCATCTGCGAAGGGGATAGCTCCTTACCATCGGCAATGTAGCTACGCTTCTTACGGCCAATCACATCCGAGACGCGGTCGTTAGCAACCTCGTTGAGCTCATCGAGTTGCTGGGTCAGGGTCGCAATCTTCACGGTCTTACCGTGCTTGACCCGGCCCTCAGTCGGCTTCAGGTCGCCCGTCACCAGGGAGAGTAGGGTGGACTTACCCGCGCCGTTCACGCCCAGGATGCCGGTGCGCTCGCCGGGGGCAATACGCCAGGTAACCTTCTTCAGCACCGGGCGCTTGCCGCCGGGCAACGAGGGGTCGTCGTAGACGACGGAAACGTTTTCAAGGTCGACCACGTCCTTGCCGAGGCGGGAAACCGCCATCTTCTTCAGCTCCACGGTGTCACGCACAGGCGGAACGTCCGCAATGAGGGCGTTGGCGGCATCAATGCGGAACTTCGGCTTGGAGGTACGTGCGGGCGCACCGCGGCGCAACCAGGCGAGCTCCTTGCGCATGAGGTTCTGGCGCTTCGCCTCCGCAGCGGCCGCCTGACGGTCACGTTCCACGCGCTGCAGGATGTACGCCGCGTAGCCGCCCTCGAAGGGCTCGACGATGCGGTCGTGCACTTCCCAGGTGTCGGTACAGATTTCGTCGAGGAACCAGCGGTCGTGGGTGACGACCATGAGTCCGCCCGCGTTCTTGGACCAGCGGGACTTCAGGTGGTTAGCGAGCCAGGTGATGGCTTCAACGTCCAGGTGGTTGGTGGGCTCGTCGAGCATCAGCACGTCCCACTCCTGCGCGAGCAGGGATGCGAGCGCTACGCGTCGGCGCTGACCGCCAGAGAGCGAAGAGACGGGTGCATCCCAGGGCAGATCGGAGACCAGGCCCGAGATGACATCGCGGATACGGGACTGCGAGGCCCACTCGTATTCGGGGGTGTCGCCCACAATCGCGTAGCCGACCGTGTGGTCGTCATCGAGTACGTCGGACTGGTCGAGGTAGCCGATGCGGGTGCCGCCGCGCACGGTAACGCGGCCGGAGTCCGGTTCGAGCCGGCCGGCAAGGATCTTCATGAGGGTGGACTTGCCGTCGCCGTTGCGACCGACAATGCCTATGCGGTCGCCTTCGTTCAGGCCGACCGTGATGCCTTCAAAGATGGTTCGGGTAGGGAATTCGAGGTGCAGCGATTCGCCGCCAAGTAGATGTGCCACGCCTTCTAGGGTACAGGGTGAGTGTTCAGTTCAAGTAGCGCTCCAAGCTTTGATGAGGGGCTACTTGGCGGTGCTGAGAAAAGCTGTGGGGATTGCGGGGCGCGCGGCTAAGTTGAGCACAGATATTTGATAAACTGAGGAAAGCATTTCCTGCATTGCGCTGTTCTGTGCCCAAAATGGCGGTCAATGACGATGAGGACCCGCTAGCGGGGGCTTGTCGTGAATGTAAGGATAATCCGCCATGGTGTAATGGCAGCACAGCGGCCTTTGGAGCCGTTTGTCTAGGTTCGAGTCCTAGTGGCGGAGCGTAAGCACTCAACGGAATCGTTGAATGAGAGTCGGCGGTTCCGCGCTCACCTCTCACTCTTACAACCTCGTATAAGGAGTCTTCTCAGTGAACACTGAACTGGCACCCTCCGCGGTGATTGTTCTCGCCGCCGGCGCTGGCACGCGCATGAAGTCCGCAACCCCCAAGGTCATGCACGGCATTGGTGGTCGATCCATGATTGAGCACGCCGTTGCCGCGGCCCGTGACTTGAACCCTGAACGCCTCGCTGTTGTGGTACGCCACCAGCGCGATAAGGTTGCTGAGCATGTGCTTGCGTTTGACCCTGAGGTAACCATCGTTGATCAGGATGAGATTCCGGGTACTGGTCGTGCGGTTGAGGTCGGTCTGAATGCCTTGGATGCGCAGGCAACCGTCTCCGGCACCGTTCTGGTGACCTACGGCGATGTTCCTCTGCTGCGCCCCGAGACTCTGCGCGAACTGATTGCCTTCCACGAGGAAGACAAGAACTCCGTAACTGTCCTGACCACCCACATTGATGAGCCCGGCTCCTACGGCCGTATCGTGCGTAACCAGGCTGGCGAGGTGACCGCCATCGTCGAGGCGAAGGACGCCTCCCCCGAAGAGCTCGAGATTACCGAGATCAACTCCGGTATCTACGCCTTTGACGCCGACGTGTTGCGCGAAGCCCTGCTTGAGGTGACCACCGATAACGCTCAGGGTGAGAAGTACATTACCGATGTGCTGTCCATCGCCCGTTCGAAGGGCCACCGTACCTCCGCCCTGGCCATTGAGGACCGCTGGGAGGTTGAGGGTGCTAACGACCGTGTGCAGCTGGCTCAGCTGGGCCGCATGCTCAACAACCGCATCCTCGAGGCTCACATGCGTAACGGCGTGACCATCGTCGATCCGCAGAACACCTGGATTGACGTGACCGTGCGCATCGAGAATGACGTGACCCTCCTGCCCGGCGTGCAGCTGCACGGCTCCACCACCGTTGCCACCGGCGCAACCATTGGCCCCGACACCACCCTGACCGATATGACCGTTGAGGCAGACGCTACCGTCATCCGCGCTCACGGCTTCGGCGCCGTGATTGGCGAGGGCGCAACCGTCGGCCCCTTCGCCTACCTGCGCCCCGGTACGACCCTGGGTAAGGGCTCGAAGCTCGGCACCTTCTGCGAGGCCAAGAACTCGCAGATTGGTGACGGTGCGAAGGTTCCGCACCTGTCCTACGTTGGCGACGCCACCATCGGTGAGGGCGCCAACATTGGTGCGGGTTCCATTTTCGCCAACTACAACGGCCTGGTGAAGAACCGTTCTGTTATTGGCGCACATGCCCGCATGGGATCCGCGGGCATCTACGTTGCACCGGTCACCGTGGGTGACGGTGCCTACTCCGGCGCGGGCGCGCTGATCCGCAAGGATGTTCCTGCGGGCGCCCTCGCCTACTCTGAGACTTCCCAGCGCACCATCGAGGGCTGGGTTCTGAAGAACCGTGCCGGTACCGAACCCGCTGAGGCTGCAAAGGCCGCGGGCGCACAGGAACCGGCAGAATCCTAATCCGAGGAAAGAACAACACCATGAGTAGCGAGATTACCAACCCCGGTGAGCGCAAGCTTGTAGTGGTCTCCGGTCGAGCACACCCCAAGCTCGCCGAGGAGATTGCGCAGGCCCTTGACCACGACCTGTTGCCCACCTCCGCATATACCTTCGCCAACGGCGAGACCTACGTCCGTTTTGAGGAGTCTGTGCGCGGTGCGGACGCATTCGTGATTCAGTCGCACCCGGCACCGATTAACGAGTGGCTCATGGAGCAACTCATCATGATTGATGCGCTCAAGCGTGCCTCCGCTCGCTCCATTACCGTGGTGTCCCCGTTCTACCCCTACGCTCGTCAGGATAAGAAGCACAAGGGTCGCGAACCCATCTCGGCTCGCCTGATTTCTGACCTGTACAAGACCGCCGGCGCGGATCGCCTGATGTGCGTCGATCTGCACACCTCGCAGATTCAGGGCTTCTTCGACGGCCCGCTGGACCACCTCTTCGCAATTCCGGTGCTGGCTAAGCACATCCGCGAGCGCGTTGAGGACCTGTCGAACGTGACCGTGGTGTCCCCGGACACCGGTCGTGTGCGCGTGGCCGAGCACTGGGCCACCCTGCTGAACGGCGCACCCCTGGCCTTCGTGCATAAGACCCGAGACATCAACGTTCCGAACCACGCGGTCTCCAAGACCGTTGTGGGTAACGTTGAGGGCCGCACCTGCGTGCTGATTGACGACATGATTGACACCGGCGGAACCATCGCCGGCGCCGTGAAGGTCCTCATGGATAAGGGCGCGAAGGAAGTTATCATCGCGGCAACCCACCCGGTTCTCTCCGATCCCGCCGTTGAGCGTCTGTCCGAGTGCGGCGCGGTCGAGGTCGTGGTGACCAACACCCTGCCCGTCCCGGAGGAAAAGCGCTTCGAGAACCTGACCGTTCTCTCCATCGCGCCCCTCATCGCTCGCGCTATTCGCGAGGTCTTTGACGAGGGCTCCGTGACCGAGATTTTCGATCACTAGGGCTTGAATAGGCTGTAGAAAATCCCCCGCTACCACGGTTGTGGTAGCGGGGGATTTTCTACGTTTCTGAGGGGGGGGGGCAGGCCCCTGCAGATTCTGTATTGCGGAGATTTAGCGGTGGGCTCGCGCCAGCCACGGCAGAATCACGCGTAGCGACTCTTCAACCTCGTCCACGGCCTTCTTCGCGGCGGCCGGGCCTCGACGGTAGGGGTCCTCGAGCTTATCGCTCGCGAGGGGAGTGCCACCGTAGGAGTAGAGGTAGGAGAGCGGCTCGGCACGGCGCGCTTCCTCACGAAGGCGAGCAGCCTGCTTGAGCAGCACGATCTTGGAATGGTACTGGGGCCACTCGCGCACGATCCAGTCGGCGTGCACCTTCTCCGCGACCAGGATGATGGTCGCGTTCTTAATGATCTCCTCGGTCAGCTGACGGGAGGCGAAACCCTCGGGATTGTAGCCACGCTCGATGAGCTCGTTGGCGATGAGCTCGTACACGCCCTGACCGACCAGCGCGCCGGTACCGGCGCTGGCGAAGGTCCACTTGTCCTCCAGCCCGTACTCTGCGGCCAGGTGCTTGGAAATAACCTCGCCGGAGGCGCTGCGGGCAATGTTGCCGGTGCACACGAAGAGCGCCTGGAAGGGGCCGTCGGTGTCGTGTGCGCCGCTGCGGGTGAAGGTACCGGGGGAGAGCTTGAAGAGCGGGGTGCGTTCGCGTTCACCCTGCGGGGCGCTTGCGGTCTCCTCACGTGCCGCGAGGGCTGTCGGAGCGGGCTCTTCTGCGGTGTCGGCCAGAACACCCGAAGCGACGGTGGGTGCGTGGTGTTCCTCGACGTGAACGGAGCGTGAGGAGGAGCCCTCTGCAGACGGTTCGTCCAGGGGGAGGATATCGGCGGCGGTACCCGAGGTTTCGGTGAGGTTCAGCGGCTGCGCATCAATGGTGACGGTGCCGTCCTCAGAGATTTCTTCGGCGTGGGAAGGCTCGGATGCTTTGGGAAGGGGCGTCTGGGCGGCGACCTCGGCGGGGGAGTGAGCCTCATACTCGCCCATGACTTCGCGGAGCGAACCCGAAGGGACCATGGAGCGCTGGGCGGCCCCGCGGCGGTTCTTGCCTGCCAGGTCGGGGTTGTTCTGGATCAGCGAGCGGACCCCTTCCGCAATGGAGGGGGCGGATGCCGGCGCAGTGGTCGCGGTGGTTTCGGGGGCCTTGGAGGAGTCGGTGATCTCCTCTGCGGAGCCCCGGGTGTACTTGTCCTTCAAGGACTTGATGTTGAAGATGCCCATCAAAAGCCTTTTCTCTTGACGTACCCAACGGTGAACAGGGAAGCCGGAAGTGTCGGGTGAAGTTGAACGAATAGTATCTATCATACCGAGTTGCTTGACTCTTCAAAGGTCTCTGAATCTCGAGTGTGGCGAATTCCCTAAGGCCTCGTCCGATACATCTTCAATGTAGGTCGCTCTGAAAGTTTCAACTTGGGGACGTGATGATGACCTAAAGTACAAACTTTATAGCGAAAGGGTTTAGAGGTCACATGCTAGAATTGGCGTGAAATGCTAGGCTTCTTCTCACTCGGAAGCCAGTGCAAACACTCACCAACGAGGACCAATGAAGAGTATTTACACTAAGCTTCGTATCTTTTTCCCAGGACGGAGCTTTACACTACTAATTGTGAATCTAATCGGCCTATTCCTTCTTTCGCTAATGGAAATGGTCGGTGTTGCTGCTGTTCTTCCCATCATGAATATTGCGATGGGCGCTGAAATTACCGGCTACCTGGCTGTAATTTCTGATATCTTCGGCAACCCTCCGCGTTCTGATTTGGTGCTCTACTTGGGTGTTGTCCTGGTGCTCGCCTTTGTGATTAAGGGTATCGCTGCGCTCCTCTTTAAGCGCTGGAGCCTGAAATTTACGGGTTACCAGCAGTTGGCGACGTCGACGACAATCCTCAATCATTACATGAAGGATAGCTACTTCAACCACAAGAAGTCTCAGCCTGAAGAAACCGCATACCTGATTAGCACCTACGTGGTGTTTGCATACCGCGGTTTTGTGGGATCGATTATTAACTTTGTGGGCGATTTCCTGTCTATCATCGTGTTGCTCATCATGATTCTTTGCGTCATGCCGGTTCCGGCGCTGATCGCTTTCGCATACTTCGGCATCACCATTGCTGTCATGCAGTTCTTCTTGCGCCGCGGTAACGCGAAGTATGGTGAGATAACGGCACGTGCAGGTCGAGACGCTTTGCGCTTCCTCCTGGATGACATCAGGGGCTTCCGCGAAATTCGTATTACGAATGCACACAAGGCTGCTATCGAGCAGTACCGCGAGCCCGCAGTACGAAGCGTTAAAAGCGACGTTAACCTCTCGTTCCTGAATGACTTCCCCAAGTACACCCTTGAAGTTATTTTCATTGTGGGTATCGCTGGTCTGTTGGCTCTGGTGACCGCAACTCAGGGTGCTGATGGTCTTCCTTCCCTCATGCTTTTCGCAACCGCATGTATCCGCATCCTTCCGAACGCTACCCGTATGATTGCTTCCCTGGGCGGTATTCGCGCGAACGAGTTCGCTAGTGAAGAGGTTGCTAAGGTCATCCGCTCGATGAGCCCGGAAGAGCAGCGCCTGCAGATGGTTGAGTTCAAGGATGAAATTGATCCGGCAACCATCATTAACTCGGGTATTGAGCCCGTGGATGTTCAGATTGATAACCTGGTCTACCGTTACCCGGACGGTGATAAGGACGTTCTCAAGGACATTCAGCTGGATGTGCCGGCTGGTACCTCGGTTGCTTTCGTGGGTGGTTCCGGTTCGGGTAAGACTACTCTGGTTGACTTGATTCTTGGTCTGCTGACCCCGACGAGCGGTACGATCTCTAGCCAGGGTAAGGACATCCATACTGACCTGCATTCCTGGTATCAGAAGATTGGTTATGTCCCTCAGGATCCCTACCTGGGTAACGGCACGCTGCGTGAGGCAGTTGCCTTCGGTATCCCCGCAAAGCACATTGATGATGACCGTGTGATCTACTGCCTCGAGCTGGCGGAGCTGATGCCCGTTGTCGAGACCCTGGAAGACGGCATTAACACCTCGATTGGTGAGAACGGTAACCGCCTTTCCGGTGGTCAGCGTCAGCGTGTGGGCATTGCGCGTGCGATGTACCGCAACCCGAGCCTGTTGGTTATGGATGAGGCAACCAGTGCACTGGACAATGAGACTGAGCACAAGATTACTCAGACCATTAACCGCATCTCCAAGGAGATTACCGTGATTATCGTGGCTCACCGTCTTTCCACGGTGCGTAACGTTAATCAGCTGGTGTACCTCTCCCAAGGCCGCATCGCCAATAAGGGTACCTTCAAGGAAGTTCAGGCGGCAAACGAAGAATTTGCGAACCTCGTTCGCCTGGGCCAGCTGCCCGACTAATTGAAACTATGGGGGTGATCGTATAGAGATATAGATACGGTCGCCCCCATATTTAACCTTCTATCGCTTGTGATTTTCAGGCGCCTCACTCAAAGGATATATTGTGACTCATACTCCCCGTGTATCTGCGGTTATTCCTTTCTACGGCGAGCCGGAACCGGTTCTCGCCATCATTGACACCCTCCACGCGCAGAAGGGGATTGACCCCTCCGATATCGAAATCGTCGTTTCGGACGACGTCTCGCCCGTTCCCTTCCCCGAGGTTGAGGGCGTGACCGTCGTGCGCCGTGCCGTCAACGGCGGCTTCGGTAAGGCCGTGAACTCCGGCGTCGCTGCCGCGACCGGCGAATGGGTGTTCATCCTCAACAGCGACCTGGAGCTGGATGACACCTTCATCTCCCGCATGCTCGCCGCAGCCGAGGCACACGGCCAGGTTCTGGCCAGCCCGCAGGTCATCGGCCACGACGGCCAGCAGCAGTGGGTGGCCCGCAAGTTCCCCACCGCCGGACATATCGCCTGGGAATGGTTCACCCCCTTGGCTCGCTTCAAGCCGACGAAGTGGTGGCACCGCGGCGTTGGACACGATGTTGAGGCATGCACCGGAACCTCCGACGCGAAGGTCGACTGGGTTATGGGTGCCTGCATGGTCGTGCCTCGCGCCGTATTCAACCGCCTCGGCGGCATGGACGAGCGCTTCTACATGAATAGCGAAGAGGTGGACTTCCAGTACCGCCTCTCGCAGGCCGGCGTGGACCGCTACCTGATTCCCTCGGTGACCGTTACCCACGAGGGCGGCGGATCTTCCCCCTCGGAGCGTCGCATCCAGTGGCTGACCACCGCACGCTTCATCTACGCCGACAAGTGGGGCTGGGAAAAGAAGCTGGCCGTAGCCCTGCGTGCAACCAGCTACGCGAACTTCCTCGTGAACTCTGTGCGTGCGCTGCGCAATAAGGATGTGGACGCTCGCGGGTTCCTCGCCGCCGACCTGGAGCGCATCGCCAAGGCCGAGCGCCGCGAAAACTAGCTCTAGTGTCCGCACCCGGTGCGGAGCGCCCCATAGCTAAACGTTGGAGGTGACACACTGCGTAAGCATGTGTCATCTTCTGCTTTCGTTGTAAAATTTTAGTAGGTATGTTTGAGCGTAAGCTCTGCTTGAAACGTGCCTCTCTGCTTCACTCCAACACATAGCACCGCACGGTTTTGCCCTGCGGGTTCTTATAGCAAACGCCGACAGGATCCATTCCTCATATGACTCAGCCCAAACTTCTACTACTCTCACCCGCATTCCACGGGTACTGGAAGGCGATTCAAGCGTCCCTGGAAGTGCACGGATACGATGTGCGCACCCACATCTACGATGCTCCGGGTACCCTCTCCGAGCGCATCCTCAACAAGCTCGCCCACGAGCTGCCCGAGAAGTACCGCCCCGAAAGCTTTGCGGCTCAGGCAACCCGTAAGGCTATCGATGCTTTCAACGAGTTCCGTCCCGACATCGTGCTGGTCATTAAGGGCGATATGCTCTCCCGCGAATGGTGGGACCTGCTGGCAACCTCCGGCGTTCGCTACGGCACCTGGCTCTACGACGAGATGCGCCGCATGAGCTACACCGAAGAGGACCTGCACCACCTGGGCTCGCTGGCAAGCTACAGCCCGCTGGACGCGCAGCACCTGCGCGAGCAGGGATTCGAGGTGCTCGACATGCCCAACGCCTACGACACCCACTGCCCGATTGTTCCTGTCCGCGAGGACTCCATCAACTTTGTGGGCGCCAAGTACCCCAACCGTGAGGAGACCCTGCAGGCCCTCGTCGCCGCCGGTCTGCCGGTGCGTGCCTACGGCCGTGCCTGGTCGCGCCACCCCTACGATATTCTGCGCACCAAGCAGTTCAAAGACTCCGGCGTACCCGCCGGCCGCGATATTGACCGCTCTGAGGCGTACGGCATCATGGCGTCCTCCCCGGCCACCCTGAACATCCACAACAACCAGGACGGCTTCACCATGCGTACCTTCGAGGCGCCCGGCGTTGGCGCCCTGCAGGTGATTGATCGCCCCGACGTGGACCGCTACTACATTCCGGGTGAAGAGGTTCTGGTGTACGAGAGCATCGATGAGCTCATCGAGATTTGTACCCGCATTTTCCGTGACCCGAAGTGGGCGCGAAAGATTCGTGAAACCGGTCAGAAGCGAACCCTGGCCGAGCACACCTTTGATCAGCGCGTCAAGATTTTGGAGCAGCTATGGGCCTAACCTACCCCCTCGACATTGATGCATGGGCCGCCTGGCAGAAGCGCCAGAACACCCTGCGCTGGGCTAAGGGCGAGGCCCGCAGCCTTATCGGACGTCTGCGCGGGGGCGCGGCGGAACAGGAAGCACCTGTTGGCGGTGTTCTCTATACCCGAGGCGCCGTACCCCGCGTGCTCATTGTGCTCGATTCTTTCTCTCCGACGAGCCGTAACTCCCTTCTGGAGCCGCTCAAGTACCTCGAGAACGTGGGCGTGGCCCTGTGGGTCCCCGAGGACGCCTCGGAGTACCTCAACGGCCAGTACGCCACCGAGCGTTACGGCCGTGATGCCTGGACCGAACAGGAAGTGACGGGCGACCAGCTGCAGGGGCTCCTGCCCGGTGTGCGCGTGGTCCTTTCCCTCGGCCACTACCTGGCCCGCGGCGCGGCCGCCTACGAGTACTCTCGCGCGATTGGTGCTGAGTACTGGGTCGTACAGCACGGTCTGCTCGTGCCGCAGGCACCGCCCCTGCCGGTTGGCGCAACTCTGTTGGCGTTCAGCGAAGCCGACGCAGAGTTCTGGGCGTCGGGTCGCCGCGACGTGACCACCCACGCGGTGGGTTCCCAGCTGCTCTACCTGGCCGCTCAGAAAGCCGCCGGCGCCGAGGCGCAGAAGCAGAACGATCTGGAACCAATCTTCTTGGGCCAGATGCACGGCGCCGAGCTACCGCGAGCATCCTTCGCTTTCGCTGCGCACTCCTTCCTGAAGAAGTACGGCGGTATCTACCGCCCGCACCCGAGCGAGAAGGACAAGCTGTCGGTGCTGACCCACAAGCTGTGGGAGAAGGAAGGCATCCGCATCGATCGTTCCGGAACCCCTCTGAACGAGGTACCGAACCCAGTCGTGTCGATTTTCTCCACCGGTGTGCTGGAGGCGGCTATCCGCGGCATCCCGGCCTGGGTGTACCACCCGGCACCGCCGGCATGGCTTGTGGAATTCTGGGACCGCTACGGCATGAACCGGTGGGGGAGCGAACCCACCCCCGCCCCGGTTCAGCCCGAGAAGGAACCGGCACGCCGCATCGCTGAACTCATCATCGAAACTCTGGAGGCATAATGCGTATTCTCTGCGTCATTCCCGTACGCGGTGGCTCAAAGGGCATTCCGCGTAAGAACCTGCGCCCCATCGCGGGTAAGCCGCTGGTCGCGTGGACCATCGAGCAGGCACTGGCTGCTAAGGAAGAAGTCGCCGGCGAGCACGAGCTGCGCGTTGTCGTCTCCACCGATGATGCCGAGCTGGCTGATATCGCCCGCGAGTACGGTGCCGAGGTGCCGTTCATCCGCCCGGCCCACCTGGCGGAGGACACCACCGCAACCGAGCCGGTCGTCGAGCACGCCATCGAGTTCTACACCGAGAACGGCTGGGCACCCGAAGCCGTCATGCTGCTGCAGGCAACCAGCCCCGTGCGTCTACCCGGAACCCTGGCACGCGCGGTCCGCCAGTTCGTCGAGAACGACAAGGACTCCATGGTCGGCGTGATCCCGATTGGCCCGTTCATTTGGACCTGGCACGCCGATGGGGAACCCACCGCGGCGTTCGAGATTATGGCTCGCCCGCGCCGCCAGGAGCTGACTAAGGAAACCTTCCGCTACCGCGAGAACGGCTCCATGTACATCACGAAGACTCCTGTGTACACTGAGCACCACAACCGCCTGGCCGGCTACCCCGGCGGTACGATTGACTTGTTCCTGCTCAACGAGGTTGAGGGCGTCGACATCGACGCGCCGATTGACTTCTCCGTGGCGGAACATCAGCTCACTCAGATTCTGAACGAGAGCAAGTAACCCTCGTCCCGGCGACATTCTCGTCGCCATCCCGGATTGACCGGCACTCAGTCATTCAATAGAACACTCACGAAAAGGTTCAAACCTATGATTATTGAACGTAATATCGCCCCGTATGTGGTCTTCGCTGAAGACCCGATTCTTACCGCACTGCAGAAGATTTCTGCCAACGGCCAGCGCATCATCTTCCTGGTCAACGAGTCCGGTATTCTGCGCGGTTCTCTCTCCGATGGCGATTTCCGCCGCTGGCTGATTGCTAACCCGACCGCGTCCCTGGAGACCAGCGCCCTGGATGCCGCTAACACCAACCCGCAGACCGCACCGGCTGATGCTGATCCCGAGACCCTGCGCGCATACTTTGCCAAGGGCATCAACCATGTTCCGCTGACCGACGAGCGCGGCCACCTCGTGGCGCTCGCCATGGACGAGCAGGACGTCCTGCGCATCGGTAAGCACACCATCAGCGAGGACTCCCCGGCCTTCATCATCGCCGAGATTGGCAACAACCACCAGGGTAGCGTTGATTTCGCTAAGGAACTGGTGGACCTGGCCGTTGAGTCCGGTGCCGACGCCGTGAAGTTCCAGCTGCGTGACATGGACGCCCTCTACCGTCAGCGCGGTGCCGCCACCGCGGGCGAGGACCTGGGCGTGCAGTACACCCTGGACCTGCTCTCCCGCTTCTCCCTGAGCGTGGACCAGATGTACGAGGTCTTCGACCACGTCAAGCAGCACAACATGGATATCATGTGCACCCCCTGGGATGCCCCCTCGGTGCAGGCACTGGTCGACTACGGTATTCAGGGCATGAAGATTGCTTCTGCCGACCTGACCAACCACGAGCTGCTGCGCGATGTCGCATCCCGTGGTCTGCCCATGCTGGTTTCCACCGGTATGAGCCGCGAGGAAGAGATTCGCGAGTCCGTGGCCCTGCTGCGTAACGCCGGCGCATCCTACGCCCTGCTGCAGTGCCAGTCGGCCTACCCCGCACCCTTCAAGGACGTGAACCTGGCCTACATGGACCGCCTGGCCGAGATTGGCCAGTGCCTGGTCGGTTACTCGGGCCACGAGCGTGGCTACCACGTGCCGATTGCCGCCGTTGCTCGCGGTGCAAAGATCATCGAGAAGCACTTCACCACCGACAAGACCCTCGAGGGTAACGACCACACCGTCTCTCTGCTGCCCGAGGAATTCAAGGCCATGGTCCAGCAGATTCGCGAGGTTGAGGCCGCTATCGGTTCTGCCGCTCCCCGCGAGGTGTCCACCGGTGAGCTGATGAACCGCGTGAACCTGGCCAAGTCCCTGGTCGCTACCCGCCACATCGCTAAGGGCGAGGTCGTGACCGAGGCCGACGTGGCCGTGAAGTCCCCCGGCCGCGGCCTGCAGCCGAACCACCTGCCGCAGCTGGTCGGCCGTACCATGCAGCGCGACGTTGAAGAAGGCTCGTTCTTCTTCGAGGGCGACCTGAAGGATGACCTGGTCACCCGCCGCGACTTCAAGTTCGATCGCCCCTGGGGTCTGCCCGTCCGCTACCACGACTACAAGCCGCTGATTGAAGAGGCTAAGCCGGACTTCCTGGAGTTCCACTTCTCCTACAAGGACCTGGACATCAACATCGACGATGTCTTCGACTCCAAGCTGGACATGGGCTTCACCACCCACCTGCCCGACCTCTTCGCAGGTGACTTCCTCGTGGACCTCGCCTCGAAGGACCCCGAGGTGTGGGAACGCTCCATCGCCGAGGTGCAGCGCACCATCGACATCACCCGTGACCTGACCCGCTACTTCACCGTGGACGAGGACCCGATCATGGTTGTGACCATGGGTGGCTTCACCAAGGACAAGCACATCCCCGTCTCCGAGCGTGCCGAAAAGTACGAGCGTATCGGCGAGGCCCTGAAGCACCTGGACGCATCCGGCGTGCGCCTGGCCGCTCAGACCCTGCCCCCGTACCCCTGGCTGATGGGTGGTCAGCAGTACCACAACCTGTTCCTGGATCCGAAGGACACCGCGGAGTTCTCGCGTGCCTACGACACCGCGCTCTGCCTGGATATCTCCCACACCATGCTGGCTTCTAACTTCCTGAACATTCCGCTGTCGGAGGCTGTTGAGCAGCTGGCACCGCTGTCGATTCACCTGCACCTGGTGGACGGCGTTGGTGTTGACGGTGAGGGCGTTCAGGTTGGCGAAGGCGACGTGGACTGGGCCGCACTGGGCAAGCAGCTGCGTGAGCTGGCCCCGAAGGCATCCTTCATCCCTGAGATTTGGCAGGGCCACATCAACAACGGTGAAGGCTTCTTCACCGCCCTGGACCGCCTCGAGAAGTGGCTGTAGGACCGGCATCTATGGCCAAGTCTCAGACCGTAAAAGCTCGGGAGGGTGACGTCCTTGATCAGGACTTCATCACTCCCGGGCGTTTCCGGGAGCTGGACGGGTTCCGCGGCCTGGCTGCTATTACCGTGGTGATTTATCACCTGGGTGTTCCCGCTACGGAGAACTATCCGCGGACTGCTCCTTCGCCCTATGACATTCCTCTGGGCGAGTTGGGTGTTCAGCTCTTCTTCATCATTTCCGGTTTCGTGATTCTGCTCAGCGCTATCAAGAGTGGGTCGGCACTGAAGTTCGCGGTTTCGCGTTTTTCTCGTATCTACCCGACCTATTGGTTTGCGCTGGCGGTATCGGCTCTGGTGTATTTCATCTACGGAAACCCCGGACGCCATATTACGATTCCGCAGACCCTGATTAACACGACGATGCTGCAACGCTTCCTGCGTGTGGATAACGTGGATCAGGTGTACTGGACGCTGGCAGTGGAACTGCAGTTCTACGTGATGGTTGCCCTGTACCTGATTATCCGGAAGGGAAAGATTTACCGTGGGGAGCTGACTACGATTCTGCTCACCTGGTCGGTTATCGGTACGGCTCTGTGTCTGCTTTTCCACCCGGAGGCTTCTCTCGGCGGAGCACCGAAGATGATTGTGTGGGCCGCGGTTGCGGAACATTCTTCGCTCTTTAGCTTGGGCATGGTGTTCTTCATGTACAGCCATGATCGAAAGTTCACCTGGCATATTCCGTACTTTGCGATTCTGGCTTCCCTCAACGCGGCACTGATGCATGATCTTGCTCATGGAATCGGTGTGGCATTGATTAGTCTGGTGTTCTTCATCGTTGTATACCTGAAGAATGTTCCGGTACTTTCGAGGGGTCCGCTGAATTTCTTGGGACGCATTTCCTATCCCCTTTACTTGGGCCACGCTATGGTCGGTTATATGCTTGTTGATATGTTCTACCCGGTGGCTGGTCCCTGGGGGGCACGTATTATTGCATTGGTTTTGGTGATCTGCTTCGCTTACCTGGTGCATATTTCCATTGAAACTAAGGTTTCTGCATCCTTCCGTTCTTTCCTCACTCGAAAGTTGACTAAGGCATGACCTCTACACCAACGGCTCTATGGGTCGTTCCGGTTCCCGATTTTGGTGGAGTAGCTCGGCACGTTGTCGATATGGCACGTGCCGGGCTCCCCGGCTTTAACCTGGTGGTTCTCGCGCCCGAGGGTAAGCTCACGAGCCGCCTCGAGGAACTGGGCGTCACCGTCATCAAGGCTGAGTTCGGCCCCGACTACGGTTTTAAGACTTCCTTTGTTTCTTTGCAGAAGGCTGTTGAGCAGCTCCGCCCGGATATTGTGCACAGCCACCTGGCGTATGCGGACGTTGTAGCGACCGCTGTGGTCAACGCACTACGCATCCGTAGCGTCATCAAGCGCGGCACCCGCGTACCGAAGCTTCTGACCACTGAGCACGGTATTGCCGGTAATGACTCGGTGTACCACGGTAGCTCCTGGCGTTCTAAGCTCATGGAGACCGTGCATCGTGTGCGCCTGTGGGGCACCGATCAGGCGATTGCTGTTTCTCGTTCTACCGCTGATCAGATGCGTGCCAAGTGGGGCGCTCGTGGCGTGGAGCTGGTGTACAACGGCGTGGATATCCCCGAGGTGCACGCGGCTGTTGAGCAACAGCGTGTTCCCGCAGAGGGAGGTCCGCGTATTCTCTCGCTGTCCCGTCTGTCCCCTGAGAAGGGTATTGACGTGCTGCTGGCTGCTTTTGCGCAGCTTCGTGTTGATTACCCGCAGGCGCATCTTGAGATTGCGGGCTCTGGTGATTTGGCGTCCGAGTTGCAGGCTCAGGCTCAGCGCCTGAACCTGGGTGATTCGGTGACCTTCAGCGGCTTCGTTAACCCGATTGAGGCGATGGGCCGTAGCGACATGATTGTTCAGCTGTCGGTGTGGGAGAACTGCTCCTACACTCTGCTGGACGCTAAGGCAGCTGGTCTGAAGACGGTCGCTACCGCTGTGGGCGGCAACCCGGAGATTTTGGGCGCCGACGAGCTGGTAGACCGCCAGAGTGCAACCCTGACTCAGGATGTTCTGCAGGCTATGCGTGCGCAGCTGCAGAAGGATGAGTCTGAGCCTTTCACCTGGATTTCGAATGAGCAGATGGCTGCTCAGACGGTTGATATTTACACTCGCACATTGGAGAAGAAATGACCGTGTCTTTCTCGCAAAGTACAGAGACCGCAGCTTCTCAGCAGGATAAAAATCCTAATTCTCTCCAGGCATATCGCATTGGGCAGGCCACCGCGGGTGAAGTAAAGTACCTTGTCGGTAGCGTCTCAAGACTGTCAATGCTTGATTTTTGGGCTGGTTTTGGTCTGATCTTCATCGGCGTCCCTACGCCCATTGTGACCATGCCTGTGGGTACCGTTGTTGTGATGTTGTTTGTCTTGTACAAGCTGACAAAACCTGCCACCTTGGAGACACGGTATAACTCCTTGTTCTTCTCAATCATCTTGTTTGCTGTTGGCTGGGCTTTGTTTGAAAGTCTAGCTTTTAACGGCATTTCTGTTGATGAAGCGATTCGCCGTGCAATCCGCATGGCTGTGGTCCTTCTTCTGGCGTTGCAGATTGCTCAAAAGAGGATTGACATTCGTTCCCTCATCTTTGGCGTGGCTGCGGGCCTTATTTTCAACCTCATTGGATTTTATGCAGGTATTGCGCCCGATAACTACGGCGGTACGCTGACCGGCTGGCTGAACGATAAGAATCAGTCTGGTCTGTATTACGCAATTTTTGGCTTCCTTTTCGTGGCTATGGTCCGAAAGACAAGTCACCGTATCGTTGCTTTTGTTGTTACCTCCGGCATGCTGTGGCTGACCGGTTCCCGTACCTCTCTTGCCGCATATGCTTTTGCTGTCCTGTGGTTGTACTTCTCTCATCGCCTGAATTTGTTCGGTAAAGCAGTTCTTGCGTTGTTGTTTTACCAGGCTGTGAACTACCTGGAAGATAATTTTGCGCGTGCCGGTGCCTTCGCGGATCGACTCGGTAGTGACCTTCTGCGTGAACGAATCGATGAGACCATGTACCGCATGATTGATATGGTTCCTTGGTATGGTGGCGGTCTGGGTACCGCTCAGGTGCCACTTCAGAATCGTTACTTCTATTTCCACAATTCATATATGACGCTGGTCCAGGAGGCCGGATGGCTCTATATGATTGTGATTGTAGGCCTGATGATTTCTGCCGCATTCATCTGGAAGCAGCCGCGTGCTCAGCGCATTGTTATCGCCGAAGCCGCAATGGTGATTATCATTATTACCTCCCAGCGTCTTGGTGAGGTGATTCTGACTGTGCCGTGGGCTATCGTGGTGGGTCTTGCACTGCTGTACCTGAACCCGGATAAGGATCTGGACGCTTCGGATAGCGGTCATCATGAACCAGGTGCTATGCAGAAGGTGCAGAGCAGTGATGAAAAACCTGAGCCGCAGAACGGCAAGCTCATCGAGCAAGAAGCTCCTGTCTCTGTACCCCCCCAAGAAACGCCTAAGAAGCCGACTACTTCTAAATCGTTTGACGTCAGTTCTATCCGCCAGCGGGCAAGGAAAATATAACGATGAAAGAGCTTTATATAGCTACCAATAACGGTGACATAGGCGGCGGCGAGGTCATGCTCCTGAATATTGCTCGCGCAGCCCGTAGCCTTGGCTACAAGGTCACTATTGTGGGTCCTTCCGAGCCGAAGCAGCTTGTAGAAGCTGCTGCGGATGAGGGGTTCCCCCGCATTGTCTTGCCGGCTAAGAACCGCGCACAGTACATGGTGGCTCTGCGTAGCTGGCACGCTCGCCATAAGGACGTTCTGTTGTGGTGCAATGGTCTGGTTCCCGCAGCGGCAACGGGCGGCCGTAAGAACCGCATCGTGCACCTGCACCAGCTGCCTACCGGTGTGAACGCGAAGCTCGTACCCTTTGCCCGCCATAAGGCGTCTGTCACCCTGGTGCCTAGCCGCTATGTGGCTCGTGCCTGCCCCGGTAGCGAGCTGTTCGCGAACTGGGTCAGTGGTGTGTCCACTGAGCTGGATCACCGGGTGGGGGAGCGACGCCTCCGTATCGGTTACCTGGGACGTTTGACCCCGTCCAAGGGTATTGCAACCCTGTGCCAGGCGATGAGCTCCTTGAACGCTAACGGCATTGAATACGACCTGGTGATTGGTGGCGAGCCTGTCTTCGCAACTGATGAAGAACGTGCTGAGGTTGAGGACGCCCTAGCCCGTGTTGCTACGTTCAGCACGCGTTTGGGCTGGACTACCCCAGACCGTCTTTTCGGTGACATTGACATGCTTGTTGTACCTTCGATTGCCCCTGAGTCCTTTGGCTTGGTGGTCGCTGAAGCGATGAGCGCGCGCGTCCCTGTGGTTGTCAGTGATGCTGGTGCTCTGTCGGAGGTGCTGGGCGGCGCGTCGTACCCGTACGTTGTGCCTGCTGATCAGCCGGTAGCTCTTGCACAGGCCATTAAGAGCCTGGGTACTGAGCTTCGAGAAGATACGGATGCCCTGGCGGAGCGAACCTCCGAGCTGTTCTGGCGTTGGCAGGAGAACTATTCGCCTGAGGCTGGTCAGGTCCGTGTCGGTGAGATCCTGGAACGTTTTATCCGCTAAGGTGCTTCTAAACCTATAGATCATTCCCAACGGATATCCTCTCACTCAAACCCCGAAGGAAAATTATGACGACTACCCACCGCTACAAGGCTGCGGTTATCATTCCCTCTCGCGGTGGTGCAGATATTCTGCACTACCCGCTGGATGCGCTTGCCGCCCAGACCGAGAAGGACTTCCAGGTTATCGTGGTCCTCGACGGCGATATTGACAACAGCGAAGCTGTGCTTGACCGCTACATTGCGGAAGGCAAGCTGAACCTGACCAAGATTGTTTTCGAGGAGAACCGCGGTCGTGTGGCAGCGCTGAACGCTGGTCACCGTGCGGCTGATGCGGATATCCTCATCCGTTGTGATGACGATCTTGAGCCTGCTGCTGACTATGTCGAGGCGCAGATTCGCCTGCACCGTGATTATGACGGTGTGATTGGTACCTTGAAGAACGTGTACCCGGACACTCCCTATTCTCGTGTGTACGGTAACTTCCGCGATGCCCGATTCAAGGAGGGAGCCCTCAGCGTAGCTGAAGAAGGCCGTTGGCTGTACTGGAACGGCAACTCTTCTATCTCTGCGGAGTACTTTGACCGTACTGGCGGATACGACCCTGCGTACCGCCTCTACGGGTGGGAAGACGTAGACATGGGCAAAATGGTCCATGACGCTGGTGGCCGCATCATCATCTCTGATGAGGTTGAAGTCAAGCACTATGCTGAGGCTACCACCACTGCGGTGCGTGCCCTGCGTGCCCTACACTCGGGTTCTGCTCGCACCATCTTCGTGCGTAAGCACGGCGATGCGGCGCACCCTGCCCCGAACCCGACCGGTCCCTGGGGTTTCTTGGTCAAGACCCTCGCTCGTTTCACCACCGAGAAGACCATCAAGGCTCTGGGGGATGCGAGCGATAAGATTCTGCTCAAGCTGCCGGCTAAGGCGGCTGAGAAGCTTGTGGCTTTGCAGGTTGAGGCTGCATCTTACGCCGGTATTCACTATCCTGAGCGAGCTCAGAAAGTTTTCTAGGAGGAAAAGAAAATGTCACTCACTCAGCTCTTGACCTCCGCTCCGTTTACCGGGCCGAAGAACCCTGACGCGGTGCTTGCGGATATCCCGAAGAGCCTCAAGAAGCTTGGCCGCCTGGTGCGTCGTTACGTGCCGCTGGTGAAGCCTGAGGCTACTGAAGAGATTGCAATTGCCCACGACTACCTGACTCAGCGCGGCGGTGCGGAGCGTGTTGTGCTGGCAATGCACCGTGCGTTCCCGGATGCACCGATTTACACGACTCTGTACGACCCGGAGGGCACCTTCCCCGAGTTCAAGGACGCGAAGATTATCACGAGTCCGCTGAACAAGATTGGCTACCTGCGTCGTAACCACCGTATGGCTCTGCCGATTCTGCCGTTTGCTTCTTCTCTCTTGAAGGTGCCGGCTGAGCGTGCTGTGGTGTCGACGACCGGCTGGGCGCACGGCTTCAACTTTGCTGGTCGTAAGTTCATTTACTGCCATTCGCCGGCGCGTTGGCTGTACCTGAGCGATCAGTACCTGGGTGAGAAGAGCACCGGTCCCGTGCCGTTGCTGCTGAAGACTCTGCGTCCTGCACTGATGCTGTGGGATCACTGGGCGGCTCACTGTTCGGCGGTGTACGTGGCGAATGCGAGCGTGATTAAGAAGCGTATTGAGAACGTCTACGGTAAGAAGGACGTTCCGATTTTCTTCCCGCCGCACTCGGTAGACGCCACCGCACCGGTTGAGCCTATTCCGGGTCTGGAAGAGTTTACCGAATCGGACGATTACTTCCTGATTGTTTCGCGTCTGCTGCCCTACAAGAATGTTGATAAGGCTGTTGAGGCGTGTAATGAGTTGGGTAAGAAGCTGCTGGTGATTGGTCGCGGCCCGGAGAAGGAACGCCTGGAGGCCCTTGCTGGCCCGACTGTTCGTATTGCTTCGGGTGTCTCGGATGCGCAGCTTCGTTACGCGTACCGTCACTGCTTGGCGCTGCTGGCTATCTCTTATGAGGACTTCGGTATTACCCCGCTGGAGGCGGGCGCTAGCGGCAAGGCCGTGATTGCCTACCGTGCGGGTGGCTTCCTGGATACCATTCAGGAAGGTAAGACCGGCATGTTCATCAACCAGCCGACTGTGGAACAGCTGGTGGAAGCCCTCAAGGCTTTCAATCCGGATGACTGGGATGCCGACTACATCCGTGAGCACGTTGATGGCTTCTCGGAGGCTCGTTTCATCAGCCGCCTGAAGATGTACGTGCAGGCTCTGCCTGAAGACTAAAAGAGCTCAACGGCTCATAGAAGAAGGCGGGGCGGTAGAAACTAAGGTTTTTTTCTACCGCCCCGCCTTCTTTGCGCCTTCTGGAGGCCTTAGCGGGCCTCTAGGAGCCCCTTGGAGAGCAACTCGGGAATAAAACCCTCAATCTGCGGCCCCATAGTCTCTACGGGCTGTTCATACATCTCGCAGAGCACGTCGATAGCCTCCTGCAGAGACATCGGGTCTTCAAAAATACTCCAAATAATGGAGGCTGAGTCCTGAAGGACAGACAGCTCCCCGTTGGCAAGATTCGCGAGATAAGTTGCCGTGGGGGAGTACTTAGCGAACTCTTCAGAATGAACGTACGCGATGTTCTCGGGAATACCGTAGACGGTCTGACGGGAATCTACCGGATTGCTCATTTTTTCACCTTGATTCCGAAACGCTCAAAGAACTTTGCACGTATCTCTGCCTTAGTGGGGGTGCGTCCCAGCTGCATCGCCAAATGGTCCTTGTTCACAAAGAAAATATTTTTGAGGGTGCGCAGCTTATCGTGCAGGGTGGATGCCGACTGCAAACGCCCAATCCACTGAATGTAGTGGGGCACATCCTGCGAGACCGACAGCCACAGCAGGTAGTCTCGGTCGTCACGGTACTGCTCCAGACCGCCCATAGCCGCGCTATATGCGAGGGAGGAGTCAAGCTCTTCCGCGCGGGCTCGCAGGCGCTGCCAATCGCTGTACGAGAGCAGGGAGACCAGGTAGTTAATATCTGCGCTGTAACGTGAGGCAGCGCGGGCGCGGTGAAGCACCACGAGAAGACGCGCGTCCAGGTCACTGGGGACAGTGCAGGGGCGGTGTGCAATCATACGGGTCTTGCGCGCTGCCCAGATGCGGTCAAACGCCTTCTCGTAGTCGCCGTGGCGTCCCAGACCGGGGAAGAAACGATGAATATCGGTCAGGCCCCATGAAGCGTGGTAGAGCGTCATCGCGTGCTCGAACACGGAACCTGTTTCGAAGTGGGCTTGGATACGCCATCCATCTGCCAGAAGGATCTCTACAAAGCGGTCCACGTGAGAGGGACGGACGAGCAGGTCAGCGTCGGAGCTGTACCTGCCCTTGCGGTAAATTTCCTGGGAGAAAGCGTAGCCTTTGACATGCAGAATATCGATGGAGTGCATGTCGGCAATTCGCTGGAAGTAGGCGTGCGCAAGCCGAATCCGTGCCGCGAGCGGAGTAGTCTGCGGCTCCGGGGTATTGGATGAGTGAGTGGTCACAATAGCCTTTCGGTGCACATGTATACCAGATAAGTATAAGGCGGGACAGACAGAAAATACTGCCCATCCCGCCCTAAGTCGCTCCCTATAATTTAGGGCGCTTATTACGTTATTACTTCTTAGCCGAGGACTTCTTTGACGACTTCTTGTCGCCGTCCTTGCCGTAACCGTAGTAGGTTGCATAACCAACGTAGGCGCTTGCGTAGCCGAAGCCGTAGTAGGAGTTACCCAGACCCTTACGGGGTGCACGGTTCAGAACCATACCGAGGAGGTTAGCGTTGACCTTCTTCAGGATGTTGGCAGCCTCGGTCATCTGCTCACGGTGGCTTCGGCCGATAGAACCAACGAGGATCACGCCATCCACGGAGTGGGAGAGCAGCGAAGCGTCGGTCACGGGCAACAGCGGCGGAACGTCAACGACCACGATGAACTCTTCGGAGAGCTCGTTAATCAGCTGGCGCATCTTATCCGAACCCAGAAGTTCGGAGGGGTTCGGGGGGATACGGCCTGCAGGCAGGACGAAGAGGTTCGAATCACCCAGCTGGTGCACAGCGTTAGCAATCTCAACCTGACCAGCCAGAACCTGGGTCAGACCGACCTTAGCGTCGAGCTTCAGCTTCTTAGCCACGGTCGGGCGGCGCAGGTCGGCGTCAATGAGGATGACGGGCGAACCCGCATCAGCCATTGCGCGAGCCAGCGACAGCGACACGGTAGACTTACCTTCACCGGGCACTGCGGAGGTGACGATGAACGAACGCGGGGGAGTGTCAACGTTCACGAAGCGCAGGTTGGTGCGCAACTGACGAATGGATTCCTGTGCGATGTGGTCGTCGGTGTTGCCGTTAACGATGTTTTCTTCGTTCAGGTCGTCACTGACGGGCAGAACACCCAGGATGCTCGCGCCGGTTGCCTTGGTAGCATCGTCACGAGTGCGGATGCGCTGATCCAGTGCGCGGCGCAGGAAGATTGCAGCGTAGACCAGAACCAAACCGGTGCCAGCACCGATAAGAGTGTTCTGCTGGTAATTCGGAGCTACCAGCGGCGGGTTCACGCTTGCGTTATTCAGCGGAATCACGCGAACGGTGTTGCCGCCAGTCGGGGATGCACCGGTGTTTTCGCCGTTTACCAGAGCCTGAGCATTACCGGGGTTCTGCTCAATCTCCTTGATGTAGTCGGCGGTAGCCTGCAACGCACCGTTAGCGAGCAACTGTGCGTTCTTCGGGGAAGAAGCCTGCGCGCTCACGGTAATCAGCGCGGCGTTATCACCCGCAGTTGCAGTGAGGCTTGCACGAATCTGCCCGGTAGTCATGGAGAGTTCGGGGTTGTTCTGCTTAATCTTCTGTGCCACGGCCTCAGAGGAGACGATAGCAGCGTAGGAACGAGCGCGCTCCTTAGCGGCTGTAGAGCCGGAGAGAACATCCACCGTACCGGACTCGCCCACGGTCACGTAGCCCGAGGACGAAGCAGCGTAGACCCTCGGCTGGAGAGAGGCATAGCCGAAGCCCGCTGCGGCACCGACAACGATGCCAATAATCAGCAGCCAGAGGTTAGCCCTCGTGGTGCGGAAAAATTCCAAAATGGTCATGGTAGTGAGAATACTCCAGAAAGTTTGAGTTAGTGTACCTGCAACGTGGAGTGTTGTTGCAGGCGGTGAAGGGATACGAAAATCCCCTGGTGTTTATTAGCGGAGCAATCCGAGCAGGTAGCTACCGTAACCGCTCTTAACAAGCGGGGTAGCAATGTCGCGCAACTGCTCATCGGAGAGCCAACCGTGGCGCCACGCAATTTCCTCCGGGCAACCAACTGACAGGCCCTGACGGCTCTGAACAGTGCGGATGAAGTTAGTGGCATCAGCGAGTGAATCAAAGGTTCCGGTATCGAGCCACGCGGTACCGCGAGGCAGAACCTCAACCTTCAGTTTACCCTGTTCCAGGTAGACGCGGTTGAGGTCAGTGATTTCCAACTCACCGCGCGGAGAAGGCTTAATCTGACGTGCATACTCTACAACCTTGGAGTCGTAGAAGTACAGACCCGGAATAGCGTAGTCGCTCTTGGGGTTCTCGGGCTTCTCTTCGATGGACAGTGCGTTGAAGTTCTCGTCGAACTCCACCACGCCGTAGGCGCGAGGATCAGCAACCCGGTAAGCGAAGACGGTTGCGCCGTCCTTCTGCTCGTAGGTGGCAAGCTGAGTACCCAGACCGGGACCGTAGAAGATGTTGTCACCGAGCACGAGGGCTACGGGGTCATTACCAATAAAGTCGGCACCCAGAATAAATGCCTGTGCAAGACCGTCCGGGGAAGGCTGCACCTTGTATTCGAGATTAATACCGAAACGGGAACCGTCACCGAGCAGTCGCTGGAACTGCTCCTGGTCGGCAGGAGTGGTAATAATCAAAATATCGCGGATACCCGCCAGCATGAGAGTGGACAGCGGGTAGTAAATCATCGGCTTGTCATAGACCGGAGTGAGCTGCTTGCTAATGCCCTGAGTGATAGGGTGCAAACGGCTTCCGGTACCGCCGGCAAGAATAATTCCCTTCATAACTTCTTATTGTGTCATGTTTATCTCTTTGTTGAGGCATAAAAATCGCTGTTTAGCCAGGTAAAATCTACCGTATGGCTCACATTCTTGTTACCGGCGGCGCCGGTTTTATTGGTTCGAACTTTGTTCACCACCTCATCGATAACACTGATCACACTATTACTGTGCTGGATAAGATGACCTATGCCGCAAATGCTGCGTCTTTGGAGGGTCTTCCCGAATCCCGCTTCAAGCTCGTCGTAGGCGACATTGCCGACCGCGAGCTGGCTGACGAGCTGGTCGGCAAGGCAGACGCTGTCGTTCACTACGCAGCGGAATCGCACAACGACAACTCCCTGTCCAACCCCGAACCGTTCATTCACACTAACCTCATCGGTACTTTCAGCCTCCTGGAAGCAGTCCGTAAGCACGGCACTCGCTACCACCACATCTCCACCGACGAGGTCTTCGGTGACCTCGAGCTGGACGATCCGGCAAAGTTTACCGAAACCACCCCCTACAACCCCTCTTCCCCTTACTCCTCCACTAAGGCAGGCTCCGACCTGCTCGTGCGCGCATGGGTCCGCTCCTTCGGTATTGAAGCAACCATCTCTAACTGCTCCAACAACTACGGCCCCTACCAGCACATCGAGAAGTTCATCCCCCGCCAGATCACTAACATCCTCTCGGGTTTGACCCCGAAGCTGTACGGCGAGGGCCTGAACGTTCGTGACTGGATTCACGCATCCGACCACTCTTCTGCTGTGCTGCGCATCCTGGAGCAGGGCAAGATTGGCGAAACTTACCTCATCGGTGCAGACGGCGAAGAGAACAACATCACCGTTCTGCGCACCATCCTGCGCCTAATGGGCAAGGACGAGAACGACTTCGAGCACGTGGTTGACCGCCCCGGTCACGACCTGCGCTACGCAATCGACGGTAGCCGCCTGCGTGCAGAGCTCGGCTGGGAGCCGAAGTTCACCGACTTCGAGTCCGGTCTTGCCGACACCATTAAGTGGTACACCGAGAACCGCGGCTGGTGGGAGCCTCTGAAGGCTGAGGTTGAGGCTAAGTACGCAAAGGCTGGCCAGTAATGACTAAGGAATTGAAGGTTACTGAAACCGAGATTCCGGGTCTGCTCATTATTGACCTGCCGGTTCACGGCGATAACCGCGGCTGGTTCAAGGAAAACTGGCAGCGCGAGAAGATGCTCGCCGCCGGTCTGCCCGACTTCAACCCCGTCCAGAACAACATCTCGTTCAACGCTTCGGTAGGTACCACTCGCGGTATCCACGCCGAGCCGTGGGATAAGTACGTTTCTGTTGCGACCGGCCGTATCTTTGGTGCGTGGGTTGACCTGCGTGCGGGCGAGTCCTTCGGCAAGGTCGTCACCGTGGAGCTGGGCCCGGACACCGCAATCTTCGTGCCCCGCGGCGTGGGTAACTCCTTCCAGACCCTGGAAGAGAACACCGCCTACACCTACCTGGTGAACGACCACTGGTCGGCGGACGCAGTATCCGGCTACAGCTTCCTGAACCTTGCCGATGAGACCGTCGCAATCGACTGGCCCATCGACCTGGCGAAGGCAGAGCTCTCCGAGAAGGACCGTAACCACCCGCGTCTGAACGAGATCAAGCCCCTGGAAGCCGACCCGATCCTGATCATTGGCGCGGGCGGTCAGCTCGGCACCGAGCTGGTTCGCCAGCTCACCGAGCAGAACGTACCCTTCCTGGCTGTGGATCGCGACCGCCTCGACCTGGGCAAGCCCGAGCAGTGGCGCGACGCATTCCGTTGGCGTTCCTTCCGCGCGGTCATCAACGCTGCAGCGTACACCGCAGTGGATCAGGCTGAAACCCCCGAGGGTCGCTGCGACGCCTGGGCAGCTAATGCCCTAGGCGTGAGCGCTCTTGCCTCCATCTGTGAAGAAGCTAACCTGCCGCTGGTTCACGTATCCACCGACTACGTCTTTGACGGCTCCTTGCCCCTGGGCGAGGAATACCCGGAGGATTACCCCCTGGCACCGCTGAGCGTCTACGGCGCGTCCAAGGCTGCCGGTGAGGTTGCCGCTGCCGCATGGCGTAAGCACTACACCCTGCGCACCAGCTGGGTTGTTGGCGCCGGCAAGAACTTCGTTGGCACCATGGCATCCCTGGCTGAGCGCGGTATCGACCCGTCCGTGGTCGCCGACCAGTGGGGCCGCCCGACCTTCACCCAGGACCTGGCAGCTGCTGCTCTGCACCTGCTCTTCTCCGGCGCTGAATACGGCACCTACAACGTGTCGAACACCGGTGAAGTCATCAACTGGGCACAGTTCGCTCGTGCGGTGTACGAGGGCACCGGCCACGACCCGGCACGAGTCAGCGACACCACCACCGAGGAATACTTCGCCAACGCTGAGCTCTTCGCTCACCGTCCGACGAACTCGGCAATGGACCTGTCCAAGCTGATTGCTGCAGGCTTCACCCCGCGCGATCACCGCGAGGCGCTTGCCGCCTACTTGGCAGAAATGGGCTCCTAATCCTCTAAGGAATTGGCTCTATATCTGCTGACAACAGCATAAAAGGCGTGAAAAGCGCCATATCACAGGTTCCCGGCCCTTGAAGAAGAGCCGGGAACCTGTACAATATTGTCTTGGCCAAGGCGGTGGAATACACGAAACGTGTAGGTCCGTAACTGACGGTGGCTGGTTGGAAAGAGATTTCTGGCGCCAGTCCCTATTCCACTTGGCGCATAACTTCTAACCAAGAAAGGGTGGACAACTCATGTCAGATACCATCAAAATTTCAGCTACCGTACGTAGCGACTTCGGCAAGGGCTACGCGCGCCGCATCCGCATGGCAGGCGACATCCCCGCCGTCATCTACGGCCACGGCGAAGAGCCCAAGCACGTAGTACTCCCCGGCCACGCAACCACCCTGGCTGCCCGCGTCCCCAACGCTATCCTCGACCTCGACATCGAAGGTGAATCACACCTCGCAATGATCAAGGACATCCAGCGTCACGCAATCCGCCCTGAACTGCAGCACATCGACCTGCTGACCGTTAAGCGCGGCGAGCGCGTTGAGATTGAGGTTCCTGTACACGTTGAAGGCGAGCCTGCTGTTGGCGCCGTTGCTAACCAGGAAGAAACCGTTCTTCTGGTTGAAGCTGACGCACTGAAGGCACCCGAAGCTTTGACCGTGAGCATCGAAGGCCGCGAAGCTGGCGCTCACGTTCTGGCATCAGACGTTGAACTGCCCTCAGGCGTAACCCTGGTTGCAGACGCTGAACTGCTGATCGTTAACGTTTCTGAGCCCGAGGAACTCGACGTTCCCGAGCCCGGTGAAGAAGGCGAAAACGCACCCGAGGGTGACATCGTTGAAGCTTCCGAGGAATCAGATCAGGCTGGCGAAGCTCACGACTCAGATAACTCAAAGCACTAGACCGCGCCCTGCGCCTAGCGCAACAATGATTTGTGGATGGCCCGCCGCTACCTCTCTTCTGAGGTGGTAGCGGGCCATACTCATAGAATGGTGTAGTCCATGAATTTTCTAAAAACCTTTTACAGCGCCGTGGAAAGGGCGAAGATATGTCTGATGCGTGGCTCATTGTTGGTCTGGGGAACCCGGGCCCGGAGTACGAGAAAACCCGCCATAACATCGGCCAGATGGTGGTTGATGAACTGGCGCGTGAAGTAGGCGGTGGCTTCAAGAAGCACGGACGCGCGCGCGCCCAGGTGCTGGAAGGACGTTTGGGTATAGGCGGACCCAAGGTAGTGCTGGCCAAGCCCCTGACCTATATGAACACCTCGGGCGGCCCGGTATCGGCTCTAGCCCAGTTCTACGATATTAACCCCGACCGTATCATCGCGGTGCACGATGAACTGGATATCCCCTTCGACACCATTAAGCTCAAGATCGGTGGGGGAGAGGGCGGCCACAACGGTCTGCGCGATATCACCAAGGCGCTGGGCACCAAGGACTACTACCGTGTTCGCACCGGCATCGGTCGTCCTCCCGGACGCATGGACACCGCAGACTTCGTGCTCAAGCCCTTCAGTAGCACCGAAGCGAAGGACCTGCCCTTCCTCATCTCAAACGCAGCGGATGCAACCATGATGCTCGTAAAGGAAGGCCTGCTGGCAACCCAGCAGCGCTACCACGGCGCAGGTTCCTAGCCGTATGACCCGTGCCGGGTAAACACTGAACTGGGTCAACACTGAACTGGGGTAATGCATGATGCGGGCCGATGTGTGAACTAGGCTCTACCTAACTATGCAAGAGCCCGGTGAGGGAATAAGCTAGAAAAGAATGACGTTATACGCTCCACGACGGGAAAACACCCGACCGTGGAGCGTATGAGCGAGAGAAGAAGGTACCCGTGGCTGAATACTCCACCCCCGCCAACACCCCGCTGAGCGACGACATTGTACGCCAGCTTCGTAAGGATTTTCCTATCCTCAACACTGAGGTTAACGGGCATCCTCTGGTCTACCTGGATTCGGGGGCGACCAGTCAGAAACCGCTTCAGGTGCTCGACGCTGAACGTAACTTCTACCTGCACGCTAACTCTGCTGTACACCGTGGCGCACACACCCTCGCGGTTGAGGCAACCGACCTGTTCGAGGACGCGCGCATCACCGTTGCGAACTTCGTTGGCGCCACTGATGAAGAGCTCGTGTGGACCTCTAATGCAACCGAGGCGCTGAACCTGGTCGCCTACTCCATTGGCAACGCCTCTCAGGGTATCGGCGGTCCGGCTGCTGAGCGTTTCGCACTGGGCCCTGGCGACGAAATTGTCACCACCGAGATTGAGCACCACGCGAACCTCATTCCCTGGCAGATTCTTGCTCAGCGAACCGGCGCAACTCTGCGCCACATCCCCTCCACCGAGGACGGTCAGCTCGACTACGCTGCTGCCGAGGGCATCATCAACGAGAAGACCCGCATCGTGGCGTTCACCCACGTCTCGAATGTGACCGGCGCGATTACCGATGTGCCCCGCATGGTCGCCATGGCTCGTAAGCACGGCGCTCTCGTTGTGCTGGACGCCTGCCAGTCCGTGCCGCACATGCCCGTAGACTTCCACGCCCTGGACGTCGACTTTGCGGCGTTCTCCGGCCACAAGATGCTGGCTCCCACCGGCATTGGCGCCCTCTACGGTCGTGCCGAACTGCTTGAGGCCCTGCCACCCTTCCTGACCGGTGGCTCCATGATTACCCGCGTGGGTCTGCAGGATGCCGAATACATGCCCGCCCCCATCAAGTTTGAAGCGGGTACCCAGCGCGTCTCGCAGGCAGTCGCCTTCGCCGCCGCCGTGCGTTACCTGCAGCACTTGGGCATGGAGAACGTTGAGGCATGGGAGCACGAACTGGGCGCTCGCCTGGTTGAGGGTGTTCAGAAGATTGAGGGCGTGCGCCTGCTCGGCCCCGCCGACCCCTCCAAGCGTGCCGGCCTGGTTGCTCTCGCCATTGAGGGTGTGCACCCGCACGATGTGGGCCAGCTACTCGACACCCAGGGTATCGCTGTGCGCGTGGGCCACCACTGCGCCCAGCCGCTACACCGCTGCGCCGGTGTGACCGCCTCGACCCGTGCATCCACCTACATCTACAACACCACCGAAGATGTGGACGCTTTCCTGAAGGCACTTGCCGAGGTGCGCCCCTACTTCGGGTTCTAAACGTAGACGCGTTAGAAGCTAACGCCTCAATTTTTCAGACAGACCAACTGACGGAAGAAGAACACCGTGTCTCTTGAATCCCTGTACCAGGAAATCATTCTGGAGCATTCCAAGCAGCGTAGCGGCGAGCACCTCGTAGAGGTACCCGCCGGCCACGCAAGCGCCGATAACCACCAGTACAACCCCACCTGCGGTGACGAAATCAACCTGCGTGTGGTGCTCTCTGACGAGCTGAAGGACGGCGAGAAGACTATCGAGTCGATCTCCTGGGAAGGCGACGGTTGCTCCATCTCCATGGCTGCCGCCTCCGTGCTCTCTGAAATGGCTCCCGGCATGACCACCTCCGAGCTGCAGAGCCACGTGGATGCGTTCCGCGAGATGCTGCGTTCGCGCGGTAAGGTGACTCTGGACGAAGAGGAGTACGGCGATATGGCGGCTTTCTCCGGCGTTTCGAAGTTCATGGCGCGCGTGAAGTGCGCAATGCTCTCCTGGGTTGCCGTTGAGGAAGCCACTAAGGAAGCAGCTGCGAAGAACTAAACCTTTGCTGAGAAGGTAGGCTGAACCGGTGGGGGAGTAGCTAGTATTTGAACGCCAATCGAAAATACCGAATGGCTACTGAACCTAAAATATTGCACAAGAACGTAAGTATATGCGGTCAAAGCGTGCAGAAAATACTGGCTAAAACTCTTCGCTAAAATCTAGCGGTTAATTGTTTATCTATATAAGCTTTCTTTGATTTCAAGCGACGTATAGAAAATATGAGGCGGATACTACACTGTATCCGCCTCATTTTTATATCTTTCTCTTTTTTCTCCAAAAAGGTGACTGGTAAAATAAAAGGACGAAGGGCGCCCAACCAGCACCCTCGAGAAACTCTTTTCGGACCCGCACACTCTGAGGTGACAGCGAGAAGAAATAGGGCAATAATAAGAAAATATTTTCTCAATATTGCACATTCTTCACTTATTCTTAGGCTCTCACCCCAGACCGCGGATATGTTTCTCACCGCTCTGGTACCTCAACCACACCGGAATAACCATCGCCGCTACCAACCACAAGGAAGCCCTATGATTATTGGCTACGCCGCAGGCGCCTACGACCTTTTCCACTACGGCCACCTCGAGATTCTCCGCAAGGCTAAGGAAAACTGCGACTACCTCATTGCCGGCGTCGTGCACGATGACGTTCTGGAAGTGACCAAGGGTCGTCGCCCCGTCATCCCCATCGAAGAGCGTGCCGCCATCGTCAGCCACATCGACTACGTGGACGAAGTGCACGTTGAAACCAACCCCGACAAGCTCGAAACCTGGAAGCAGAAGCCCTTCAACGTCTTCTTCAAGGGCGACGACTGGAAGGGTACCGAAAAGGGCAATGCCCTGGAAGCACGCTTCGCAGAGGTCGGCGTGGAAGTACACTACTTCCCCTACACCGAGCACACCTCCAGCACCAAGCTGCGCAAGGTCGTTGACCTACTCGAAGCAGAGCACGACCTGCGCGTAGAGATGCGCCGCTTTGCTGAGCTGCTTGGCGAACGCGAATACTCCGAGGCGACCGTCGCCTCCTAACGCTCCTACCCCTTCATAGGTGCGTTAGAGCTCATAAGACTCATAAAGACACAAAGAGGATCCCCGCCGTAAGTACTTACGTCGGGGATCCTCTGCATATTGGCGGTATATCAGCTACACCTCAAAGGTGAGCGTCTCATAAGCTTTAGCGCTGTGCCAGCCACTTCTCAGCGGAGGAGCCCAGAACCTTCAGCACGCGGCCAACCTGCGGCTCAGCAGCGGCTGCAATCTTCTTGCCCACCAGCGGGATGGAGCAGGAGACTTCACCGTTGACGTCCAGGCGGGTCTGCTCGCCCTCGGGGGTCAGCTTCTGAGTAGCCTGAGCGGACACGGGCACGCCGTTGACCTTGACCTCGGTAGAAACGGTGCGGGATCCGTCAGCAGCCGGTGCGCTTACGGTGTCCATCTGGGTCATAGCAACGCCGTTGCCGACGAACTTACGAGCGATGTCCGGCACGCGCTCAGCGGGTACGGTACGCTCGGTGGTTGCGGTGAACTCGGCGGAGGTGTCACCGGAAACGGAGAAGCTACCGAACTCCACGCCAACCTCGGAGCATACGAAGCGTGCGAAATCCTCGCTAGAGAACGCCTCGATAACCTGCTCAACGCTTGCGTTGATAACGGTCGATTCCTGAACTGCCATAATTGTTCCTTTCGTAGTGCGCGAAAACCCCGCGCATTATCCCTTACTAAGGATACGGTGCGCGGGGTTTCGCAACCAATGTAAAGACGCGAATCCACCTGAGAATATGCCGTGAACAAGGGAAAACATCCACAGCCTCTCACAGGGTGGTTGGAGGATTCGCATGCCGGTCTAAAAATGTGGGAAGCGCCCGGCCGGGCACCTCCCACACCGCATCACGAGGATGCTGAGCTTAGAAAGCAAGAAAACCTTAGGCGCTGGGAGCCATCGCGTCGATGCGAGCCATCTCAGCCTTACCCGCACGGTGCGCGCGAGCAGCCTGCTTCAGGCGGCCCCAGAAGGAATCCTTACGGTGGGTCTTGCCGGCGAGCAGGTCCTGCAGTTCCTCACCCAGCTGAGCTGCGGAAATCTCCGGGGTGGAGACGTAAGGCTCAGCGGTGCGGAACAGGGAGGGGTTCGCCAGGGCAAGATCGAGCTTAGCGAAGAGATCTTCGCGGCTCTCAACGACAACAGCGTGGCCGCGCTTCTCCATCAGAGCGGTGAAGGGGACCTGGTGGTTGTCAACGACCTCATTGAACTCTGCGCGGCGCGGAACAGCCAGGGGCAGAGCGCCGGTGCGGCGTGCATCCTGGATGGAGCCGGGGCCGCCCTGAACCAGTACTACGCGTGCGGTTGCGTAGTAGTCCAGCAGCTCGGAGGCGGGAAGAAGCTTAAGGTTGTCTGCGTGCTTAATGGGCGCAGTGTGGCCATGCTGCACGAGGCAGGTGACCTCGGGGTGAGCCTCAAGATAAGCCTCAACCCAACGCAAGAGACGATCAAAAGTGTGAACGTCGGTGCCGAGGGACACCACCAAATCGTACGTCTTAGTAGGAATACGAACGGGCGCGACGGCAGGGGTAAATACGGGCAGGTCGAACTTGGAAGTATCAACGCTGACGTGGGGGAAGTCCTGAATAGACATAGCCTATTCCTCTCTATGTATTTATCGGTAGTAACCCCGTATACCTGACGCAAAAATCCGGAGGGCATCATTGGTATACGCGGCGGCGTCGTGCCGGAGAAAATGGTGAGTAATCTCCGCATACGCTTCTCTGGCGAGTGGTTAGTTCGCTTGGATGGTGAGTCCACAGTGGAGCGCACGACTTATGCGTATCTGTATGTATTAATAAATACTATACCCTGAAAATAACGCCCTCAGCACACGCGAGGACGCTATTTTCAGGATAAATTCATCACTCTTAGAAAATGGGATGAATCACACGAGAATCAGGGAAATTCTCCTGCTGTTCCTCGCTCTGAACAATAATTCGATCAGCAAAGGTGTACAGCATCTTGCCGGTCATCGTCGGCAGAGTCGGGCGATCAAAACACTCAATATAAAGAGTCTTTACGCCAAAGAGTTTAGCCGCCACAAAGAAAGGAACGGCAACACCGGCGCCGGCAGAAACAACCGCATCCGGACGTTCCTTCGGAAAAATACGAAATGCCAAGAACAGATTACGAATAGCGTTCTTAATATTTCGGGTGGTCGGGTAATACGCCCAATAGGTCTTCTCATCAGCCAGAGAAGATTCAACATCGGGCTGCTTAAAGCTAACCCACACGCGGTCATAATCCTGCCACGCAGCAGAAGTAGCCGTCAGATGCTTCAAGTGTCCGCCACTGCTAGAAACCAGCAGAAGCTTCTTCTTCGGTGCCTGAGAGGAAGTTGCCTCAGTCATAGTGTTCTCCTAAAGCCCCAATACAAGAGAAAAATAAGAAGAGAAGATAAAGGTGAGCTGACGGGCCCGGCGGCACCTGCATCAACAGACCTATCACAATAGATCCGCCTCAGCAGGTACCACCGCACCCTACGCTCAAGGACGAAGGACGAACCCGCACAGAGGCGAGGCATCCATCAACAGAACCCCGAGTACTCGCGGTCTGATTACTCGCGATCCAGGAACACAGCCAGAGCGTTCACGCCCTCAAGCTGATCCAGCTGAGCGAAAAGCTCACGAACCTGCTGCAGAGAAGTAGCCGCAGTCACCGGAACCAGAGCCACGCCGCCAGCCTGGACGAAACGCAGCTGAGTCGACAGGGGAGTAGCGGTGCTCAGGCTAATCACCAGAGGAGTCTCGCTCTTCTCAACCAGCGACTCGGGAGTGTGGCGGGTCAGCGCGTCACGGACCGAAGCGTAATCGGTGAAACGTGCGTACTCGGTGGGCAGAACACGCTGCAGCATCTGGTATAGGTGCTCAACACCGCGGTCAGTACCGGGCAGAATCACAATGCCGGAAGCGCCAGCGCTCTTCACGTCGCCGTCGGGAGCACCAATGGTGCGCAGCAGCATGAACGCGTCATTCGCCTCAGAAGTGGAACCCAGCTCGTGAACCGGGATACCAGCATCTTCCAGACGATCAGCGTAACCAACGTGACGCATAGTGCGGTCACGACCGTACGCCAGCACAGCACCAATCAGCAGACCGGCAACAGCACCAACAATACCCATCTTCACCGGGCCAAGAGCCGAGGAAGAAGAAGGAACCTGAGCCTCGCTCATCACGCGACCACCGGTGGTGGAAGTCAGCTGAATCTGAGCGCGACGGTCCTGCAACTGAGAGAGCAGACCCGCACGGTTGTTATCACCCTCGAGGGCCGAAATCTGCTCATCAATCTGGTGCAGAGCAGAATCAACGCTGCTCTTCAGCGACTCGGAACGAACCTGCAGGTATGCGTTCGCCATAGCGTTAGCGTAACGTGCAGCCTCCGTACCGTTGGGGCGGGTCACCTCAATATCCAGAACAGCAGTCTGGGAGGTGCCGGTCACCTTGACGGAGTTCATGAGGCGGCTGGTCAGCTGAGCCTCAGAGAGGGTATCGCCATTAGCAATCAGAGACTTTGCCGCGTTCTGTGCAACCTCGCGAGAGGATGCAACGCGAGACTCGGTCGCAATATCCACCTTCGCGGAGTTAGCGCTACCGGTACCGGCGGGATCAACCACCAGCGGGTAAACAACCAGCGAAGCCTTAGAAGTGTACTTGCTATTGGTCATGTAGCCGTAGACGGCACCCGCCACAGCGAAAACCACAACCGACAGCAGAATCAGCAGACGGTGTCGGAAAATGCGACGTACCTGGTTGCCAAGGGTAACCGAGGAGGTATGAGAGGTGTTATCCATGAGGACATCCTAGAGGAAGAGAAACGGACACTAAATATCGGAGAAAAACGTAGAGGAAGCTGAAGGCTTAAGACTTCGCGCGGCGGGCGGAAAGGAAACGCTCAATACCGAGAGCCTTACGGAAGCGGTACAGCACCGCGCCGTACACCGGCACCAGTAGCACCACGTACACGATGACGCCCAGCACGCTCTGACCCAAGAAAGCCAAAGACGCCAGAGCGCACACCGTCGGAACAGCCGCACCCAAGAAGAGTGACGGAGCCATCTCGCGAACCGAAGCGCGAATACCAACGAGGCGGAATACCTGGTAGCTCGCCAGGAAGGTGTCAATCAGCAGAGCAGACGCCCACGCCGTCACCGCACCGTACAAGCCCCAAACCGGAACCAAGGTGAAGTTCAAGGTCACAGCCACCACCAGCGAGGAGAGTTTGTTCAACAGCTGCCAGCGGCTCTTACCGCTCATCAGCAGAACGGACTGCACGCCACCGGCGCTCATCGACAGCATCGCCGCCGGGCAAATCACCCAGAGAATACCGGCGCCAGCCTCAAAGCCCTTACCGAAGAAATGCAACAGCACCGGACCAAAGAACGCCAGGGAGAGGTAGAACGGCCACGACAGAGCAGTCAACACGCGAGTGGTCGACAAGAAAATCTCTCGAGCACGATCTAGCTGACGGGTAGCCAACGCCGCACTAATCGACGGTCCGGTCACCACGCGTCCGGTGTGCTCAATCATGGTGCCCACACGAACACAACGGTTCACAGCACCATAGATACCACCGGCAGCGGCACCCAAGAACGCCGTCACCACCAGCACGTCAATCCACTCCAGGATGGTTTCCACAATGGTAGCGACACCGCGTGCAGAGCTGAAACCCCAGAACGAACGGAACGTCTCAGGCGGAGAATCCTCAGAAGAAAGAACCTCCACATGCTCCTCGGAAGGGAACGCCCGCTCCAAAAGCCACAGCGCAACCACCGCAGTAATCGCCACCGGGATGGTCCAGGCGTACACCAAATCCATGAGCTGACCCGAGAACAGAACAACCAAACCCACCGCCGCAAAACGCAGAGTGGGAAGCAGAACATTCTGCAGGAGCGTAAAGGTCACCACACGATGCAGGCCACGCAGAGCGCCGAAGAACACCGTCATCAGCGCCGCTATCAGCACGAAAGCCGAACTGACACGCATCGCCGCCTGATACTGGGGAGCCATCGGCACAATCTCGGTGTAGATGTACACACCCGCCACCAGAAGCACCGAAGTCACCAGCGAAGGAATCAGACCGTAACGGATCAGCTGCGGAAGCACACCGTAACGACCCAGCGCACGCTGAGCACTCATCGTACGAACCAAGCCCGTATCCGCGCCGAAAGTCACCAGCGAAATCGCAATCGCGAACAACGCCATCAGACGGAAAAACTCGCCCGAACCCTCAGCACCAATACCGTTCGACACCACCATCGTGGTCACGAACGCGATACCCGCGCCGTACATCACGCACAGAGAAGCAAGAGAGCCGCTCTTTGCCAGGCTGGGCTGCTTAGCCTTTCCGGGAGCTTTCTTAACCGGCACGCTCTTCGCGGATGCGCTATCTGCCTGAGCACCTGACGCGGAAGGCTTAGCCTTCTCATTCGGAGTCTTTTCTTCCTGCGCCTTTTCTACAGACTCAGCAGTAGCCGAGGCAACCCGCCGGGAACCGGACAGATGAGCACCCACTACAGCGGTAGCGTTTGCCGCTGAGGAACCAGCAGTCGAAGTACCTGACTCCGAAGAACCCGCCTCCAAAGAATCGGGCAGTAACTCTTCGGAAGCAAAGCCTCGAGCCGGAGGCACAATCGACAGCGCCGTGGTCGCAGGAAAACGACCGGAACGGATATCGTCCACCGTCGGAGCAAACTCATCGGCAGAAGACTCAGCCAGCGATTCGCCCTGCTCCACTACCGGCTCGATGTACTCGCCGCTCTCACGCAGACGCGCACGGCGGCTAGGATGACCACCCGTCGAATACGCATCCTCGAAAGATGAAACCGCAGAAGTATCTAAACCACGAGGGGACTGATTCTTCGTCATAGCCCCTCACCATCCCGAATGGAACGAATGCACGCCATCGATGCGAGCATCAGAATGGTCATCTGAGCAATATCGAAGCTGTAGAAAATAAAGACGACGCAGCACGCGACCGGCACGCTATGCAGCCAGTACCCGGAGGTGGTCTTCACTCGTGCGCCGCCTGCTACAGTGCACACCATGAAGAGCGCGAACAGCGCCAGACCCACGAAGCCGAAGCAGAACATCAGAGTCCACAGGTACCCCTGGGTACCCATTGACACGCCAATGCTCGGTTCCATACGCGGAGTGCCGTAACCAATAATCGGGGACTCCAAGGTCGCCTTCCAGGTGGCGCGGTAGAGCGCCGCACGGCCACCGGTGGAGTCAGAGTAGTCCTGACGACCCAGAATGTTATCCACGGTGCCCGACGCAAAGAGCGCCACAACCACAGCCGTAATCGCCGCAACACCCGTACCCACAGCACGCCAATTAGCCGCAAGGAACTGACGCAGCAGTACGTACGCTGCGCTGATACCTAGACCAATGAACATGCCGCGGTTACTGGTCGCAATCGCAGGCACAGTAGAAAGCGCCATACCAATCAGCAACGCAATACGCAGCCAGATGGAATGCAGGCGAAGCAAGCACGCCAGCATCACCGGGGTGAGCAGAGTGTACGCCAGACCCCAACTATTCGCGTAGGGGAACGGCGCGGAGGGGCGAATATACGCCTCGGGAGCGCCCCACGGGCGCTGAACCTCAGCCAGGGGAGGAAGCATGTAGTCACGCACCAGCGGATTCTGCATAAAACCAGAAGGCATGATGAAGCTCATCGGGGTACGCAGACGGAACTCAGGGAAGAGAACGCCGCCGTAACCCAGGACAATGAGGGTCACCCACAGGGTCGCCAGACCGCCCAGCAGCCTATTGATGCTAATAGAGGATCGCGCGTTGTAGTAGTACAGGGCGTAAATACCTGCACTGAGAATATTCACAAAGCGCAGACCCCAACCAATAATGTCGGTGGAACGGGTCAGCGCAAGCGCCGCAACAACAACCCACACGCAGAACGCGCCCCACACCCACAGGGAACCGGGCACACGCACATTACCTCGAATAATGAGGTAAAAAAGCATGATCGCTGCCAGTACCAGCGGTGCAATCTGAAGCACACCCAAAGCCCACAGCGCCGGGAAGCCGTACAGCAATGCCAGCAGAGGCCAGGCCGGGAGCTTCTTCTGCGCCGTAGACAACGGGCGGATGCGTGCGCGGGCACGCAGAATACCGCTGGGCGGAGTACTATCCGATCCGGCGGAATCCTTCAGCCCCGTAGGCGAAGTGCCCGGAGAGGAAAGAACGGAAGAGGAAACCATGTCTGTGCGATACCTGGTTAGAGACCTCGACCGGTCTTCTGGACGAGATCAAGAAGAGTAGCGGGCTTAATAAGACCGGTGGACACAACATACGCCGCCCAAGCACGAAGCTGCATGGGGTCGCGGCGCAGAGCCGCGCGAGCGTACGCGCGCGCCTCCTTGTTGTTGCCCAGCGACGCCTGAGCGTACGCAATCTGACCGGCGATACGTGCCAGACCCTTGGGATCCTGCTCGAATTCAGGGAACTTACGCAGAATGTAGCTCAGACCGTCAACCATGGACTGCCACTTGCCGGAGAAGAAGGAAGGGCGGTCCCAGAGCACCAGAATCAGCGGTTCGGGCACGCTCAGTACATCGCCGTGACGGGTTGCACGCAGCAGCAGGTCGTAGTCTTCACCGTAGGCGGCGGGCAGTTCCTCATCGACCAGGCCGATGCGGGCGGGCTTACCGTCAACGCCGAGCAGATCCTCGCGGGAGTACAGCATGGCGGAGGGGTGAATTTCGGTAATGCGCGAACGCAGGAAGTCTGCGAAGGTTGCGCGCTCGGGCGCCAGGCGCACGATATCCTGACCGCCGGAGCGGACGGTAATACCCGAAGAGATAGCGGTTGCTTCGGGGTTTTCGCGCCAGAGAGCGACCTGCTGGGTGAGCTTGGAAGGCATCCAGTAGTCGTCATCATCGCAGAAGCCAATCATCTCGCCGCTGGAGGCGATGATGCCGCTGTTGCGGCCGCCAGCCAGACCGCCGGAGCGGGTGTTGGAGACAATCTTCAGGGCACGGTTTTCGCCGACCTCAATGTCCTCGAGGCGGTCGGGCTCAACGCGGTCAAAGACAACAACAACTTCAACGAAACCGCGGTAGCTCTGCTCAAGGATGGAGCGGACAGCCACGCGCAGCAGTTCGGGGCGCTTGCCGTTGGTTGCGATAACGGCGGAAACAGCAGGGTTGCGAGAGGTGAAGTGCATCATTGGGGTTCTCCTTACTCAGCGGGGGTCGCGAGGCTAACGTACTTGCGACGCATGGACAGCAGGACGGTTGCGGCATTAGCCAGCAGAAGCAGCGCGTAGACGATGACGAACACGGGTCCGAAGCCAAGGAAAATGTAGATCCAGCAGAGGGTACCAGCGTCCATGTGCAGGTTGATGAAGGAGCGCAGGGGGCCACCGGTCGGGGGAGCAGCGGTCTTGCGGTTGTTGCGTAGCTGCTCAGCAAGAATCTGGCTCATGAAGTGACCGGCGGTCAGCGCGGTGAAAATCATGGGCATCGCAATGATCCAGCCGTTGAATGCGTTGGAACCGGTAAAGGAGTAGTGCGCAGGGTACAGCAGGAAGGAGAGCAGAGTTGCCATGTGCACGGAGGGCACACGGATGGAGTCGACCACATGGTCGAGCCACTCACCGGCGGGGGAGGACGCGCCGGTCACGCGAGCAACCTGGCCGTCAGCGGAGTCCAGGCCGTAACCGAGAGCGAAAAGCAGTGCAACGCAGATGCCCACACCAATGCTGGGAGGGCAGGTAATCAGAACGATGAGGCCTGCAGCGGAACATGCAGCGGAAATCGCGGTGACGCCGTTGGGGGTGATGCCCAGAGCGACAGCTGCCGCGGCGAAGTAGCGTGCTACTCGGCGGTTGACCCAGCGGGTGTAGGCGGGAACGCCAATGCCGGGCTTCTGCGCTGCTTCAAGAGAGCGCAGGGTGTGAGAAAACTTCGCAGAAAATCCCGATGCGGGTGCGGAGTTCGGGGCGTGAGGTGCCTCAGAGGTGGACATGCACATTCCTTTTTAATCGGTGAGAGGAGTGAAGGAGAGTGAATTACTCCCTTTCGGGGTGGTTGCGAGAAAGTCCGGAAGTCTCGCACGCGAAAAAAGAGGTGGTTGGTCCCTTTTTTCACGTACACCACTATATAGATATTTTACAACGAGATGAAGTGCAACAGGGGGCGTGTGGTCAGGGTCAACAATTGTGTCGTAAAAACCCTCTGACAATGCGCTTTGGTGCAGATTTGCGGGATCCTTCGGGTAGGCTTGGTGTGCTGTTAGAGGGGGTTATCGGCGCTTTGTTCTCGTGAATTGTGGATTTAGAAAACATTTCTGAACATTGTGCAGAGAGGCACATGACAGAAGCACAAATAATGGGAATAAATGATGCAAAAAACACGGAAAAGTGGGGAATATACGCAAATGGGGTTTGATTTCCTGAATCATTCAGAAAATCAAACCCCATTTAGCTGAGATTATCTAGAAGGTATTAGTTCCTTCGAGACTGCATCGGAACGCGGGTTCCGACTCCGTTATTGACGATGCGTCGCTCGCCCTGGCCGGCTGCCGCGTTGTTCGCGTTGTCGACCACGGGCTGCTCAGCCTCGTGTGCGGCGGGAGCATCCGCCTCCTTGTCGCCTTCCTTCTCGGCGGGCTGCTCAGCAACCGGTGCCTTGGAGGTAGCCTGCAAATCGAAGCTCACATTCGGGCGAACGTTACGTCGGCTAATGCCCGGGTGAACCTCAACAGCGATGAGGTTCTCACCAGCCTTCAGCTGAGAAGCCGGAACGGTGAAGGTCACCGGAGTCTTCTGAGCCGTAGCGGTATCAATCGAGCTCGATGCAATCGCGCTATTCCACAGCTTTCCACGAGTGTCAAAGTTGGAACGACCAACCTCTTCACCGTTGACACCCACCGCAATAGCGTCATCCGCGTAAGTGGTCAGCACGAGATCACGGCTGGCCTGCTCACGAGTGAGCTGGATGGTGGTGTAGGCGTAGATATTGTGGCGGGAACGCACGAGCGGAACCTTAACGGAGGTGTTGAGGTTACCAGTACCGACCCCAATCGGGGTCTTGCCGGTCTGCCATGCTTCCTGCGCAATATCTTCCAGGCTGAAGTGGAAGTTGTACTTCCAACCGTACTTACGGTTGGGAGCCTGGGTAGAGACCATGTACTTCCAATCCGAGGCGTAGGGCAGAACAATCTGGTCCTTAGCGGCTTCTTCCTTCGGATTCTCAGGCTTGGGATCGGCGGGCTTAGGCTCCTCAACCTTCGGGTCCGGATCCTGGACCTTCGGTGCCTCAGTAGTCGCTTCTGCACTCGGGGTAGCGCTTGCCGAAGCACTGGGGTCAGCGCTCGCGGTCGGGTCAGCAGCTGCAGTCGGATCCACACTTGCCGTCGGGTCAGCGGTAGGAGTCTCGGTTGCGGTCTCCGTGGGGGTAGGAGTCGGGCGAACCGGAGCTACCTGAACCGGAGTGGATGCAGAGTAGTTATCCGAGCTGTCCACTGCACGCACAAAGTAACGTGCGTTATCGGTGTGGTCAATCTCGAACTTCGTACCCGAAGTGCTAGCGATAACTCGGTCGTCACGCAGAATCTGGTAGCGGACACTACCGGTATCCTGCACGGCATCCCAGGTCAGAACGTCCTTATCGTCCTTCAGCTCAACCTTCAGGTTCTGCGGGGTAGGCGGAGGAGCCACATCGCGAGCCTCAAAGCGCGCAAAACCGACGGTATCCTGAGTACCGTGAACACCCAGCGAACGGTGAATATCGCCGCCAACCCACAGGGTGCCCTTCGAATCCACGAAAGACTCCCAGATACCGAATCCGTGGTCACCCTTAATAGCAGGGGAGAACTCCGGCAGCATCTTACCGCTGTCCTTATCGAAAGCAGCAACCAGCTTGACCGAGTGAATCACGCTCGAACCGCCCACGGGGGTCCGCTTGTTACGCGAATCCTGGTAGAGGAAGTCGCCGCAGTGGCAGGCGCCGTAGATGGTGTTACCGTGCAGGTGCAGATCCTGGAAGTCTCCACCATCGCGGGTAATCGCGGTGTAGGTGGGGGTCAAGGACGCCTTATCGTAACGAGAGATGAGGTGCTCGGTACCGCCCACCCAGACGCCGGTACCGGCATCCTGGACGTCGAACTGGAAACCCCAAATTTTGGTTTCATTACGCAGGTCAGAGACATTAGCGCCAGCAGGAATCTCAGACTGCTGGTACGCCCACGGGCTGCCCTTCTGCATATGCTGAGTAATATCAGCCACGCGGTAGGCAAGGCCACCGTTGAGCCAGGTGAAGTAACCGGCTACGTAAACATGAGAGTTATCAGCGGAGGCGCTAATACCGTTGACAGTACCGTTGAACACCTGGCGCCAGTTACGGTCTATACTCACAATACCGGGCACACCGTTAGAAGGCTCGCCCAACTTAAAACGGGCAATATTGCGCGAATACGCCTCACCCGCCTTTTCACTTTCATAAATGTGGGTAAAGGTGCCGCCAATATACACGTAGTCACCCTGACGGTGAATGGTCTTCACTGTCATGACCTCGGTACGAATGCGATCTTCGACTTTAACCTGGGCCCATTCAGGGGCAACTTCACCGGTTGTGGCGTCAACAACGACGAAGCTCTCATGCTTCTCACCGTTAACAAGCTTGAAGTTACCGCCAACAGCCAAACGGTTATTCGGCAGAGCCTCAACAGCCTTCACCTGACCGTCAACAGTCAGCTTAAAATCGCGGCGCAACTCGCCGGTCACCGGGTCAAAAGCAGCAATATTAGATTGCGCAACACGCTCACCGGTAGAGGACTCAAGGTACTCGAAGTCGCCACCAATAAACACGCTGGAGGTGCCGTTACCGTGATCGACCTCGGTAATGGCCTCAACGTAGGTGTTCATTTCGCCGGTTTTACCGGAGGCGGTCCTGGCGCTGGTTCGCCAGCGCCAATCCGCCGAACGGCTATTGGGCAGGGCACGACGAGCGCTCGCCGGGGTACCGGAATCCGGGATAGCGCCCAGGTTCAAATCATTCTGGGTCAGCTTCGGGCGCAGGAACATCTGGGTGTAACCGAAAGAGGCCTCACCGTTGCTTTCCTTACCGTAGATGTAGGAGTTCCGCGCATCGGTGATTGCCGGCTCAGAGCCATCCTGCGAAATGGGAGAGTTTGCACCGTAACGGAAACCCATACGGTAATCCTGGGACGCCAACTCATCAAACATCAAAGTCTTGAAGCCGTTGTTCTGTCCACGCAGAATGTGGTCTTCCCACGTGCCATCAGGCCAGTCCCTGCGGCCATTTTCATTGTAGGAAGAGAACTCGTCAGGGTTCGTGACGATCGTATTCGACCAGACAGCGCTCGAGCGCAGAGCCCAGGTCCACTCGGAAGTCTGACGGCGGTCAACCGTCACCTCCTGCCACTTGGTGCCCGAGGTGTTTAGGGCACGGCGGAAACGGTAACCGTCGGGCAGCTGATCGGGACGAACGCCGTTGAGCAACTGAGAAATAGTGGTGCCCGAAAGCTGAATCGGGGTCTTCGCGGCGGGTAGGGAGCTCAGCGCCTTGCCCTGTTCAAGAGTCATACCGGATGACGCGGGTGCGGCATCGCTGTAGAGCTGCGAAGTATCGCCCTGACCCTCATAGTTTTCGGTCCAGCCGTCACGGCCCTCACCAATCTTGACCCAGCCGCCGCCATCAGTTTCCTGATCGCAGTAGAACTGGGTCGGCTGGCTCATCGCGGGAGTGTACAGCCAGTAGGCGCCGCTCTTTGCCTCGGGGTTAGCCTGCTTGGCTTCCCAACAGCTAGCGGCAGCACGCTCGGAGGTCGTGCCATTGTAGAAAGCAGAGTCCCTTTTTTCCGCAGTCTGTTCGACAGCGGTACTCGGCGTAATAGCGGGGATAGCCACGGGCAAAGCCAAAGCCGTAGCAATGCTCAAGCAAAGAGTTGAGCGGGTTATAGCAGAACGAGAAAAGCCAGAGCCCGTCATGCCAAGGTGGGCTTTCATAATATCTCCAAATGAATGCCAAGAAATGTTATCGAGTGCGCATCAACATTAATGCGCTATGGATGATAATGCGCGGTTTCTAGCGAATCGTAGCTGGAAGCCGGCATCTCTTAATTAGACCCTAACAATCAGGATTGTTCGGGAAATCATGGGTCGCAATCTTCCACTGACCATCGACCTGAACGAGGGTGTAAATATTGAGTGAACGCTTGGGAGAATTGTCATCCTTAACGGGCTGATTATTCTCGTCATAGATCTTCACAGAGGAAGAATCCATGCATACTTCCAGCATGCGCGCGGGCTGACCCTTGTACTGAGTCTCAGTCATACGGGGAGTGCCCACCACAGTGGAAGAACCTTCATAGTGCCAGCCTGCCAGTGCGTATTCGGAAGCCTGCACGGCAAACTCAGCGGCAGCGGAATCAACAGCCACAGCCTCGATGGAGCGAATCGTCTCATCATCGAGAACGGCACGAGCCTGCTCAACGTTCTGCTGCTCAGCTTCTTCGTCGCTGGTCGGATCAGCAGTGCGCTCCGGGGACGGAGCGGCAGAAGGAGCTGCCTTAACCTTGGTCAGAATGTTTTCAAAAGAATTGACCAGTTCGGTGGTCTTCTTCACTTCTTCAGTGTCAACGGGCACGGAAGAAGCATTCTTCATTTCCTCCGAACCGGTGTAAATCTCTTCAAGCTTCTGACCGTCAGAAGAAGTGGCCTCAGCATCTGCCTTGGGGGACGCCTCGCCCGAAGCCTCAGCGGACGCAGAAGCGGTGCCCTGCTCAGAAACCTGGGGGGAAGCGCTCGAAGACTTGTTTGAGGAAGCATGCGCCGACGCGGAAACGCTCGCGGACGCAGAAGCAGGCGAAGAGCTATCGGAGCTCGGGTTTTCAGTAGCGCAAGCGCTCAGGACCAGGGCGGATACCGCAACGGTACCCAAGGTGCCCAGAAGGCGGGACCGGGAGGGGTACTTGAAGAACACTGACATGGAAGCCTCTTTAGTGGTTGGAGTGAGAATGACTATATTCCGGAAGATAATACCTTGCACGGCGGCAAAGCACCTAAAGGCTAACACGCAAAGCTGGGAAAATACTTAGACTTACAAAAATAACGTTTTTATAAATGATGAGAATAAGCCCTAACTAATGCTCTATTTTGACTCGATTAGAAGGTAAGTATATATCTCTGCATGAAAAAACCTTCATGTAAATGAATGAAATAGATTCACTATGTGCAAAAAAAATCCCGGGCTGGTTTAAAACCAGCCCGGGAGAATAGGGCGAACATCACTAAAATTATTTGTCACAAAAGCGCATATCGCCCTGATGAGGTGTTATGCTGCCTGGACAGCCTCGGTGCTTGCCGAATAGTTATCTGCAGTATCTACCGCGCGCACATAATAGCGGGCGCCATCGCGGTGATCCACCGAATAGCTCGTACCCGTAACCGTCGCAATAGGACGATCATCGCGCAGAACCTGGTACTTCACCCTACGCTCGGAAATACCCGACCATGTCAGCTGATCCTTGGAACCGTTCGTCGTGACCTTCAGATCGCTCGGGGGAGCCGGAGGGGTCACATCACGAGGAGCATAACGCGCGAAGCCAATAGTCGGCTGTACGCCATTAGCGCCCAGCGACTTACGGATATCGCCACCAACCCACAGAGTGCCCGTGGAATCCACGAAGGACTCCCACACACCGTATCCATACGCGCCGTTCATAATCGGTGCGAACTCCGGCAGCATCTTACCGCTGTCCTTATCGAAAGCCGCTACCAGGCGAATGGTCTGAGCGTTAGTCGCGTTCTCCCACTCCGAATAGACCGTATCTGCACCCTGGAAGAGGAAATCGCCGCAGTGGCACGCACCGTAAATGGTGTTACCGCTCAGATGCAGATCCTGGAAGTCACCACCCTCACGAGTAATTGCGCTGTCGGTGCGGCGCATCGAGCTCTTCTCGTAACGGGTAATCATATGCTCGGTGCCACCCACCCAGACGGAGGAACCAGCATCCTGAACATCGAACTGGAAGCCCCACATCCTGCGCTCGTTTTTCAAATCCCAGGTTTGGGCATTCTTGGGGGTGTATGAAGGACGGTGGTGCCAAGCCACCGGGTTCGTGCTACTGCCTTGCATATGAGCGAGACGGAACGCCTCCTGGTTATTCAGCTGGGTGAAGTAACCAGCGACGTACACATCGGCATTGCCCTCAGAAGCGCTCACGCCGTTAACTGTGCCATTAAAGACCGGACGCCAGTTCCAGTCCACCTCACCGTTGCTCAACTTAATGCGAGCCAGGTTCCTCGCATACGCGTAGGTGGGGGAGGTCTGGCCCTTCAAGTGAGTGAAGGAACCACCAATGTACAGGTAGCCATCACGCACGTGCAGGGTCTTAATCTGTACCGGTACGGAAGCAATGCGGCTAACCACGCGGATATCCCAGTCCTTAGCAACCTGACCGGTCTGCGGATCCAGAATTACAAAACCGTTGTAGTACTCGCCGTTCACCTGGTCGAAAGAACCACCCACAGCAAGCAGGCCGTTCGGCAGAGCCTCAACCGACTTCACCTGACCGTTAATCTTCGGGCGGAAGGAACGGCGCAGCTCGCCGGTACCCACCTCGTAACCAGCCAAGAAAGCCTGCTCAACCTTCTCACCGCTTGCCGACTCAACGTACGCGAAATCGCCACCGGTAAAGACAGCGCCACCGACCTCGGTGATAGCCTCAACCTGGGTGTTCATCTCACCCTTCTTGCCGGTACCGGTCTCAGCGCTGGTACGCCACTTCCACTTCTCGGAGTAGCTATTGGGTAGCGCGCGGCGGTTACTTGCCGCAGCGCCCTGCTGGCCATAATCATGCAGACCCTTAGCCACCAAATCGTTCTGAGTCACCTTCGGGCGCAAGAACATCTGAGTAAATACCAGGGGAGTGGTCGAATCATCCGCCGGGCGGTAAATATACGCCGAAGGACGGTTCATCAGGTAGGTCTCGGTCCACCATGTAATCTTGGCGTTGCGACCGTAGGTGAAGCCCAGCTTGTAGCCCTGCGATGCCTTCTCTTCGAAGTTCAGGGAACGGAAATCATCAGAATCATGGGTGAAGATGTTACCAGCCACCTGACCACGGTTGGCGTAGTCATAACGGTTACTGTACTGCCAGGTGTTTTTGACCGAAATATTTGACCAGAACATCTTTGAACGCAAAGTCCAAGTCCATTCGGTACTGGAATCACGGTGAGCCTTAAAATCCTGCCAGGTAGTGCCCTCAACGTTCATCGCGCGATGGAAACGCACGCCATCGGGCAAATCCTGCGGACGGGTACCGTTCAGTAGCGCGTTCACGGTCACGCCGGAGAGCTGCACCGCATCAAAGCCGGTCGGGTTCTTATACAGCTGATCGGCATTACCGCGACCGTAGTAGTTCTCAGTCCAGCTCTCACGACCGCGGCCAATCATAACCCAGCCGCCGCCATCAGTTTCCTGATCGCAATAGAACTGCTCAGGAGCACTCATCGCAGGGGTGTACAGCCAGTACGCGCCGCTCTTGCCACGCGGATTATTCTGCTTAACCTCCCAGCAGCTCGCAGCCGCGCGCTCACTCGACGAACCGTCATAGTAGCGTGCATCAGCAGCCTGCGCGCCCGAAGCAATCGGACCCAAAGAAGCCGCAACCATCGCAAAAGAAGCAGCCGCCGCACCCAAAGCACGGGACCCGGAGCGAGAAGCTACGCGAGAGCCCTCAGAAGCGGAGGAAGCAGCACCCTGCGCGCGCCCTCCACGCGTGAACGGAAGAAAATTCATTTGTCTCTCCTAGAGACCTCAACCGGCACACAGCAGAAAACTGCAATTCACACAGCAACACCCACCCCACACAAGGCACAGCATAGTGACCAGGCATCGGGGTAAGGGGGAAGCGTTATGAACTGCGCTAACAGCGAGTCTGTAGCCGGAATCAGTGAGTGTAGTTATCGGAAATTGAATGAATACGCCCCACCCCTCACGCACGAAGCCAACAATGGCACTGTACCCGTACGAAGCGGAACGCTAAAAATCTGTGAAGTTTCCTCTGTCGTACCAACAGCGAAGAAACACCACAGACCAAGATTCAGCCCATCATCGGAAAGGACGGAAGCAACCCATCCGACGCAATGAATCCCAACCCATCATAGCCGCCGCAGAGGCGAAGAGATAGCAAACTGGGAAAACCGGACCGAACCAAAACTATAGAGGGCATACACCCCGGGTGCACCGCCGCCTGACCCGGACCCCGCAAACCCTGCAGAGCCCGAACCAGGCGGCGGCTCAAAGAAACTAGATCAACAATCTGACCTAAGCCTGAGCAGCTCCTGTGGAAGCCGAGAAGTTCTCAGACGCATCGATGGAACGCACATAGTAGCGAGCGCCATCAGTATGCTCAACCTCGTAGCTGGTGCCCGAGACCGTAGCAATCACACGGTCATCACGCAGCACCTGGTAGCGAGCACCGCTCTCACGAACACCAGACCAAGACAGCTTATCGGTCGAGCCATCACGCTGAACCGACAGATTCGACGGAGTCGACGGGGCGGTCACATCGCGAGAAGCAAAGCGAGCGAAACCGACAGTGCGCTGCTCACCATTAGCACCCAGCGAACGGTTAATGTCGCCACCAACCCACAGATTGCCGCGAGAATCCACGAAGGACTCCCAGACACCGTAGCCGCTAGCGCCCTTCAGAACCGGGCTGAACTCACCGATAACCTCGCCGCTGTCCTTATCGAACGCTGCGACCAGGCGCATACGGTGAACTGCCTTCGACTCCTTCCAGTAGGTGTGGTAACCGGTAGAGCCCTCAAAGAGTACGTCACCGCAGTGGCATGCACCGTAAATGGTGTTACCGCTCAAGTGCAGATCCTGCCAGTCGCCACCGTACTTAGAAATCGACGAAGAAATACGGCCGTAACCATTCTTCGAGTAGTTCGCAATCAGGTGGTCAGCACCGCCAGTCCACACAGTCGAGCCGGCATCCTGAACATCGAACTGGAACGCGTACACAATACGGTCAGTAATGTTCAGCTTCAACGACGGCTCCCACTCCCACTTAATGTTCGAAGCGTTAGAACCATTCAAAGCAGCCAGACGGAACGCACGCTGGTTATTCAGCTCAGTGAAGTAACCCGCAGCGTGAACAGTGGAATTATCCGAGGCGGCAGTAATGCCGTTGACCGTACCGTTGAAGTTCGGGCGCCAGTTCCAATCCACCTCGCCGTTCGAAAGCTTAATACGAGCGGCACCACGCGAGTAAGCGTACGCCTTAGAAGTATTGCCCTTCACGTGGGTGAAGTTACCGCCAATATACAGGTAACCGTCCTGAACCAGCAGAGTCTTCACCTGTGCGGCATCGCCATTGCGACGCTGAATCTGAAGGTCCCAGGTGCGGTCAATCTGACCGGTGGTCGCGTCCAGAATGACGAAGTGGTTAACCTTCTCGCCATTCACCTCGGTAAATTCGCCGCCAACTGCCAGGCGGTTATTCGGCAGAGCCTCAAGAGCCTTAATCTGGCCGTTGAAAGTCGGGCGGAAGGAACGAACCAGCTCACCCGAATCCACGTTGTAACCAGCCAGGTACGACTGATCAACGCGCTCGCCGCCAGCCGACTCCACATACTTGAAGTCGCCACCGGTGAAGACGGTGTCGCCTACCTGAGTAATAGCCTGAACGTAAGTGTTCATCTCGTTCTTCTTGCCGGTGCCAGTCTGTTCACTGGTGCGCCAACGAACGGGCATCGTGTAGCTATTGGGCAGAGCACGACGGTTGCTGGCGGCAGAGCCAGAACCAATCTGCGAGAAGTTCAAGTCACGCTGAGTCAGCTTCGGGCGCAGGAACACCTGAGTGAAGGGGATAGAGTAACCGAAGGAACCGCGCTTGTGGTAAATATACGAATCAGAATTCTCATTACCGAAGTTCACCAGTGCACCGTACGCAAAACCAATCTGGTAGCCCTGGTTCGGGTTCGCGAAGAAACGAACAGAGCTGGTGGTAATGCCCGGAGCCATCTCCGAAGCGGAACCGCCCATATGAGCGGTGCGGTTAATGCCGGCGCCGGTGAACTTCACGGTGCCCCAACGCTGACCGTAGCTCATCGCCCAGGTCCACTGCTCAGTCTGAGGACGCTGAACATAAACGTTCTGCCACTGGGTTCCCCTCGCATTGTGAGCACGGCGCAGGCGCATGCCGTCGGGAAGGTCCTGAGGCTTAACGCCGTTCAGCAGCGCATCGACAGTGTTTGCGGGAAGCTGGACCGGAGTAAAAGCGGCAGGACCGGTGGGGTTCTGGTGCAGTTGATTCGGGTCGCCGGTGCCGTTGTAAGACTCGGTCCAACCCTCACGACCGCGACCAATCATGACCCAGCCGCCGCCATCAGTTTCCTGATCGCAGTAGAACTGCGCCGGGCCGCTCATCTGCGGGGTGTACAGCCAGTAAGTGCCAGAGGAGGCAGAAGGATTAACCTGCTTGACCTCGTAACAGGAAGCAGCTGCTTTATCGCTGCTGGAACCGTCATGGGTTCCGGTCGCAGCCGAGGCGGGAGTAGTAGGAGTAAGAGGTGCCGCAGTGAAAGCGGTACCAAAAGCGAGTGCGAAAGCGGCCCACTTTTTAGCAGACCATGAATGGACATGGCGCTTTTCAGCGGGTTTGTTCGTGTATGTGGTTGTCATATGCGTCTTTCTGATGCGACGTTCCGGAAGAAACATCGAAAGATACGGTGAATTTAGCGCACTAGAAAAACCGCAGTAAATACTGAAAACCTGAGGTTGGTTGGAAGAGGTAAACAGAATCCGGAAGGGGATATACTGTCTGGTTTTTCTGTAAGCGTTAATGATTAGGGTACAGGATGAAGCTGTGAAAATAATGGTGCACAAAGTGCAAAGATGCCCGTGAGTGTGTGATTTACGCCCCATGCGATGAACGTTGTGGCACAGGAACAGACACGGAAGAAAACCATACTCAAGTATCACCCACGAAAGCGACAATCGAGTGCAAAAAGGAATATATTCCATCGCAGAAGAACACCAGAGAAAAATGCCAGAAAAAGCAGACTAGCCCTACAATGGAAAAGCTGCATAAAACACACCCAAAACACATATAAAGCACCGTGAAATAAAGGCAAATTCACTCGGACACCCCCAACCGGCACCGCCCAATACCGACCATCCATAGCAGCCCTCCACCAGCTCAACCGCTGCAGGCGAAGACCCCAGATTCAGGAGAACCCGTGAGCACCACCCGAAAAGCTACCGCACAGCCCCTCGAGGCACCCCTGCACCCCCTCCTGAACACCCTCAACCAACTCAGCAGCTGGGCCGCAATCCGCACCGCCGCCTCCGCACAGCCCACCGAACGCAGCGCACGCACCCTCATCGGCGCCGTCGCCGGAACCCACGCCGCGCTCATTGCAGACATCTCCACTGCAGTACGTGATACCACCGCTGAAGCGCTCAGTCTCATCGTCGCCCCCACCGACCGTCAAGCAGAAGACCTCGCCGCAGCCCTGCGCTCCTACCTGCCCGCCGCAGACATTGCGCTCTTCCCCGCCTGGGAAACCCTGCCCCACGAACGCCTCTCACCGCGCTCCGATACTGTCGGCCGCCGCCTGCAGGTACTGCGCGCCATGACCGGGGACGCGGCTAAACGCCCCCAAGTCGTTATCGCACCCGTACGCGCCGTCATCCAGCCCATCGTCACCGGCATCGAAAAGCTCGAACCCGTGCACCTGGTCCGCGGCAAAGAATACCCCTTCAAAGATGTGGTGCGCGGCCTCAACGACGCCGCATACTCCCGCGTAGACCTGGTCGCCAAGCGCGGCGAATACGCCGTACGAGGCGGCATCATCGACGTCTTCCCGCCCACCGCAACTACCCCCGTCCGCCTCGAATTCTTCGGCGACGAACTCGACGAAATGCGCCACTTCTCCGTCGCCGACCAGCGCACCCTCAGCGGGGGAGAAGAGCTCACCGAACTCACCCTGTTGCCCTGCCGCGAACTGCTCATCACCCCCGAGGTCATGAGCCGCGCCGCACGACTGAAAGCCGACTACCCGGCAGCCGCAGCCATGCTTGAGAAGATTGCCGGCGGAATCTACGTCGAAGGCATGGAATCACTCACCCCGCTGCTCATCGAATCCATGAACACCCTCACCGAGCTGTTGCCGGCTGGGTCCATGATCATTAACGTCGAACCCGAGCGTGTGCGCGCCCGCGCCGAAGACCTCGTCGCCACCAACGAAGAATTCCTCGCCGCCGCCTGGGACACCTCCGCAGAAGCCGACGCAGTAGCACCCATCGACCTCGGCCAGCTCCGCATGAGCGACAGTGGATTCCGCACCATCGACCAAACCACCGCACAGGCACTCGAAGCCAAGCTCAGCTGGTGGGAAATCACCGAACTCGTCACCGACGCAGACCTACTCGAAGACGCCGCCGGGGCGCTCCAGAACCAGGGCATCGCCGACGCCATCGAAGACGGAATCGACACCTACACCGTCAACGCCACCCCCGCAACCGCATTCAACGGTTCCGTCGAACGCATGCTCAGCCAGGTCGGCGACCTCATCCGTCAACAGTGGACCGTCCTCGCCCTCACCAACGGCCGCGGCTCCACTGACCGACTCATCGACCTCTTCCACTCCGGCGAAGGGGCACCCGCCGTACCCGCAGCCCGCCGAACCAGCCTCGAAGCCGACCCCGCTGGCAAACTCGAACACGGCATCGTCGAGGTGTGCGAGGCGCCCGCCTCCGCAGGCTTCCTCGTTGAGGAGGCGAAGCTCGCCGTCTTCACCGAAGCCGAACTGCTCGGCCGCCGCGGAACCTACGCACCCCGAGGCGCCGCCGGACAAAAATTCAAGACACGCCGCCGCCGCAACGCCGTCGACCCGCTCGCGCTGAACCCCGGCGACTACGTGGTGCACGAACGCCACGGCATCGGCAGGTTCGTCGAGATGACCTCCCGCCCGGTGGCTGGTGCATCCCCGGTCAACGGCGTGCAGCCCATGAAGGAATACCTGGTCATCGAGTACGCCCCCGCCAAGCGCGGCGGCGCACCCGACCGCCTCTTCGTGCCCTCCGACCAGCTGGACCTCATCTCCAATTACGTGGGTGGCGAGAACCCGAGCCTGTCCAAGATGGGCGGCAGCGACTGGGCTAAGACCAAGTCCCGCGCTCGCAAGGCAGTCAAGGAAATCGCCGCCGACCTGGTGAAACTCTATTCGGCACGCCAGGCATCGCGCGGTCACGCCTTCGCCCCAGACACCCCCTGGCAACGAGAGCTGGAAGAATCCTTCCCCTACAACGAGACTCCCGACCAGCTCACCGCCATCCACGAGGTGAAGGAAGACATGGAGAAAGAAATCCCCATGGACCGCCTCATCTCCGGCGACGTGGGCTTCGGCAAAACAGAGGTCGCCGTGCGTGCCGCATTCAAGGCGGTACAGGACGGCAAACAGGTTGCGGTGCTCGTGCCCACGACCCTGCTCGCTCAGCAGCACTACGAGACGTTCAGCGAGCGCTTCTCGGGATTCCCCGTGAAGATTCGTGTGCTATCCCGTTTCCAGAAGGCGAAAGAAACCCGCCAGATTACCGAAGAAATCGCATCCGGCGCGGTGGACGTGGTGATCGGTACCCACCGCATCCTCTCGGACAGCGTGGTGTTCAAGGACCTGGGCTTGGTCATCATTGACGAGGAGCAGCGCTTCGGTGTGGAGCATAAGGAAAAGCTCAAGCAGATGCGCACCAACGTGGACGTGCTCGCCATGAGTGCTACCCCGATTCCGCGCACCCTGGAAATGTCGCTAACCGGTATTCGTGAGACCTCCACCCTTGCCACCGCGCCGGAGGAGCGCCACCCCGTGCTGACCTTCGTCGGCCCGCGTACCGACAGCCAGATTACCGCCGCGATCCGCCGCGAGATCATGCGTGAAGGACAGGTTTTCTTCGTGCACAACCGCGTGGCTGACATCGACGATGTTGCCGCCGAAATCGGCAAGCTCGTGCCGGAGGCGCGCATCGCCACCGCCCACGGCCGCATGAGTGAGTCGCGCCTGGAGCAGATTATTGTGGACTTCTGGGAGCGCCGCTTTGACGTGCTGGTGTGCACGACCATCGTGGAGACCGGCCTGGATATTTCGAACGCGAACACGCTCATCGTGGACCACGCCCAGAACTACGGTCTGAGCCAGTTGCACCAGCTGCGCGGACGTGTGGGTCGTGGCCGCGAGCGCGCCTACGCGTACTTCCTGTACCCGGTGGATAAGACCCTCGGCGAGATTGCGCACGAGCGTCTGAAGGCCGTCGCGACCCACAATGAGCTGGGTGCGGGTCTGCAGCTCGCGATGAAGGACCTGGAGATTCGCGGTGCCGGCAACCTGCTCGGTGGCGAACAGTCCGGCCATATTGCCGGTGTCGGTTTTGACCTGTACCTGCGTCTGGTGGGCGAGGCGGTGGCGAACTACCGCGGCGAGAAGGAAGAACGCGAGGTCGAAACGAAGATTGACCTGCCCGTCAACGCGCATATTCCGCACACCTACATTGACTCGGAGCGTCTGCGCCTGCAGGCATACCGTCAGATTGCCGCCGCCGATACCGAAGAGAAGATCGCGGAGGCTCGCGAGGAACTGGTCGACCGATACGGCGAGCTGCCGGAGGCGGTAGAGAATCTGCTTGCTGTGGCGACGGTGCGTATGCACGCTCGTGCCGCCGGTATTCATGAGCTGGTGGTATTGGGGCCGAAGGTGCGTGTGGTGACCGCTACGCCGCTGCCGGAGTCCCGTCAGATGCGTCTGAAGCGCGTGTATCCGGGGTCCACGCACGCTCAGCCGAAGGGCATGGATACCTGGCTGACGCTGGTTCCGCGCCCGAAGACCATGCCGGTTGGCGGTAAGGACTTGGTGGACGGCGCGATGCTGCAGTGGGCTGAGAAGTTCATTAACTCGATTTATTCGGAGAAGCCGCAGGCTCTCGAGGACTAGAGGAAACAGGGGCAGGGGAGTGCCCGGTCATACCGGGTTGCCACGTCAGAAAATGCTCGCCGTGCAGGTTGCCACAATATGGCATATCTGCACGGCGAGTGCGTTTGCCCCGTAGGGGCGGCATAGCTCACAATTAAGGCATGACTTCAAAGGTGAACTACGCATCTCAGCGAATTGTAATTATTGGTGGTGGCCCCGGTGGCTACGAGGCAGCGATGGTGGCTGCCGCATCCAATGCGGACGTGACTTTAATCGAACGTAATGCCATTGGTGGCTCCGCCGTTCTGACTGACGTTGTGCCCTCTAAGACCCTGATCGCTACCGCCGATATGATGACCCGCTTCTCCGAGGCGGGTAGCCTGGGCATCGAAAACACGAAGGGTAAGGCGCCGCAGCTTCGAGTTGATATGGGCCGCGTGAACCGCCGAGTCCGCGACCTGGCTCAGCAGCAGTCTGCCGATATTAAGCGCGCCCTGGCTTCTGCGGGCGTGAAGATTATTCACGGCACCGGTAAGCTCCTGGACCGCCACACCGTGCAGGTGACTGACGAGGCGGGTCTGGTTTACCCCCTGCAGGCGGACTTTGTGTTGCTGTCGGTGGGTACGCATCCGCGCGAAATGGCGACCGGTATGCCTGATGGCGAGCGCATCCTGACCTGGACTCAGCTGTACAACCTCTCCGAAGTTCCCGAGGAACTGATTGTGATTGGTTCGGGTGTGACCGGTGCGGAGTTCGCTTCGGCATATAACGGTCTGGGGTCTAAGGTTACGCTGGTGTCTTCGCGTGACCGTGTGCTTCCCGGTGAGGACGAGGACGCAGCTCGCGTGCTGGAGGACGTCTTTGAGCGTCGCGGCGTGCGAGTGATGCCGCGTTCCCGTGCGGCTGCTGTTGAGCGTACTGAGGACGGCTCAGGTGTCATCGTGACCCTGTCCGATGGCCGTAAGGTCTCTGGCACTCACTGCCTGGTGGCTATTGGTTCGATTCCGAACACTGAGGATTTGGGCTTGGAAGCTGCCGGTGTGGAGCAGACCCCGAGCGGCCATATTAAGGTGGACGGCGTGTCCCGCACGAGCGTGAACAGCATTTACGCCGCTGGCGACTGCACGGGCGTGTACCCACTGGCTTCCGTGGCTGCAATGCAGGGCCGTATCGCTATGGCGCACATCCTCGGTGATGCGGTGCGCCCGCTGCGTACCGATAAGGTTGCCGCAAATATCTTCACCTCCCCGGAGATTGCGACTGTGGGTGTGAGTGAGAAGGACCTTGCCGAGGGGGCGTACCGTGGCGATGCGGTGACCCTGCAGCTGAGCACCAACCCGCGCGCGAAGATGATGGCGATGCGCGATGGATTCGTGAAGATTTTTGCTCGCCGCCACTCCGGCACCGTCATCGGTGGCGTGGTGGTTGGTCAGCGCGCCTCCGAGCTGATTTACCCTATCGCCCTGGCTGTGGAGAAGAAGCTTGCGGTGGATGATTTGGCGGATACCTTCACGGTCTACCCCTCGCTCTCTGGCTCTATTGCTGAGGCTGCGCGCAAGCTGCACACTCGCGGCCTGTAGGGTTCGACGTGTCAGGGGCTGAGCCGGGCGTCCTCGGCCGGGTGCTGTGTCCCTGATGGCGCAGTATTTCTGAGCATATAAAAGCGGTGGGGTCGCCTCCTGAACCTAAGGAATTCAGGAGGCGACCCCCACCGCTTTTGCTGTAGAGACGCGTTAGCTACTCGAAGCTTTACTTCGTGGTGCTGACAGCGTTCATGTCCACGTCACGGGTTTCGTGAGTGAGCAGAATGAAGACAACGCTCAGAATCGATGCGAATGCCAGGTAGCCGCCCACTGCAGCCACACCGTAAGTGGAGTTCAACCAAACAGCCACGAACGGGGTCAGTGCCGCGCCGAGGATGGATGCCACGTTGTAGGCGATACCGCTGGCGGTGTAACGCACGTTGGTGGGGTACAGCTCCGGCAGGTATGCGGACATGGAGCCGAAAGACAGACCCATCAGACACATACCGATAAAGATGAAGAGGGTAACTACAGCGGCGTTTGCGTTCGCACCGGTACCAACAACGGAGGGGGAGATGAACAGACCGAAGGACAGACCGAAGACAGCCATCGCGATGGTGGTCCACAGCTGCTGGGTGCGGCGGCCGTACTTGTCAGCCAGCCAACCCGAGATCGGAATGAAGATTGCGAAGCCAATAATGGAGATCAGCTGAATGATCAGGAACTCGCGGTAGGGGATAGCCAGGCCGCCCTTATCCGCCTTGCCGATACCGTAGGAGAGAACCCACGCGGTCATCAGGTAGAACAGCACGTAGCATGCCACCATGATGAAGGTACCCTGAATCATGGGCCACCAAGCGACCTTGAACGCCTCAACGAGCGGGGTCTTCACCTTCTCGTTGTTAGCGGCAGCCTTGGCGAAGACGGGGGTCTCCTCCAGCTTGAAACGCACGTACAGACCAACGGCGACCATCACGATGGACAGCAGGAACGGAATACGCCAACCCCAAATGAGGAAGGGGTGCTCGAGGTTCTTCGCGTCGGTTGCGGAGTTGAAGGTAATCCAGCTGGTCAGCAACAGCATGAAGCCGTTCGCAAGCACGAAGCCGATGGGTGCACCCAGCTGAGGCCACATCGCAGCGCGGGCGCGCTTGCCATCCTCAGCGTATTCGCTCGCGAGCAGCGCCGCACCGGACCATTCGCCGCCCAGGCCCAAGCCCTGGCAGAAACGCATAATGGTCAGCATGGTCGGTGCCCACAGACCAATCTGGTGATAGGTGGGCAGCAGACCGATGATGAAGGTTGCCAGACCCATGGTGAGCAGTGCACCGACGAGGGTAGCCTTACGACCGATCTTGTCGCCGAAGTGGCCGAAGATCACTGAACCGAGGGGGCGCGCGATGAAGGCGACGCCGAAGGTAGCGAAGGAAGCCAGAAGCTCGGTGGTTGCGTCCTTCGAGGGGAAGAACAGTACGGGGAACACAGCCACTGCTGCAGTGGCGTAAATGTAGAAATCGTAGAACTCGATGGTGGTACCAACGAGCGAGGCGAGAATAACTCGACTGCGAGGAGTCGTATTCTTCACCGGTGCAGCAGACGCTTTCGTGTCGGATGCAGAAGCGCTCATGAGAAAACTCCCGAGATGGTGAATTTGTGTGTACGCAAGGAGCCTGAGGTAGGTGTTCCGTTGCCGGTCAGCGCGGGAGGCGGGTATGCCGTAGGCGCGTACTGGGTGCCGTGACCGCACCGGGTGGGGTGCGGCAGGCGTCGGATTCTGAAAGGCTCCTCTAAAGTGCAACATTATAACTCTGTTCAGAAAAACCCAAACAAATACAGCCACTATCTGGACGCGAACACAGGGGTTAGCGGCGTAAATCCCACCTAAACAGGCAAGAGCGGACATAGAAAATCCCCCGGAAAGATACGAGACATGACCTCATACCCCTCCGGGGGATTCGTATAGCCTATAGCGCTCGCAGTCGCGAGACCGCGGTATCGAGACCTCAGTATCGAGGCGAAGCGTTACTTAATGGTCGCCAGCACCGCACCGGAGGTGACGGTATCGCCGGCCTTAGCTGACAGTCCCGAAACCTTACCCGCCTTGTGCGCGGTAATGGGCTGCTCCATCTTCATCGCCTCCAGCACCAGAATCAGGTCGCCCTCAGCGACGGTGTCGCCGTCAGAAGCCGCTACCTTCACGATGGTGCCCTGCATGGGGCTGGTCAGCTCGTCGCCGCCACCCTTTGCCGCGCTACGTGCCGAACGGGACTTGCGGGTCTTGGACGCGGGCTTAGCGGCAGGCTTAGCGCCACCGCCCAGCTCGGGCAGGGACACCTCCATACGCTTGCCGTTGACCTCAACGACCACGGTGGTGCGCTCGTCCTCGTCAGAGTTCACGTTACCGGGTGCACCGGAGTACATGGGGATGGTGTTGTTGAACTCGGTCTCAATCCAACGGGTGTGCACCTTGAAATCGCCGCCCTCAGCCGGTGCGAATGCGGGGTCGTCCAGCACGACGCGGTGGAACGGGACGACGGTGGGCATGCCCTCAATGGTCAGCTCAGCCAGGGCACGGCGGGCACGCTGCAGAGCCTGCTCACGATCTGCGCCGGTAACAATGAGCTTAGCCAGCATGGAGTCGAAGTTGCCGCCGATAACGTCGCCAGCCACGAAGCCAGAATCCCAGCGAACACCGGGGCCGGTGGGCACGGTCAGCTTCTCGATGGTGCCGGGGGCGGGCATGAAGGAACGGCCCGCATCTTCACCGTTAATACGGAACTCGAAGGAGTGACCACGCAGAACCGGGTCCTTCTCCTCAATCTTCTCGCCGCGGGCAATACGGAACTGCTCACGAACCAGGTCCAGACCGGAAATCTCCTCGGAGACGGGGTGCTCCACCTGCAGACGAGTGTTCACCTCAAGGAAGGAGATGGTGCCGTCGGTGCCGACCAGGAACTCACAGGTGCCGGCACCCTGGTAGCCAGCCTCACGCAGAATCGCGCGGGACGCCTCGTACAGACGCTCGTTCTGCTCATCACTCAGGTAGGGGGCGGGCGCCTCCTCAACGAGCTTCTGGTTACGGCGCTGCAGGGAGCAGTCACGGGTGGAAACCACCACGACGTTGCCGTGCGCATCCGCCAGGCACTGGGTCTCAACGTGGCGGGGCGAATCCAAGAAACGCTCGATGAAGCACTCGCCGCGACCGAACGCCGCGGTAGCCTCGCGAACAGCGGACTCGTACATCTCGACGATGCTCTCGCGGTCACGGGCAACCTTAATGCCGCGGCCACCACCACCGAATGCGGCCTTCACCGCAATGGGCAGACCGTGCTCATCCGCGAAGGCAACAACCTCATCGGCGGACTTGACCGGATCCTTGGTGCCGGGCACCAGGGGAGCGCCCACCTTCTGCGCGATGTGGCGTGCCGCCACCTTATCGCCCAGCTGGGTAATGGACTCGGGGGAGGGGCCAATCCAGGTCAGACCCGCGTCGATGCACTTCTGAGCGAACTGCGCGTTCTCAGACAGGAAACCGTAACCGGGGTGCACGGCGTCAGCGCCGGAGCGGATAGCAATCTCAATGAGCTTATCCATCACCAGGTAGGACTGCGCCGCAGTGGCACCGCCGAGAGCGTAGGCTTCATCGGCAAGCTTCACGTGCTGGGCGTCGCGGTCCGGGTCAGCGTAGACGGCGACGGTCTGCAGACCCTCATCGCGGGCTGCGCGAATCACGCGGACAGCAATTTCACCGCGGTTAGCGATCAGAATCTTGCTGACCGGGCCGGTGTGACGGCCGGGGACTGCAGTAAATTTCTTGGCGGCTTCTGCCTGGTGCTGAGTCACTTAAAGCTCTCCTTTAATCTCCTGCTCCAAGGATACATCGGCAGGATTGGCGAATATAACGCGCATCATACTGTTCTATCTTATCGATTGGTGTTCAATAATGTGTATTTCAGGGCACGCTTTGAGACAGATTTATACGATTGCGCTGAATCTAATCTTCATTTTGGGGCGCCAGCCACAGCTCGGTCACCGCAACCTCGCGGCGGCGCAACATATCGCGTAGCGCGTGGGTGGACAGGCCCACCACCGTGTGGAACTCACCCTCAATACCGCGAATAAACGCCGAACCGTAACCGTCCAGGGTGAAGGATCCCGCCACCCAGAGCGGCTCACCGGTAGCAATGTACGCCTCGATTTCTTCGGGGCTGAGCGTATCAAAGTGGACGGTGGCGCTGCGCAGTTCGGAAACGGTAGGCAGGTCGGAAGCAACAGGCAGTGCGGCGCCCGGCTCAATACCGCGTAAATCCACGAGCGCGTGACCGGTATGCAGTACGCCGTAGTTGCCGCTCATCGCACTGATGCGCTCGCGTGCCGCCTCCGCCGTGTGGGGCTTGCCGTAGGCGACTCCCTCAAACTCGAAGACCGAATCGCATCCCAGAACCAGCGCATCGCGCACACCCTCGGCGGCAAGTTCAGCGGCAACTGCCTGCGCCTTCAACTGCGCCAGCAGGGAGGCGGTTTCAGCCGGGGTGAGTCCCGCACGTCCCTGCGCTCGCGCCTGTTCGTTGGCGGTAGCGAGCGCGGCGTCCTCATCTACGGAGGAGACGCGCACCGTGAATGCGATGCGGGAGTCTTCCAGGAGCTTGCGGCGCGCCGGGGAGGCGGAGGCAAGAATTAGTCGGGTCGGTGAAGCGCTGGTAGTCATGGGTTCTATTTTAAGCGTTGCCGGAGAGTTTTACTTTCGGGTTTTACTCTGGGGTGCAGATTGAGGGTGCTGAGAAGCCGGTGGGAGGGAGCGGAAAAGCAGGGGATATAGAGAAAGAGCGTGTCCCATCCCCCTCAACCACGTAGGAGATGGAACACGCCGTTCAAAATCATAACTCTTCTCAAGAATTAAAGAAAAGAAGAATCAATCGTGACGTTTTTATGACGTTTGGCAAAAGTATGTCATCCATGTTGGGGCACGAGAGCGAGAAAGCTACACGGCGCTAGGCAGTACAGCCTAGCGCCGTGTAGCTTCAAGAGTCGCCAGGTTAGCGGCGTGCCGCGACGGTGTTGTCCTCCACCTCGTGAAGTCGCTGCGCCTCACCGGCGATGCGCTCATCGTAGAATTCCTGAGCCACGAAGCCGCCCTCCGAGCGGGGAGCGTTGTAGAGCTCCTCATCCAGGATGCCCTCGCGGCGAGCCACAATCGCGGGAACCAGAGCTTGACCGGCAACGTTCAGGGCGGTACGACCCATGTCAACGATCGGGTCAATCGCCAGGAGCAGACCCACACCGTCCAGCGGCAGACCCAGAGTGGAAAGGGTCAGGGTCAGCATCACGATAGCGCCGGTCGTACCGGCGGTCGCTGCCGAACCGAGCACGGACACCATCACAATCAGCAGGTACTGGGTGAAGTCCAGCTGAATACCGTAGAACTGAGCCACGAAGATCGCGGCAAGAGCCGGGTAAACCGAGGCGCAACCGTCCATCTTGGTGGTCGCACCCAGCGGAACGGCGAAGGATGCGTAGGCGCGGGGAACGCCCAGGTTACGTTCGGCAACGGTCTGGGTCATCGGCATCGAACCCATTGAGGAGCGGGACACGAAGCCCAGCTGGAGCGCCGGCCACACACCCGAGAAGTACTGGCGGACCGACAGACCGTTCGCGCGAACAATAATCGGGTAGACCACGAGGAAGACCAGCAGCAGGCCAATGTAGAGGGCGATGACGAACGCGACCAGCGAACCCATCGACGCCCAACCGTACGCGAACACTGCCTTAGCAATCAGACCCACGGTACCCAGCGGTGCCAGGCGAATAATCCACCACAGAATCTTCTGAATAATCGCCAGAGCGCTCTTGACCACGTCAATGAACGGCTTGGCTGCCTCACCGACCTTCAGCGCGGCAATGCCGACTGCGCCGGAAATGACCAGGATCTGCAGCACGTTGAAGGATGCCGAGGCGGTAATGCCGGAATCGCCGGACTTAGCGCTGACACCCAGACCCAAGAAGTTCACCGGAATCAGACCGGTCAGGAACGCGGTCCACGAACCGGTCGAGCCGGTGTACGCCTTGCCCTGCACCTGCGCGCCCACGCCCGGCTGAACAATGAGGCCCATCGCAATACCAATAAGCACCGCGAAGAACGCGGTAATCGCAAACCAGATGAGCGTGTTAACCGCCAGACGCGCCGCATTAGTCACCTGCGACAGGTTCGAGATGGAAGCGACCACGGCGGTGAAAATCAGCGGAACAACGGCCGCCTTCAGCAGGGTAACGTACGAGGAGCCGATGGTATCTAAGGTCACCATGAGCCAGTTGGGGTTGCTCTTCGCGTCCCCACCCAATGCGAGGGCGAGCGCGCCGAGAACAATACCCAGAATGAGGGAGGCAATGATTTGGTTGCCGAAAGAAGTAGCCCACTTGGGCAGACGTGAACGAGATGATGCATGCGGTGTAGACATGTGGCATACTCTAAAACTTTTGTGCACTCGCGCGCGAGTTTGTGTGAAGAAGTGTTTCAACCAGGCGCAGGGCGGGGCAGATGTGACGAATCGTGACCATCCGGTAGGCCCGCCTGCAAGCGAGCGTAACGGCAGTTTGTTGAGGTAGGTAGAGGCAGATATTTAAGGGGGAATCATCGCAAAAGCAAACAGAAAGGAAACAACTGCGCAACATGCGGGGAAGCTTGCTGAGATTTTGCCGTCAGCTAATAAGCCGAAAGCTAGAGCTTGATATGCTGGAATCACACCGATAGTCCGGCGAAAGTCGCCGGATGATGCTGTACCCACTCAGCTTCATATACGCGTTGAGCAATACGCCACGCACCACCTTTCAAGGAGAGATGCATGAGTTCTGCTCCCCAATACCCCGGCGGAACCACCACCCCCAACGGCCCGAAGAAGCCCGGCAACCGCATGGAAGCAGTCGCCAACTTTGCTACCCGCGCCGCACAGACCTCTGCCCAGCAGACCCTGAACCTGGGCGCGACCCGCCCCGGCATCGCCAAGATGATTGCCGTAGCGGGCGCTGGCGTGCTGCTGGTTGGCGGTGGCATCTTCGCCTACAACTCCATGCACCAGGAAGAGAACGCGTTCCTGTCGCAGGGCGAAGAGTACGCCCGCGTCTGCCAGGATGCGAAGACCGGCCTGCGCGTGGAAGATAGCGAATGTGAGAAGGCAGGCGTTCAGGAGCCGACCGACTCATCCAGCAGCGATTCCTCGGGCTCCTCGAACTCGTCGGGTTCCTCTAGTTCCTCCGGATCTTCTGGGTCTTCGGGCACTTCTGGTTCGACCACCACTCACAATAATTCGAATGCGTTCCTCTGGTACTACCTAGGTCGCCAGAGTGCCGCTAATTCTTCCGGATCCCACTACATTCCCCCCGTGGGCTCTAAGCTTTCCGGAGGCAGCACCACCCGCCCCAGCAACGGCACCGTCTACAGCGGCGTGTCCTCCAAGGGCGGCGGCTTCGAGGACTCCTACCGCACCGCGAAGAAGTCCTCCACCGTCTCCTCCGGCAAGGTAACCAGCACCAACAACTCCGGTAAGACCTCCACGGTGCGTAATAAGACCACCGGCTCGGTCTCCAGCGGTAAGCAGGGCACCAGCAATAGCGGCAGCACCGGCTCCTACAGCAAGTCGAACACCTCCAAGTCGGGTTCGTCCTCGAAGTCCGGTTCCTCGTCTAAGTCGGGTTCTTCGTCCAAGTCTGGTTCTTCCTCGAAGTCCGGTAGCAAGGGCGGTTTCGGTGGCGGCTCCAAGTCCGGTGGCGGCCGCTCCGGCGGCTAAGCCATAAGCCATCACACTAAATGCGGGCAGGGACTGAACGGTCCCGCCCGCATTTTCCTCACTATTTTCCAATCACTACTTCGAAGGAGCCTAGCCCCTCATGCGCCGTGAAGAATTTCCCGTCGGCCGACCCGACTGGGAGAACGTCATCATTGAGGAAGGCCTCACCTACAGCGTGGACGGCCCCCACGACACCGACCACTATTGGAACGAATACGCCGCCTACATTTTCAGCCCGCAAGAAATGGACTCTGTGCGCGCCCAGGCGGAAGAAATGCACCGCATGTGCCTGGAAACCGTCGAGTACATTGCCTCCGGCGCGTTCGGCACCCTCGGTCTGCCCCAGGCGGCGTTCAACCTCGCCGTAGAATCCTGGAACCGCCGCGACGCCGACTTCTACGGACGCTTCGACTTCACCTACTCGGGCGTGCCTGGCGACCCCATGAAGCTGCTCGAATACAACGCAGACACCCCCACTGGCATCGTGGAGGCGGCAGTCAGCCAGAAAACCTGGGCGAAAGACCAGCGCCTCGATACCCGCGGCTACGCCCACTGGGGTGAAATCGGCGAAGCCTTCACCAACCGTTGGCGCCACATCTTCGCAGCCGAAATTGCCGCTGGCGTGCAGCCCGTACTGCACCTGGCGCACGTGAGCCCCGAGATTGACGAGAACAACGAGGACTACAACAACCTCTGGCTCATCGCCTACTCGGCGCAGCAGGCGGGCATCAAAACCCACATGATTCCCATCGACGAAGTCATCTTCAACGAGGACACCAAGAGCTGGGAAGACGCCTACGGACGCGCCATCACCAACCTCTTCAAGCTCTACCCCTGGGAAGACCTGGTCACCGACAGCGAAGCAGGCTACGACAAGCTCCTCTTCGCCTACCATGACTCCATGCAGCGCTGGATTGAGCCGGCGTGGAAGATGTTCCTCTCCAATAAGCTGCTGCTTGCCGCGCTCTGGGATAAGTACCCCGGCCACCCGAACCTCGTACCCACCTACGCGGGCCACCGCGGCGGCATGCGCAACTGGGTTCGCAAACCCATCTTCGGACGCGAAGGCGACGGCGTAGAAATCTACGCCCCCGACTACGACGTCTTCATCAAGCCCGAAGACGACGACTTCTTCGCCAACGCCCCCGAAAGCGAATTCATCTACCAGGAGTACATTCCGGCACCGCGCTACGAAGGCATTATCAACCCGGTCAGCCACCCCATCCTCGGCGTGTGGGTGGTCGACGGACGCACCGTAGGCGTGGGCATCCGCGAATCGAATGGCGCGCTCACCGACTACTGGTGCCGCTTTGCCCCGCACCTGGTGGATCTGAACGACTCCACCGGCATGGGATTCGGCACCACCGACCCCGGCACCGCAAACTTCGGATAGCCTTCAGAAGACATAGCCCCCAGAAGACATATCCTGCAGAAGACACGAAAATACAGCGAAGCCCCCGCATCAGCCGCAAAGCTGAAGCGGGGGCTTCGTCTATAGAGCTCCTAATCTCAAGACTCTAGTTCAGGGGATCCAGTTCAGAGACTCCAGAGATTCACTCAACGAGGAGCGAGCAGACTAGAGGCTACTCGTCATCGTCCTCATCGTCGTCATCCTCAGTGTCCAGAGGGAGCATCATCTCATCGGTCAGAGCGCGGCGCAGAGTGTCCAGACCCACCGAACCGAGCAGAAGCGCACGCGTGTGGAATGCACGCATGTCATCGCCGCGGCGCACAGCCTGATCGCGCAGCTCCAGCCAGAGGCGCTCGCCAATCTTGTAGCTCGGCGCCTGACCCGGCCAACCCAGGTAACGCAGGAACTCGAAACGCAGGTGGCCCTCGGACTCGTCCAGGTTCAGCTTCAAGAACTCGTAACCCAGCTCAGAAGTCCAGATGGTGCCCGGCTCAACGCCCAGCCGCTCAGCCCACTCGTCCGGAATCGGCATCTCGCAGTGAACACCAATATCGAAGACCACGCGGGCGGCGCGCATACGCTGAGCATTCAGCATGCCCATGCGGTCACCCGGATCCTTCAGGTAGCCCAGCTCCTCCATGAGGCGCTCGGCGTACAGCGCCCAGCCCTCACCGTGACCGGACACCCACAGCATGTTCGTGCGCCAAGAGTTCATGGTGCCCTGCAGAGCCGTAGCAATCGCAATCTGCAGGTGGTGACCCGGAACGCCCTCGTGGTACACGGTGGAGGTTTCACGCCAGGTAGTGAACGTGTCCTCACCCTCGGGAACCGACCACCACATGCGGCCCGGACGCGAGAAATCGGGGGAGGGGCCGGTGTAGTAAATACCACCCTCGTTCGTGGGCGCAATGCAACACTCAATGCGGCGCATGGGGCCGCCAATTTCAAAGTGGCTACCCGCCAGGTTCTCCACCGCGGCGTCGGCGAGCTTCTGCATCCACGCCTTCAGCTCATCGGTGCCGTGCAGCTGACGTGCCGGATCTTCATCGAGCAGCTGCTTCGCACGCTCAATGCTTGCGCCCGGCTCAATCTCCTCGGCAACCTCACGCTGACGAGCGATAATGCTCTCCAGTTCCTTCACGCCCCAAGCGTAGGTTTCGTCCAGGTCAATGGTGGTACCCAGGAACGAACGGGAGTGCAGGCTGTACGCCTTACGGCCCACAGCGTCGCGGGAGGGAGCGACCGGCTGCAGCTTCTCCACCAGGTAGCTGTTGAGGCGGCGGTAGCCTTCCTTCGCAGCCTCGGCACCGGCGGCAGCCTCATCCTTCAGAGCGGGGACAGCCTCGGCGACCTCAGCCGCCAAATCATCAAAGAAACCACCGGGAGCGTAGTACGCGGCGGTCTGCTCAATGACAATATCCACCTGGCGGCGCGGGGCAACCTTACCCTCTTCACGAGCCGCCTCAAGAGTCTGGATGTATCCCTCCAGTGCCTCGGTGACGCGGTGCATACGACCAATAATGTGCTCCCAGTCCTGCTGGGTGTTGCGCTTCATCAGGTCAAAGACCGAGCGCACCTCCTGCGGGACGGACGCAATATTGTTCAGCTGCCAGCCGCCAAAACCAGCCTTGTACTGCTTGCGGTACAGGCTCAGACGCTCCTGCAGAGCATCCAGGGTGACCAGGTCAACGTCATCAATAGGCAGGACGTTATCGACCTTCTTCAAAGTCTTCTTCGCAAGGCGCGCAAAAGCCTTCTCGCCGGCGGGCGAGTAATCGGGGTACAGGGTCTCTACGCCCTTACGACCAAGCTCGGTTGCATGGACGGGGTTCAGGTCGAGGACCTTTTCAAAGTATTCGTTAGCAATCTGATCGACGTCGGTCAGCGAGCGCTTCAATCGGTAGATGCTGGGAAGTTCCTGGTAAGTGCTCATGTTCATATCCTAACGCAGGGGTGTGCCTCCAACCACGAATTTCGGTGATTTAGGTCGCGTAAACCGGCAATATTACGGGCTGAGCGGTATCGAACGCGAGGAAAACGGCTTACCTGTGGACAACTCACCGGGGCTCAGGTGCGAAAACGCCCCGGCTTTCTCCCTCCTGAACCTGCAGGAGAAGGAAGACCGGGGCGCCTTCAAGATGGGCTACAAGCTGCTAGCTGGCGAAGTATTCACCGTTGAGTTCCAGCAGGCCGTTCGTGCCCTCAACCACGCCGAGGCGGTGGGCAATGAGGCGGTCCTGCAGCTCATCGCCGGACACCAAATCCACCAGAATGTTCGGGTACTTGGTCGAGCAGCGGATGAACTCGTCGTACGCCTCATCGCTGAACGGTGCGTTCGTGATGAAGGTGCCGAGCTGACCACCGCGGGCGTGAATCGCCAGGAAGAACGCGGTAATATCCTGCGGCTGAACGCTTGCGGACAGAACACCGCCAGCTGCCGGGCGCAGGGTACGCACGTAGAATGCACGTTCTTTTTCGCCGGTGGCGGGGATTGCCACGCCGTCCACGCCCTGAGCTTCCAGAGCCTCTACCGTGTAGCCGCGCATCAGGAACAGATCGAAACCAATGCTACGGAAACGCTCCTCAGACACCTGAGCCAACGCCGGAGCCAGAGCCTCGCGGCGGAAGACCTGACGGTAACGCTTCAGAGCCTCACGCACCTGAGTGGCAGCCACCTGCAGAGCGGTCGAAGGGTCAGCTGCCGAAACAACCGGAGCGGAAATAACCGACCGGGCGGGGGCAGCAACGACCGGTGCAGCAGCGACCGGTGCAACCGGAACCTCAACCGGCGCCTGCGCGGAGGCCGCCACCGGCGAACCAGCCGGACGCGCCAACAATGCCGGAGAAGCACCCGGCACCGGAGCCAACGGCTCACGCGAAGCACCCTCACGAGCCGCCAGGCGAGCCTGACGCTCCGCAGCACGCGCCTCCTTTGCCGCCTGAAGAGCCTCCTCACGAGCCTGCAGTTCAGCGGCAATATCCTGAGGCAGCTTGTGCTTGAGTGACTGCGGCGGCAGCGGCGCCATACGGGCAGTCACAGCCTCCGGAGCACCCTCCGGGAAGCGCTTCAGCAGTTCCTTGCCTGCCTCGCTCAGCTCATAACGCTCCGGGTTCTTACGGGAAGTACGACCGGTACCCTCACGCAGAGCGTTCAGGTAGCGCTCGCCCTTCAGCACGTGCATCGCTACCGAATAGCGGTTACGCAGACGCGGGGTCAGCTTGTAACGGTGCGGAGCGACCTCACCCTGCAGATACGGGATGTCCAGGGTGAGCTTCAGCTCATCGTAAATGTCATAGTAGGAGATGCGCGGGCTCTCCTCCACAAGCTTCAGAATCGGGTACAGCAACTGATGCGGGTACGGCAGAGCATCCACCGCTGCAGGATCCAGCAGAGCCGAAGCCACCAGCTTCTGAACGCTCGGCTCAACCATCTGCGCCAAAGCCGGTGCAAACGCAGGACCCAGCGAGTAGACGGTCTCACGCTCGGACAGGTAGTGGTGGGCGATCAGCACATCGTAGAGGTAATCCTGCGCGTCAATCTGCACAAAATAGGGGTTCGAGGTCGCCTGCTGGATGCGCTCGTCGCGGTCAAAGACCTGCTCCAGGCTCGGAAGGCTCAGCTCCACATCGGCGCCGTGGTCGTTGAGAGTATCGAGCAGAAGAACGCCCATATGGGTCAGCAGAGCATCGGTTGCGGCAATATCCTCAGCGGTAATCGAGGTGCCCTCATCCTTAACCAGCGCCAGCACGGAGCTCAGCTCGCTTGCGGGCACGCCAGTCTCCTCGTGGCGTGCCACCAGATCCTTCGCCGAAGGCGACAGCGAGTACAGCGTCAGCGGCGAATCCGTGTGCTCGTGAATGGTCTTGGTGCGCAGGTAGCCCTCACGGGTCAGCAGGCTCAACGCCTGAGCAATCACCGGCTCCACGATGCGCTGCTCCAGATACGACAGACCGTACCAACCCTGCACGAAACCGCACTCACGCAGCACCAGCTCGCGAATCTTCACGGGCGCCGCCGCAGGGTAGGACGGGGTAACGCTCAGGACAATGGGCAGAAGCTCACGCACCGTAATGTGCGAGAGCAGAACCGGGTAGAACTGCTTCAGATAGTGCAGGTACACGCCGCTCTGCAGAGGCAGAACCGGCAGAAGAGCCTGCGCCTGCTGTTCCTTCGGGGTACCCAAAAGCTCACGGCCAGCCTCGCTGAGGGTGTAGTGCAGGTTGCCCGGATGCAACTGGCTGAGGGACACCTCAAGATAATCAGCATTGACCAGCGCCGCAATCAGCTTATTGAGTGCCTCACGGAAGAGGACATTGTCACCGACCGCAATGAAACGCTGAGTCATGTTGAAACCCAGGTCCACGCCAACCGGGGTGTACATATCGGGGAAGAAAACCTTCTCGCCACGATCCTGCGCGCGCTCAAAATGGCGGAGCAGAGAGAAAGCCGCCGCAACGCTGAGAGTGCGTGCTTCCTCGGGTAGAGCCTCCCACGAGGTTTCCTGCTGCAAAGAGTGCAATTCGGAATGATCGATATGGAGCATTGTTTTATTCACAAAAGCCACGCCGGGCTCCTTATCTAGTGTTATTTATCGTGCAGGCGTTCTTCATAAAGTGCAGTCATGCGAACGGGAAAATAATCACGAAAGTGAGCGGCACCATCTTTATTTTTGGGCCGGCACTTTGAAATCCCGCAGTGAAGAGAAGCGAAGAGAAGCAGGGTAGGTAGTTTTTTCTCAACCCGTCCCGCTTACGCACCGTCTTCAACGACGAACACTTCAGAAAAGAACGCTATAAATTGGGGTGAAGTGTCTAGACCGTCACGGGTATATTCACTTCGTGAAATAATGCGAAGAATATATAACGCATTACCTTCATTATTGTATCGGCTGGTTCGAGAAATAACCTAGATTTCTAAAACCAGCCGATATGTGAAAAATATCCTCAAGGAAAAGTGAAAATACATTAAGTGAAATGACGTGGGAAATGCATGAAGGCCAGAGATATTCGGAGAGAAATAACTCGCCCCAGAAACACCCCGGCTACTCCAAGCCGCGGGCAAAATACTCCTCGTCAATGCGGTAACCGCACTCGCCCTCACCATCAAGAACACCCACACGGTGACGAATCATCAGCTCCACCAACTGGTGTCGATCAACCAGCGCAATATTGCGAGCGCCGGGCAAACCCTGCAAATACTCGGGAACCGGATGCGCAAAAGCACCGCAGGTCACCAAAACACCCTGCAGGCCGCCGTGCAGAAGCACTGCACCGGCAAGCTTCTGAATCTCGTTGGGGGTGACCTTCATAGTTCCGCAATAATGCTTCACCTGAATATAAATCGGCGCGAAATCCAGGCCATCAGAATAGCGGGCAATAACGTCAACACCCTTATCATCAGCACCGCCGGTTACCTCGGTGTTAAAACCAAGAGCCGTAAAAATATCGGCAACAATCTGCTCAAAATATTCTGGCGTCACCGCGTGAATATGCTGAATCAAATCCTGCGTAAAATGCTCCGCGAACTCAGCCTGAGCGTGAATCACCGGCGAATCGCTGGCACGCAAAATAATATCCAGAGGTGACTGACCGGCGGGCCAGGACCCCGCAGCCTCCGCAGAATTCAAAGCATGCGCAAGATGCGCCGCGCCGGTTGCCTCATAAGCAGCGGTGGCGGCATCAGCATGATCAGCGCCTGAGAAATGCGGCAGAGCATGAAGGACGCCGGTATCAGGAGTGCCAAAAATGAGGCGATGCTCCTCCTGCGCATTCTCCAGTAGCGCGTTCGCCTGCTTCTTCAGCTTCTTCACGCTTTTTGCCGTCAAACTCTGAGAGCACAACGCCTGCACCTGCTTCACCACACGCGGCGGCACCGAACCGTGCAGATGCGGGGTGCAGGTCAGCTCGGCGCCCAGGGGAGTGAGCAGGTACTTCCTCTTCTCCCACGGGGTCAAACGAGGCATAAGCTGGGCATAACGAAGTGCCACCAAGATTTTCAAGGTGGTACGCACAGCCACCGCAAAATCGGTGGATTCAAGAGCCGGTAGGTTCTTCTTCGACCCCAATGCCTTAGTCTGCTGCCGCAACTGCTCGCTAACATAGGCGGCGGTGCGGGGCACAGTCTTCGACAAGCGCCGTAGCGTCGGCAACAGAAGCGTGATATAGACATCCGGTGGGGGCCTATGGTTTTTATTCAGCATCTTTGCCATGGTCCCTGCCAATTATTAATACTTATGTGACGGTATATACATCGTAGCATCAGGGCGTATCATCATCGCTTTATCGTTTCTAATATGACAAAACCGCAAGAATCAGCGCATTAGATGTTCAATAGCGCAATATAAATCTTAAATTTGGGGCAAAACAATATATTCCCGTCACACCAGCTGGCGTGACGGGAATATAAGAAGCATAGTTAGCAGCCCGCATTACATCATTACATGGGGCGAGCGCGCCTCCACGAACCGGGGCCGGGACGCAACGAAACACCCAGGCGCTGACCGCGGTTCAGGATGCGCGAAGCGGCACCCACCAGCAAGTTCTGCTCCTGCTTTGCGGCGCTCGTCTGCATCATCGCAACCACAGCGGTGAGGGCGGCAATCTCCTCCGGAGTGGGGGAGCCCTTAACCACCTTCAGTAGAGGCTCCTGCTCAGCGTCAGCATCTACCGAAGGCTGAGCAGAATCCTTCGGCGGGGCGCTGGATGCGGTATCTGCGTGCGCAGAAGAATGTGCGGAGCTACGCTCAAGCTGCTCGGGGCTCTCAGCAGCCTCCGAACTATCCTTCTTTTTACCGAATGAGAAATAACTCAGCGGGTTGTAGCCTGCCAAAGGCACGCCTCCTTAGAAAACCTAAATCGTGCGAAGGCCCGCGCCACAGACGGTGCGGGCACAACGGAAGCCTACAGCGGGATGTTGCCGTGCTTCTTTGCCGGGGTAGACGCACGCTTATCGTGCAGGGCACGCAGCGATGAAATAATGCGCACGCGAGTCTCGCTCGGGGCAATAACCTCGTCAATGTAACCCAGCTCAGCAGCCTGGTACGGGTTCAGCAACTCTTCCTCATACTTGGTGATCAGCTCAGCGCGGCGAGCCTCAACATCGCCACCCTCAGCCGCCAGAGCAGCCAGCTCACGACGGTACAGAATATTCACCGCACCCTGAGCGCCCATCACGCCAATCTGAGCGGTGGGCCACGCCAGGTTAATATCGGCACCCAGCTTCTTCGAGCCCATCACAATGTACGCGCCGCCGTACGCCTTACGGGTAATGACGGTAACCAGCGGAACGGTCGCCTCCGCGTAAGCGTAGAGCAGCTTAGCGCCGCGGCGAATAATGCCGTTGAACTCCTGATCGGTGCCGGGTAGGAAGCCGGGAACATCCACAAAAGTCAGAATCGGAATGTTGAACGCATCGCAATGGCGCACGAAGCGGGCAGCCTTCTCGGATGCAGAAATGTCCAGGCAGCCGGCGAACTGCATCGGCTGGTTCGCCACAATGCCGACCGTGCGGCCCTCAACGCGGGCGTAACCAATCATCACGTTCGGAGCGTACAGCGCCTGCATCTCCAGGAAGTGGCCGTCATCGACCACGGACTCAATGACCGCGCGCATGTCATAAGGCTGGTTTGCCGAATCCGGGATGAGAGTATCCAAATCCAAATCGTCTACGGTTACCACGGGCTCCTGGTCATGCTCCAGGGGCAGGGACTCTGCAAGGTTATTCGAGGGCAGGAACTCGAGGAGCTCACGCACAAAGTCGAAAGCGTCTTCCTCGTCCTCAGCCAGGTAGGTGCTGGTACCGGTCACCGAGTTGTGCTGACGCGCACCACCGAGGGTCTCCATGTCCACATCCTCACCGGTCACGGTCTTAATGACGTCCGGGCCGGTAATGAACATGTGCGAGGTCTTATCCACCATGATGATGTAGTCAGTCAGAGCGGGGGAGTAAGCGGCACCGCCAGCGCAGGGGCCCATAATGACAGAAATCTGCGGAACCACACCGGAGGCGCGCACGTTCATGCGGAAAATATCGGCAAACATCGCCAGGGAAGCCACGCCCTCCTGAATACGGGCGCCACCACCATCGTTAATGCCGATAACCGGGCAGCCGTTCTTCAGAGCGAACTTCTGCACCTTCACAATCTTCTCGCCGTTCACCTGCGAGAGAGAACCACCGTAAACGGTGAAGTCCTGCGAATACACGGCAACCAGGCGACCGTCCACGGTGCCGTAACCGGAGACCAAACCGTCACCCAGAGGCTTCTTCGCCTCCATGCCGAATGCGGTGGTGCGGTGGCGGGCGAGGGCGTCAAACTCTACGAAAGAACCCTCGTCCAGAAGCATGTCGATGCGCTCGCGGGCGGTGTTCTTGCCGCGTGCGTGCTGCTTCTCAATAGCTGCCTCACCGCTGGGCGCGAAGCTGCGCTCTCGACGTGCATAAAAATCAGCGAGCTTACCGGCGGTGGTGCTCAAGTCAAAATCCTGCTGGAGGTTCTCGGACATTATTCCTCGTTCCTGCTCCACCCGATTGTCGGGAGCCAGTGGTTGCGGTGATGGTTGTTCAGAAGGCCCCGAAGAGCACTCTTGAACAATGTGCATATCCCTCAACTATAGTGCGAACTAGGGCACATATGCCAGGTGAGAAGCCAGAATATCAACACTAGATACACTTTTATGCACCCAGCACCCAAGAAGGTGCATACAGTGAACGAAAAGCGCGAAAGAACCGCTCAAAAGAGCACAGAAAACCCCCCTTCCGCCTCGGCAATCCTTGCCTGCGGAAGGGGGTCTACGTTCAAGCTTTCAACGTGAAATGACGCTTAGATGGTGCCCAGGACCGGGTTCCACTCGGTGACGGTGTGAGACAGAACCGCGCCACCAATGTTCATCGGGTCGTTAGCCACAATCTTCTCGGCAGCCTCAGCGGAGTCAACCTTTGCAATCAGCAGAGCGCCGGCGGGGGTCTCGCCATCCAGCAGGGGACCGGAAACAATCAGGTTGCCCGCCTCAATCTGCGAACCAAGGTACTCGCGGTGAGCCGGACGGTACTTCGCCTGCTCCTCGGGAGCTGCGTAAACGTAAGTAATTGCGTAATAAGCCATAGCGGTCTTCTTTCGAGCAGGGCGGAGGAACCTCCGCAGCCGGTCGGTGCTTGATGCACCCTCACTGTCTAATGTACCGTCTCGGGTGCCGGTGGGCATCACCGGCGGCAAGAAATTGGTATGGTGAGAAATCAGTGCGACTCGGTAGAAACCGGCAGATTACGGCGGCAGGTTGATAGCGGGTCTGCGAATTGCAGGACTGATTGAGGTAGGACAGAAAGGTGCAGGCTATGGCTGAAAACATGCATAACGAGAGTGATCATTCGGTTTTGGATGCGCCGCGCATCCGCACCGTGGCGCTGGACGCGGGCTACTCCAGCGTAAACCTCTACGATGAAGTCGACTCCACCACCACCCGCGCCCGCGAGCTACTTATGGACGGCACGGACCCCGAACGCGAACAGCTCGGTGAGCTCTCCGTCTACGCCAGCCTCTACCAAAGCGCCGGACGCGGCCGCCTCGCCCGAGCCTGGACTGCCCCTCCCGGAGCCTGCCTCGCCGCGAGTATCGTGGTGCGCCCGCACGCCTCCGCAGACCCGCTCGCCCGAGAACTCCCCGAAGGCAGCTACCACTGGATGACCCTCATCGCCGGGCTCAGCGTGGTCGATATTTGGCGCAGCTACGGCGTGGATGCCGCCCTCAAATGGCCCAACGACGTCATCGCGCAGGGCGCTAAGGGGTGCGGAATTCTCGCCCAGCTCGTTCCCGAAAGCGGCTCCACCGAGGGGCAGCGCAGCATCATTGTGGGCATCGGCCAGAACACGAACATGTCCGCCGAACAGCTGCCCGTACCCACTGCCACCAGCCTGAGCCTGTGCACCGGGCAGGTCATCGACTCCTCCGAGGTGCTCGCCCGACTGCTCGGCATCTTCGCCCGCCGCTACCGCGCCTTCGTGCGCGCCGGTGGTGACCCCGAACGCCCCGACCCCCTCAACCCCGACCCCCTCAACCCACAGAGCATCAGCCTGCTCGACCAGGCACGCGCCTCCACCGCAACCCTCGGAGCCAGCGTGCGCATGAGCCTGCCCGACGGAAGCACCGTAGATGGCATTGCCGAAGACCTCGATGCGCAGGGGCGCATCCTCATTCGCCGCGAGGACGGAACCATAGAGCCCTACGCGGTGGGCGATATTGAGCATCTTCGCCCCGCCAACGGTAGCTACGGAGATTTTCAGCAGGCACACTAGAACCAACCTATAAAGTTTCTGCCCATAAAATTTTGCCCGGCACAGCAACACTGAATACGCCCGCACCACCTCAAACCGGCGCCTCTAATCCGGTACACACCCACCAGCACAGCTAAGGAACACCATGCGCCTGCGCGGAAAACTCAACCCCGGTGAGCATGTCATCATCGCCACCCGACAGCACTACGGTGCTCTGCTGCCCGCGCTCGCCTACCTGCTGGTTGCTATCGCCGCCTCAACCTTTGCCTCCACGGCACGGTCCTCACCGATTCTGTGGACTCTCGGCACGATGTGTGCGGTGGGTGCCCTGCTTGGTGCTGTGCGTACTGCCTGGCGGTGGGTTACCACCTACTACCTGCTGACCACCCATCGGCTCGTAGTGCGCCGCGGTGTGATGACCCGTAGCGGAGACGAATCCCTCTACCTGGATTCCATGGGCGAGCGCTGGGCAAAACAGCGTGGCCCGGGTGCCTGGTTGGGCTATGGGTCCGTGTATGTGGTCTGCCGCGGAGCGCATCACCGTCTGACCTATGTGCCTGAACCCAAGCGTTTTGAAAAAGAAATTAAATCCGCTCGACGCGACTACTACGCCCTGCGTTCCCGCTATATCTAGCCCTCTCTGGGGTGCGTCCGCCCACTATAAGGAGGGTGGACCGGTTGGCTCGGAGCCTAACCCGGCGCCTAAATCTGCCGAAAAAATGCGGATTAGAGTATTCTTAAATGTGAATTACTCCACTAAAATATCTTTGGGTGCGGGCGCTTTGACGCCCAAAACACCGCAGTGGGGGGTATATTAACAAGGCGCTATACAGTGAAGCAGTGCACAATCGACGCACGGCACACGCCAGCGCATCCGCACGACAGAACAGATGATCCGGCAGATATGAAAGGAGCGGCAGCGGCAATGAGCACGGCAGACCACCATGAACCTGCGCACTCTCCGCAGGGTACCGGCGCCACCATGGGCCCCGAAACCCAAATGCTGAACCTCAAAATTCTGCAGAACCTCGCCCAGAACAATATCTACCGCGACGAGGAATCCAAGGCGGGAATCCGAGCCCTCGAAAAGTCGCTCCTGGGACAGGGGCGCCGCTACACCCCCGTAGAAGCCGCAGAATGCGCCGGACTTCCCCTCGAAACCGCCCAGCGTATCTGGCACAATATAGGCTTCCCGACAATTGCCAACCACTCGCCCTACTTCACTGAAACAGACGTGCAGATGCTCGCCGACCTGCAGAAGTTGGACGCAGACGGCGACATTCGCATGGAATATGTGGCATCCCTCGTGCGCGCTGAAGGTCAACTGACCGACCGTACCGTCGCCTGGCAGATTGAGGCGCTCGTGCACAACATCATGGTCACCGAAAACCTCAGCGATAATGATGCCCGCCGCAAGCTCCTCAAAGACTTCCCGCGTTACCTCGAGGTTCTCGAGCGCCTGGCGCTCTACGCATACCGTCGCCAGATGTACGCCGGAATCCTGCGCCTGGGATTGCGCGAAAACAACGTGACCACCTCCGGACTTTCCCGCCTGCCCCTGGTGCGAGGCGTAGGGTTCGTTGACCTGGTTTCCTATACCTCCCTGGTGCGTAACCTGGACGCCGCGGCTCTTTCTCAGCTCATCAACCACTTTGAGCAGAGCTGCCTGGACGTCATCGCACCCCTGGGCGGTCGCATTATCAAGACCCTCGGTGACGAAGTCTTCTTCCTCACCGAAACCCCGGACACTATCGCAGAAATTAGCCTGCAGCTCTCCGAAAAGATCGGCGCCGACCCGCAGCTACCGGAAGCCCGCGTCGCCTTCATTTGGGGCGAGGTTCTGGCTAACCGCGGCGACGTGTACGGCTCCAGCGTGAACCTGGCTGCGCGCCTGGTCTCCCTCGCTGAACCGGGTACCGTGCTGACCGATAATGAGACAGCAAACACGCTCCGACAGGTGGGAAATCGCTATACTCTCACCTCTCAAGGGACGCGAAACGTTAGAAGCTTTGGTAACGTAGACCCCGTGGCGGTGACTCGTCGCGCGAACTACACAATGGAGATAGACCTCTCATGACTGAACTGAAACTACGTACCGGTGGTGCAACGCACCGCGGCGCACATCGAGAAAATAACGAAGATTCGATGGTCGTCGCCGGTTCACTTTGCGTGGTCGCGGACGGCATGGGAGGCCACGAAGCAGGCGAAGTAGCATCGCGCCTGTGCGTGCGTCAGCTCGCCTACTCGCCCTTCTTCACCATGCCCGGTGGCCGTAGCGAAGAGGAGCAGCAGGCCTACGCTGAACGCCTCGCCGCCATTGACGAATCCGACCCCGCCAAGCGCCGTCGCCGCGCAAACACCCTGCTTAACAATGAAATCGTGGGCACCCTGAACCGCCTGCACGATATCCTTGGCGAAACCAACGAAGAAATTAAGCAGGCGCTCTCCCGCGCCGGCGGCACGACCGTCACCGGCGCCTGGCTGACCAGCATTGGTGACCGTAACCTGTGGGTTATTTTCAACGTGGGTGACTCCCGAACCTACCGCCTGCTGCGTGAGGACGAGGGTATTCACCACTCCGCCATGGAGAAGCTGCCCGGCGCTGAAGGGGCCGCTTCGCTGGAGCAGGTCACCACTGACCACTCCGAGGTGCAGTACCTGGTTGACGAGGGTCAGATTACCGCCCTGGAGGCGCTGACCCACCCGCGCCGCAACGTGATTACCCGCGCGCTGGGTACCGGCAACTACTGGGAACCGGACTTCTGGGTTCTGCCCGCCCGCGCCGGTGACCGCCTGATGCTCTGCTCCGATGGTCTTTCCGGTGAGCTTTCGCACGAATACATGGCGCGTGTACTCACCTCGATCCGCCACCCGCAGGACGCCGCTGACGTGCTCCAGCACGAGGCGCTGCGTTCCGGCGGCCGCGACAACATTACCGTGATTGTTGCCGACGCTGTCGAAGCCTAAACTTCATACCTTGTGATTCACCCCCGCCCTCTACAGGTACTCGCGCGAGTGCCTGCAGGAGGCGGGGGTGAACTGTATCCGCACACAGAAACTAAGGAAGCGCAATCCGGTAAGTGGCTACGGCACTCTTGCCTCATCGTTTGCGTCATCGTTCGCGCTCGCGGAACCTGCCAATATGACGAGCGATAGGGGAGAGGCGGATCAAAAACGCTAGACTGGACGGGTGACTGAGAACAACACCACCCAGCAGACTGCCCCCGCCGAGACTCGAGCAGAGAGCCCCGCAGAAAACTCCGTGGAGATTACCGAGGCCCTGCGCGCCGAGTACGCGGAACTGACCGATAAGATTCGTGCCGCCCGCCGCGCCTACTACAACGAGGACGCGCCCTTCCTCTCTGACGCCGAGTACGATGCGCTCTACCGCCGCCTCGAAATCATCGAGGCGGAGCACCCGCTCATCATCGCCAACGACTCGCCCACTCAGGAAGTCGGCGGTGAAGCCATCGAAGCTTTCGCGCCCGTCACCCACCTGCAGCGCATGTACTCCCTCGAGGATGTCTTCTCCTTCGAGGAGCTACGCACCTGGTTGACCAAGACCGAAGAGAACACCCGGAACCTCACCGGTAGCGCACCGCAGTGGCTGACCGAGCTGAAGATCGACGGCCTGGCGGTGAACCTGCTCTACCGCAACGGCACCCTCGTACGCGCGGCAACCCGCGGCGACGGCACCACCGGCGAAGACGTCACCCACAATGTGCGCACCATTGCGAGCATCCCGCAGCAACTGACCGGCGAGAACCACCCCGAAGAGATTGAAATCCGCGGCGAAGTGTTCATCTCTTCCGCTGATTTTGAGAAGCTCAACGAGTCCATGATCGCCGCCGGCAAGAACCCCTTCGCGAACCCGCGTAACGCCGCGGCAGGCTCGCTGCGCCAGAAGGACGCGGCGATTACCGCCTCGCGCCCGCTGAGCATGTACGTGCACGGCATCGGTTCGCGCACCGGCCTGGATATTGCCACTCAGTACGAGACCTACGATCTGCTCGCCTCCTGGGGTCTGCCCGTGAGCCCCTACAGCGAAATCGCCGATAACACCGAGGTGGTGTTCGACTTCATTAACAAGTACGGCGAGCAGCGCCACTCCCTGGTGCACGAAATCGACGGCATCGTCATTAAGGTCAACGACTTCGCGACCCAGGCTCAGCTGGGCTACACCTCCCGCGTGCCGCGCTGGGCGGTGGCGTATAAGTACCCGCCCGAAGAGGTGCACACCAAGCTGCTGGACATCCGCGTGGATGTGGGACGCACCGGCCGCGTGACCCCCTACGGTGTTATGGAGCCCGTGTTCGTCTCCGGCTCGACCGTCGAACGCGCCACTCTGCACAACCAGGACGTGGTCAAGGCTAAGGGCGTGCTCATCGGTGACACCGTGGTGCTGCGCAAGGCAGGCGACGTGATCCCCGAGATTGTCGCCCCCGTGGTTGCCCTACGTGACGGCACCGAACGCGAGTTCGTCATGCCCAGCGAATGCCCCTCCTGCGGCTCGCCCCTTGCCCCCGGCAAGGAAGGCGACGTGGACCTGCGTTGCACTAACCCTCGCTCCTGCCCGGCACAGCTGACCGAGCGCGTGTACTATGCCGCAAGCCGCGGCGCCTTCGATATTGAGGCGCTCGGCTTCGAAGCAGCAAAGGCACTCACCAGCCCGGCAACCCCGGACACCCCTCCGCTAACCACCGAGGCGCACCTGTTTAGCCTCAACATTGAGGACCTGCGCGAGGTCACCATCGAGCGTGAGAAGAAGGTCAAGGGTGTGGGCACCGGAAAGATGGAGCGTGTGCCCTACTTCTACACCAAGCCGACCAAGGCACGCCCCGAGCCGAAGCCCACGAAGAATACGCTGAACCTCTTCGCCGAGCTGGAGAAGGCAAAGCAGCAGCCGCTGTGGCGCGTGCTGGTTGCCCTCTCGATTCGCCACGTGGGCCCGACCGCTGCCCGCGCGCTCGCCGCGGAGTTCGGTTCGATGCAGGCGATCCGCGAGGCTGACCGTGAACGCCTTGCCGCTGTGGACGGTGTGGGCACCACGATTGCCGACTCGATTATTGAGTGGTTTGCCGAGGACTGGCACGCCGAGGTGGTGGATTCCTGGGCTGCCGCCGGTGTGCGCATGGAAGATACTCGTGACGAGTCCGTGGAACGCACCCTGGAGGGCTTGACCGTGGTTGTGACCGGCACGCTGAACGGTTACACCCGTGACGGTGCGAAGGAAGCCATTATTTCTCGCGGCGGTAAGGCATCCGGTTCGGTGTCTAAGAGGACCCACTTTGTGGTTGCTGGCGCGAACGCCGGCTCGAAGCTGGATAAGGCTCAGCAACTGGGTCTGAAGGTTCTGGATGAAGAGGGCTTCACCGCCCTGCTCGAGGGTGGTCCGGAGGCTGTTGAGGCTACCGCCGAGTAGACCCGGTAGCGGGGTCATCTGAATCTGACCCCTGCAATATATAGAGCATTCAGGCTCTGGAGTGCGTGCTCCAGAGCCTGAATGCCAATTTTTGGTATTTGTAATTACCACAGCTTTTAAGGTGGAAGCGCCTTAAAACACTCCCAAAGCGAAGAAATATTTAAAAAATATTTACACGCCGTTCAAAACCCTTAAAGGTGGTGCTCATTCACCCCGATTCGGAAAGCTCAGTGGGGGAGTGCACTCGGGGTTAAGTCCCTAGAAAACCCCGAAATTCCGGGGTGAAACCCTTAAGATACGCGGGGTTCTAGGTCTTGATTAATGTTTCCTGCACTTTTAACCTGAAAGAACCCTGGGAGAACCCGGGACGTTCACTGTGAACTTGAAATCAGGTTGGAATCATAAAAAACCTCGGCTATCTTTGAGACCAGACAGATTCTCGCAAGGGAATCGCCTGTGTGGTTTCAAGCTTGGAATGCTTGAAACGATGCCCGGTTCTACCGCACGTCCCCACCGAGGAAGTGCCACCCGGATTCCGCACATAAGTGCAGAATCGCTCACGGTGACATGAAATCGGTGGAGAGCCGCTCACATGGTAGAGCCAGAATATGAGTAACCTACTTCGTTATCAAAGGGTGAGCGGCGGCGCGCTAGAGTTCCGGGGACGGAACGAGCGGGGACGGCCCCAAGGAGCATTATGAAGAACACTTCCATTCGTCGTACCGCAGCAGCTCTCGCCATCGGTGGCGCTGTAGCAGCTACCATGTCGATGCCCGCTGCAAACGCAGTAGACGGTGCTACCTGGGACGCACTGGCACAGTGCGAGTCCGGTGGCAACTGGTCCATCAACACCGGTAACGGCTTCTACGGCGGTCTGCAGTTCACCCAGCAGTCCTGGAACGGCGTCGGCATGTCCGGCTCCCCCGCGACCGCTACCCGTGCACAGCAGATCGAGGCTGGCGAGCGTCTGCTCGCTATCCAGGGATGGGGCGCATGGCCCGCATGCTCCGCTAAGCTTGGCCTCTACGGCAAGACCGGCGCAGCTCCCACCTACACCGAGCCCACCACCACCGTGGCTGCACAGTCGCAGACCCAGCAGACCTACACCGCTCCCGCGGCACAGGCTGCACCCGCAGCTCCTGCAGCTCAGGCTGCACCCGCAGCAGTTGAGGCACCCGCAGCAGCTCCCGCTGCACCGGTAGCACCCGCTGCACCCGCAGTTGAGGCTCCCGCAGCTCCCGCAGCAGCACCGGCAGCTGAGGCTCCCGTAGCAGCAGCACCCGTCGCAGCTCCCAAGGCTGCAGCAGGCACCTACACCGTGGTTCCCGGTGACTCCCTCTCGCTGATCGCTGCAAAGCTCGGCGTTGCAGGCGGCTACCAGGCAATCGCAGCTGCGAACACCGACATCATCTACAACGTTGACCTGATCTTCCCCGGCCAGGTTCTGACCATCCCCGCCTAAGGATTAACCCCCAAGCGTAACGTGGACACGTTGTAGCTCAACGCCCCGCACCTCACACGAGGAGCGGGGCGTTGAGCATTTAACCCGAAAATAGGGGAGGAGAACACCGCCTGACCACGCAAACCAGCAGGTAAACCCTCCAACCCCCAATGAGACGGAAAACGCAACCTCCACTACACTAGAGAAGAGACAAGAAAACAAACTACGGGAGAACCATGTCTGCCATCACCTTTGAACAGGTAAAGCACCTGGCATCGCTGGCACTCATTGAGATGACCGATGAAGAACTCACCGCGATGGCGTCTGAGCTGGACGTCATCGTCGCATCCGTTGAGACCATGTCGCAGAAAGCAACTGCCGACATCCCCGCGACCAGCCACCCCATCCCCCTCGAGAACGTCTTCCGTGAAGACGTGCCCGTCACCACCCTCACCCAGGAAGAGGCGCTCTCCGGCGCCCCCGACGCACAGGACGGCAAGTTCCGCGTGCCGGCAATCCTCGACGAAGACTAAGAGGAGAACAACCAAGTGAACGAACTGATCCAGCTCACCGCCGCAGAAGCAGCAGAAAAGCTCGCATCCGGCGAAATCACCTCCGTCGAGCTCACCCAGGCACACCTGGACCGCATCGCAGCCACCGACGGCGCACCCCTGAGCGACAATCGAGCAGACGGCAAGAACGGCCTCAACGCCTTCCTGCACATCAACGCCGAAGAAGCACTCGCCACCGCAGCAGCAGTGGATGCAGACCGCGCAGCAGGCAAGGAACTGCCCCCGCTCGCAGGCGTACCCATCGCCGTCAAGGACCTCATCGTCACCAAGGGCCAGCCCACCACCGCAGCATCGCGCATGCTCGAAGGCTGGATGAGCCCCTACGACGGCACCGTCACCCGCAAGGTCCGCGAAGCACGCATGCCCATCCTCGGCAAGACCAACCTCGACGAATTCGCAATGGGCTCCTCCAACGAGCACTCCGCATTCGGCGTAGTCCGCAACCCCTGGGCACTCGACCGCGCACCCGGCGGCTCCGGCGGCGGCTCCGCAGCAGCCGTCACCGCCTTCCAGGCACCCCTGGCACTCGGCACCGACACCGGCGGCTCCATCCGCCAGCCCGCAGCACTGACCGGTAGCGTCGGCGTCAAGCCCACCTACGGCTCCGTCTCCCGTTACGGCGTCATCGCCATGGCATCCTCCCTCGACCAGGTAGGCCCCGTCGCACGCACCGTCCTGGACACCGCGCTGCTCCACGAAGCAATCGCAGGCCACGACCCGCTCGACGCAACCTCCCTGCCCGATGAGCCCGGCAACTTCGTTGAAGAAGCCAAGGCAGGCGCAGAAGCAGCACGCAAGGGCGACCTGTCCGGCCTGCGCATCGGCGTCATCAAGGAACTCGGCGGCGGCGACGGCGAAGGCTTCGAAGCAGGCGTCCTCGCACGCTTCCGCGAATCCGTCGAAGAGCTGCGTGCCGCAGGCGCAGAGATCATCGAGGTCTCCCTGCCCTCCGTCACCGAAGCCATCAGCGCCTACTACATGATCATGTCCTCCGAGGTGTCCTCCAACCTGGCACGCTACGACGGCGTCCGCTACGGCCTGCGCGTCGTACCCGAAGACGGCCCCGTCACCATCGAACGCGTCATGTCCGCAACCCGCTCCGCAGGTTTCGGCCACGAGGTCAAGCGCCGCATCATCCTCGGCACCTACGCACTGTCCGCAGGTAACTTCGACGCCTACTACGGCGCCGCACTGCGCGTACGCACCCTCATCCAGCGCGACTACGCGGCAGCATTCGAAAAGTGCGACGTGCTCATCTCCCCGACCGCGCCCTCCACCGCGTTCAAGCTCGGCGAGAAAACCGAAGGCGACCCCATGGCAATGTACCTGGGCGACGTCGCAACCGTGCCCGTCAACCTGGCAGGCGTCCCGGCGCTCTCCCTGCCCGGCGGCCTCTCCGAAGAGAACAACCTGCCCGTCGGCATCCAGTTCACCGCACCCGCACGCGAAGACGCACGCCTCTACCGCGTCGGCGCAGCGCTGGAAGAACTGCTCACCGCAAAATGGGGCGCACCGCTCTACAAGAGCCTGCCCGACACCGAAACTCTGATCCGCGACTTTGACTTTGGGGGAACCAAGTAATGAGTGAAGAAGTCCTCAGCTTCGAAGAAGCCATCGAAAAGTACGACCCGGTCCTCGGCTTCGAGGTGCACGTCGAACTCAACACCAAGACCAAGATGTTCGACTCCGCACCCAACGAGTTCGGCGACGAACCCAACACCAACGTCACCCCCGTATCGCTCGGCCTGCCCGGCGCGCTGCCCATGGTGAACAAGACCGCTGTTGAGTCCGCCATCAAGCTCGGCCTGGCACTGGGCTGCGAGATTGCAGACAAGTCCTACTTCGCCCGCAAGAACTACTTCTACCCGGACTCCCCGAAGAACTTCCAGACCTCCCAGGCTGGCGGCCCCATCGCGGAAAACGGCTCCCTGGACGTTGAGCTCGAAGACGGCACCATCTTTACCGTCGAAATTGAGCGCGCCCACATGGAAGAAGACGCAGGCAAGCTCACCCACGTCGGCGGCGCAGACGGCCGAATCCAGGGTGCAACCTCCTCCCTGGTCGACTACAACCGCGCAGGCGTGCCCCTGATCGAGATCGTCACCCGACCCATCGTCGGTGCCGGCGAGCGCGCACCCGAACTGGCACGCGCCTACGTTGCCGCAATCCGCGACATCGTACGCTCCCTCGGCATCTCCGACGCCCGCATGGAACGCGGTAACGTCCGATGTGACGCCAACGTCTCCCTCATGCCCAAGGGCGCAGAGAAGTTCGGCACCCGCTCCGAAACCAAGAACGTGAACTCCCTGCGTTCGGTTGAGCGCGCCGTCCGCTACGAGATTCGCCGCCACGCAGCAATCCTCGAACGCGGCGAAAAGGTCACCCAGGAGACCCGCCACTGGCACGAAGACACCCGCGAAACCTCCTCGGGCCGCCCCAAGTCCGACGCTGACGACTACCGTTACTTCCCCGAACCGGACCTCGTACCGGTCGTCACCAACAGCGAATGGATTGAGCGTCTGCGCGCCGAACTGCCCGAACCCCCGGCAGAACGCCGCCGCCGCCTCAAGGGCGAGTGGGGCTACTCCGACGAAGAGTTCCGCGACGTCGTCAACGCTGGCGCACTCGACGTTATCGAAGAGACCGTCGCCGCAGGCGCAACCGCAGCAGCAGCCCGCAAGTGGTGGATGGGCGAAATCGCCCGCCGCGCAAAGCAGGCTGAAGTTGAGCTCACCGCCCTCGGCGTGGAGCCCGCAACCGTGGTTGCCCTCGAAGCGCTCATCTCCGAAGGTAAGATCAACGACAAGATCGCCCGTCAGGTGCTCGAGTTCGTCCTCGCCGGTGAAGGCACCCCCGCCGAAATCGTTGAGGCACGCGGCCTCGCCGTAGTCTCCGACGACGGCGCGCTCACCGCAGCCGTTCAGGAAGCACTGGCAGCAATGCCCGACGTTGCAGACAAGATCCGTGCCGGTAAGGTTCAGGCTGCTGGCGCTATCGTCGGTCAGGTCATGAAGGCTACCCGCGGTCAGGCTGATGCCGCCCGCGTGCGTGAGCTGATTCTGGCTGAGTGCGGCGTGGAAGGCTAAGCTTTTCTGCTGACCCGGCTCTAACGAAAGAGGCGCTGTCTCCCGAGGTGGGAGGCGGCGCCTCTTTTGTGCTCTCTTGTCCCGCATGGTTCCGCTTGGAAAGGCGGTTATCGTCCTCGTTCCTACAGGGCGGGTGGGTACGCTATACCCTTCCTCCGCTCCTGCAGGGGAACCCACCCTCTCGGGCGCTCCGCCCTCTCCTTGCTTCGCTGCGGAGAGCACCCGAGAGGGTACCCTGATGTCGCTTCCGGAGGGTATAGCTACCCCGCTTCGGCTAGGTTTGGCACGTCGCGTGGAGGGGCGGTGTCGTCCGTAGTGAC
>NZ_KV795081.1:102583-115177 GCF_001808945.1 Rothia sp. HMSC071B01 | reverse complement strand
GAAGCGAGGGCGGGTGCCCCTGTAGGAACGAGGATGAGCGCCGCCCCTCCAGTAACGCAACGTACCATAACGAGAAATGCTCCTTCCATATCTTCAAGATATAGAAGGAGCATTCTCTATTGCTGGGTGTTACTCAGTAACGCCGAGGTTGCTCATGAGGAACGCGTAATCCCACGCGATCTCACGCCAACGTGTATACCGGCCGGAACCACCACCGTGACCGCCCGACATGTCAATCTTCAGCAGCGGCACCGGCGACGATGGGTCAATCTGCTCGCGCAGCGCCGCAATCCACTTGGCGGGTTCCACGTAGAGCACGCGGGTGTCGTGCAGGCTCGTCACAGCAGCAATTGCCGGGTAGCGGACCGGGCGGATGTTCTCGTACGGGGTGTACGACTTCATGTAGGCGTACACTTCCGGGTCCTCAATCGGGTTGCCCCACTCTTCCCACTCCATTGCCGACAGCGGCAGCTCCGGGTCGAGGATGGTGGTCAGCGCATCCACGAACGGTACGGCAGCCAGGCAGGCGGCGTACTTTTCGGGGGCGAGGTTCACGACGGCGCCCATGAGCAGGCCGCCGGCGCTACCGCCGTAGCAGCCGATACGCGCCTCATCAGCCCATGGCTTAGCCGCAATGTAGCTGGTGACGTCCACGAAGTCGGTGAAGGTGTTCTTCTTCGCGAGCTTCTTGCCGTTCTGGTACCAGGAGCGGCCCATCTCGCCGCCGCCGCGAATATGCGCAATGACGTAGATGACGCCGCGGTCCAGGATCGACAGCATCGGGATGGAGAACATCGGGTCCATGGACGACTCGTACGAGCCGTAACCGTACTGGATGACCGGGTGCGGCTTGCTCATGTCCAGGTCGGCGCGGTGAATCACCGAAATAGGGATGAGCGTGCCGTCCGCTGCCGGAGCCCAGTCACGGTAGGCGCGGTAGTCCTCACGGTTGTAGCCGCCCAGCACCGGGGTTTCGCGGCGCAGCAGCAGGGTCTGCGACATGGGGAAGTAGTCGTAGACACGGCGCGGCGTCAGGTACGAGGTATAGGCGATGCGCAGCACGGGGGAGTAGTTCTCCGCACGCAGCACGGAGGCGGTGTACAGTTCCTCGTCGAAGCCGGCAGGTTCCATGAAGGTCACGCCGGCGGGGCGGCGGCGGCGCCACTGGATGGGCAGCTGCTCACGCGGTGCGAGGAAGATGCGGGTGGTGGTGTCCGCGCGGGCGGTGACGACCAGGTGCGTTGCGGTGAAGGTGAAGCCCTCCAAGCGCACGTGTTCGCTGTGGCGGATGACCGGCACCCAACGCTGCGCGTACTCTTCGAGGCTTTCACCTTCGCGCGGCATGTCTGCGAGGACCAGCTCGGAGTTCAACGCATTGTAGTCGTGCTGAATCAGCAGGTGCTGCTCGCCGGCAATGTTGAGCGGCTCAGCGTAGTATTCGATGCCCGCGCTCTTGGGGATGAGCAGGGTCGGCTCGCCCTTGGGTTCGCGGGTGGGGATGAGACGCACCTCCGTGTACTCGGAGTTGGAGCTGGTAATGACCACGGAGGAACGGTCGGAGCTCATGGCGGCGCCGAGCCACATGGTGTTGTCCGGTTCCTCGTAAATCAGGTGGTCTTCGGTGCCCTGTCCGACGTCGTGCACGTAGACACGCCAGGGGCGCCACGACTCGTCGGGCACGAGGTAGATGAGCTGTTCGGCGTGGTTGATGAAGAAGGATCCCGCCGCAATGTTGGGGATGGTGTCTTCGAGGAAGGCGCCGGTTTCCATGTTGAGGAAGCGCTGCTCGTAGCGTTCGTCGCCCTTCTCGTCCACGGAGATGCTCAGCAGCTTGCCGTTACGTGCAGGCTGGAAGCTGCCGAGGGAGAAGAACTCCATGTCCTTTGCGTATTCGTTGCAGTCGAGAATGACGACTTCACCCTCGAGTACTTCGCCGGGGGTGACGGTCGGCGGGGTGTAGCGCACCACCTCGTCGCCTTCGTGCAGGGCGGGGTAGCGGTAGAAGACGGGGTACTGGCCGCCGGGCACCATGCGGCTGTAGTACCACCAGTCACCGATACGGTTCGGGACGGTCAGATCCGACAGCAGGGTGCGGTCCTTGATTTCGTTGAAGATGGATTCGCGGAGGGGCTGCTGGTCTGCGGTGACAGCTTCGGTGTATTCGGCTTCTGCCTTGAGGTAGTTGAGGACCTCTTCGCTTTCCTTGTCGCGGAGCCATTCGTAGGGGTCGATGAAGACGTCGCCGTGGTGTTCGCGGCGGTGCTCGACCTTCTTCGGTACGGGCGGGGTGAGGTTCTGTTCAGCCATGCTGCCACCTCTTTCATTGAGTTATGGGTTTGTGAATGGTGTGTGCCGTCTGCGCCCGCGTTCCTGTGCCGCCGGGTGGCGGTGAGGGTGCGCGGGGGACTGTGGGCACGCCTAGTTCTAGTGTATCGAAGAGTGAGGCAGGCTACTATATTGAGGCCTGAGCAGTGTCACCCAGATTAGCCCCCTGCACCCTTCTGGAACGTGCGCGTTCGGCGGCTAGTTAGCGCGCCCCTTAATGGACATGAGGGTGCGGCGGCCCGCCTTGTTTGCCTTCGTGAAGGCACGGTTACTCTGCCGGTACTCACGTTCTTGAGAGCGCAGGCGTAGACGCGCGGATTCGGCTATCATCCTGCGGTAGCGTTCGAAGCGCTCGGGGTCGAGGGAACCGTCGGCGAGCGCCTGCTGCACCGCGCATCCGGGTTCGGAGCCGTGGGAGCAGTCGCTGTACCGGCAGGAGGAGGCGTAGCTGGAGACGTCGTCGAAGGTTTCGTCAATCGCGGCGCTATCGCTCGTTGCGGCTAGGGCTCGTACGCCCGGAGTGTCGATCAGCACCGTGCCAGATGATGATTTTGCGTTGGTCGAGTCTCCTTCGCTTGAGCCTTCCGCACCGGGCAGAACAATCATCTGGCGGCTGGTGGTGGTGTGGCGCCCCTTGCCGTCAGCATCGCGGACCGTGGAGGTGACCTGCACCTGATATTCTTGGCTATCCTCGCGGGGGTCAACTCCGGGGTTGAGCAGAGCGTTGACGAGGGTAGATTTGCCTGCGCCGCTACGGCCCAGGAATGCGGCGGTGCGTCCGGCGACAAGCTCCGCGACCGGGGCAGGGTCGTAGCCGTTGTCCGTGCAGACGGTGAGCACTGCATCAACACCGTTACCCAGGGATTCCTGATACCCGGCGAGTTGTTCCGCCGTCACCAAATCACCCTTGGTGAGAATCAGCGCGACCTGCACCCCGGAAGCGTGCGCCAGGGCGGTGTAGCGTTCAACGCGCCCGATGGACGGCTCCGGGAAGCACGGCTCAACAATGCAGAGCATATCCACGTTGGCGGCGACGGGCTGATCTGCGGATTCGCGGGTGGCGCTGGGACGGGTAAGGTAGCTTCGGCGGGGCAGAATCGCGAGGGGTTTATGCTCCGCGGGGTGGGTTTCACCGCCGGTTCCGGGGATGGGCTGGGCGAGCACCCAGTCGCCCACGACGGGGTATTCCTCTTCGCCGTAGTCGTTCTCGACCGGGCGCAGGGGAGCGGAGAGCTTCACGAGTTCGCCCCGCTCGCAGGTCAGTAGCTCGCAGCGGGTGCGGTGTACGGCGCTGACGCGGGCGAGGGTGAAATCATCAAGCGTGCCGTTGAGGGTGAACGCGGCGCGGATTGCCGACCCCTGCCAGGAAGGGTCGAAGCCGAGGGTCTCTAAGGTGTATGAAGCGGGAGTAATGGTCACAGGAATAGTCTTTCGTGGTTGCGGCGCCCGGTTGGTTGTCATGCCCGGATAGCGCGCCGGGGGAGGGGGCGTATGAAAGGTTCGTTCTTTTTGGGTTTCGCACCCTATAGCAGCGAGGCGCGGGCGCCAGCGCGGATGCGGCGGGCGGCGAGGAGCGTATGCCCCAACCCCACTGCGGCGTAGAGTACCGCCAGCGCCGCGTCTGCCGCCAGGGACGCGAAGAGCTCCGGGGTGGTACCGTTCGTAATGCCGCTAGAGGCATCTAAAACCTGCACCAGCCGGGACCCGGGAACCCACGAACACAGCCACGCAAGCCACGCGGGGTAGGTGCTCACCGGAACAATCACACCCGCGCTCACCGGCAGAATAATCGACAGGAAATTCGACCCCGTGTACGGATCGGACAGGTACAGACCCAGCCCGGCGGCAAAAATGCCCAGGCAGATCCCGCCCAGAACCGCAACCGGCATCAGCGCAATGGCTCCAAGCAGAAGCCCCGAAGCCGCCCCGGTAGGGGGTGCCGTGAGGGAGAGCAACCACACGATGCCCACGTTGCTCAGGCCCGTCACGGAAGCCAGCAGCGCGGGCACCGCCGCCGCACCCAGCCAGTAGCCAGCATCCACCGCTCGTGCCGTGCACACGTACTCGAAGATGCCAATCCACCGGTCGGTGGCGACGCGCGCGACAATGCCGGCGGCCACCGAGCTGAGGGTGGCAATCAGGGCGGTCGCGCAGCCGATGCGCACCGTATCGTTCGCGGCGAGGTCGGCGCCCAAAAGCACCGTAAAAAGCACGTTGAGGCCCGGCACGAGCACCAGGGTAGTGATGGCCGTTCCGAGGGTTGCGAAGGTAATAGAAGATGACCAGCCGATAGAGGCGGTAGACAGAGCCCGGCGCACCACCCCGGGTAGGGAATCAGCAGAGAGAGCACGCACGCTACATCGCCCCCAGGGTGCCGCGACGACGGGCGGAGGCGAGAGCCTTCCGGGCAAAAAGGAAGGCGCATAACGCCCAGATGAAGCTCACGGCGAGCGTCTGCGCAACGGGCAGGAGCGCATCCGCCGGGGTGTTCATGGGGGTGCGCCCCAGTAGCAGGTGCACCGGCGCCTGTAGGGGAATGAGCGTGCCTACAGCATCCAGCCAGGCGGGTGCCTCAACCATCGTGAAAAGAACCCCGGAGAGAATAAATACCGGCACGAGGAGCAGCTCCTCGTAGGCGATAGCGTTCGGCGTCGCCACGAAGAACACCGCAATCATGAACGTGACCGACAGGCAGGCAAGCCACAACAGGGGAACGCCCAGAACATAGCGCGGCCAGAGAGCAGAAAAGTCCGTGACCCGCGGATTGAGTGTTACGAGAGCCCAAACCGCCCACGATAGGGGTAGGGCCGCCAGACCCACGATGGAGGCGCTCGAAACGATAGCCGCCAGCACCCGCACCGGAGAAATCGACCCCGAACACAGGTACACGAGGGTCCCGCGGAAACGCTCAAAATTGATGATGCCCGCAGACACGATGCAGACCGACCACATGCCCACAATGCCCGCGCGGGTCCACGCGAGGGTCGGGTCAACGGAGTGACCCGCGGAGCTCTGCGCCGCCGCATGCACGGCGAGCGCCTGAAGGATGACCGAGCCGAGTACCGTACTGATGAGCAGCTGAATGAAGTAGGGGACCGTCAGGAACTGGCGCAGGCTAAAGCCCATGAGTCGCAGTTGGCGGGCGCACTCCTGCCACAGGTCGTACCGTCGACCCTGCCGCTGGAACTCTTCCGAGCGTTGCGTCTGAGCGTTCATCGCTTGAGCCCCTCCGCCATTGCCAGGTATGCCTCTTCCAAGGTTGCCGGGCGTGTGTACGGTTCGGTTCGTGCCCCAATGCGTGCGGTGGCAAGTCCATCCGCCAGGATGCGGTGAGCCTCGCCCGCCTCGAACGTGGCGCGCTCGCCGTGCCAGTAGAGGGTCAGTTCCCAGCCGGAACCACGCGGGGCAAAAAGTACCGCCGCCTTATCGTGGAGGAATCCGCGTAGTGTATCAAGACCCTCGGTGGCGGTGGGATCCACCTGAACCACAGTCGTGGCGGCAATACCGGCGTGTGCGGCAACGTCCTCGAGACTGCCGCTCACCGCAACGGAACCGGCGCCCAAAACGGTGATGGTGTGCGCTAGGTCCTCAATTTCGCCGAGCAGGTGGCTCGTCAGCAGAACGGCGGCGCCGTCTTCCGCGAGGGAGCGGATGAGGGTTCGCACGGTCAGGGCGATATCGGGGTCGAGCCCGTTGGTCGGCTCGTCCAGCAGGAGCAGGGCGGGGGAGCCGAGCAGCGCGCGAGCGATGTGCAGGCGCTGCTTCATGCCGCGGGAAAACTCCTGAAAGGGTCGCGCCGCCGCATCGGTGAGTTCCACGCGGGCTAGGGCGTGGTCCACCTCGCGCCGCCGGCTCCGCCCGGAAACCCCCGCAACATCGGCGAAGAAGAGCAGGTTGTCGCGGGCGCTGGCGCGCGGGTAGAAGCCGCTATCCCCGCCGAGTGCGAGACCCACGTGACGGCGCGCCCGCTGCGGGTGAGCGATAGCATCCACACCGTTCACGGTGAGGGTGCCGCTGGTGGGGGTGAGCAGGGTCGAGCACATCTGCACGGTGGTTGTTTTGCCCGCGCCGTTGGGGCCGAGGAGGGCGTGGATCTCGCTGGAGCTGATGCGAAGGGACACACGGTCGACGGCGGTGAAGGCGCGTTCGCCTGTGCCAAAGATACGGCTGAGCTGCGCGGCGTCAAGAACAAGAGACATGGTAGGTAACCTTCGGGTATGACCCTCTGGCCCCTATACCGGAGGGATGCTGGGCAGGATAAACAGCGGAGTGTGCCGCGCCCTGCGTGAGTGTATGTGTAGTCTCAGTGTACCGAAAAGCATCGAAAAAGTGATGGGAATTACTATTTGGAGGGTGGGGCACTCGCTCTGAAAGCACTATCCATGAGGCACCACCTGCGCAGCGGATTCCCGTGTCATATTCACCGACAGCATGAGCTTCATCGACGTTAAAAAACGTCATCTTTGCAATGAAATGTCTTAAAGTGCCGTTCACCCACAAAACCCTTGACCCCACCCAACGCCCTATGACACCCTGAATACAGGTCAAGAGCGCCAGCGATAAGCCCCAGCTAGCTGGCCGGCAACCCTCCTCCGCGGTGGGGTGCCCTGGGTGAAGACCAGGCGGCACGCAAAAGCGTGACGCAAGCGCGGGACCGATGTGACCGATAACGGTACATCAATCGTGACAGGATTATTCGACGACGATTCCTGTACCGTCGGCATGCGGCCCCCTAAGAATCCCCATTAGGAGCCACGCATGAGCAACAACACTACCGTCCCGACTCCCGCCAACCCCGCCGGTTGGAAGTTCGAAACCCGCCAGATTCACGCAGGTCAGGCGCCGGATGCCGCAACGGGAGCTCGGGCACTACCCATCTACCAGACCACCTCTTATGTCTTTGACAGCGCCGAGCAGGCAGCGAACCGTTTCGCTCTCGCCGAGCTGGGACCCATTTACACCCGCATGAACAACCCCACCCAGGAAGTAATCGAAAACCGCATCGCTTCCCTGGAAGGCGGCGTTGGCGCGCTGCTGCTGGCCTCCGGTCAGGCAGCTATCACCTACGCAATCCTGAACATTGCCGGCGCCGGTGACCACGTGGTCGCCTCGCCCTCCATATACGGCGGCACCTACAACCTGCTCAAGTACACCCTCGCCGACCTCGGCGTCGAAACCACCTTCGTTGAGGACCCGGACGACCTGGACGCATGGCGTGCCGCAGTTCGCCCCAACACCAAGCTCTTCTACGGCGAGTCCGTGCCCAACCCCCGCAACGACGTGCTCGACATTGAGCCCATCGCCAAGATTGCGCACGAAAACGGCGTGCCCCTGATCCTGGACAACACCGTACCCACCCCCTACCTGCTGCGCCCCATCGAATATGGCGCGGACGTGGTCGTCCACTCTGCAACCAAGTACCTGGGCGGCCACGGCACCTCCATCGGCGGCGTGATCGTTGACTCCGGTAACTTCGACTACGGTGCAGACCCCGAGAAGTTCCCCAAGTTCAACCAGCCCGCCCCCGGCTACCACGGCCTTGTCTACGCACGCGACCTGGGCAAGGACTCCGCATTCGGTGCGAACCTCTCCTACATCCTGAAGGCGCGCGTCTCCCTGCTGCGCGACACCGGTGCAGCCATCTCCCCGACCAACGCCTTCAACATCGGTATCGGTCTGGAAACTCTCTCCCTGCGCATCGAACGCCACATCGAGAACGCCACCAAGGTCGCCCGCTGGCTCGAAGCAAACCCGCAGGTCGAGAAGGTCATCTGGGCTGGCGTGGAATCCTCCCCCTGGTACGAGCGTGCACAAAAGTACCTGCCCAAGGGCCCCGGCGCGGTTCTCGGCTTCACCCTCAAGGACGCAACCCTGGAGCAGACCCGCGACTTCGTGGACGCCCTGAAGCTGCACTCCAACGTTGCGAACATTGGCGACGTGCGCTCGCTCGTGATTCACCCCGCCTCCACCACCCACTCCCAGCTTTCCGCTGAAGAGCTGGAGAAGATTGGCGTGTACCCGAACTTCGTCCGCCTGGCAGTCGGTATCGAGAACATTGACGACATTCTCGCCGACCTGCAGTTGGGCTTCGACACCCTCTCCTAAACGGTGATGCACCCGCAGGTGGACCGGCAAGCTACGGCTTTTCGGTCCACCTGCGGATTCCCCGTTAGGGAGCGTTTCATAAGCGCGCGGCACCGCCGCCTCGCTGCCTCAACCCGCAGACTCAACCGCAGATTCAACCCGCAGACGAGTACCCCGCTCACACCCGGCACCACCTCGCCGGCCAACCCAGTGAAGGGAACCCCATGACCACCCAGAGCACTAGCCAGTCCGGCACCACGCTGTCCAGTTCCAAGCAATCCGGCACTATCAACCAGCCTGTTACCGCGCCCATCCCCGTGGCGGGCACCCAGCGCGAGCACCCCGAAGCGCAAGGCTACCTGCGTCAGCTGAACATCGGCGACTTGGAGCTCGAATCCGGCGTAACCCTGCCGCAGGTCACCATCGGCTACGAAACCTGGGGTACGCTCAATGAGGCTGGCGATAATGCCATCCTGATTTTGCATGCGCTCACTGGCGATACGCATGTCTCCCGCGGCGTCCCCACCCCCGACATGCCCGCCCCGCTGATTCGCGCTATCGAGTCGGACGGCTGGTGGGAAGGCATCGTGGGCCCCGGCTCGGTCGTAGACACCAACCGCTACTTCGTGATTGCCCCCAATATTCTGGGCGGTTGCTACGGCTCCACCGGACCGGCAAGCATTATTCCCGAAGGCTACCCGGGTGCCGGTGAGCACTGGGGTTCCCGCTTCCCACAGGTAACCATCCGCGACTCCGTACGTGCGGAGGCGCGTCTGGCGCGTGCACTGGGCGTGACGAGTTTCCGCTACGTGATTGGTGGTTCCCTCGGTGGCGCTCGCGCCCTCGAGTGGGCGGCAACCAACCCCGAGCTGGTGCGCGGATGCGCGGTCATCGCCTCCGGTCCTTCGGCTACGGCGGAGCAGATTTCCTGGGCTCACACCCAGAACATTGCGATTCGTTCGGACGCGAACTTCGCCGGTGGCGACTACTACAACGGTCCCGCGCCGACTGCCGGTCTGGCTTTGGCACGCCGCATCGCCCACACCACCTACCGCAGCCCCGCCGAGCTGGAGCACCGCTTCGGCCGCGAAGAGAACCGTGGCGAAAGCACCGTGGGCGGCTCGCTGGGTGAGCCGCGTGGCCGCTACGCCATCGAAAGCTACCTGGACCACCACGGCGCCAAGCTGGTTGAGCGCTTTGACGCGAATAGCTACCTGGCAGTGAACGAGGCACTGATTTCGCACGATGTGGCGCGTGGCCGCGGCACCCTGGCGCAGGCGCTGGCGCACACCGATTGCGAGTGGACGATTGCGGCGGTGAACACGGATCGCTTGTTCTTCCCGCACGAGTCGCACCGTCTGGCGGAGGCGCTGCCCACCCCGGTCGCCGTGGATATTATCGAGTCGAACCACGGCCATGACGGCTTCCTGATTGAGGCGAAGCAGGTGGAGAAGATTCTGGCGCGCGCCCTGGGTGTTGAAGATGAATCTGCTACCCCGAGCGAGGCGCAGCGTGAGCGTGAGGCGCTGGACTCGATGACTCGTCTGTACGGCGCTGTTACTCGCTAACTCAACCGGCACCCGAAGGCGTTTCACGCATCCTGTTGAATGTTGTTTTATCCAAACAGTGGGTGTGGGATTGTGAGGGAATGGCTGGGTATTCTCAACTGTCCTTCCCTCCGTTGAGAATTAACGTTCACCTTGACGGTTGGGTTATAGGACGCCGGGTACTCGCATAGCGCGAGTGCCCGGCGTTTCTTTGTGCCCGCCTGACGGGTATCGTGCCAAGTCAGGGAATATTTTCCGGTTTTTGAGGTGTTTTAGAAGGTCTCCGCGAGATACCGCGGAAGTAGCCTCCTGTTGCACTGGAAGGTAAAGGTTCTCGGTTTGCTTTAGACCCGCTCTAACCCCATAGCATTAAAGCTGTGGTAAGTATTCAAGAGGTAGCGGAGCAGTTGGGGGTGAGCACCCACGCCCTGCGCTATTACGAAAAAGAGGGGCTCATTGCTGTGCCCCGTGATGCTCACGGAACTCGCGTTTTTGACGAGGAGTCCATCTCCTCGGCACGGTTTATTGCTACCTGCCGTCAGGCCGGAATGAGTCTTGCCGATATTCGCACGATTTTGAGCAATCCGGACGACCACGCTCTATCTATTGATGTGATGGAGCGTGCCCGTCAGAAGATTGAGGATGAGATTGTGGGGTTGCAGCAGAACCTTGAGCACCTGGATCGCCGTATTCAGGAGCACCGCCGTCACCTCGATGGCACCCGCTAGATAGCCGTCTAATTTTCATACAGGTATGCACGCCGACGCCCGGTATTCCCAACGTTGGGAATACCGGGCGTTTTTCTGTGCTCAGCTTTCACACTCAGCTACTCACCCCTAGCTACTGGGTATTTTCAGCCAAAGATTTAACCCCAGGCGGCTTCATCAGGGTCGACACCGTGTGCACGAGCATTCTCGTAGATGACATCCCGCAACCATTCTGCGAGCCCGGTCGCAAGCTTCTCGTAGTGCGCCTTGAAACGGGCATCCTCAACATAGCCGCGCGCCAGAATCGCGTGCTTGGCGGGGGTGACCTCAAAGAAGAACAGGGAGGCGCGGTGCCGCTCGGCGAGCGCGTTCGCCTCCTCACTGCCCGGCTTCACTCCGCGGTTGAACGCCTCGACGAGGACCTGTTCTACCTCGTTGACCTGCTGTTTGCCATTCTGCCAGTCGGCACGGTCCATCGAGGCAGTGCGGCGCTGGTATTCAGCCCAGTCGTCAGTTTTTCCGTAACGTTCCTGCGCTTCCTGCTGGTGGGCGAGGCTGAACCCTTCACCCATAATCTCTGCTTTTTCGGCGGCGCTGAGCTGCTCATTTTTAGGTGCCATGGTGTCCTCCAAAAGGTGTTCGATGGTTTCAAGCATGCGTCCGTACGCGGCGATTTTGCGTTGAAGCATATCCCGCTGAGCGAGCAGATGCTCGGTGCTGTTCGCCCGATCCTGCAGTATGTTGCGAATGGCGTCAAGGCTCATGCCGATGGCGTGGTATCCCATAATGACGGTGATTCGTTCAAGATCTGCATCGGTGTAGTACCGGTACCCGTTGAACTCATCATGTGCCGGGTTGAGTAAGCCCCGCTGCTCCCAATGGTGTAGCGTGCGGACTGTGAGCCCATGCAATGATGCCGCTTCTCCCACGGTGTATTCGTGCTGCCCGTCAGGTGGTGTTATGTTCGCGTCCATGGTTTCACTCTAAAACCTCACGTTAGGTGAGGGTCAAGCTAGCGGCGGAACCTGCGGTGCAGGTTTGTGGGGGAGTCCTCGCTAAGATGGGTTCATGAGCGAAAACAAATACGTCGTCGAATACACCCGCCCCGAGAACGAACGTGCAGGCACCCATCTGGTGCTCATGCTGCACGGCTACGGCTCCCAGGAGCACGATCTGCTGTCTCTGGCGGCGCACCTTCCACAGGAGGGCTTCACCTACGCCTCCATGCGTGCACCGCAGCCGGTTGGCACCCAGTTCTCCGCGGACTCGACCGGCGCCTACATTGCCGCAGATGCTATCGGCTACCAGTGGTACCCGCTGAACCAGCAGCTCGAATCTGACCAGCGCGCCATCGAGCAGGCCAGCGACTACGTGCTGGAGTGGGTACGCGCGAACCGTGAACCGTACGCTTCGGTGACCCTGCTGGGCTTCTCGCAGGGCATGGGTATCGCAACCTCGATGGTGCGTCACGCTCCCGGCGAGTTCGCCGCCGTAGTGGGCCTGTCCGGCTACGCGGTGGACTCAGATTCGCCGTACTTCAAGGATGAGGAGCTGAAGAAGACCGAACTGCCGGTGTTCTTCGGCCGCGACCAGGAAGACCCCGTCATCCCGCAGGAGATGGTGAACTACACCTACGACTGGATCCGCAAGTACACCGACGGCATTAAGGTGCTGTACGCCGGTGCGGGTCACGGCGTGAGCGCCATGGAGATTCGCCATGTGGGCGAGTTCCTGGAGGTGAAGGTGCAGGGTAAGGAGCCGCGTATTCGTGCGCAGAAGGTTGCGGAGGCGACCGGCACCGCGGAAGGCTCTGACGCCTAAAACGGCTATAGGAAAAAGCCCTCGGGTCTGATGACTCGGGGGCTTTGCTGTAGTTCTGCTTCCGCGTGGGATGCACGGTTCCGCTTGGAAAGGCGGTTATCGTCCTCGTT
>NZ_KV795081.1:0-102483 GCF_001808945.1 Rothia sp. HMSC071B01 | reverse complement strand
CGCCCTCGCTTCGCTTCGGGCACCCTGATGTCACGTTCGGACGATACCGCCTTTCTGCGCTGGAGTTAGCAGGCCTGTCCGTAGAGCTGTGCGGGCGCGGCCGCGTTTTCCGGATGCGCCCTCAGGGTGTCAGCCCGGACGCTCTCCGATGCGAAGCAAGGAGAAGAGCGGAGCGTCCGGGTGACGGGTGCCCCTGCGTAGGCGCGGAGGAAATATGCGGCGCGCCCCGCCTCCGGTAGGGGGTAGGGAAAGGAACGAGGACGAGCACTGCCTCCGAGCCTTGCCACAAAGGCGCATCTCAAACGGAATAAGAGGCTGGATTAGTCCTCGTGCGCAACCTTCACGGTCACGCCGTTAAAGCTGACGGTGTCGCCGGGGTGCAGCTGCTTGCCGCGTGCTTCTTCAATGTCGCCGTTGACCTTGACCAGGCCGTGCTGAATGACCTCGCGTGCCTGCGCGCCGTCCTCTACGAGGTTGGCGAGCTTGAGGAACTGGCCGAGGCGGATCATGTCGTCGCGAATAAAAATTTCTTCCATGCTTCCTAGTTTATCCCGCCGGGTACGTCCTGGCTTCCCGAAAAATGGGGCGGTGGTGGGCCTGGTGGGCATACCCAGGGGCGGGTTGGTGATGGTACCCTGGTGTCTTGCATCAAAAAGTGTGCATATTGCGCCGATGAGCGCGAACACCGGGCGCCCTGCTCTGGGTAGCGCCCCCATCAACCCGAACTCACGCACGCCACAGCCGGTGGCGGGGCAGAAGGAGTAACTATGGCTGAAAAGTCCACCCTCGATAACGTTATTGCGCTCGCAAAGCGCCGCGGCTTTGTTTTCCAGGCCGGTGAAATCTACGGCGGTTCCCGCTCCGCATGGGACTACGGTCCCCTCGGCGTGGAGCTGAAGGAAAACATCCGCCAGCAGTGGTGGCAGCGTTTCGTCCGCTCCCGCGCGGACATGGTCGGCCTGGACTCCTCCGTTATTCTGCCTCGTGCAGTGTGGGAGGCATCCGGTCACGTGGCGACCTTCACCGACCCGCTGGTTGAGTGCCTGTCCTGCCACAAGCGTCTGCGTCAGGATCACCTGCTGGAGAACTTTGAGGCGAAGAAGGGCCGCGCGGCTGAGGGCATGGAAGAGATTGCTTGCCCGAACTGTGGTACTCGCGGTGAGTGGACTGAGCCGCAGAACTTCTCCGGTCTGATGAAGACTTACCTGGGCCCGGTTGATAATGAGGAGGGCCTGCACTTCCTGCGCCCGGAGACCGCTCAGGGTATTTTCGTGAACTTCAACAATGTGGTCACTGCTTCTCGTAAGCGCCCGCCGTTCGGTATTGGCCAGATTGGTAAGTCGTTCCGTAACGAGATCACTCCCGGTAACTTTATTTTCCGTACTCGTGAGTTCGAGCAGATGGAAATTGAGTACTTTGTGCACCCGGATGACGCTGATAAGTACTTCAACGAGTGGGTTGAGGACTGCTGGAACTGGTTTGTTGACCTGGGTATTAACCCGGATAACATGCGCCGCTTCGACGTTCCTAAGGAGGAGCGTGCACACTACTCGGCTGGCACTATTGACGTTGAGTACCGCTTCGGCTTCCAGGGTTCCGAGTGGGGCGAGCTGATGGGCGTTGCGAACCGTACCGATTACGACCTGGGCGTGCACAATGAGCACTCTAACGCGAAGCTTGAGTACTTCGACCAGGCTACCGGTGAGCGTTACGTGCCGTACGTGATTGAGCCGTCCTTCGGTCTGACCCGCTCCATGATGGCGTTCCTTGTTGACGCATACGTCGAGGATGAGGCGCCGAACACTAAGGGTGGCGTGGACAAGCGCGTCGTGCTGAAGCTTGATCCGCGTCTGGCACCGGTGAAGGCTGCTGTTCTGCCGTTGTCGAAGAAGGCTGAACTGTCTGAGCCTGCAACCAAGCTGGCGAATGAGCTGCGTGGCCAGTGGAACGTGGACTACGACGAGGCGGGCGCTATTGGCCGCCGTTACCGCCGCCAGGATGAGATTGGTACCCCGTTCTGCATCACCGTGGACTTTGACACTCTTGAGGACCAGGCTGTGACCATCCGCGAGCGTGACACCATGAACCAGGAGCGTGTGGCTCTGGATCAGGTGAAGTCCTACCTGGCTGCACGCCTGGCAGGCTAAAAATAATTCATAACACGGTCGGCGGGTAGCCTCTTAGAGCGAAAGAGGCTACCCGCCGTCGTGTATTTGGGCTACCCTGGTTAGACTGATTGGCACGTTTGACGCGAGCGAAGGAAAGGTGCACGGAGATGGCTGAACGCCTCAGCGAAAAATTTGAGGTTCGCCCTTGGCAGGAGGGTGATGACCTTGCCCTGCTTGAGATTTGGAGCTCTGCCCGCAATGAGGTTGAGGAGCGCCAGCGTGGCCTTTTCGGCCCGGATACGGATGCGCCGTTTAGCCGCACCCTGGTGGTGACTGTTTCTGGTGTGCCGGTGGCTGCGGGTACTGTGGTGGCTTCGCTGCTGCATCCGACGCGTCTGTGGTCCTACATCGAGGTGGCGGCTGATCACCGCCGTCAGGGTATTGGTACTGCCCTGCTGAATGCGTTGCGTGAGATTGCGGCGGCGCACGGCCAGACCACTGCTCTGCGCGTGAAGCTCGCCCCGTTTAGCGATGGTGAGGAGTTCGCACAGGCTGCCGGCATGAAGCTGGTTCAGCGTTCCCGCATGGTGCGTGTGGAGCCGGGCGCAATTCCCCCGGTGTCTCTGCGTGAGGATGCCGACGGTAACGAGACTCAGGCGATTGAGGATTTGGCGACCGGTTCGGTGGAGCTGACAGCCGCGCTGTGGGATTTCTACCGCCGCGCCCACGAGTGGGATGTTCCCGCCGAGGTTGGTTTGGGCACGGTGAACCGCTACTTCCTTTCGGATGAGGTGCGTGCCTTTGGTGCCGTGGTGCTTCGCGACCATATTCGTGAGGCTGCTGCCGAGGGTAAGAAGGGCCCGATTGTTGCGTTTGCGGTGAGCTACCACCCCTTTGAGACTGACCCGGAGGCGGCGCTGGTGGATGAGAAGACCGCCACGGAGTTGCTGCTGGGTTACGACTTCGATAATGAGGGCGCCGTGGAGGCGATTATGCAGGTGCTGTCCCTGCTGAGCGCTAAGTACCCGGTGCTGGTTGAGGTTGACGACGCCATGGAGGCGCTGGTTCAGGTGACCGACGTGCTGCTGCGTGCAGGTACTGCCTCGGTGGAGGGGGATCCGACCTATATTTACGTGACCGAGTAGGTTCTCGGGTAGGTTCCGGGTAGATTCCCGAGTGTATTCTCGGCACCGGGCCTGCTGGCTGATTCTTGCTGAAAGGGGCGGGGGAGCGGAGTGCTTCCCCGCCCTTTGGCGTGCCTGCGCCTCCTTGCGGTTGCTGAGCCTGTGCTGTGTTGTGCTGCTGCGCCTCCGAGCGGCTGCCGTGCCGCTGTACTGTGCCCGCTGTATCCCCTCAGCTGAGTCCGGTTCCCGATTTGCCCCCGTATGCCACAATATAGGGGTGAATTCTGAAGCACCCCGTCTGACTCTTCCGCCCCTGAAGCTGGGCAAACTGACCGTTGACACCCCCGTGGTCCTCGCCCCGATGGCTGGCGTGACCAATAAGGCTTTCCGCCGCCTCTGCAGTGAATATGGCGGCGGCCTGTACGTTACCGAAATGGTGACTGCGCGCGCCCTGGTGGAGCGTAAGCCCGAGTCCATGCGCATTATTGAGCATGACCCGGACGAGAAGATCCGATCCATCCAGATTTACGGTGTGGACGCGGTCAACGTCGGTAAGGCTGTGCGCATGGTCGTTGAAGAGGACCGTGCCGACCACATTGACTTGAACTTTGGCTGCCCGGCTCCTAAGGTGACTCGCCGCGGTGGCGGTGCCGCCCTGCCCTGGAAGACTGACCTGTTCACTGCGATTGTGCAGACCGCGGTGAAGGAGGCATCCCGCAACGATATTCCGCTGACCATTAAGATGCGTAAGGGCATCGACGATGACCACATTACGTTCTTGGAGTCCGCCAAGATCGCGCGTGATGCCGGTGTTGCGGCGATTGCCCTGCACGGTCGTACTGCGGCTCAGCATTATTCGGGTAAGGCTGACTGGGATTCTATTGCGCAGCTGCGTGAGCTGATTCCGGATGTGCCGATCCTGGGTAATGGCGATATTTTCTCCGCCGAGGATGCGGTGCGCATGGTTGAGCAGACCGGCGTGGACGGCGTCGTGATCGGTCGCGGTTGCCAGGGTCGCCCGTGGCTGTTTGGCGACCTACAGAATGCGTTTGAGGGTTCGTCGGAGCGTATCCGCCCGACCCTGACCGAGGTGTCGGACATGATTTACCGCCACGCAGAACTGCTGGTGGAGACTTTCGGCGATGAAACCCGCGGCCTGCGCGAGATTCGCAAGCACGTGGCGTGGTACTTCAAGGGCTACCCGGTTGGCGGTGAGCTGCGTGCGAAGATGGCTCAGGTGCCCGACCTGGCGACGTTCCGTGAGCTGATTGCTCAGCTGGACCACTCGATTGGTTACCCTGGTGCCGCTGTGGAGGGTTCGCGCGGTCGTGCCGGCAGCCCCAAGCAGCCGCACCTGCCCGACGGCTGGCTGGATTCGCGCATCCTCGGCGATGCTGAGCGTTTGGGTCTGGTGGAGGCTGAGCTGGATATTTCCGGCGGCTAAGCACCTGTACTTGTGTGCCGCGGCGTGCTGTTTGCGCGTCGCGGCGCATCCTTTTTGTGAGCCTGTTCGTGCGTTATTTCCCGCGCCCATAACGCCTGCAGACGCTACCTGTTGACCCTCACCGTAGAATTGAGTTTATGGCTGGATTAATCCGCAAAGAAGACATTGACGAAGTCCGCGCCCGTACCGATATCCGCGAAATCATTGAAGGCTATGTGAGCCTCAAAAGCGCCGGTATAGGCACCTTCAAGGGGCTGTGCCCGTTCCACGACGAGCGCACGCCCTCCTTCAACGTGCGCCCGCAGGTCGGCTCGTACCACTGCTTCGGCTGCGGTGAATCCGGTGACGTGTACTCCTTCGTCATGGCGATGGAACACACCAGTTTCGTTGAGACGGTGGAGCGTCTAGCCGCCCGTATCGGCTACACCCTGCACTATGAGGGCGGTAAGCCCGGCGACCGCTATGAGGCGGGTATGCGCCGCCGCCTGCTCGACGCGCACAAGATTGCCGCCGAGTTCTTCGAACGCAACCTCTACAGCGCTGATGCTCAGAAGGCGCAGCGCTTCCTCGGCGCCCGCGGTTTTGACCCCGCCGCAACCCGCAAGTTCGGTGTCGGCTACGCCCCGCGTGGCTGGGATCACTTGCTCAAGCACCTTCGCTCCCAGGGCTTCACGGATGAGGAGCTGAAGGCGACCGGCATGTTCTCGGAGGGCAACCGAGGCCTGTACGACCGCTTCCGCGGCCGCATCATCTGGCCGATTCGCACCATCGCCGGTGAAACCATCGGCTTCGGTGCTCGCCGCCTCTTCGACGACGACCAGGGCCCCAAATACCTGAACACCCCCGAGACGCAGCTGTACAAGAAATCCCAGGTGCTCTACGGCATTGACCTGGCAAAACGCGATATGACCAAGACTAAGCAGGTCGTCATCGTGGAAGGCTACACGGACGTCATGGCGGCACACCTCGCCGGCATCACCACCGCCGTTGCCACCTGCGGCACCGCATTCGGTCCCGGCCACATCAAGATGGTGCGCCGCATGATTACCGACGACGGCTCCGGCGGCGAAATCATCTTCACCTTCGACGGCGACGCCGCAGGCCAGAAAGCCGCCATGGCCGCCTTCCAGGAGGACCAGCGCTTCGTCGCGCAGACCTTCGTGGCGGTTGCCGAGAACGGCATGGACCCCTGCGACCTGCGCCTACACAAGGGCGACGCCGCCGTGCGCTCGCTAATCGCTTCGCGCCGCCCGCTGTTCGAGTTTGCGATTGATTCGACCCTCGCCAAGTACGACCTGGCGACCCTGGAGGGCCGCGTGCTGGCGATGCGCGCCATCGCCCCGATTATCGCCGGCATCAAGGACCGCGACCTGCGCCCCGCCTACATGCGTAAGGTGTCCGGTCAGCTCGGCCTGGAGTTGGACGAGATTCAGCGCGCCGTGGCGTACGCGCAGAACCACCCGAAGCTTTCGCGCACCCAGCAGGCGGAGGCCGTCGCCGCGCCGCGTTACGAGCGTCTGAATGAGGGGCCGCAGGGAGTGTCGGGCACGCCGGGCTATGGGGGCGCTCAGGGTTACGTGGGCGCGCCGGGTTACGCGGGTGCTCAGGGCGCAGTTCATGCTGACGCGCCCTACGACCCCGCCTACGACGCACCGCCACCAGAAGACCACGCCGCACCCAGCGCCTACGCAGGGCAGAACGCTGCCGCGCACCCGCCGAGTAGCATTCAGCCCGCCGCACCCCAGCCGGAGGTGACCGCCCCCGCCGTCGAGGAATTCCTCACCCCCGACCCGCGCGACCCGGTTGCCCGCCTCGAAAAGGCGGCACTTGAGATTGCCCTGCAGCACCCCGAGCTCATCAGTGTGGAACAGTGGCGTAACCTCGCCACTGTGCAGTTCCGCTACCGCACCCACCGCGAGGTGGCCGCCGGCATTATTCACGCGGCAACCGTCATGGCGCCCACCCCCGGCATCGAATGGATTAACTGCGTGCGCTCCGGCGCTGTGGAGGGCGTACACCCCGCCATCGCAGAGCTCGCCGTCTCACCGCTACCGGTCAGTAGCGCTGAGCGTCTGCCCGGTTTTGTGACTGGTGCGCTCAACGCCCTATTCGAACAGCAAATCGCCCGCCAAAAATCCGACCTGATGATGCGCCTGGAACAGCTCAGCGCCAACCCCGACGACGAAGAGTTCGAAGCGGTACAGCGTCAGCTTCTCGAACTGGAAATGCGCCGCCGCCAGCTCACAGCCCAGCGCGGCTAAGTACGGTTCTTCCGCTACGCCCCGGCAACCTGCCGAATGTCCTGTGTTCTGCAGGTTGCCGGGGAATACCGCGGGTTCGCCGGAGCCTGCACCACCCAATCCAGCCACACAACCCAAAGAGTGATGCACTTCACGGCATTTCAAGTTGCGGAGCCCAAACAGCCCCGGTATAGTTATTACTCGTTGCAAGGGAAACCAGCAACGAAAACAAAATAATCCCCCGTAGCTCAATTGGCAGAGCATTCGACTGTTAATCGAAGGGTTACTGGTTCGAGTCCAGTCGGGGGAGCAAATATAGCAAGAACCCCCGAGGCGAAGCCTCGGGGGTTCTTGCTATATACGTTCCTCTGACTCGAACCAGTAACCCCTCGGGCTTGCGCCCTCGGCGAGGCAAAGATTTTTGTTTCCTCGCGCGCTCGGAAAATCTTCGCCTCGCTAGTTCGAGTCCAGTCGGAACGTTCTCCCCAAGTCGTGAACCAGCAACCCCTCGGGCTTACGCCCTCGGCGGGATAACGGTTTTTACTTCCTCGCGCGCTCGGAAAAACCGTCACCCCGCTGTATCGAGTCCAGTCGGAACGTTCTCTCCAAGTCGTGAATGAGTAACTCCTCGGGCTTACGCCCCCGGCGAGGCAAAGATACTTCACCCTGTAAAAATGTACCCTGCAAAAATGTGAAGTCTAACGCACAGGAAAGTTCCCCACCCACATCAACCACACGCCCACTCGGCGCGTAGCGGGGGAGCGGCGCATCGGCATCCTCTTACGCCTACTCCAGAGCAAATCCACAGGCGCAACCAAGCCCAGAATGCTACGCCCGCAGCTCAATACAAACCTCAGAAAGTCGAAAATACCTGAAGAGATAGCGCAAACCCCCGTTCAAACGGTCACGCAGGGGTACCATAAGGGGCTAAACTATAGGAGGTGGAGTGCGAAAAAGAAGCCTCCAAAAACACGTCACGGAGAGGTGGTCATGACCACTACTACTAATCCCAAGGCACCCAAGGGTTTCTTTGCTGGCATCAGCGGGATTAAGTCCGGCGTCGCGAACATCATCGACGCTGGCAAAACCTTCAAGACCCTCGGACCCAGCCAGGTCAAGGACGAAATCCAGATTGCAAAGCACGAACTGAAGGCCAAGGGCATCGCCGTTGGTAAGGGCGCAGCCTTCTTCGGCGTCGCAGCAGTCTTCGGTCTGTTCCTGATCATCGCGCTGGTCGCCGCAGCAATCCTCGGCCTCGGCACCGTCATGCCCTACTGGGCATCCGCGCTGGTCTTCGCCCTCATCTTCCTCATCGTCCTGGCAATCTGCGCCCTGGTCGGCCTGAAGAAGGTCAAGGCACAGCTGCCGTTCAAGCCCGAATCCGCAATCTTTGGTCTGCTCTTCGACCTCGGCGTACTCAAGGAAGGTACCGCTATGTCCGCTGAGCGCCTGAAGAAGGAACAGGCAGAGCGCGCTGAGCAGAAGGCTAAGGAAGCTGAAGAGGCAGCAGAACGCGCACGTCAGGAAGCTGAAGAGCGCAAGGCACGCGGTGAGGAAGAGCCCAAGCCGCCGACCTTCGAAGAGCTCAAGCAGCGCACCGCAGAGCGTCGCCAGCATCTGGCAGCCCTGCGCGACGACCTGCAGTCCTACACCGGCGACGTTCAGAACAACACCCAGCAGGCTCTGGACGCTCTCAAGGCAGTGCCCTCCGAGGTTGCCGCAGGTGCAGCAGCTACCGGCCGCGGCCTGGCAGAGAACGTGCGCAAGCCCGAGGTTCTGCAGGCACGCTGGAAGTCCTTCGCAGCACTGGGCGCATCCATTGCAACCGTCCTGCACTTCCTGAACCGCCTGGTACGCCGCTAAACCCGGTACACCATAAACCCAGTCGCCGCTAAAACCGGCACAGGTTTAACGTCGGCGTCTAAACGCCCCGATACTCGTATCGGGGCGTTTGTGCGTCTACGGGCAGGTTGCTGGCTTCTGTCTCAGCGTGAGGTTTAGAGGTAACTCCCAGCCAAAGCCGCCCGCCACAAATCGGAGAAGGACGCAGCTCACAGGTAGAATAGACAAGTGCTGTACGTACTGGACCCACCCGGTGCACGCGGCAGACAGAGGTAGAAGCGGCGCACCGTCGCACCCGAAACCCCAAAGTCACCGACACACTACACCCCGATGAGGAGCCCCGTCATGGAACAGGCAAAGACGATTCTGATTGGCGCAGAAACCTACCCGCCGGACATCAACGGTGCAGCACAATTCGGTCACCGCCTTGCCACCTCCATGCTCAAGCGAGGTCACTCCGTGCACGTGGTCGCCGCCAGCCCCATCCCCGGCCCCAGCTACCGCACCGAAGTAGAGAGTGGCATCGTGGAGCACCGCCTGCGCTCGCACCTGCCCCCGACCCACGAGACGAACCGCATCTGCGTGCCCTGGGAGATTTGGTCCGAGGTCGGCGCAATCCTTGACGAGGTCCGCCCGGATGTGGTGCACGTGCAGTGCCACTACATTATTGGCCGTGCCCTCATTTTCCAGGCGAAGCGCCGCGGTATCCGCGTCATCGCAACGAACCACTTCATGCCGGCGAACCTTGACCCGTTCCTGCCCTTCCCTTCTCCCGTGAAGCGCGTGATTGAGAAGGTCACCTGGAAGGATATGCGTTTCTGCTTCTCCAAGACTGCGGTCGTTACCACCCCCACCCAGATTGGTGCGGATGCGATGCGCGACCTGGGCCATTTTGACCGCCCCGTCATGCCGGTTTCTAACGGTATTGAGATCAGCGACTACGAGCTGGCTGAGGGCGCTGACGCCGGCAAGGTTCCCGGTGAGCTGCGTATTGCCTTCGTGGGTCGCCTTGCCGAAGAGAAGAACGTGGACGTGCTCATCGAGGCGCTCTCCCTGCTGCCCGATACCCTCGAGCACGTGGTGCTGGATATTGCCGGTGGTGGTGAGCTGCGTGAGGCTCTCGAGCAGAAGGCGCACGCTTGCGGCGTGTCCGACCGTGTGATTTTCCGTGGCTTCGTTCCGGATGAGCATCTGCCCGAGGTGTACCAGATGGCTGACGTGTTCTGCCAGCCCGGTACCGCAGAACTGCAGTCCCTGGTTTCCCTGGAGGCGATGAGCGCCTCCACCCCCGTGGTGCTTGCGAATGCGCTGGCTCTGCCGCACCTGGTGGAGGATGGCGTGAACGGCTACCTCTTCGAACCCAATAATGCTCAGGATTTGGCGAAGAAGCTGGAGGCAGTGCTCTCCCTGCCCGCCGCTGAGCGTGAGCAGATGGGTCGCGAATCCCGCCGCATCGTGGGCTTCCACAGTGCTGAGAACACCTGGCGTACCTTCGAGGAGCTGTACGTGAGCGACGCTCCGTACCAGCGTTACCTGGATTCGCGCCGCTAAGCTTCTCTAGGCCTCCGAGCGGTGAGTAGGAGAGAGCGTTTTTCGTTCTCAGTCGCCGTTCAGGTACTCTAGAGGATGGTGCTGGCGCCCATTGCGCGCCGTCACTGCACCGGATGGGGAGTTAGCTCAGCCGGTTAGAGCAGGGGACTCATAATCCCTTGGTCGCGGGTTCGAGCCCCGCACTCCCTACGGCCCCGCCCGTCGACTTCACCCACTTGTCGGCGGGCGGGGCTTTTTCGCGCCCTTTTTCGCGCTCTTTTGTCGTACTCTCAGGGGGCCTATTTTCGTGCATGGAATGCATCAACGGTGATGAAAATGAGTAAATGACGAACGAAGACGCATCATAGCGTTCAATACGGTAGGGTTGAAGAGTCTTGTCACGAAAGACAGTGCGATGCCGCCGGTAGATGCCGATTCAGCCGGTAGGTGTTGCTTCCACACATCATACGAGAGGATCTCAATGTCGGAGAACACTCCCAACAACCCGTCGCAGGGTGCAGCCGGAGGCTACGGCTACGATGCCGGCGCACACCCCGCGCAGGATGCTTCGCTTCCGGGTCAGGCTGCTCAGCCGGGTAATGCAGCTCAGGCTGCTCAGCCGAGCCAGCCTGTGCAGCCGAGCCAGCAGGGTAATGCTGCTCAGCCTGCCGCGCCGGTAGCACCTCAGCAACCCGTCCAGCCGCAGCAGGCGCCTCAGCCCACGCCGGTAAACGCTAATGCACAGCCGAATGCTGAGGCTCAGGCAGCCCCCGCACAGCCCGGTCAGCCTGCCGCCGCACCCCAGCCCGGTACTGCTCAGCCTGGGGCCGCGCAGCCCGGTCAGCCCGGCCAGGCAACCTATGCGCCGAGCGCACCGCATCCGGCGGTGAAGGCACTGGGCGCTACCTGGAACGCGTTCCTGGACGTTTTCTCCAGCAACCCGGCGACCGCGCACGCCCGCATCTCTGCCGCCGGTGCGTGGGGTTGGATTGTTCCCACGACTCTGCAGGCGCTGGTGGGTGCCTTCTTCTTCAGCCAGCTGATTATCCTGGCTGCCGTTATCGCGATGTCCATGGTGGGCTACATGTTCGGCGGTCGAGGCGGTGCCGCTTACGGTGGTGCCTACGCAGCACAGGCTGTACCGACCGGACGCATGATTCTGGCGTACGTGCTGATGGCTCTTGCAATCTTCGGTGTGCAGGTTCTGCGCGGTGTGCAGCTGCAGCTGACCGCGCGTATCGGTAAGGCGCCGACCTCCTTCACCGCGAGTATGCACGCCGTGTCGGTGTCTTCCCTGGCGCTGATTCCTTCGTTCCTGGTGCTGAACCTGCTCGTGTTCTTCCTGACCCTCACCCGTAGCGGTGGTGGTGCGTTCTTCCTGACCATGCTCATAGTCCTGGTGCTTGCTTTCGCCGTGTTCTCGGGTGAGGCTCTCACCTATCTGGGTCTGAACCGTCTGGGCCGCTTCGCGAAGTCCCCGATTATCATGCACGCGGCGCTGAGCACCGCATGGGTTCTGGCGTCCATGGTCGTCTATTACGTGGCGATTCGCCTGATGGGAGCCTAGTATGCACGCGATGACTCACGCCCCGAGCGCGCCGACTCGTCAGCGCTGGATGTTCCTGGCGGTTCTGTTGACCATTGCCGCCCTGATTCTGAGCGCCTGCAGCGCAAAGATTGAGACCCAGCTGGGCCTTGAGAGCGCTGAGAAGGGTACCCGCACCATTCTGGTTTCCTTCAACATGAAGGATAACCAGGACAAGGTTAAGGGTGGAACCCAGGCACTGGATGCGTCCGTACGTAAGCACCTGCCCGAGGGCCTGGAATACGAAGGTATTCAGTCTGAGGGTGACAAGGCTCGTGCGACTTTCAAGGTATCCTTCTCCTCCGTGGACGAGTACCACTCCAAGGTGACCTCTCTGCTGAAGGCTTCGGGCTCCGACATCAAGCCGCAGATTAGCATCGTCAACTCTGACCAGGGTCTGGTGCAGGGTATTCAGGTGAAGGAAAACTTCAGCTCGGGCGATCTGCTGGGCTGGCTTCCTGAAGCTCTGGTAGTGGACGGTGTTGTGTCTGCTTCCAATAAGAACAGCGTTCTCAGCAGTAGTGATGAAACCACTGTGAAGTTTGGCGAGAAGGAAGTGAAGAACTCCGGTGGGTCTAAGATTTCCGCGAAGGATGTTCAGGACCGCGGTTTCCGTAACGTCATCCTTGACGTGAAGGAGAAGGACGGCGGTTATGACGTCGCCATCTCCTTCGTTGCGAAGGAAATCATGAACACCGAGACCGCCGCTGCGGTCGACGCCTACCTGAACCAGGTCAAGCCTGAGGGCTCCGAGCTGAAGAAGGGTCTGGAATCCTCGCAGGCGAAGGCATACGCTCCTTCCGCATCGACCGCCAGCGCGAAGGAAGAAGTGGGCCGTACCCTGACCTTTAGCGCTTCTTCGATTGAGGATTTGGGAAATGGTCTCAAGAAGCTGTTTGGTGCAGGTAGTACCGATCTCTCCGCTAGCCGTGAGGTAGTGGCGAAGGATAATAACTTCACCGTTCAGAAGAAGATTTCGGGTCTGCTGGACTGCGCGCTGCTGTGCTCCCCGAGCGGTGATGGCCTGACTCTGACCATCATGGACACCAACGATAAGTCCTACATGGTGGACCCTGAGGGGCGCGCTAGCTCCTCCCGTTCTGGTGGTAGCAGTACTCTCATTGCGGTTGACCGTGTTTCTTCACGTCAGATTGAGATGAAGAGTATGAAGGTGGCTACCTCCCTGGGCCTGGATGGTTCCATGGAAGCTCGTTTCCTCTACGCATTCCCGACCGCGGATGTTGCGGGTGCTGAGCAGAAGCTCAAGGACGTTTTCGCAGGCGGCGGTAATGACGAGACCGAGGTTCGTCAGGACGGCGACGCCACCATCGTGAGCGTGAAGGTTCGCGGTAAGGACCAGAACGAGTTCAACCAGCGCCTGAACGAATACCTGCCCGATTCGAAGGTGACCGTTACCCGCCCCGGTGGCTACCACCCCTTCGGCTCCGACTACATTGTGACCCCTGAGATTAAGCTCTCTTCGAAGCTGGGTAACTACTACGCGGCTCCCTTCGAGTTCACCTTCAAGGCTCCGACCTTCTCCTCGCTGGAGCAGCAGAAGGTAGATGCCGCGAACAGCATCGCGAAGAGCTCTCAGCACGTGCAGCTGACCGTGAATGGTGGCGAGCTGAGCGTCAAGACCGACCGCGGTGTCAGTAGCACCTCCGGTCTGACTGTTCCGGTGTCCGGTCTGAGCATGACTGACGTAATCGTGGATGCGGTTATTGTGGGTCTGCTGCTGCTCATCCTGGTTCTGCTGTTCCTGTTCCGCAAGAAGATCGCGGCGGCTCGCGCGAAGGGTCGTGAGCGTCGTGCCGCTTCGGCTGCGGCACTGGGTGCTGCGGCGGGTGTTGCGACCGGTTACGGTGCAACCCAGGCTGACGTACAGAATGGCTACCCGGCACAGGGCGGATACGCGGCACAGAACGGCTACCCGGTACAGAACGGTTATGCTGCTCAGCCCGGTTACCCGGCACAGAACACCGCCTACACTGTCGGTGATGATTCGCCGACTCAGGTGTTCACCCCGCAGCAGGGCTTGCACTACGGTGAGACTGAACCGACCAAGGCAATGCCGGCGTATGTCCCTCCCACTGAGCAGTCCACTCAGCCGAACCAGTTCGGTGCTGATGACGGTGACGTCCTCCAGTAAGTAGCAGCCTCTAGCAACCCGCTAGAGAACGCCCCTAGTCTGGATCCTGTGGCCCCGTTGCCTCCTTCTGGGGAGGTGACGGGCCACAGCCGTACCCAATGACTGCCAGTGCGAGTGTCCGCCCCTAGTATCCGCCCGGCACGGGAAGTAGAATGCTCGGCTCCTTCGACCCTAGCAGGCTCATGGGGTTGATGTACTCGGCGGTCTTGCCGCTGCCGTCCCCGCGGGCGCCTCCCTGGCGTACACCCCAGTACAGGCAGGGAGTGGAGCACCGCCGGTAGGGGCGCTCGCTGTTGCCGCCTGCCGTGACTGCGACGGTGCCGATGACCTCACCGGCTGCAACGGTGGTGCCGGCCGGGAGTGCCTCGTCCATGGGTTCGAAGGTGCTGCGCCGCCCATCCGGATGCGCAATGACCAGCACTTTGCGGTTGACGACCGTGCCGCTGAACACCACTTTGCCGGGTGCCGGTGCGTAGACGCGCCGGTCGTGTTCGGGCACGGCGAGGTCTACGCCGCGATGCCCGGCACTCCAGCGTTGGGCGGGCTTCTCAAAGGGGTGGATCACCCGCGGTCTGGATTCGGCGGTGGGGGAGCGGTAGCGTAGTCGGCTCGCGGTGAGCTCAACGGTGTGGGGAACGTGTGCGCTGCTGGGAGCTTGTGCACTTGAGATGGCACCGTCAGTAAACCCTGCCCCGCCTGTAAAACTGAGCCAGCCCGAATAACCCTGACTGCCCAAATAACCCTGACTGCCCGCGTAGCTCTGCCCACCCGTGTAGCCCTGCCCGCCCGCGCTCACAAGTGCACCCAGCAGGCAGCACGCCATCAGCATCGCGCGCCGTAGCGTTATCGCTAATGTCATCATGTTCTGCTTCATCTTCTGAGCACATCACGAATCGCCCCGCCCCGCAGCGCCTCACGAAAAATTGTGGATAACCCCGCTGTTTGCGCCTTAAAATCCTTTATCCACAGTGCCCCTGCACACACCCGCACCGCCCGCGCAGGTTTTAACCCCAACCCGGCGGATTAATCGCGGAATATACGGTACAATGTCGTATTGCAGTGTGCCTGCGCGGGTATTCTCCCTCTTCAAGGGATTCCGCACAGTACCACTGACGACGCGCGGCGTGAGCGGCATCCTCACATGGGGAGCCGATAAGGGACCTTCGGTCCACCCATACGGGGTGGTTAGGGCCTGAGCTGAACGGGTAACCGTGAACGCTAACCGCCGCCAGGAAAAACTGATAACTACTATGCGCGCGTTGGGCTAGCCCGAATGGGAGGTCCGCGCGGCACCACAAAGGAGACGACATGCCCGTCGTAACTATGCGTGAAATGCTGGACTCCGGCGTTCACTTCGGTCACCAGACCCGCCGTTGGAACCCCAAGATGAAGCGTTTCATCCTGACCGAGCGCAACGGCATCTACATCATCGACCTGCAGCAGTCCCTCGCCTTCATCGACAAGGCATACGAGGCTGTTAAGTCGACCGTCGCACACGGTGGCAACATCCTGTTCGTGGGTACCAAGAAGCAGGCTCAGGAAGTTATCGCTGAGCAGGCAACCCGCGTGAACATGCCCTACGTGAACCACCGCTGGCTCGGTGGTATGCTGACCAACTTCAGCACCATCTCCAAGAGCATCGAGCGCATGAAGGAACTCGAGCAGATTGACTTCGACGATGTAGCAGGTTCTCGCTACACCAAGAAGGAACTGCTCCTCATGCGTCGCGAGTTCGAGAAGCTCGAGAAGACCCTCGGCGGTATCCGCAACCTGTCCAAGGTTCCCTCCCTCCTGTGGGTTGTTGACACCAAGAAGGAGCACCTGGCAGTTAACGAGGCTCAGAAGCTGGGCATCCCCGTTGTTGCTATCCTCGACACCAACTGCGACCCCGACGAGGTTGCTTTCCCGATCCCCGGTAACGACGACGCTATCCGCTCCGTCAACCTGCTCACCCGCGTGATTGCTGACGCAGTGGCAGCCGGCCTGATCGAGCGCAACGCTAAGAAGAACGGCAAGGCTGAAGCAGCTGAGGAGCCCATGGCAGCTTGGGAGCGCGAGCTCCTGGAGCAGCACGAGGCTGCACAGGCTGAAGAGGCAGCTAAGTAAGCTTTCTTAGCCCACTAAGCTTTATGCTTTGTGGCCCCCCGCCCGCGGGGACCACGTTCGGACGGCGCCCGCCCTGACCTGGGCGCGGCGCCGTCCGCCATATGTACCACCGGGATGTCATCCCGATTTATTACAGCAACACAAGGAGTTCACAATGGCGAACTACACCGCAGCAGACATCAAGGCACTGCGCGAGAAGACCGGCGCAGGTATGCTCGACGTCAAGAAGGCTCTGGACGAGGCTAACGGCGACCAGCAGAAGGCTGCCGAGATCATCCGCGTTAAGGGTCTGAAGGGCATCACCAAGCGCGAGGGTCGCGCAACCGCTGAGGGTCTGGTGGCTGCACGCGTTGAGAACGGCGTTGGCTACATGATCGAGGTCAACTCCGAGACCGACTTCGTGGCAAAGTCCGACCCCTTCATCGCTTTCGGCCAGAACGTGCTCGAGGCTGCTATTGCTGCTGACGCTTCCACCCTGGAAGAGCTGCAGGCTGCATCCTACGAGGGCAAGACCGTTGAGGAGCTGACCACCGACGCTGGTGCACTGCTCGGCGAGAAGATCGTTGTCCGCCGCGTTGCACGCGTTGAGGGCGAGAACGTTGCAGTTTACCTGCACAAGACCTCCAAGGACCTGCCGGCACAGGTTGGCGTTCTGCTGGCTGTCTCCGGTGAGAACACCGACGAGATCGCACACGACGTTGCAGTGCACATTGCTGCAATGAGCCCCAAGTACCTGGATTCTGAGTCCATCCCCGCAGACCAGATCGAGACCGAGAAGCGCGTTGCTCGCGAGACCGCAATCGCTGAGGGCAAGCCCGAGAAGATTCTGGACAAGATTGTTGAGGGTCGCCTGAAGGGCTTCTTCAAGGAGAACACCCTGCTCGATCAGGACTTCGCGAAGGACTCCAAGAAGTCTGTCGCACAGGTTCTGTCCGAGGCTGGCGCAACCGCTACCGCATTCGCACGTTTCCGCGTGGGCGCATAAGGACTCGCTGCAGTTCTGCCCTCCCGTATTGCGGGTTCCCGGTAAGGGAAGTCGTATGAGGTTGGGATTATAGCCTGAAGCCGGGTAGTCACCACTGGTGGCTACCCGGCTTTGCTGTATCCTTGATAAGGACTAGGCGGCAGGAGTCCGCCCCGATCACCTATAACAACCCCTAGGTAAGCCACTGGAGGAACCATGCCCGAAGCTATTTCGCACCCGATTCACCATGACGAAACCGGCCGCCGCCGCGTTTTGCTCAAGCTTTCCGGTGAGGTTTTTGGTGGCGGCGAAGTTGGTATTTCGACCGAGGTCGTGCGCAGCATCGCCAAGCAGATCGCCGCAACCGTCGGCCAGGTTGAAACCTCCATCGTGATTGGTGGCGGCAACTTCTTCCGTGGCGCTGAACTCTCTCAGGCGGGCATGGACCGCTCCCGAGCAGACTACATGGGTATGCTCGGCACCGTGATGAACTCCCTGGCTCTGCAGGACTTCCTGGAGCAGGAGGGTATTGACACCCGCGTTCAGTCGGCTATCACCATGCCGCAGGTTGCTGAGACTTACATTCCTCGCCGCGCGATTCGCCACATGCAGAAGGACCGCGTCGTGATCTTCGGTGCTGGCGCGGGTCTGCCCTACTTCTCCACCGACACTGTGGCTGCTCAGCGCGCCCTGGAAATCCACGCAGATGAGGTTCTGGTGGCTAAGAACGGCGTGGACGGCATCTACACTGCTGACCCGAACAAGGACCCCAACGCTGAGCGCCTGTACAACCTCACCTACGATGAGGCAATGCAGCGCAACATCCGCGTGCTGGATCAGACCGCGTTCTCCCTGTGCCGCGACAACAACGTGACCATGCGCGTGTTCGGCATGCAGGGTGACGGCAACGTGACCCGCGCAATTCTGGGCGAGAAGATGGGTACCCTCGTTACTCGCTAACGCCTAAATTTTTAGGTTGGGGCGTACGGAACGCGCCCTCACATTGTGACCGTGCTCGATAGCGCGGACTTATTCTGGACGGTACCGCGCGGGTAGGCGCTAAAACTCGCTTATGCCCGCCGGTACCGTCTAGACTTATATCAAATACGACGTTCTGCCTCTTTCCCGTCGACTTCGCATTATCCTTACGGTTTTCGCCTCGGATGCGCCGCGGACCGGTGGGGAATCATGAGGGCTGAGCGTGCGCCCACCGACAATTCTGGCACCCCAGAATTCCGACAAAGGAGATCCTTTCGTGATCGAAGAAATCCTTGCCGAAGCCGGCGAGAAGATGGAAAAGACCATCGAAGCAACCAAGACTGAGTTCGCTAAGGTTCGTACCGGTCGTGTGAACCCCGCAATCTTCAGCGGCCTGACCGCAGAGTACTACGGTGCGCCGACCCCGCTGCAGCAGCTGGTGTCCTTCAACGTTGAGGACGCACGTACCGTCAAGATCGTTCCCTTCGACGTGACCGCACTGGCAGCTATCGAGAAGGCTCTGCGTGACTCCGACCTGGGTGTTAACCCCAGCAACGACGGTGCAGCTATCCGCGTTGTCATGCCCGAAATGACCGCTGAGCGCCGTAAGGAATACACCAAGCTCGTCAACCACAAGGCTGAAGAGGCTCGTATCTCCATCCGTAACGTTCGCCGCCACGCTAAGACCGCTATTGACAAGCTGGTCAAGGACAGCGAAATCGGTGAAGACGAAGGCGCGCGTGCTGAGAAGGAACTGGACGCACAGACCAAGAAGCACATCGACCAGGTCGACGCACTGTACAAGCACAAGGAAGCTGAACTGCTCGAGGTCTAAACCCTAATGAGTACACGCAAAGAAGCGAAAGAAGAGAGAGGCGCGCCGCCTGCTCCACAGCCGAGCCCGCAGACCGCTGCAACGCCGGTGAAGTCGCGCAGCGCCAAAGCTGGCCGTAACCTGCCCGCCGCTATTAGTGTGGGCGTCGGTTTCGGCGTGCTATTGGTGCTGGGCCTCATTTACCAGCCGGTTTTTGTGGCGCTTGCAGCTGCCGCGGCTGGCCTGGGCGCCTGGGAGATTGGGCACGTGCTCAACACCCGCCGCGGCTACGGCATCCCGGAATACCTGCTGGGTGCCCTGTCTGGCGCAATTGTGGTGGTGTCTTTCCTGTTCGGTTTTACCGGGCTGGGCATCGCCCTGGCGGTGAGCCTGCTGGCGCTGCTGCTTTCTTCTGCTCTCGTGCGTGCTGACCGTCAGGTCTCACTGGGTAAGTCTTTGAGCGGTAGCGCCCTGGCTCTGCTGTGGGTGCCGCTGATGCTGGGCATTGCCATGGTCTACTTCCAGACGGACCACGGCGAGCGCGGCATCCTCATGATTCTGCTGATGGCCATCTGCAATGACACGTTCGGCTTTATTGCCGGTGTGAATTGGGGTAAGCACCCGATGGCGCCGAAGATCTCCCCGAAGAAAAGCTGGGAGGGTCTGGCTGGTTCCTTCGTCGGCTCGGCGGTTGTTGGCGCTATCGCCTTGGCGGTCATGGGTTCGCCCTGGTATTGGGCTATTCCGCTGGCGGCGGTCATGGTGGTCGCTTCGACTGCCGGTGACCTGGTGGAGTCCGTGTTCAAGCGCCGTATGGGTGTGAAGGACATGTCGAATATCCTGCCCGGTCACGGTGGCATGATGGATCGCCTGGACTCGATTCTTTTCGCTGCGGCGGCTGGTTGCCTGATTTTCCGGTTTATTATGCCGCTCTAAAGCTTCAAGCTTTTATCGCTTATGGAGGCGGGGCGTTTCTTCCCACGAGTGGGGGAGGAGCGCCCCGCCTTTGCTGTACCCGCTTTCGCTGTATCCGTTGATGAGGGGCGTAAAAGGCTATATCTAAGACACCGCTCGCCCACCTTGCACCAGGTAGCCTGCGCATTGGTATTCTTAAAGTTCAATCGTCGAGAGGAGCCACCTTGGCAAGCACCACCCACGGAGGCGGATTTGCCCGTGCAGCAGAAACCGAACCCGGCTACAAGCGCAGTGAAGTAGACCGCCTGTTCACCCGCCTCGCCGAGGACTACGAGAAGCTCAGCGGAGCCGCCGAGCTACCCGAAGACCTCTACACCTCCCGACGAATCCGCCAGGTCGTCTTCCGTGAAGAACCCGGCGGCTACCAGCTGGATGTGGTCGACCGCGCCCTCGAAAAGATTGAGGAACGCTTCGCCAAGCTCGAACGCAGCCGCTACATTGAGGCGTACGGCCTGGACAACTGGGAACGCTCCCTCGTAGAGACCGGTGAACTGCTCGCAGGCCGCCTGGAACGCCCCGCCGGTGAGCGTTTCCGCCGCCCCAGCAAGCGCCGCCACATGGGCTACTTCGTTGGCGACGTGGACGCCATCTGCGACCGCGTGTACGCCCAGCTCAACAGCGAAGAGCCGCTGGACCCCTCCGTGGTGCGCCACGCAAAGTTCCGCCCCGCCTCCGGCACCGTCAGCTACGAAGAATCCCAGGTGGATGCTTTCCTGGACCGCTGCATTGAGCTGCTGCAGGATCTGCTCTAAAACGTGAAGTGTTGAATCCCCCGCCCCGTACCAGGGTGGGGGATTCTTCTGCGCTGGGGTCTTCTAAGCTGGGGTCTTCTATGCTGGGGTTCATCTATTCTGGGGTTCGTCTACGCTGGGCCTTCTAACATGAGAGGCAGCGCCAGTACCCGGACGTACCCGCGAGCTCATGAGACACTAGAACCATGAAGTTTGGATCCTCAGCACGCGTCGGCGGCAGCCGCGACCGCCTCACCGACGCCCTCACAGAACTCACCCGCGCACCGCAGCGCGTCACCCTCCTCGGCTCAACCGGCTCCATCGGCACCCAAGCCATGGAAGTCATCGACCACCTCGCCGCGCTCAAGGGCACCAGCGCCTCCGCCGACGACGCACCGCTGAAGGTCGTCGCCCTCTCCGCAGGCTCCCGATCCCTCGAACTGCTCGCACGCCAGGCAGTACACGTGCGCGCCGAACTGGTCGCCACCAGCGGCACCGCAGACGACGCGCAGCGCCTCCGCGACCTCATCGAGGCGGCAGCCTCCGAAGCAGGCGCCACCGGCTACACCCCGCAAATCGCTCACGGCGCCGAAGCCTCCGTACAGGCGGCAGCACACCCGGCAGACACCGTCCTCAACGGCATCACCGGCTCCATCGGCCTGGAACCGACCCTCACCGCCCTCAACAGCGGCTACCGCGTGGCACTGGCCAACAAGGAATCCCTCATCGCAGGCGGCCCGCTCGTACGCGCCGCCGTCGACGCATCCCCCCTGAACACCCCCATGGTGCCCGTCGACTCCGAACACTCCGCCCTCGCGCAGGCGCTCGCCTCCGGAACCGACGCAGAAATCGACCGACTCATCCTCACCGCATCGGGCGGCCCGTTCCGCGGCTACAAACGCGAACAGCTGCACGACGTGACCCCCGCGCAGGCGCTCGCACACCCCACCTGGGATATGGGCCTGGTCGTCACCACCAACTCGGCAACCATGGTCAACAAGGCACTCGAAGTGCTTGAGGCACACCACCTGTTCGGCGTGGATCTGGACCGTATTGACGTGGCGGTTCACCCGCAGTCCATCGTGCATTCCATGGTGCAGTTCGTGGATGGATCGACCATTGCGCAGGCGTCCCCGCCGAGCATGGTTCTGCCCATCGCGCTGGGTCTGACCTGGCCGCACCGAATCCCCGGTGCTGTGCCTGCTTGTGACTGGTCGAAGGCTGCATCCTGGACTTTTGAGCCGCTGGACGAGGACGCATTCCCCGCCGTGCGCATGATCAAGGACGCCGGTAAGGTCGGCGGCACGCACCCGGCAGTGTTCAACGCCGCCAATGAGGAAGCCGTGGCAGCATTCCATGCGGGCGCGATTCGCTTTACCGACATTGTCGATTCGGTGGCGCGCGTGCTGGAGGAGCACACCGGCAGCGCTGAGGCTGTTTCTGACGCTGATTTGACGCTGGAGGCTGTACTGAACGCGGAGCGTTGGGCTCGCGTTCGTGCGAATGAGCTGCTGGGTATGACCGGACGCTAAATCGCTTTTGAGGGCGGTACTTGCCCCCGGATTGGGACTTGGAGGGGTGGTGTTTGTTCTCGCTTCGCTAGTTGGGACGGCACGCCGCATGTTTCCTCCGCGCCTAACGCAGGGGCACCCGTCACCCGGACGCTCCGCCCTCTCCTTGCTCCGCTGCGGAGAGCGTCCGTGTGACACCCTGAGGGCGCTTCCGGAAAACACGGCGCGCCACCTCGGGTAGCCTAGCGTGCGTGTGGAGGGGCGGTGTCGTCCGAACGTGACATCAGGGTGCCCGAAGCGGAGCGAGGGCGGGTGCCCCTGTAGGAACGAGGACGAACACCGTCCCCCCAACCGTATCCCGAAAGAAAAACACGCGGCGTGCCATCCCCACCCGCGGGGCGAGGATAAACACCGCCCCCCTTGCCTCCCCTCCCGGCGCATAGTAGGCTAGTGTTCAAAATATGTTCTCTCTAGGGCAAACAATGAAGAGCCCTCGAACGAGTGAACAAAGATGCAGCTATATTTCACGAGGAAGTGCCCCTATGCGTCGACCGAACACCCTACGAACCCTTGCCGGGGCTCTACTCCCGCTGACCTTGATGCTTAGCTCCTGTGCATCCGGGCAGCCCAGTGCCGACTCCTCGGCGTCCGCTAACGCTGAGAAGGCGTATAGCGCCTCCAAGAGTCCCGATAGCCAAGCTATCGAAAAAGTAGAGAACCTCGCCTCGCTTTCTGACAACGTTGTTCGTGCCTACCAGCGTTCCCTGAGCCAGTGCATGACTGAACGCGGATTCCCGAACTACAAGGTTCCTGCAGGAAAAACTGAAATCCCGTTGCTTCTGCATGCTGATCTTGAACCTCTCACCGTTGCGGACGCCCGCGCTCGCGGATACGAAGAGCGCTACTCTGCGGCTACTACAGCACTGGAAGAGCAGAGCCGTACTATGAGCGACGCTGAAATGCAGGCTCTTAACGGTACTGAAGGAAAGGGCGGTTGCCAACAAGAAGCCACCCGTGCAGTCTTTGGTTCAGAAGAATCCCGCGCGACCATACGAAGGGTCCACATTACCGCGGTTCACTACCTCAACAACGATGCAATCTTCAAAGACCTTGAGCCTGCCACCGAGAAGTGGGCACAGTGTATGAAGGAACGCTTTGGGGGAGACTACACCACTCCGGTTATGGCTCGCGAACAGTACCGCCAGAACAACCAAGACACCCACGAACTGGCGATTAACGATGCGACCTGCCGTGAAGCAACCGGGCTGGATGCCGAACAGCGAAAGATTGCTATCGCTTACCTGAGTTCCTTCCTCGAAAAGGAGCAGGGCCTCATCGAACAGGTGACCACCGCCAAGAAAACTGCTGAAGAGAACGCCCGAAAGATTCTGAGCTAATCCTGCGGACTAATCAGACCGGACTAACCAGAACAGGCGTACAGAGTAGCTGCAACGGCTACACCTCATCACAGCGTATTGTGCCCGGCACGTATCCCCGTGCCGGGCACGAGCTAACCCCACACGGCATCGCCGCCCCTAAGCCCAAACGGCACAGACAATAGCGTTCCCACACGCGCACCCAAAGAAGGGACACCATGAGCGCCACCCCCACCCGCCAGAAGAAAACCCTCTGGCTCTACGGCATTATCGCCCTGCTCCTCATCATCACCGTCGGCACGCTCATCAGCGCCCAAAACATCAAAACCACCGCCCAAAAAGACGCAGAAGCGGCACCCCCGGACCCCTCCACCATCACCGCCACGGTCACCCGCGAAAAACTGCGAACTACCGTGCCCCTGACCTGCACCGCGAACTACGCCACCTCAACCCCGCTACGCTACAGCGGCGAAGGGCAGTACACCGCAATCACCATCAAACACGGTGACACCGTCGGCAACGGAACCCTCATCGCAGAAGTCAACGGTGAACCTCTCATCACCCTCACCGGCGGCTTCGCGCTCTACCGCGACCTCAAACTCGACGATAGCGGCCCCGACGCTGCACTCCTCAACGAGGCACTGACTGCCATGGGACGTCAGGGCCCGCAGCCCGCACGCATCACCGAAGACACCTACGAGGCTCTCAACAACCTCCTCGACAGCCTCGGCTACGCGCACGTCAAGACTGACCAGCCTATTCCCGCCCGCTACTTCCTCATCATCAACCGTGCCGGAGTTGTCACCGGCAACCCCCGCGCAACCGGCGCTATCGCAGACGGTCCCGTAGCCACCATCGCAGAAGGTAGCAAGACCCTCAGCTGCACCGGAACCACCGGTAGGCTCACCCCCGAAGCCCGTAGCGGTCAGAAGGTAACCGTGCCCTCCCTCGGTGATACTGAGTACGTCGCAACCCTCGGATACAAGAACACCTCCGAAGCCGCCGGTGCCGCAGGCAACAGCCAGGCCGGTCGCCAGGCCAATGGCGCAGAAGGTGCGGCTGGCTCCAACCTCAACGGCGCAGCCGGTGCGGCAGGAAGCACCGAAGGGGAACGCATCCTCACCCTCGACGTAGGGGATAAGGCGGACAGCCTTCGAGGCGCCGTCAACGCGGAACTCACCCTCGAAGAAACCCCCGAAGCGCACCTGGTCGTGCCCTCATCGGCGCTCTACACCCGTGACGGACAGACCCGAGTCATCGTGCTCGGCCCCGAAAGCTCCAACGGGTCGAAGGCCCGCGAAGAACGCGAGGTAACCGTTACCGTCATCAGCAACGCCAACGGCAAGAACGCCGTCACCGGTGACCTGCACGAAGGCGACAGCGTCAAAATCATGCGCGAGAAAAAGTAGGGAGTAGCCATGACTGACTCCCGCGCCGCTCACGCGCACCCACCAGCCTATAGCGTCGATATTCAGGGAGTGTCCCAGCACTTTATGCAGGGTGACACTCGAATTGACGTGCTCAAAAATATTGACCTGAAAGTCCGCTACGGAGAAGTCGTCGCAATCCTGGGACCGTCCGGCAGCGGCAAATCAACCCTGCTGAACATCCTCGGTCTGCTCAGCACGCCCGCCTCCGGCAGCTACCTGCTGGACGGTACAGACACCGCAACCTTCAACGCGGCACAGCGAGCTGAAGCGCGCCTGGACAGCATCGGTTTCGTCTTCCAGGCGTTCCACCTCATCGAGCATAAGAACGTGTACCGCAACGTTGAGCTACCGCTCATCTACCGTGGCGTGCCCAAAGCGGAACGAGCACAACGGGTTGCGGACACTCTCGCCCTGCTGGGGTTGAGCCACCGAACGGATGCACCCATCACCACTCTCTCAGGCGGTGAAAAGCAGCGTGTAGCTATTGCTCGTGCGCTCATTGGGGAACCGGCGTTGCTGCTCTGCGATGAGCCGACCGGCTCGCTGGATGAAGAGCTCACCCGCGAAGTCATTGACCTGCTCCGCGAATGTACGGGTGACCAGCAAAGCACGATTGTGATTACTCACGACCCGCTTGTGGCGGAGCACTGCGACCGGGTGTTACGTATGCACGAGGGGCAGCTCATCGAGCAGGATGCACAGCGGCAGGAAGAAACGACCGCCCGCGCGTCTCTGAACCTGCCTAGCTCTGCTGAGGAACAAGTTTCTAAGCCGCAGAGCAGTGGTCGTGCACCTTGGGCGCTCGCCTCCCTCAAAGAAGCCTGGGACGCTACCGTGCACCGGGTGAGGCGCAATATCTTCACCATGCTTGGTGTGGTGCTGGGTATCGCTTCGCTCGTGCTGACCGTCGGTCTGACCGCCACTATTTCTGGGCAGTTGGCTGACAGCTTCGATATTTTTAGGGCTAAGCACCTGACGATTAGCTCTACCCGAACTGAACCCCTGAGCCGGGCTGAACTCTTGAGCCTTGCGGCAAGTGAGAACTACCGGCGTGTTAGCCAGCTGAACGGAGTGACCGGTACCGCGCTGGTGGATCAGCTCTATGAATCCGCGGATATTCAGCGCGGTCCAGACAACTTCGGTGAGCGCGGTGCTAACGTGACGGCTGCCGTCCGTGCGGCAACCCCCAGCATCTTTAGCGTGCAGGGTCATGAACTGGTGTGGGGTCGGACCTTCGACGAGGGGCATGTGGAGCGGAACGATAAGGTCGTGGTGCTCAGTGAAAGCGTGATGCGCCAGCTTGCGCTACCCTATAGCCCCGGAGTTACGGTCTATATTCGCGATGAGCCGTACACCGTTATCGGTGTGGTGCGGGAGAATCCCTCGCTGACTCTGTCGTACGGTTCGGTCTACCTGCCTCTGGGCGCGAAGCCTGGTGCCGATGTTGAAGAAGCACAGCCCGCTGCCGGTGGCGGTGCCGTTGCGGCGCAGACCGGTAAGCGTTCCACTCAGATTGTGGTGAGTACTGTTGCCGGTGCCGCAAACCAGATTGCGGAGGAAGCACCGTACGCGCTCTCGCCGGAACGTCCCGCCCTGTATAGCGTGAGTGTGCCGCCGGAGCCGAAGACCCTTCGTGAGGCTGTCGACCAGCAGCAACGCACCATGCTTCTTGCGATGAGCGTTATTACCCTCGTGATTGGTGCGATGGGCATTATGAATACGTTCTTGGTTGCGGTGATGGAGCGTCGCCGTGAGGTTGGTTTGCGTCTGGCTATTGGTATGCGCCCTTCGGGTATTCTGCTGCAGTTCTCGGCGGAGGCGTTGCTGACCGGCATCCTGGGCGCTGTGGCTGGTATTGTGCTGGCGGTTAACGGCATCTCGATTGTGTCTTTGATGAACCGTTGGACGCCGATTATTAGTGCCGACACTATTCTGCTGGGTCTGGGCGCTGGTGCGCTGGTTGGTGTGTTGGCTGGTCTGTACCCGGCGGCGAAGGCTTCGCGTATTGATCCGGCACAGACCCTGGCGGCCGGATAGTCTCGTTGAGTAGGGGCTGAGGGGCAGTGTTCGTCCTCGTTCCTACAGGGGCACCCGCCCTCGCTTCGCTTCGGGCACCCTGATGTCACTACGGACGACACCGCCCCTCCTCACGCTCGCACCAGGCTGGAACGCGGGGTAGCTATACCCTCCGGAAGCGACATCAGGGTACCCTCTCGGGTGCTCTCCGCAGCGAAGCAAGGAGAGGGCGGAGCGCCCGAGAGGGTGGGTTCCCCTGCAGGAGCGGAGGAAGGGTATAGCGTACCCACCCACACCGTCCTGCATAGTCACATGAGGCGGGGGAGGGCGCCTTCACAGGCTAAGCGAGTATCCTAGAAGCTTCGTATCCCCGAACCGAAACGAGAAAAAGCGTGGAAATCCTGCTGTACGCTGTGGGCATTATCCTCATGGCAATTGCTATTGCCGTCTCGATTGCCCTGCACGAGGTGGGGCATCTGGTGCCCGCGAAGCTGTTCAATGTGCGCGTTCCGCAGTACATGATTGGCTTCGGTAAGACCGTATTCTCTTTCCGCCGCGGCGAGACTGAGTACGGTTTCAAGGCGATCCCGTTGGGTGGTTACATTTCGATGATTGGTATGTACCCGCCGAGCCCTGCTGAGGTGAAGGAGCACCATGAGGAGGGCCATTCGGGCAGTACCAGCCCGTTTGCGTCCATGGCTGAGGAGGCGCGTGCGGCGGATGCTGAGCGTCTGAAGCCCGGTGATGAGGACCGCCTGTTCTATAAGTTGCCGGTGCTCAAGCGCATGGTGATTATGCTGGGCGGCCCGACGATGAACCTGCTGATTGGTGTGGTGTGTACTGCTGTGCTGATTTGTGGTTTTGGTACGGCGCAGGTGACGAATAAGGTGTCGGCGGTGTCTGAGTGCGTGCCGAGCGTGAATGTCACTCATGATTCGATTAGCTATGGCGAGTGTACGGATAAGTCCACTCCGTCGCCTGCGAAGGCTGCTGGTGTGCAGGTGGGTGACCGTGTGGTTGCTGTGAATGGTGCGTCGACGGGTTCGTGGGAGGCTGTGTCTTCGGCGATTCGTGCGGCGGGTTCTCACCCGAGCACCCTGACGGTGGAGCGTGATGGTCAGCGTCTGAATTTGTCGGTGACTCCGGTTGAGATGATCCGCCCGGTTTCTGACGGTAAGGGCCAGTATGCGCGTGCCGCTGATGGTTCGATTGCGACGACTCGCGGCGGTTTTGTGGGTGTTTCCCCGTCGAGTGAGTTGGTACCCGGTTCTATTACTGAGGTGCCCGCGATGGTGGGCGATACGCTTTCGCGTGTGGGTTCGTCGATGCTTTCGTTGCCGCAGCGTGTGTGGGAGTTGACGGTGACCCTGGTGACCGGTGGCGAGCGTAGTGCTGAGTCGCCGGTGTCTGTGGTGGGTGTGAGCCGTATTGCCGGTGAGGTGACGGCTACTGACCGTATTGATGTGAAGGCGAAGGCTGCGATGTTGGTCTCGCTGGTGGCGAATATGAATCTGATGCTTTTTGCGTTCAACCTGATTCCGCTGTTGCCGCTGGATGGTGGCCACGTGTTGGGTGCTCTCTGGGAGGGTGTGCGTCGCTTCTTTGCACGTCTGACTGGGCGTAAGGATCCGGGTCCGTTTGATCCGGTGAAGTTGCTGCCGTTGACGTATGTGGTTGCGGGCGCATTCATTGTGATGTCTGTCATCCTAATTGTGGCGGATATTGTTAAGCCCATCACCCTGTTTTAGTGTGTTGTCACGCGCGGTAAGGGTACCCGTATTAGTGCTTTCTTTCGCGTCAGTGGCACAATAAAAAGTTGAACGAAGGATGCGTCGTACGTCCTTCACAACCCATGTATGGAGGAAAACCTTGTCGGTCAGCCTTGGTATGCCGAAGCCCGCTCCTGCGGTTCTGTCGCCGCGTCGTAAAACCCGCCAGTTCAAGGTGGGTTCTGTCGGTGTTGGTTCTGAATCTCCGATTTCGGTGCAGTCGATGACGACCACTAAGACCCACGACATTGGTGCGACTCTGCAGCAGATTGCTGAGTTGACCGCTGCCGGTTGCGATATTGTGCGTGTGGCGTGCCCGACCGATAAGGACGCGGAGGCTCTGCCGATCATTGCGAAGCAGTCCCGCATTCCGGTGATTGCTGACATCCACTTCCAGCCGAAGTACGTGTATGCGGCTATTCAGGCTGGTTGCGGTGCTGTGCGTGTGAACCCGGGTAATATCCGTAAGTTCGACGACCAGGTGAAGGAAATCGCTCAGATGGCTTCGGACCACGGCGTTTCTCTGCGTATTGGTGTGAACGCCGGTTCGCTGGATAAGCGTCTGCTGGAGAAGTACGGTAAGGCTACTCCGGAGGCTCTGGTTGAGTCTGCTGTATGGGAGGCTTCGCTCTTTGAGGAGCACGGTTTCCGTGATTTCAAGATTTCTGTGAAGCATAACGACCCTGTGGTGATGGTGGAGGCGTACCGTCAGCTGGCTGAGCGCGGTGACTGGCCCCTGCACCTGGGTGTGACTGAGGCTGGTCCGGCGTTCCAGGGCACTATTAAGAGCTCGGTGGCGTTCGGTACTCTGCTGTCTCAGGGTATTGGCGATACTATTCGCGTGTCGCTGTCTGCTCCTCCGGTTGAGGAGGTGAAGGTGGGCACCAAGATCCTGGAGTCGCTGAACCTTCGCCCCCGCAAGCTGGACATCGTTTCGTGCCCGTCCTGTGGTCGTGCGCAGGTGAACGTGTGGGAGCTTGCCGAGAACGTGACTAAGGGCCTGGAGCACATGAAGGTTCCGCTGCGTGTTGCCGTGATGGGTTGCGTGGTGAACGGTCCGGGTGAGGCTCGTGAGGCTGACCTGGGTGTGGCGTCCGGTAACGGTAAGGGCCAGATTTTCGTGAAGGGTGAGGTCATTAAGACCGTGCCCGAGGATCAGATCGTTGAGACTCTGATTGAGGAGGCAACCCGCATTGCCGCCGAGATGGAGGCTTCGGGCGAGTACGTTCCCGAGGGTTCCCCGGCTGTTTCGGTGAGCTAGTTAGCTTTTGTGCGCGGAGGCGCCCTGCTGAGGGCGCCTCCGCGCTTTTCCGGTTATGTCCGGTTATGGTGGTGGCAGGTCCGGTGCTTGTCGCCGCCGGCTGTGGCCGCATAATTCGGCTACTTTTCGGGGCACGCCCCGTATCGTCACTCATCTGTCTATCGCTCATTCTCTATCACTCAACACAGCATGCTTAATCTTTTATCTTCTCTTCGCCCAAGTTCTTTCCGCTCTAAATCCAAGCGCGGCAGGCGGGCTGCTTCATCGATGGATTCTTCCCCTATGCCTGGTCGCGTGAAGGAACACGTGTTTGCTCTGGATGCTCGGTGGTGCGATGAGCTGGAGGAGGTCCTGTTTAGCGACCCGGTCCCGAATCTGTACCCCATTGAGCATTATTTGGCGTGCCCTCTTCCGGTGAAGGCGCCGCGTATTCCGCTGCACTACTATCAGGGTTTCGTGGGGTGTGAGCGTGACGGGCAGCTGTGCTGTGTGCTGCTGCTGGGCTCGAATGTGGTGCCGGTGCGCCTGTGCGGTGCCGCGGTTGAGCATGATGTTGCCGAACATGTAGAAACCTATGACGCCACCACCCTGGATACTCCCGCTCTGGATGCTACGGCGCTCGCGCATCGTGACGCGCTGGCTCAGCTGCTACTGCAGGTGGGTTCTCGCCTGGATTCCATGTTCGGTGAGAGCACCTTCGTGATGCCCCTGTGGACGCGCATGCAAGAGCTGTGCGAGCAGACTCGCGGTGGTAAGAGCCCGCTGTTGCAGATGCTGCAGCCGAGCCTGGGTGACGGTTGCGATCACCGTGCGCGGGTTCTGTCGGAGCGTCCCAATCAGCCGCTGCTGTATCTGCCGCCGGAGAAGGACCTCGCCCGCTTCTACGCCGTGGAGCTTCCTGAGCTGCCGGCGCACCTGCCCGCGCCTCTCAAACCCGTGCCCATCAAACCCAGGCCCCTCACACCGGGGGAGAGTCCCGCCGGTGCTGTCCAACTCAGCGGTGAGCCTGCCGGGTATGCGCGCCTTGCCACCTCCGCGGACCTGGGGGAGCTTCTGCCCGCCGCGGCCGCCATGTTCACCGAGGAGGTCGGCTTCGACCCGGTTGCTCGCTACGGTGACGGCTATGCGGCGCGCCTGCGCACGCTCATTGCCGGTCAGCGCAGCGCCATTGTCACCGATGTGAATGGGCGGGTTATCTTCAAGGCGGATGCGGGCATCGTGAACCTGGACGCCGCGCAGGTGCAGGGCGTGTGGCTGCACCCGGACTACCGCGGCTACGGTCTGGCTAAGCCGTTCTTTGCCGCCGCCGCGCAGGTTCTGCAGCGCCGCTACCCGCACTTGAGCCTGTACGTGAACGACTACAATGCCCGTGCTCTTGCCATGTACCGGGGGACCGGTTGGGAGCAGATTGGGCAGTTCTCGACCATCATTTTTGAGCGCTAAACACGCCGAACCCTAAAACGCTATAAAATTAAAGACGACTGTGCCTATTTACGGCTCACCCGGTGAGCCTCGGGCACCCTACCTAAACCTATCGACCTTTCAAGGAGAATCGTGGTACTTCGCCTTTCCAACCTCTTCGTGCGCACTCTGCGCGAGGACCCCGTAGACGCTGAGGTCGCCAGCCACAAGCTGCTGGTTCGCGCCGGTTACATCCGCCGCGCAGCCCCCGGCGTGTACACCTGGCTGCCCCTGGGCCTGAAGGTACTGCGCAAGGTCGAGAACATCATCCGTGAAGAGATGGACGCCATCGGTGCGCAGGAAGTTCACTTCCCCGCACTGCTGCCCCGCGAACCCTACGAGGCAACCAACCGCTGGGACGAGTACGGCGATAACCTCTTCCGCCTCAAGGATCGTAAGGGTGCAGACATGCTGCTGGCACCCACCCACGAGGAAATGTTCACCCTGCTGGTGAAGGACCTGTACTCCTCCTACAAGGATTTGCCGGTTTACCTGTACCAGATTCAGACCAAGTACCGCGATGAGGCACGCCCCCGCGCGGGCCTGCTGCGCGGCCGCGAGTTCGTCATGAAGGACTCCTACTCCTTCAACATTGACGATGAGGGCCTGAACGAGGCGTACATGGCGCACCGTGCCGCCTACCAGCGCATTTTCGAGCGCCTGGGCCTGGAGATTGTCATTGTGACCGCACAGTCCGGCGCGATGGGTGGCTCCCGCAGCGAAGAGTTCCTGCACCCGACCCCCATCGGTGAGGACACCTTCGTGCGTTCCGCGGGCGGCTACGCGGCAAACGTTGAGGCCGTCACCACCGTGGTTCCCGAGGAAATCGAAATCACCGAGGACACCCCGGCGGCAATCGTCGTGGACACCCCCGACTCCGCCACCATTGAGACCCTGGTGGAGCGCATGAACGAGCTGCACTCCGAGGTTACCGGCGGCGCCCTGGAAGCTTCGCAGACCCTCAAGTGCTTCCTGGGCACCGTCATCACGCCCTCCGGCGAGCGGAAGGTCTTCGCCGTGGGCGTTCCCGGCGACCGTGCCGTGGACCTGGGCCGCGTTGAGGTCAACATCGGCGCCCTGCTGGGCATCGGCGGCGAGGTCGAGGTCGAGGCAGCCAGCGAAGAGGATCTGAAGGCATACCCGCAGCTGGTCAAGGGCTACATTGGCCCCGGCCTGAGCCTGGATGCGCCCCTGTTCGGTGCGCACACCGAGGACGAGGATGCGGTAGCTTCCGCAACCGGCATTCCCTTCTTCGTTGACCCCCGCGTGGTGCGCGGTACCCGCTGGGTGACCGGCGCAAACGAAGAGGGCAAGCACGTGGCGAACCTGGTCTTCGGCCGCGACTTCACCGCCGACGGCGTGATCGAGGCGTGCGAGGTGCGCGAAGGCGACCCGGCACCGGACGGCTCCGGCGAGCTGGTGGCAGCCCGCGGCATCGAGATGGGCCACATCTTCGCCCTGGGCCGCAAGTACGCTGAGGCACTGGGTCTGAAGGTTCTGGACCAGAACGGCAAGCTGCAGACCGTGACCATGGGCTCCTACGGCGTGGGCGTGACCCGCGCACTGGCTGCTATCGCCGAGGGTAACCACGACGAGAAGGGCCTGATCTGGCCGCGCAACCTGGCACCGGCAGACGTGCACATCGTCGTTACCGGCAAGGACGCAGCATCCCACGAGTACGCTGAAAAGCTCAGCGCATCTCTGGAATCCGCCGGCCTGCAGGTCATGCTGGACGACCGCCCGAAGACCAGCCCCGGCGTGAAGTTCGGCGACGCCGAGCTGCTGGGCGTGCCCACCATCCTGGTGATTGGTCGCGGCTTCAAGGACGGCGTGCTGGAGCTGAAGGACCGCCGCAGCGGTGAGGCTCGCGAGGTGTCCGTCGAGAACGCGGTGGCTGAGGTCATCGCTGAGGTGCGCGCGCCTAAGGCACGCCACTAGCCCGCTAAGACGTAAAACCGTCGCCACCTGCCCCGCCTCCCCGGAGGTGGGGCAGGGTAGCGGCGGAAGAATGAAAGAAGAGAACTATGGCATATAAGCCGAAGCGTTCTGGCTCTAAGAAGAGCGCCCCGAATGCGCGCGCTCGCCGTGCCGCATCCCGCGTGGCGAATGGTGTGAACGCTCCCCGCACTCGCGCTGAGAGTGAGCCCGTGGTGGAGGCACCGGTGCGCGTGGGTATCCGCGCGATCCGTGAGGAAGAGGTTGCCGATGCGATTGCCCCGGTTATCTCCGAGTTCTCGCTGGTGCTGGAGGGCCTGAAGATTTCGGGCCCGGCGGCGAACCGTACCGTGAAGATTACGGTGGACTACACCGCTGAGCGTACCGATTCGCTGTCGCTGGATTCTCTGGCGGAGATTTCCGGCGCGATTTCGAGCGCTCTGGACCGCGCGGATGAGAATGACGAGTTCTTCCCGTACGAGCTGGAGGTGTCCTCGCCCGGCGCTACCCGCGCCCTGACCGAGCGCCGCCACTGGGAGCGTGCCCGCACCCGCCTGATTGCGGTGACCGCACCCGACGGCACCGAGTACCTGGCGCGTCTGCACGAGGTGCAGGATGAGGGCCCGGTGCTGGCTCGTAAGAAGAACACGAAGAAGGGTCAGAAGGAGTCGTACCACGAGCCGTCTTTGCTTCCGTGGGAAAATATTGCTTCTGCTCACGTCGAGATTGACTTCAATTCGCCCGCTGAGCCGGTAGAATAGAGTTATTAAAGCTTCAGGCACGGGGTGTTCCGTGTCAGGTATATACCGTTCGGGAGCCGGGGCGCGTTGAGCGTCCCGGCGCCGTGCTAACTGGGAAAGGCTGAAAAGCGTGGAGGATATTAAAACTATTGACCTGGGCGCACTGCGCGCATTGGCGAAGCAGCGCTCTCTCGTCATGGAGGAGCTCTTCACCCTGGTTGAGAACGCCCTGCTGCTCGCGTACATGAAGCAGCCCGGCGCTATTAAGGGCTCTCGTGCCGTCATCGACCACACCACCGGCGAGTTCGTCATTCTGGCTCCTGAGCTTGATGAGGATAACCAGAAGATTGACGAGTTCGACGATACCCCGAACAACTTTGGCCGTATCGCTGCCGCAACCGTACGTCAGGTGCTCTCGCAGCGTCTGCGTGACGCTGAGGACGCATCCGTTCTGGGCGAGTTCAAGGACCGTGAGGGCACCCTGGTGTCCGGCGTGATTCAGCAGGGCAACAACCCGCGTATGGTTCAGGTTGACCTGGGCACCGTTGAAGCTGTTCTGCCCAGCAACGAGCAGGTTCCGGGCGAGAAGTACCCGCACGGTACCCGCCTGCGCGCCTACCTGGTTGAGGCTCGCCGCGGCCCCAAGGGCCCCTCGATTGTGGTTTCTCGTTCGCACCCGAACCTGGTTCTGCGCCTGTTCGAGCACGAGGTTCCCGAAATCTCTGAGGGCCTGGTTTCCATTAACTCCATCGCACGTGAAGCTGGTCACCGCTCCAAGATTGCTGTGTCCGCGAAGAACCCGACCATTAACGCTAAGGGTGCGTGCATCGGCGATATGGGTGCCCGCGTGCGTGCGGTTGCTGCCGAGCTGAACGACGAGAAGATTGACATTGTCGACTACTCGACCGATCCGGCAACCTTCATCGCTGCGGCACTGTCCCCGGCGAAGGTCACCGAGGTCATTATCGCGAACCCGCGTGAGTATTCCGCTCGTGCCGTGGTTCCGGATGACCAGCTGTCCCTGGCTATCGGCCGTGAGGGTCAGAATGCGCGTCTGGCAGCGAAGCTGACCGGCTGGCGTATCGATATTCTCTCCGAGTCCAAGTACGCTCAGGTTCGTGCCGAGGAAGAGGTTGCAGCTCGCGTGGCTCGTAGCCTGGCTGAAGAAGCTTCCGCTGAGAAGGCAATTGAAGAAGCAGCAGAAGAGTCCGCACAGGACGCTGAATAAGCATTAGCCCCGGTGAGGGGCGTATCCCGCGGCATATCCTTTTGATGCAGGCGCAAGAGATCGGGCAGCAACGTGCCCGGTGTTCTTGCGCCTGCGTCACAGTTTTGCCCATGATTCTTAAAAACGGGATACACTATTAAGATGTGCCGGTGCGTAACCGGGCGCTTTATCGTGCCCTCACGCGCACCGGATAGAGCATCACGAATGTACTGCGAACGCGGTTCTACACACGCTAGAGAGGGGAGAGGACCATGAGCAATCACGACCTCACCGCAACCTCCGAAGCGTTTGAAGGACCGGTCCGCACCTGCATCGGATGCCGTGCCCGCGATGAACAGCGCAACCTGCTGCGCATCGCCCGCACACCCGTCACGTCTGCTACCGAGCAGGCGGACACCCCGCCCTATCAGCCCGATACGGCGGGAACTATGCCCGGACGAGGCGCTTGGATCCATCCGAGCGAAAAGTGCGTAGCCGCTCTGCAGAAAAAGAACGGTCTGGCGCGCGCCTTCAAAAAAGCGGTCCCTGCAGCCCAGCTGCAGGCGTGCTGTGAGCAGATTCGAGCCGTTATTGCGGACTCGACCCCCTCATAGACGCTTTTCGGGTATATGCCCTCTGTAAGTCAACGAGTTTGACGACTTCTTATCTGAAAGCGAGTCAGAAAACTGATGGATATCTAATGAGTGCCGCGAAATGAGTACCCTTTCGTGCTCACCCACCGGCAATTTCACGAATTGGCGCGCCTTCGGGCGTGCACCCCGTAAACATTAGTGTCCGCACCATTCCCGGTGCGGACCGGGAATGGAGAAAATTTGGCTCAGCCTCGAGTACACGAGTTTGCTAAAGAAGTAGGCGTACCTTCCAAGGAAGTTATCGCCAAGCTCAAGGATATGGGCGAGTTCGTTAAGAGCTCCTCTTCCACCCTGAACCCCATGGTTCTGAAGAAGTTGCGCGCGGAATTCCCCGCCGCAGCCGCTAAGCCTGCCGGAAAGGCAGCACCTGCAAAGGCAGCAACGGAGTCGGCGGCTAAGCCGGCACCCAAGCCCGCAGCGGCTAAGCCCGCCGCTAAGCCTGCGGCAACCCCCAAGCCCGCAGCGGCAAAGCCTGCCGCTAAGCCGGCACCCAAGCCTGCAGCTAAGCCCGCAGCAGCTGAGAGCGCAGCTCCCAAGCCCGCAGCAGCTAAGCCCGCCGCAAAGCCGGCAGCAGCACCCAAGCCCGGCGGCCCCCGCCCGGGTAACAACCCCTTCGCATCCCAGCAGGGCATGGCACGCCCCGAGGCTGCACCGAAGCCGGCAGCACCCAAGCCTGCCGCTCCGAAGCCCGGCCCCAAGCCCGGTCCTCGCCCCGGTAACAACCCCTTCGCATCCCAGCAGGGTATGAAGCGTGGCGGCGGCGACTCGCAGCGTTCCGGCGGTCCCCGTCCGGCACGTAACGGTCGTCCCGGTGGCAATGGTGGCGCACGTCCCGGCGGTAATGGCGGTCCCCGCCCCGGTGCACCCCGTCCGGCAGCTGGCGCACGTCCCGGTGGCAACGGTGGCCCCCGTCCGGCAGCTGGCGCACGTCCCGGTGCACCCCGTCCGGCTGGTGGCGGCGGCGCACGCCCGAACCCCTCGATGATGCCCAAGGTTTCCAACGTTGGTGGCGGCGCGTCCGGTTCCAACAACGGCGGCGGTAACGGTGGTGGCGGCGCACGTCGCGGCGGCGGTTCCGGCGGCGGCTTCAACCGCGGTCCGGGTCGTCCCGGCCCCGGCGGTCGCGGCAACGCACAGGGTGCATTCGGTCGCGGCGGTTCCAAGCGTAAGGGCCGCAAGTCCAAGGCAGCTCGCCGCCATGAGCAGGAGCAGCTGAACGCACCGGCACCCGGTGGCGTGGTTGTTCCTCGCGGCGACGGCTCGACCGAGATTCGTCTGCGCCGCGGCGCGTCCATCATGGACTTCGCTGAGAAGATTGGCGCAAACCCGGCATCGCTGATTACGGTTCTCTTCCACCTGGGTGAGATGGCTACCCAGACTCAGTCCCTGGACGAGGAGACCTTCGAGCTGCTGGGTGCCGAACTGGGTTACGTCATCAAGATCGTTTCCCCGGAGGATGAGGAGCGCGAGCTGCTCGAGTCCTTCGACATCGACCTCGAAGCCGAAGCAGAAGCTGAGGGCGATGACGTTCTGGAGGTTCGTCCCCCGGTCGTTACCGTCATGGGTCACGTTGACCACGGTAAGACCCGCCTGCTGGACGCTATCCGTAACACCAACGTTATTGAGGGTGAGGCCGGCGGCATTACCCAGCACATTGGTGCATACCAGGTCCACACCACCGTTGAGGGTGAAGACCGCGCGATTACCTTCATCGATACCCCCGGTCACGAGGCGTTCACCGCTATGCGTGCCCGTGGTGCGAAGGTCACCGACGTGGCAATCCTCGTGGTCGCAGCGGATGACGGCGTTATGCCCCAGACCGTTGAGGCACTGAACCACGCACAGGCAGCTAACGTGCCGATCGTGGTTGCTGTGAACAAGATCGATAAGGAAGGCGCGTCCCCGGACAAGATCCGTGGCCAGCTCACCGAGTACGGTCTGATCCCCGAAGAGTACGGTGGCGACACCATGTTCGTGGACGTCTCCGCTCGCAACGGCACCAACATCGACGAGCTGCTTGAAGCTGTCACCCTGACCGCTGACGTGCTCGAACTGACCGCTAACCCGAACAAGGAAGCACGCGGCGTTGCTATTGAAGCAAACCTGGACAAGGGCCGCGGTGCGGTTTCCACCGTCCTGGTTCAGTCCGGTACCCTGCGCGTCGGTGACGCTATCGTTGCCGGTGTTGCTCACGGTCGCGTTCGTGCAATGTTCGATGAGAACGGTCAGGCTGTGAAGGAAGCTGGCCCGTCCCGCCCCGTTCAGGTGCTGGGTCTGTCCACCGTTCCTCGTGCAGGCGACACCTTCCTCTCCACCGAGGAAGAGCGCACCGCTCGTCAGATCGCTGAGAAGCGTGAAGCTGCTGATCGTAACGCTCAGCTGGCTAAGCGTCGTAAGCGCGTGACCCTCGAGTCCTTCGATGCCGCTGTGGCTGAGGGCAAGATGGACACCCTGAACCTGATTATTAAGGGTGACGTCTCCGGTGCTGTGGAAGCACTGGAAGAGTCCCTGATGAAGATCGACGCCGGTGGCGACGAGGTTCAGCTGCGCGTCATCCACCGCGGTGTGGGTGCTATTACCCAGAACGACGTGAACCTGGCTACCGTGGACAACGCGGTCATCATCGGCTTCAACGTCCGCCCGGCAGAGCGCGTTGCAGAACTTGCCGACCGCGAAGGCGTCGAGATGAAGTTCTACTCGGTCATCTACCGTGCGATTGAGGAAATTGAGCAGGCCGTCAAGGGTATGCTCAAGCCCGAGTACGAGGAAGTGGAGCTTGGCTCCGCAGAGATCCGCGAGGTCTTCCGCTCCTCCAAGTGGGGCAACATCGCAGGTTCGATCGTCAAGAACGGCATCATCAAGCGCAACGCCAAGGCACGCCTGGTGCGCGACGGTTCCGTGGTGGCAGACAACCTCACCATCGAGTCGCTGCGTCGTTTCAAGGACGACGCTACCGAGGTTCGCGAAGGTTTCGAGTGTGGTATTGGCCTCGGCTCCTTCAACGACATCAAGGAAGGCGACATTATCGAGACTTGGGAGATGCGCGAAAAGCCGCGTGTCTAAGACTCACACGCTGATGCGCCCGTCACCCGCTAGTGTTCCCGCACCCGCAGGCTTCTAAAACTGGAGCCTGCGGGGCGGGTGCTGGCGGGGCGGGCGCTTCCGCATTACCTGGAACGCTTCCAAAGCACCTCGAGTGCCCACGGAAGCGCCACAACATTTCAAGGAGAAACACATGGCTGATGCAGCCCGCGCGGCACGACTTGCCGACCGCATCAAGGTAATTGTGGCGAAGGCGCTGGAGCGTCGTGTTAAGGACCCCCGCCTCGGTTTTGTGACCATTACCGATGCCCGCGTGACCAACGACCTGCAGCACGCAACCCTGTACTACACCGTGTTCGGCTCCGAAGAGGACGCCGCAAACACCAAGAAGGCGCTGGAATCCGCTAAGGGCATTCTGCGCGCCGAGGTTGGTAAGAACATCACTGCCCGCCTGACCCCCACCCTGACTTTCGTCGCTGACGAGGTTCCCGAGAACGCCTTCCACATTGAGGCGCTTCTGCGTGAGACTCGCGAGCGCGACGCCGCCCTGGCTGCTGCAGCCGAGGGTGCCGAGTACGCTGGTGAGGCTGACCCCTACAAGAAGGATGAGCCTGCCGAGGGTGAGGACGCCTAAGTGGCGAAGAAACAACCTCAGGGCCCGTCCGGCCTGATGGTCATTGATAAGCCCGCCGGGATGAGCAGCCACGACGCAGTCTCTCAGATGCGTCGTATTGCTGGCACCCGGCGGGTCGGTCACGCCGGTACGCTGGATCCCGCCGCGACCGGCGTGCTGATTTTGGGCATCAATAAGGCGACGAAGCTGCTGACCTACCTGGTCGGTCAGGATAAAACCTATGACGCGACGATTCGCTTAGGGCTTGAGACGCTGACCGAGGACGCCGAGGGTGAACACACCGCCGCGCATCCTGATGCCGTCGAGGCGCTGACCGGTCTGGACGCTGAGCAGATGCACTCGCGCATCCTGGAGGCTGTGGCGCAGCTGAGCGGCGATATTCTGCAGGTTCCTTCTGCGGTGTCCGCTATTAAGATCAACGGTGTTCGTTCGTATGCGCGTGTGCGTAGCGGTGAGCAGGTTGAGTTGGCGGCGCGTCCGGTGACGATTAGCGAGTTCACGGTACATTCCATCAACCCTGGTTTTGCCGAGTACGTGATTGAGGACCCCGAGAATGAGGGCGAACACGCGGCAACCTCGGTTCCCGTGATTGACTGCAAGGTGACGGTTTCGTGCTCTTCGGGCACCTATATTCGTGCCCTGGCGCGTGATTTGGGCAAGATTCTGGGCACCGGTGGCCACCTGACGGCTCTTCGCCGTACCCGTGTGGGCGCGGTGGTGCTTGAGGATGCCGCCGATTTGGCGCAGTTGAAGCAGCGCCGTGAAGAGTCGGAAGCACCGCTGGAAGATTTGCCGCTACTTCCCCTGGAGGAGGCGGCACGCCGCATCTTTGGTGCGCGTGAGCTCTCCGCCGCGGAGGCGAGCGATATTTCCTACGGGCGCCGTATTAGCCCCAGCGGTGACGGTTCCGTGGTGAAGCGTTCCGTGCACGCGAGCGCGGATGAGTCCGGCGCGGTGCAGCATGCCAGCGTTGAGGGTATTGTGGCGGGCTTCGCCCCGGACGGTACCCTGGTAGCCCTGTTGGAGAATAAGAAGCAGCGCGGGAAGGTGCTGGCCGCCCCGGTGCTGGTTTTTGAGGCGAATCGTTCCTTCAACTAGGCGTTGAAGGCTTATGATAGGCGAAGAAGGTTCGGTGTTTGCGCCTGCCCAAACCTGGTTTGCCCAAATCTATCTGATTCAGCGCCCTGTTGAAGGTGCCCCCTATTCATTCAATGCGCTAACGTATATACAACCCCTGAACACACATGACTACTCGTGCGGGTGCCGCCCGGCCCTGCTGAAGGAGAGAAGATGAGCGAGAACCAGAGCTCTGCTAAGAAGGCGAGTGAGCCTCGTACCGCGCCGGTACCCCGCGTGGAGTCTGCACAGGCTGAAGCTACCGTAACCGGGGCTGCTACTCAGAGCGGTGCCGCGAAGGCTGCCGGTGCTAAGAACGCTGAGCCTATTTCTGCGGCGAAGGCACCCGAGGGTGTTCGCGTAGCCGCACCGGCGTCCGGCGATAAGGCGTCGCAGAAGGCCGATAAGAAGGCTGAGAAGAAGGCAACCCGCGAGGCGTTTGCCCGCCCCAAGAGCCTTGAGGAGGCGGCTAAGCCTCAGAACCGTGCGGCGTTCCGCGCGGCGGTGGCGCTGTACGGTCTGTTCATGATTGCGTACGGTGTGTGGCAGGTTCTGGGCGGTGTCCGCGTGATTCCGGATGCGCCGCAGGATTTTGCGAACCCCTCGGTGCAGTCGAACTACGCGTTCTTCGCGGCAGCCTATGTGGGTGTGGGCCTGTCCTTCGTGTTCATTGCCCTGAAGTTCAAGTGGGTGAACATGCTCGTGTTCTCCTGCCTGGTGGTTTTCCTGGGTGGCGTGGGTCGTATCCTGTCGTGGGCGTTCTTCGGTACCCCGCACTGGTCGCTGATTGTGCTGATGGTGACTGAGCTTGTGATTCCTCCGTGCCTGCTGGTGTGGTACAGCTGGATTAACAAGTCCAATAAGATTCGCGAGGAGATGCTGAAGGCTTCTCGTAACCAGGCTCGTAAGTAGTCGTAACGCCCGGGAAGGTTCCTGCCGCACGGTGGGGTACCTGCCCGGGCTTTTTTCTGGGTGGGTGCTGCGCGTGGATTTTCCAGGTGCGGAGGCTGCACAGTTGCGTGTCAGATACCCCGCCGCATCCACAAAGCTAGGGGAGAGGGCACCGCCTGCGAGGGGCTCCGTTCCATTCCCTGTTGATTCCCGTTTTGAATTCTGCATCCTGCCGCCTGTGGTCTAGGATGGTTAGGTACATTTATCTTTTTCAGGAGAGCCCGTGACCCTCTACACCGCTTTGAGCGAGGTCCCCGCCGGCTACGGCCCCTCGGTCGTGACCATCGGCAATTTTGACGGCGTGCACCGTGGACATGCCCGCGTGATTTCGCGCGTGGTCTCCCTTGCTGAAGAGCACGGTTTGAGCTCTATCGCGGTCTCTTTTGACCCGCACCCGATGCAGGTGCACCGTCCCGAGGCGACCCACCACGACATTATGGGTCAGGGCTCGCGCCGCTACTTCATGTGCCTGCTGGGTCTGAACGACTACCTGCTGCTGAACTACAACCTGCAGTTCGCTTCGCAGACCCCCGAAGAGTTCGTGAAGTCCACCTTCGTGGATGCGCTGAACGCGCGTTTCGTGGTCATCGGTGACGACGTGCGCTTTGGTAAGAACAACTCCGGCGACCTGAACACCATGCGTGAGCTGGGGGAGAAGTACGGGTTTGAGGTGGTTGTCGTTGAGGACCTGATGGTGGATGAGAACACCCGCTGCTCCTCGACCCGCATCCGCCAGCTGCTGCTGGACGGCGATATGCCCGCCGCAACCGAGCTGCTGGGCCGCCACCACATGATGGCTGGTGAGGTTGTGCACGGTCTGGCGCGTGGCCGCGAGTTAGGTTTCCCGACCGCGAACCTTGAGCTTGAGGCGCGCGGCCTGATTCCCGCCGATGGCGTGTACGCCGGCTGGCTGGTGGACGAGTCCGGTAACCGTCACCCCTCCGCTATTTCGGTGGGTACGAACCCGACCTTTGACGGTATTGAGCACCGCCAGGTTGAGGCGCACGTGATTGACCGCCCGGAAGAGCGCGTGGAGGATTTCAACTTGTACGGTCAGCATGTGCTGATTGAGTTCGTGAAGCGTCTGCGCCCCATGGTGGCGTACACCGGTGTTGAGGCGCTGATTGAGCAGATTAACGATGACGTGGTGCAGACCCGCGAGGTGCTGGCTGAGGACGCTAAAAGTTACTGCCCGCCGGAGTGCCCGGTGCAGGCGGAAGTGAAGCATCCCCAGCTCTAACCCCACCACGGGTAACCCAGCCACAGGGCGCCGCAGCCTGCGTTTTCTGCGGTGATGACGTGTGATGCCCCGGCGGTAGATTTTCGGATCTGCCGCCGGGGCTTCGCGTACCCGTCCGGATGTGCCACCCGCGAGGCACCCCTGTTTTAGTCGTCCCCGTTTTAAGAGAAGATAGAGTCATGGAAAAAATGAACGTCGAATCCTTCAACCTCGACCACCGCGCCGTAGCAGCACCCTACGTGCGTATCGCAGACCGCAAGGTCCTGCCCGGTGGCGACACCCTCATCAAGTACGATATCCGCTTCACCCAGCCGAACACCGCGCACCTGGAAATGCCGACTGTGCACTCCATCGAGCACCTGAGCGCCGAGCACATGCGCAACCACACCGACCGTCTGATTGACTTCTCCCCGATGGGCTGCCAGACCGGTTTCTACGCGCTGACCCTGGGCCTGGAGCCCGAGGAGTTCTTCCCCATCCTGGAAGCAACCCTCAACGATATCCTCAACGCGACCGAGGTTCCGGCAGCGAACGAGGTGCAGTGCGGTTGGGGTGCCAACCACACCCTCGAAGGCGCGCAGGCTGCGGCTCGCGAGTTCCTCGCGGCACGCGATGAGTGGGCGCAGGTGATGGCGTAATGAGCGCACAGATCCCTGACGCTTTCGCATCCGCCTTCAACCCGGTGGACTTTGACCCGAACGCTTTCGACCCGGCTGAGGCGTTCAACAGCATGTTTGAGCTGATGGACGGCATGTCCAACGCCATCATTATTCAGGTGGCGATGGATGAGGAGCTCGCACCCTTCCTGAAGGTGACCGAGGAGCTGCAGCCGTCCTTCACCGAGGGCGCGGCAGTATTCCACCCGCGCTACCTGCAGGTGGGCGAGGACCAGGTTCCGCTACTGTTGGTTCGCTCCAAGATTGGTCTGGTGAACGCGGCGAGCGCCGTCACCGAGGCAATCAGCTACTCCTCGAACTGCCTGGGCGTCATTAGCGCAGGTACCGCCGGCGGTTTGGCGCGCGGCATCAACGTGGGCGACGTGCTGATTGGCGAGAACTACACCTACACTGACGCCGACGCGACCGCGTTCGGTTACGCGCGCGGCCAGGTTCCCGGCATGCCCGAAAGCTACGACGGTCAGGCGGATGAGTGGCAGGACGCTCTGGAGCATGCGCTCGCCGCACTGGAGCCGGTGCGTGAGCAGGCTGAGAGCGCGTGGGAGGTGCGCCGCGGCCAGATGCTGGCGGGTAACTCCTTCGTGACCGCCCACAACGTGAAGGACACCCGCGAGGCATTCGAGGGCGCCATCAGCACCGACATGGAGACCACCGCTATTGCGCAGGTCTGCCACAACTACGAGATTCCGTTTATCGGTGTGCGTTGCGTGTCTGATCTGTGCGGCCCGGAGGCTGACCAGGACTTCCACCTCTCCATGGACGTAGTGGCTCCTCGTTCGGCTCGTTACGCTCTGCAGCTGGCTGCTGAGCTGTGGACCGAAGCGCAGCTGGAGGCGCTGGATCTGGCTCTCTAAACCTCTAGAACACGCGGTAAGACTGCGGCGGGATACGAATCTGAGCCCGCTGTTTGAAATGCCGGAGGAAGTGCCGGGGCGTGAACCGATGGGTTCACGCCCCGGTCTTTTTGTACCGGTCTCTGCGCCCGGTTTTACGCCTGAACCGCGAGAAACGCAGAAATATTAACCGCGGTGAATATACATTCTGTGTGTCGTGGAGTACTATGAATGTGGAAACTGTCCGATCTCACAGAGGAGTACGTCGTGAAGTTCTGCCCGACTCTCGCCTCCGTCACCGGTCTGCTCGGTGGCTACAAGGTTGCATCTAGCACCGGCATCCGCCCGCTCGGCGGCGCTGTCCTGGCACTGTGCGGTGCCGTGGCTTACAAGAATTGGAAGCGTAAGGCTGGCGCAGGCCGTGCCACCTTCCTCACCGCTCTCTACCTCGGCGCGTTCGGCGCCGCTCATCCGCTCGCCAAGAAGCTTGGCGCGTGGCCTGCAGTCTACACTGTGACTGCTGCAACCGCTCTGTGCTCTATCGTCATTGGACGTAAGCGACAGAAGTAATCTTTGACGAAAAGACGGCGGAAAGGCAACGTTGCCTTCCCGCCGTCTTTTGCGTTCCCTCCCACCGTACCGGTTGGGAGCGGATGCGCCGGGGCGACGCGCGAAGGCAACACCTTCCGCGCAACGCCCCATCACTCGATGGGGAGTGAATCAACCGGTACCGCTCTCAGTCACCTGCTGAGCTGCGGCACCGCCCGATACGTTTCCCCGCCACCGGCGGGTACACCCCACGAGGTAAAGGAAAAGAAGAAGATGAATACCACTCCGGACTCATCCCCGGTACAGCAGGGCGTAGCTGAGGCTACCTCCGAGAGCCCGCAGCTAGCGCGTGGACTCTCCCTGCGTCACATCATGTTCATCGCCCTCGGCTCCGCCATCGGCACCGGCCTGTTCTACGGCTCGGCATCCGCCATTCAGCTGGCGGGCCCCTCCGTGCTGCTTGCCTACGTTATTGGCGGCGCGGCAGTGTTCATGGTGATGCGCGCAATGGGCGAACTCGCCCTGGCGCACCCGGTCTCCGGAGCGTTCTCCGAATACGCTACCCGCTACCTCGGACGCTGGGCTGGTTTTGTGACCGGCTGGACCTACGCCCTGGAAATGGCGCTGGTTGCCATTGCGGACGTCACCGCCTTTGCCGTGTACATGAAGTTCTGGTTCCTGAACAGCCCCTCCTGGATCTGGATCGTCTCGGTTCTGCTGATTCTGCTCGCCATTAATCTGGCGAAGGTCAAGGCGTTCGGCGAAACCGAATTCTGGTTCACTCTCGTGAAGGTCAGCGCCATTATCGCCATGATTGTTGGCGGCGTGGTTCTGCTCTTCGTGGGTGTGCAGGCGCACGACTCCGTGGCGCCCTCCGTTACGAACCTCTGGGCTCTTGAAGGCGGCTTCTTCGCGAACGGATTTACCGGCTTCCTCGCCTGCTTTACCGTGGTGATGTTTGCCTTCGGTGGTATCGAGAACATCGGTATTGCCGCCGGTGAGGCGAAGGATCCGCGCACCTCGATTCCCAAGGCGATTCGCACGGTGCCGTTCCGCATCCTTATCTTCTACATTCTGACCCTGTCGGTCATCATGTCCCTGTACCCCTGGTACTCGGTGACGAAGGCGAACTCGCCGTTCGTGCAAATCTTTGAGGGCCTGGGCATTCCGGCTGCCGCTTCGATTCTGAACGTGGTCATCATTACCGCCGCCATCTCTGCGCTGAACGCGGACGTGTACGGTGCCGGCCGCATGATGTACGGCCTGGCGAAGCAGAACCTGGCGCCGGCTTCCTTTGCGAAGGTTACGAAGAACGGTGCGCCCTGGATGACCACCCTCATCATGGTGCTGGTTATGGCAGTCGGCGTGATTGTGAACGTGCTCTTTGAGAACGCGTTCGAGGTGGTCGCCTCCCTGGCGACCTTCGCGACGGTGTTCGTGTGGGTCATGATTCTGCTGGCGCACATTGCGTTCAAGCGTAGCGGCGCCGATACTGACCCGCAGCCGGTGCGCCAGCCCCTGTGGCTGAGCTACCTGGCGTTGGCGTTCATGATCTTTATCGTGGTGCTCTTCGGTTGCTTCGCCGATACCCAGCTGGCGCTGGTGATGGGCGCAATCTGGTGCCTGTTCCTGCTGGGCTACTACCGCCTCGTGGTGGTCCGCGCTCGCGTTGAAGTATAGAGAACAGAAGCGTAGAGAACAGAATCACAGAGAGCAGAAGCATAAACGCTGAATCCTCAACGTAAAGCCCGGTGCGAGAGCCCTGCGTGAGAGCCCGGCTGTGAAGCCCGGCGACCGGTAGTGTGATGAGCTACCTGTCGCCGGGCTTCTGCTCACCCTTCCACGAAAGCGCCTCGGTAGCGTAGAATGGGAAGAACGCGTCTGCAGTCCGCAGTAGACGACGTGTATTACAGGGCGTAAGCCCACCACCCGGCGGCAACCGTCCGTACGGGACGTATGCGGTACTAACTCTAGGAGTTAAAAGTGGCACTGGATCCCGCTGTCAAGCAGGCAATCATCAAGGAATACGCAACCCACGAGGGCGACACCGGTTCGCCCGAGGTTCAGATTGCAGTTCTGTCTCGTCGTATCGCCGACCTGACCGAGCACCTGAAGTTCCACAAGCACGATCACCACTCCCGTCGTGGCCTGATGATCCTCGTTGGTCGTCGCCGCAACATGCTCGGCTACCTGAAGAGCGTCGACATCGAGCGTTACCGTTCGCTGATCGAGCGCCTGGGTCTGCGCCGATAAAACAGGAGCGTCTTGACGCTTTTGTGGTGATTAATCGCCTTTAGGCGGTGTGTGCGGACGTGCTGTCAGCACTACCAGCCCTCCATTTCGGAGGCGGGTAGCGCCAGCGCGTCCGTACTGCCGCGTTGAGGGGCGCATCTTCCGCTAGCTAGATTCCTGCGCTAGGTTTTTGGGCTAGATTCCAAAGCTGCGCGAGAAGATGCCGCCTCACCTGAAAGAAAGAACACGGGCCGTACCGGCACACACGCCGCGGTCCTCGGTAGCGAATTACGGAACAACACCACCCCCACAACCGTGCCGACACACGTCGAGCACACGAAAAGGCGGGGGAGAGGTGCCGTGGTTTCCTATCGAAGGCCGACTCGTGCGCCGTACGGCCTGCCAAGAAGAAAGAAGGAACCGTGGAAGGTCCCGAAATCAAGTTTGCTGAAGTCGAAATCGACAACGGCATTCACGGTAAGCGCCACGTGCGCTTTGAAACCGGCCGTCTCGCCAAGCAGGCTAACGGCTCGGTGCTCGTCACTATCGATGACGAGACCACCCTGCTCTCCGCAACCGTGGTCGGCAAGTCTCCCCGCGATGGCTTCGACTTCTTCCCGCTGACCGTGGACGTGGAAGAGCGCATGTACGCAGCCGGCAAGATCCCGGCATCCTACTTCCGCCGCGAAGGCCGCCCCAGCACCGAGGCCATTCTGGCAGCCCGCCTGATTGACCGCCCGCTGCGCCCCGCCTTCACCAAGGGCATCCGCAACGAGGTGCAGGTCGTCGTGACCGTCCTGACCTACAACCCGGACGAAATCTACAACACCTTCGCGATCAACGCGGCTTCGGCATCGACCACGCTCTCCGGCGCGCCCTTCAGCGGCCCCATCGGTGGCGTGCGCATGGCACTGATTGACGGCCAGTGGGTCTGCTTCCCCAAGTACTCCCAGCTGGAAAACGCCGTGTTCGACATGGCTGTTGCCGGTCGTATCGTCACCAAGGCTGACGGTACCGAAGACGTCGCGATCATGATGGTCGAGGCTGAGGCCACCGACAACTCCTGGAAGCTCATCAAGGAAGACGGCCAGACCGCCCCCACCGAAGAGGTCGTCGCCCAGGGTCTGGAAGCCGCTAAGCCCTTCATCGCCGCCCTGTGCAAGGCCCAGGCTGACCTGGCCTCCCGCGCCGGCAAGCCCGCTCTTGAGTTGCCCTTCTTCGGCGGCCACGGCGAGGACGTGGACGCAGCCGTGAAGGAATTCGCCGCAGACCGCCTGGTCGAGGTGTACTCCATCGCTGGTAAGCAGGAGCGCGAAGCAGCAGCAACTGAGCTGAAGGAAGACCTCAAGGAGGCCCTGACCGGCGAGGGTAAGGAATTCGAAGAGCGCGCCGACGAGGTTGACGTGGCATTCGCCGCCCTGACCAAGCACATCGTGCGCCAGCGCATCCTCACCGAGCAGGTCCGTATTGACGGCCGCGGCCTGACCGACATCCGCCAGCTCACCGCTGAGGTTGAAATCCTGCCCCGCGTGCACGGCTCCTCCCTCTTCGAGCGTGGCGAGACCCAGATCATGGGTATCACCACCCTGAACATGCTCAAGATGGAGCAGCAGCTGGACTCCCTGCACCCGCTCAAGTCCAAGCGCTACATCCACCACTACAACTTCCCGCCGTACTCCACCGGTGAGACCGGCCGCGTGGGTTCGCCCAAGCGCCGCGAAATCGGCCACGGTGCACTCGCAGAGCGCGCAATCACCCCGGTGCTGCCCTCCCGCGAAGAGTTCCCCTACGCAATCCGTCAGGTCTCTGAGGCTCTGGGCTCCAACGGCTCGACCTCCATGGGCTCGGTCTGTGCATCGACCCTGTCCCTGCTGAACGCCGGTGTGCCGCTGCGCGCACCCGTTGCAGGTATCGCAATGGGCCTGGTCTCTGACGAGGTTGACGGCGAGACCCGCTACGCAGCCCTGACCGACATCCTTGGCGCGGAAGACGCACTGGGCGATATGGACTTCAAGGTTGCAGGTACCTCCGAGTTCGTGACCGCTATCCAGCTGGACACCAAGCTCGACGGTATCCCCGCATCCGTGCTCGCTGGCGCACTGACCCAGGCACGTGAGGCTCGCCTGCACATCCTCGAGGTGCTCGTCAGCGCGATTGACGCACCGGATGAGATGAGCGAGTTCGCACCGCGCATTATTTCCGTGAAGATCCCGGTTGCCAAGATCGGTGAGGTCATCGGCCCCAAGGGTAAGATGATCAACCAGATCCAGGAAGACACCGGCGCAGACATCTCCATTGAGGACGACGGCACCGTGTACATCGGCGCAGCTGACGGCCCCTCCGCAGAGGCAGCACGTTCGGCAGTGAACGCTATCGCTAACCCGCAGGTTCCCGAGGTTGGCGAACGCTACCTGGGTACCGTGGTGAAGGTGACCGACTTCGGTGCGTTCATCTCCCTGACCCCCGGTAAGGACGGCCTGCTGCACATCTCCGAGATGCGTAAGCTCAACGGCGGCAAGCGCGTTGTTGACGCTGAGGACGTTGTCTCCGTGGGCCAGAAGGTCCAGGTGGAAATCACCAAGATTGATGACCGCGGCAAGCTCTCGCTGGCACCGGTCGTTGAGGGTGGCGACGACGAGTAGTCGTAACCCCCGCTAAGTGATGAGGGGCGCCCGGCGCACCCGGTGCGGTTCATTCCCCGCCGGATGCACCGGGCGCCCCTTGTTCGCGAGTAAGAGAGATAAGATTAATATATTTCTCTTGCACTGGAAAGAAAGTGAGCGAATGCAGACACGACGTGACAGCACAATTGATATTGCTAAAGGCATCGCAATCATTGCAATTGTGTTTGGGCACATTCATCGAGGGATGTGGGCATCTGGACTGGGGACGGAAGCCTTCCGCCCCTACAAATATGTGTTTGACTACGGTGTCTATTTTTGGCACCTGGTAGTTTTCGCTTTTCTGAGCGGCCTTTTTGTCGCACGAGGAGCCACGAAGACTACCCCCTCCTCATACCTGACAAAGCGTCTGATCCTCTTCGGATACCTCTACGTTATTTGGCAGGTTCTGCAGGTGGGCATGAAGCTTGTGCTCCCGTCTAATTCTTCCGATAAGACGACTGTTATGAGCCTGCTCGAGCTGTGGAAGCCCGAGGGTCAGCTCTGGTTCTTCCCTTGGCTCATGATTGTCACCATTATTGCTGTGGTGACGCGAGTATGGCAGAAGAACGCTATTGCTGCCCTAACGATTGCTGGTTCAGCGATTCTTGCGCTTGCCTCGTGGGGCTACATCGGCGAATATGTCGGCACGCAGGGTCTTTCGCTGCTCTTCTTCTTCCTCGTTGGTGTAGCCCTTGGCTATGAGAGATTCCAGCGCATTATGAGCTCCATTCCTTTGGCTGCTCACGCGGGTATCGTTGCTGTTGCCCTGTTCGACTACATCTATCTTCTGATGAACTTTCAGGCTACTCCGCCTACCGTCATTCCTTACTTCACGAATAATGTCGGTGCGGTAGCTATGGGTATTCTTGCAACGGCGATGTCCTCGCTGGCGGTGCTTTCGCTCTCCTACCTGCTGGCGCGGGTTCCGTGGAGCGGATGGCTCGCCTACCTGGGCCGTCACTCCCTGGAAATCTTCATCGCGCATATTGTGTGCGGTGCAGCTTTCCGTTTCGTACTGATTAAGTCCGGTTTCTTCTCGGTGCCCCTGTTCTTGGTGGGAGGAACGATCTTCGCGATCCTCGCCTCGCTCCTGATGGGGTACTGCGCTCAGAAGCTGCGGGTTCCGCTGTTTGCGTTGCCTCGCCCTCTTGAACGAAAAATTAGCTAATCGAAATATCGAAGGACGCTGAATGTCTATTTCCCTGCCCGTCGAGCTTGAGGCCATCGCCGAAGAGCTCAACTATGAGCACGGCCGCCTCATCTACGAGGGTGTAGGCGGTAACGAGGTGCGCCGCTCCATCCTGCCCGGTGGTGTACGCGTGATTACCGAAAAAATGCCCGGTACCCGCGGCGTATCCATCGGGTTCTGGGTGGGAGTCGGCTCCCGCGACGAAGCCCCCGGCATGCTCGGCTCCACCCACTTCCTGGAGCACCTGCTGTTCAAGGGCACCGGAACCCGCACCGCCCTGGACATCGCATCCTCCTTCGACGCGGTAGGCGGCGAATCCAACGCCCTGACCGCTAAGGAGCACACCTGCTACTACGCGCGCGTGCTCGACGATGACGCACCCATGGCGGTGGACGTTATCACCGACATGGTCACCAACGCCCTGCTGGACCCGGCTCACCTGGAGCAGGAACGCGGCGTGATTCTCGAAGAGATCGCCATGGACCAGGACGACCCGACCGACGTTGCCTTCGAGAACTTCGTGGAGCAGCTCATGGGAGAGAACCCGCTGGGCCGCCCCATCGGCGGTACCCCGCAGGAGATTACCGAGGTGCCGCGTGACGCCGTGTGGGAGCACTACAAGCGCTACTACACCCCGGACCGCCTGGTGATTTCTGCGGCCGGTTCGCTGGAGCACAGCACCATGGTCCGCCTCGTGCTGGAGGCGCTGACCCGCTACGGCTGGAACCTGCAGGAGGGCGTGGCACCGGCACCGCGTCGCGTACGCACCGACAGCGGCATTGTTCCGCTGAGCGAGCTGCGTGAGGTGGAGAAGGGCTTCGAACAGACCAACATTGTGATGGGCTGCCCGAGCATTATCGCGGGCGACGACCGCCGCTACGCGATGAGCGTGCTGACCAGCGCGTTCGGTGCGGGCATGTCCTCGCGTCTGTTCCAGGAGATTCGTGAGAAGCGCGGTCTGGCGTACAGCACGTTTGCGTTCTCCGGTGCGTACTCGGACGCCGGCTACTTCGGCATGTACGCGGGCTGCCTGCCCGCCAAGACCGAGCAGGTGCGCGAGGTCATGGGCTACGAGTTCGATAAGCTCGCCACCGCCGGTATTACCGAGGAGGAGCTGACGAAGGTCCGCGGCCAGCTGGCTGGCTCCACCGTGCTCGGTAGCGAGGATTCGGGTTCGCGCATGTCCCGCCTGGGCCGTGCCGAGCTGGATTCCGGTCTGTTCACCAGCACCGACGAGCTGCTGGAGAAGATTCGTGCGGTCTCCCTGGAGGAGGTTCGTGACCTGGCGGCGTACCTGGGGCAGCAGCAGATGATTACCACCATCGTGCGCTAACCCTCAACGCGAATAAGGCATAGAATGCCCGTTCCCACACCCCACTAAATCGGGGGAGGGAACGGGTATTTTGTATGTATCGGCACCTATCAAAGAGATGCCTCCAAGAAGTGTTTCCGGGTGTTCTGCCACCCATACTCTTGACGCTCAGCATGAGCGGCAGAACCCGAAAAACTACTGCTCAGGGCTACTTCTGTGCCTTGGCGATAGCTTCCATCAGCACCTGGGCGTAGAGTTCCTGACCAGCAACCTCAGGGTGAACACCGTCAGAGGCCAGCAGACCACTCTGAGTCTGCAGAGCCTGGCGGATCGTAGAGTTCCAATCCGCAATAATCACACGATCAGAATGCTGAGCCGCAAACTCACGAATCTTACCGTTCGAGTAGTCAATCCAGGTCAGGTTGCGCGGGCCGTAACCGGTGACCAGCACCAGCTTAGAATCGGCGGGCATAGCCGCCAGAACCTCGTCGAGCTGACCATCCAGAATGGTCGAGTTCGCGGTCACCGACAGCACGAAGGTTTTACGAATCTGGCCGTTGGCACCCATGGACTTAATAATCGGCAGGGCCTTAGCAATGGTTCGTCCCTCAGCCGCATCGATAGATGCCTCGGGCATCTTGTCGTACAGCTCGGGGGATACCGCCACCACAATGGAGTCACCCACAATGGTCACCTGCGAAGAATCCACCGAACCGGTCGCGGCCTTCGACTCCGAGGGACTTGCCGAAGGCTTCGCGTCCTTACCCGCAGCGCTCGGGCTTGCCGATGCGCTCGCAGCCTGTGCCTCCTGACGAGCCTTCAGGCGTTCAGCGGCGGCACGCTTGCCGTCCTCAACGGACTGCTGGGCGGTAGTCATTGCCGGAGCGGTGTGCACCGCCAGGCCGGTCGAAGCAGCAGCCACAACAACGGCAAGAGCCACCGAAACCGGCAGGAACTTAGTGCGCGAGGACTGGAAAGCCGCCACCACACGGTTAGCGCTACCGCGGAAACCGTAGCGGCGAATCGGGGTCTCAACCCAGCGGTACGACATCTCCGCAATAGCGAAGGTCGCCACCAGAACGCCCACGTTCACCAGCGGGGAGCGGTCCGCACCCATCAGGTAGTGCATGACCACGGCGAGCGGCCAGTGCCACAGGTACAGGCCATAGGAACGTTCGCCCACCCAGCGTAGGGGAGCGAAGTTCAGCAGGCGGCGCAGCACCTCGGAGGCGCCAGCAAGCATGTCGGGAAGCATGCCCTGAATCACGCCCAGTGCCAGCAGGGAGGCGCCAAACAGGCCCCAGGGAATCGCACCGGGAGCCGATTCGGGAACGAGGATTGCGTAGGGAATCAGTGCGAACAGGGACAGCCAGCTGATCATGACGCGGGCGAAAGCGACCAGTCCGAAGGGCTGAGCCACGCGGTACAGTACCGACTGCTGTAGCGGCGGGTACAGCGACCAGGGGCGCGCAAACGCCAGCAGGGCGCCGAGCAGCAGGCCGTACAGGTGAGTATCGGTGCCGTAGTAGACGCGGCTAATGGGTGCGCCGGACATCAGAAGAGCGGTAGCAACGCTCAGTGACGCAATAATGCCCAGCACCATAACCACGCTGAAGCGACGCCACGAACGGCGCAACAGCACGCCGGCGCCAACAATGAGCAGCGGCCACACCACGTAGAACTGTTCTTCCACTGCCAGGGACCAGAAGTTTGTGAAGAGCTCCGGGGAGGTCTGCGCGAAGTAGTCATTACCGGCAAAAATGGAAATCCAGTTGGACGAGAAGGTCGCCGCACCGGCGAGCTGTCGGCCGAGGTTCACCTGAATATCGCCGCCAATGAGCAGGCTGACCGGTCCCATGACCAGAATCAGCAGGGTAATGGCGGGAAGTAGTCGGCGGGCACGGCGAATCCAGAAGTTGCCCAGGGCAATTTTGCCGGTGAGAGCACCTTCACGCAGAAGCAGGGAGGTAATCAGGAAACCGGAGATGACGAAGAAAATATCCACGCCGATCATGCCGCCGGGTAGTACGGTGGGCCAGAAATGGTACACCATCACGAGGAGCACAGCGATTGCTCGCAGACCGTCCAGACCCGGCAGAATATAACGCCGGTTAGCCTCATCTGGACGCACGGAGGAGGTAAAGAGGGACTTCATACTGTCAAAGCACTCCGTAGGATGGAAATTATAGAAATACTTCCTAATTATATGGTTGCTAACTTTAGATAGCGTATTAAACGGCTTGTATGACGGTTAGATTACTTCGCTTTTTAGACCGCTGAGGTTCCGCGGGGTATCTCACCCAGCGTGTGCGATGGCGTGCACCGCGCCCACACGGGGGATAATAGAGGCTGTACGTCACAGCGTCTGCCCCATAGTCGGGGTGCACAAAAGCTACGGAGGAGAGAAGATGGCCCACGAGGGCGACGAAAAAATCTGGAAGGTAGCGGTACTCGGTGCCGCAGGCCGCATGGGCTCTGAGGCGGTGCGCGCCGTCAACACCTCCGCAGACATGGACCTGGTGGCGGCACTGGGCCGTGGCGATGACCTGCAGGAGCTGGTCGATGCCGGCGCAGAGATTGTTATTGACCTGACAGTTCCCGAATCCAGCGAGGCGAATGTGCGTTTCGCGGTGGAGCACGGTATGCACGCGGTGGTTGGTACGACCGGTTGGACCCCCGAACGCCTGGACTCCCTGCGCGAGCTGCTGGTAGAGCACCCCGAGGTGGGTGTGCTCATCGCCCCGAACTTCGCGATTGGTTCGATTCTCGCCACCGAGTTCGCGGCGAAGGCGGCACGCTACTTCGAGTCTGTAGAGATTATTGAAATTCACCACCCGAATAAGGTAGATGCCCCCTCCGGTACCGCTGTGCACACCGCCCGCAAGGTGGCTGCCGCCCGCGCGGAGGCTGGTGTGGGTGCAAGCCCGGACGCCACCACCTCCGATCCTTTGGGCTCGCGCGGTGCCGTGGTCGACGATATTCACGTACACGCGGTGCGTCTGCGCGGCATGGTGGCGCATCAGGAGATTCTGCTGGGCGATCCCGGTCAGCAGCTCGTGATTCGTCACGATTCCTTTGACCGTGTCTCCTTCATGCCCGGCGTGCTGTTGGGTGTGCGTGAGGTGGCGGCGCATCCGGGCCTGAGCGTGGGCTTGGACGCCTACATGGATTTGTCCTAGGAGAGAATATTGTCTGAACAGACTTCACCCGACACCTCGCCGGTATCTTCCGAGGCTCGTAGCCCCTGGTGGACTTCGCTACGTTTGTGGACTGTCTGCGCCTGCGTGCTGATGGTGCTGACCGTGCTGATTCTGCCGCTGCCTCTGGCGGCGCGTGCCTCTATCCTGGGCGTGCTGATTTTTAGTGCCGTCTTTGTGACGGTGGATGCCGGCGGCTGGGGTAAGACCTTCGCGGCACTGACTTGCGCGCTGCTGACCCTGTACCTGGTACACATTGCGCAGCAGGGGTTCGTGATGCTCACCTCCGGTTCGGTGGCTGGCATTGTGCTTGGCGCGGGTATGATTTTGCTGCCGATTCTGGGTGCGTGGGCGCTGGTGCGTGAGGTGCTTTTCGGTGCTCGTATTCAGCGTATGGCTCAGGAGTTGGCTGCTTCGGGTGAGCTGGCGGAGGATACCCTGCCGCGCACCCCCTCCGGTCGTGTGGACCGTGAGGCGGCGGCGGTGGAGTTTGAAGGCTTTGCGGCGGCGGTTGAGCAGGACCCCGAGAACTGGAAGGCGTGGTTCAACCTGGCGTGCATGTACGATGCCGGTGGTGAACGCAAGCGTGCCCGTGCGGCGATGCGCAACGCGTGGGCGTTGCGTTCGGGCGGTCAGGCGAAGGGCATGCGTTAGGCTCTGACCCTGCGATCCCTAGTCAATGCCACATTTATTTTCGGTATGAGACTGATAACGCCGAGGCTATGTGCCCGGTTTCATAGGCTCTCGTGGAAGTACCGCGGGTTTGAAAGAGTCCGAATAGTAGAACACGCATGAAAACTTATGCGTTCTAACGGAAAAATCTGCATTTCGGGCGTACTCTGGACATATGTCTGAGAACCTTTCGAACCCCGGTACTTTTGTTGAACCCGTCTTCGGTCGCCTCCTGACCGCAATGGTGACCCCCTTCGCGAAGGACGGCTCCGTTGATGAAAAGCAGGTCGCAGACCTGGCGAACTACCTTGTGGAGAACGGCCACGATGGTCTGGTGGTCTGCGGTACCACCGGTGAATACTCCACCATGACCGATGACGAGAACGAGCGCGTCTTCCAGATTGTGAAGGATACCGTCGGTTCTCGCGCGAAGATTATTGCCGGTGTTGGTTCGAACGATACGGCGCATACTATTGAGCTGGCGCACCGTGCCGAAAAGATTGGTGTGGACGGCCTGCTGGTTGTGACCCCCTATTACAACAAGCCGACTCAGCCGGGTGTCTACGCCCATTTTGCGACCGTTGCGCAGGCAACTGAGACCCCCGTCATGCTTTACGATATTCCGGGTCGTGCGGGCATCCCCATCGCACCCGAAACCTACCGTCGCCTTGCAGAAATTGATAGTATTGTAGCGGTGAAAGACGCCAAGGCAGACTTCGGTGCCGCAACCGAGGTCATGGCAACCACCGACCTGCACTACTACAGCGGCGACGACGGACTGACCCTTCCCTGGATGGCAATGGGCGCCGTCGGCCTCGTTTCGGTGACCGCACACGTGGCACCTGCACTCTTCCGTGCCCTGATTGATGCTGTCGTTGCACAGGACCTGGTGGAGGCTCAGCGTCTTCACCTGGAACTGACTCCGATTGTCCGAGCAACCATGGGTCGTGCCCCCGGTTGCGTTGCTGCCAAGGAAATCCTTTCCTGGCAGGGTGTGCTGGATGAGCCCGTCGTTCGCTTGCCGCACGTACTCTCCGAACCGGAGGTTGCCCAGGCTATGCGAGCTGACTTGCTCTCCTCGAGTATCGCTCACACCCTGAAGAACGCCTAAACTTTAACGCAGAACCTGCACAACTTATCGTGCAGAGCGCGTATATATAGAGGACTTAGGCTACCGTCACACCCCGCTTTTGGGGCGCATGATGTAGTCAACGGATGCGGACTCCACACCTAGCAATGGGTGAGGGGTCCGCTCTGGCGTATTGCCACGGTTTACCGCCCAATGATTCGGCCCCCACTCAGACAGGGACGTAACTTAGGCAGAGGCACCCGCGCAGTACGCCCCCAATACTTTTAAATACTTTCGGTGATTTGGACGCACCGGCAGCACCTCCGCCTCGGCACATGAGAGCCGAACCGGCGGGAGCGCATGCGGTACGAAGCGTCGCCTACGAATCACAGACATCACAAGAAAACATAGAAGAAAGAGGAGACACACGATGAGCGTCTTTGAAGCGAATCTTCCCCTCCCTCCCCGCCTGAAGAAGGACACCCTGCGCGTGGTGCCCCTGGGCGGCCTGGGCGAAGTCGGTCGTAATATGACCGTGTACGAAATTAACGGCAAGCTGCTGATTGTTGACTGCGGCGTGCTCTTCCCCGAAGAGTCCCAGCCCGGCGTGGATCTGATCCTGCCCGACTTCAGCTACATTGTCGACCGTCTGGACGACGTGGTTGCCATGGTGCTGACCCACGGCCACGAGGACCACATCGGCGCGGTTCCCTACCTGCTACGCCGCCGCCCCGACATCCCCCTGGTCGGTTCCGAACTGACCCTGGCACTGGTTGAGGCGAAGCTCGCCGAGCACCGCATCAAGCCCTACACCCTCGCGGTGAAGGAGCACCAGGTGGAGCGTTTCGGTCCGTTCGAGTGTGAGTTCGTTGCTGTGAACCACTCGATTCCGGATGCGCTGGCTGTCTACATCCGCACCAAGGCCGGCAAGGTTCTGCACACCGGTGACTTCAAGATGGACCAGCTGCCGCTGGATGGTCGCCTGACCGACCTGCGCCACTTTGCTCGCCTGGGCGAGGAGGGCGTGGACCTGTTCCTGCCGGACTCCACCAACGCTGAGGTTCCCGGCTTCACCCCGACCGAGAAGCACATCGGTCCGGTGCTGTCGAACGTTTTCCGTGACGCAAGCGGCCGCATCATTGTGGCTTCCTTCTCCTCGCACGTTCACCGCGTGCAGCAGGTGCTGGACGCAGCCGCTGAGCGTGGCCGCAAGGTCGTGCTCGTGGGCCGCTCCATGGTGCGTAACATGACCATTGCTGAGAAGCTGGGCTACCTGAAGGTTCCCGCTAACGTGCTGGTGGACCTGAAGAAGGTTGACGACTACCGCCCCGACCAGATCGTGATGATGTGCACCGGTTCGCAGGGCGAGCCGATGGCGGCACTGTCGCGCATGGCGAACGGTGACCACAAGATTCAGATTGAGCCCGGCGACACCGTGGTGCTCGCCTCCTCGCTGATTCCCGGTAACGAGACCAGCGTCTTCCGCATCATTAACGCCCTCATGAAGCTGGGCGCTAACGTGGTGCACAAGGGCAACGCGAAGGTTCACGTTTCCGGTCACGCTGCCGCGGGTGAGCTGCTGTACTGCTACAACATCCTCAAGCCGAAGAACGTTATGCCGGTTCACGGTGAGGTTCGCCACCTGATTGCTAGCGGTGACCTGGCGATGGAGACCGGCGTTCCGAAGAAGAACGTGCTGCTCTGCGAGTCCGGCACCGTCGTGGATCTGCGCGATGGCGTGGCGTCCGTGGTGGGCGAGGTTCCCTGCGAGTACCTGTACGTTGACGGCCGCTCTGTCGGTGAGGTCACCGAGAGCGATCTGAAGGACCGCCGCATCCTGGGTGAAGAGGGCTTCGTGTCCATCGTGACCGTGGTGGATCGTGCCACCAAGCGCGTGGTGACCGGCCCGGATATTCACGCTCGCGGTATCGCTGAGGACGACTCGGTCTTCGACGAGATCGTTCCGAAGATTACTGCCGCCCTGGAGGATGCTCTGCACCGCGCACCCGAGAAGGTGCACACCGTGCAGCAGCTGCAGCAGATTGTGCGCCGCACCATCGGTGCCTGGATTTCTCGCCGTCTGCGCCGCAAGCCCATGATTGTTCCCGTGGTTGTTGAGAACACCTCGAAGGCTGCGAAGAACTAATACTCTGCGCGAGGCTAACTGCCTGGCATAGCGAAAGGCGGGGTCGATACTTGGTGTCGGCCCCGCCTGCCGTGTATCTGCGCAACGTACGCGTGAAAGCTGCGCGAAAGCTGCGTGAAAGCTCGGCGAAAGCGAACGCAGTAGGGGAGAAGCGCCTCATCAGCGCCCTATCAACACCTCTATAGGCACCGGGCGGGGCGCACTTTTTAGCTCACTGATAACGAAAGAATCGGTACATTAACGGGAAGGTTGATACCCTAAAAGGTATGGCTCCACGGACCACGAAGGGTCGTAACACGACCTCTACTAAAGCAAACACTAAGAAGACCACCCGCAAGCGCACCACCTCCCGAGGCGGTGCCCAGCGCGGTGCCAACGCGGCGAACCCTGTAGCGGGCGCTATCTCCTCCGTCTGGCTGAGCATCGCTCACGCTATCGGTGGGCTCTTCCGCTCCATTGGCGCGGTGCGCACCGACCTTGCGCCCGAAGACCGCCGTGACGGTGGCGCGCTCACCATCCTGCTGTTCGGCATGATTAGCGCCGGAGTGGAGTGGTACAACTGGCGTGCCCACACCTCCCTCGGTTTGTTGCGCGCGCCCCTGGACGCCTGGCACACCATGCTGGGTGGTATTTTCGGTCAGGGCGCCCTGTTGATTCCGGTGTTCTGCCTCATCATGGCGTGGTGTGTTTTCCGTGGGCCCGACCTGATTAAACGTAATAACCGCGTGGCGGTGGGGTCCTTCATCATGCTGATGGCGGCATCCCTGTTCTTTGCACGCCATGCGGGTCACCCGACGTTCGCGGATGGTTTTGACGCCGTCTGGGCTGGTGGTGGCGTGGCTGGCGTGCTGCTGGGCACCCCCATTGTGCGTTTGAGCGGGGGTATTGCGTTCGTTGAGATTCTGATTCACCTGCTACTGGGTATTGCCGGTCTGATGGTTCTGACGAACACTCCGATTCGTCAGGTGGTGCCGCGTACCCTGCACCTGGTCGGTTTGGCTTTGGGTGAGAAGCCTAACGGCACGACTCGAACCTCCGCGAAGGATAGCCCTTCGGATGCGACTCAGACCGTGGATCTGAACGCTGAGGAGCACGACCGTAGCTACCTGTACGAGGATGAGAAGCCGGCGCGTACGGCTCCGAAGTCTGGCGGCCTGTTCTCTCGTCTGCGCGGTTGGTTGGGCATTGCTCCCGCTGCCTCGACCGATTCTTCCCTGGACGAGTACGCCGGTGATGAAGCATTCGTGAGTGCCGTGGTGGATGAGACTCACCCGGAGACCACGCAGATGCCGGTACAGCCGGAGGACTCTGCACAGGATTCTGCGCAGGGATCCGCTCAGCAGACGCGCCCGGCGGCTAAGCCGAACCGTCTGTCCCGTCTGCCCGGTCGCCTCAACCAGGCACCGGCCGCGCAGGGTACGTCCGCCCAGGGTACTTCTGCACAGAACGGTGCTTATTCGAGCAGCCCTGACCTCTTCGACGTTGAGGCGTCGGATGCACCCGCAGCCCGCCTGGATCAGGTGCAGCGTGCCGCCGTGGCGAACGGCCGCGTGAACCGTATTCCTGGCGAGGAGCCTCTCTTTGACGTTGAGGCATATGACGGATTCGGCGCTTCTGAGGAAGCTTCACCGCAGACGAAACCGCACCAGGTGGTGAACCCTGCACAGTCTGCGGCACAGCCCGCCGCCTCGGCTTCTGCATCCCAGGCTCCTGCCGCACCCGCGGCGCAGCCGCCGATTCCGACCCGCATGCACTCGCCGGGTGCGCACCCGAAGAACGCGGCTCCCGCGGCTTCGCGAGCGCCCGAGGCTGGCGCATCCCGCCCGCTGCAGAACAACACTCAGGTGGCGACCACCGAGCAGGCGCGCGGCGAGCAGGTTGTGCAGTCCTCCCGCGGCACCTATGTGCTGCCCTCGGAGGAGATACTGGTTGCTGGTCCTCCCGCCAAGGAATCTTCCGAGGTCAACGAGCACGTGGTTGAGGCTCTGACGAATGTGCTGGAGCAGTTCAAGGTGGATGCGCAGGTCACCGGCTTCTCGCGCGGCCCGACCGTGACCCGTTACGAGATTGAGCTGGGTCCCGCCACGAAGGTTGAGCGTGTGACGGCGTTGAGCAAGAACATTGCGTACGCTGTGGCGAGCCCGGATGTTCGTATTCTGTCCCCGATTCCGGGTAAGTCCGCGATTGGTATTGAGATTCCGAATACGGACCGTGAGACCGTTGCCCTGGGTGATGTGCTGCGTTCCCCGCAGGCTCACGCGAACCAGCACCCGATGGTCATGGGTGTGGGTAAGGACGTTGAGGGCGGTTTCGTGCTGGCGAACCTCGCGAAGATGCCGCATATGCTGGTCGCTGGTGCGACCGGTGCGGGTAAGTCTTCGTTTGTGAACTCGATGATTACCTCGATTCTGATGCGTTCGACTCCGGACCAGGTGCGCCTGGTGATGGTTGACCCGAAGCGTGTGGAGCTAACCGCCTATGAGGGTATTCCGCACCTGATTACGCCCATCATTACGAACCCGAAGAAGGCCGCTGAGGCCCTGCAGTGGGTAGTTCGTGAGATGGACGCCCGCTACGATGACCTCGCCCACTACGGCTACAAGCACGTGGACGACTTCAACAAGGCGGTGCGTGAGGGTAAGATTCAGCCCGATCCCGGTAGCAAGCGCACGGTGCATGAGTACCCGTACCTGCTGGTGATTGTTGACGAGCTCGCCGACCTGATGATGGTCGCTCCGCGCGATGTGGAAGAGGCGATTGTTCGTATTACCCAGCTGGCGCGTGCGGCGGGTATTCACCTGGTGCTGGCGACCCAGCGTCCTTCGGTGGATGTGGTGACCGGTCTGATTAAGGCGAACGTTCCGTCCCGTATGGCGTTTGCGACCTCCTCGGTTACTGACTCTCGCGTGGTGCTGGATCAGCCCGGCGCGGAGAAGCTGATCGGTCAGGGTGACGCGCTCTTCCTGCCGATGGGTGCTTCGAAACCGATGCGTGTTCAGGGCGCGTGGGTGTCTGAGTCTGAGATTCACGCCGTGGTTGAGCACGTGAAGAAGCAGGCGCCGACCATCTACCGTGAGGACGTGATGGTCTCTGCCGCGAAGAAGCAGATTGATGAGGAAATCGGCGATGACCTCGACGATTTGCTGCAGGCGGCGGAGATTGTGATTACGACCCAGTTCGGTTCGACCTCGATGCTGCAGCGTAAGCTGCGCATGGGCTTCGCGAAGGCTGGCCGCATTATGGACCTGCTGGAGTCGCAGGGCGTGGTGGGCCCCTCGGAGGGCTCGAAGGCACGTGAGGTGCTCATCCGTCCGGATGACCTGCAGGCGACCCTGGCACGTATTCGCGGTGAGGAGCCTCCGGCTGCCGACCCTTACGCGAATGCGGTGGACACGGGCGAGGCGGTCACCGACTATTTCGATGAGCCCGATGAGGAGGGCTCGGAGGACGCCTGGCAGCTGACCGGCCGCTAGCCCTTCAGAGCCCTATCCATTCGGCTGAGTCCACTCGGCTGTGTGAGTGCGCGACATGCACCCCGTATCGTCCCTGTGATGTCTGCTACGGCACACGTATAATGGACGGTACGGGGTGTTTGCGTATCCCCGATACGTTTAGGTGTCGGTGCGTACGCGGTCTCTCACCGTCGAAAGCCATCTACCCGTAAGGAGCCGTTATGAATGAAGCTCGCAATTCCGCATCCGCCGGTGCGGTCAGCACCGCGAAGCCTTCGAACTGGAATGTGCCGAATGTGTTGACGGTTCTGCGTATTATTGCGGTTCCTTTCTTCATTGTTGCCCTGGTCGCGGGCGGTACTTTTGGTGCCGCTGATCCGACGCACCGCTGGCTGGCGTGGATTATTTTTATTCTTGCCATGCTCACGGACTGGGCAGACGGCTACCTGGCGCGCTCGCGTAACTTGATTACGAGCTTCGGTAAGATTGCTGACCCGATTGCCGATAAGTTCCTCACCGGCGCGGCGTTTATTGTGCTGTCGGCGCTGGGTGAGCTGTGGTGGTGGGTCACGATCGTGATTCTGCTGCGTGAGTGGGGCATTACGATCATGCGTCTGTTCGTCATTAAGTACGGTGTGATGGCCGCTAGTAAGGGCGGCAAGATTAAGACTGTGCTGCAGACGGTGGCGCTGGTGCTGATGCTTCTGCCGCTGGGTCAACTGGGTATTGGCTGGCTGCTTCCGGGTTGGGTTCTGATGGGCGCGGTCACCGCGATTACCGTGTGGACCGGCTTGGTGTATGTGCGTGATGCGTATATTTTGCGTCGTAACTGGTTGCAGGCTCAGGCCTCCCAGGGCGGCGGTAAGTAGAGGCGAGGGGAGTGGCATGTGCTGCTCCCCTTCGCTGTACCTGCGGTGCGTTGCGTGCCGCGTGAGGTTTTGGGCGGCGGTGCGCCGCTGAAAGGAGAGAATGATGGTTCCCCTCGTACTTGAAGACGCTCTGTCCCTTGAGCTTTCCTCCGCTGAGGTTTTCTCCGGCACCCCGGAGGCGGCGGCGCTGCTGCTACGTGATGCGGTGCAGTTGCGCGCCGCCCAGGAGGGGCCGGTGCAGGTGGCGACGGCTGAGTCGCTGACCGGCGGGGATGTGGGCGGTGCGATTTGTACGGTGCCGGGCGCATCCGCGTATTACCGCGGCGGCGTGATTTCGTACGCCTACGAGGTGAAGTCTCAGGTGCTGGGCGTGGACGCTCAGCTGCTGGCACGTGAGGGAGCGGTGCATCCTGCGGTGGCGGTGCAGATGGCGGTCGGTGCGGCGCGTGTGTGCGGTGCCGATTATGCGGTGTCGACTACGGGTGTTGCCGGTCCTGATCCTGCGGATGGCCAGCCGGTGGGCACGGTCTATATTGGCGTGTGTTCCCCGTCCGGTTCTGAGGTGTTTGAGCGGCACTATTCGGGGGACCGGGCGCAGATTCGTGCGGCGGCGAGTGCGGATGCGATTGCTCTGCTGGCGCGTGCGGTACGCGGCGGTGCCGGTGGGGTTCTGGAGAACGAGCAGGCGTAGCGTGCTGGGCTAGACTGTGCTGTGCTGTGCGGCGCCTGGAACGGCTGTGTAGTCGTCTGTGCAGCGCCTACCTGAGAAAAAATTTTACGGTTCAAATATATTCACAGGGTTCTTTCAGCTCCGAGGGAATAAAGGCATAGGTTCGTCTGTTTGAATAGATACAAGCCGTAAGAAGAAGACAAAAATGGCGGGGCTCCTAGCTCACGCTCCAAAAATCAGTTAGGCTTAACTATGTACAGTCCCGCGCGTCGGGAATACCTACTCAGGAAAGTGATATAGAAGCTCATGGCTAAGCAGCGCGTATCGATTAATGGCATTACTAAGTGGAAGGAAATCGAGGAGACCCCCCGACAGGCCGCCCCGGTCGTTGAGGAAGCTAAGGTTGTTCCCCTGCGACAGGCAATCGGTGAGGTCCTTCGCGACGTTCGCCAGCGTCAGGGCCGCACCCTGCGTGAGGTTTCCCAGCGTGCCCGTGTTTCCCTCGGTTACCTGAGCGAAGTTGAGCGCGGTCAGAAGGAAGCTTCCTCCGAACTGCTGGCGTGGATTTGCCAGGCTCTGGACATTCCGATGTCCCAGATGCTGCGTGAGGTTGCCGACCGTATGGCGGTTCTCGAGGGCGTTCAGATCCCGGATACTGTTCCGGCTGAGATGTCTGAGCAGTACAAGAGCGATTACTACATTCTCTCGAAGTAACGCGAGGCGGCACATGCCGCGCTAAACGTGAAGCGATGCCGTGCATCCCCGTAAGGTGGGTGTGCGGCATCGCTTATTCTCGGTTTATTACCGAGCGATGTGACGAATTATGAAGCAAACTAGCGGTGAAGCGGAAGGAGCGCTTGTGAAGCTGAGCGAATTTTGGGCGTGCATGGAGTATGAGTTCGGTGCCGGGTATGCTCCGGTACTTGCGCGGGACCTGGTGCTGGGCTCGCTGGGTCATGTGACCGCTGCGGAGGCGCTGGACCAGGGCGTTAACCCGAGGGATGTGTGGCTGGCGATCTGTGATGAGCAGGAGATTCCGCAGGAGCGCCGCCTGGGTCCGGATAAGGAACCGCTGCGCTAGGTAGTGAGCCTGGCGTGTTCTAGCGTATGGGCGGTGCCCACCGTCTGTTCCCTAGCGTTTGTTCGAGTGCTGGCGCCTGTGCGGGAGGTATTTTCGAATAATTAGCCGAGAATCCGGGGTTTTTCGAAAATATATGCCGAAACCCTATCCGATTTATTCGAAACCGGGTCGTAATTTTGTTCGACTCATGCTAGACTTTCCACATCAGGAATTTTTCGGAAAAATCTTCAAAGTTTTCCACAGATTTTAAAAAATGGCCTTATCCTGTCAGGCTGTGACCCTAGAGTAGTCTCAGAAGGAACCGGTAGGCCAAAACCTTCAAGGTCTCGATTACGAGTCCCACCGATTCCGAAGAAACATTACTCCCGTCAACCACTGACAACACAAAGAACGAGGTACTACCGTGGCTAAGAACACCAAGTCTCAGAGCGTAGCTCGCGTTCCCGAAGAGGGTCGCGCCAAGGCACTTGAAGCCGTGATGGCACAGATCGACAAGAACTACGGCAAGGGTGCAGTCATGCGCCTGGGTGATAAGGAAATCACCAAGACCGAGGTTATCTCCACCGGCGCTATCGCCCTGGATGCCGCTCTGGGTATTGGCGGTCTGCCCCGCGGCCGCGTCATCGAGATTTACGGTCCCGAGTCCTCCGGTAAGACCACCGTTGCGCTGCACGCTGTAGCGAACGTTCAGAAGGCAGGCGGCGTGGCGGCGTTTATCGATGCCGAGCACGCACTGGACCCAATCTACGCGGCTAAGCTGGGCGTGGACATCGACCAGCTGCTGGTCTCTCAGCCCGACACCGGTGAGCAGGCGCTGGAAATCATGGACATGCTGGTTGGTTCCGGCGCTGTTGATATCGTGGTCGTCGACTCCGTCGCCGCGCTGGTACCCCGCGCCGAAATTGAAGGCGACATGGGTGACTCCCACGTGGGTCTGCAGGCTCGCCTCATGAGCCAGGCGCTGCGTAAGATTACCGGCCGCCTCTCTGCAACCGGCACCACCGCAATCTTCATCAACCAGCTGCGTGAGAAGATTGGTGTCTTCTTCGGCTCTCCCGAAACCACCACCGGTGGTAAGGCGCTGAAGTTCTACGCTTCGGTCCGTATCGACATCCGCCGCATTGAGACCCTCAAGGACGGCGCTAACCCGATCGGTAACCGCACCCGCGCCAAGATCGTGAAGAACAAGATGGCTCCGCCCTTCAAGCAGGCTGAGTTCGACATCCTCTACGGTGAGGGCATCTCCGTTGAGGGCGGCATCCTGGACCTGGCGGTGGAGAACGACATCGTCAAGAAGTCCGGCGCATGGTTCACCTACGACGGTGAGCAGCTGGGCCAGGGCCGCGAGAACGTTCGTAAGCTGCTCAAGGACAACCCCGAGCTCACCGAGGAACTGCAGTACAAGGTTCTGGTGAAGCTGGGCATCATTGAGGAAGAAGTTGAGGAGCAGGCAGTTGCTGAGTCCGAGGGCAACGACCCGCTGGACGAGCTGGCTGAGGAGTTCTAAACCCGCCCGCGTAGCTTCTTGCTAACGCCACGACTGATTGCCGTGTGCTGTGCATTCCGCACGGTGCACGGCAATCTGTCGTTAACGGGAGCCCGTTAACGGGCGTATCGGGGGTGCCGAGACAACGCCTCGTTACAATGGGGGAGCGCCGTATAGCCGGGCGCACGGGTCATCAAGCGAGCCAACACAGGGGAGAGGAGGAACTGAACATGACGGAACAGAACGGTCATGAAGAGCGTGAGCAAAACAGCGCGCGTGACGGCGACGCCGGTTTTGCGGCGCTGGATGCGACCGAACCACACTTCGGTCCCTCAACTATGCAGGGGTCAGCCTTCCATGACCCTGCATTCCATGACTCGACTTTCTCTGCGTCTGTTTCCTTTGAAGCTACTGGTTCGTTTGAATCTACCGCCCCGCCGGTTGAGGTAGGCGGCTTCGAGGCGCTCAATTTTGAGGCGCCTGCCGCCCTGGCGGAGCCCATCCTCAGCTGGGAGGCGCCTCCTTCTGTTGAAGAGCCCCCGTATGAGGATGAGCCCCCATACCCTGATGAACCCCCATACCCTGATGAGCCTCCCTACGAGGACGAACCTGCGTATCCGGTAGAGCCTTTGTACCCTGAAACAGAGTACCCTAAAGCAGAGTACGCGGGGGAATATTGGGTACCCTCGGACGAAGCGGCACCCCCAGAAACGATAGCGGAGCAGCGTGGGGGCCAAGAAACCGCATCCCAGAAACCTAAGCCGAAAGCACGGCAGGCTGAAAAGCTCGCGCATAAGAAGAAGCCAGCGCCTCAGAAGAAGTCAGCGGCCACAGAAAACGCATCCAAAAAATGGGTGCGGAACAGGACCGCGGATTCGGTAGCCGCTGAGGAGTTCCCGGACTGGCACCCCGCCTCGCACGGCTTTGTTGAAGAAAGCATCGCCCGCGATAACGGCGGTGACTACGCCGGGGAGTTCCGCGTACCCGAGCTGCCCCTGCAGGCTGTGCCCGCCAGTTCTGAAGGTGGCAGTTCTGAGGAAGACGGCGAATCCCCGCGCCGTAGCCTGCTCGTTGACCCGAACCTGCCCGCCGTCTCCATTGACGAAGCGCCCGCTCGTGCCTTCACCCCCGGCGGTGCCGAGCCGCGCCCTATGGCGGCGGGGCGCATGAGTCGAGCGGGTGCCGCCTCCATCGGCTCGGGGCTCACTGCCGAAGAGAAGGAAGAGATCGAGAGGCAAGCCGCTCAGCGGGATAAGCAGAAGAAACGCAAGTCTTCGCGTGCCTCCAAGAACACCGACTATAAGCGTGGGTTCCGCCGTATGAGCGCGGCGCAGCAAGAGAAAATGCGGAGCCGCTCGCCCTACGCGCCCGCCTTCGGGGCTCGAAGCGACGACGAGGAAATCCGCAAGAGCCCCACGCGCCGCGGCTCGGGGAGCAACCTATTTAGGGAGGGAAGCGCCTTGAACGAAGAACTCACCCCCGCCGAAGAAGCACTCATTCGCGGTATCGCTGAGGAAGAGGCGCAGGGCGTCGGTACCGGAAAGCGCCGTGCCGCTTCGGTCGGTTCCCCAAAGGGTGGTTCTCGAGCTCGGGTCTCCCAACCAGGCGGCTCTCAGATGGGACATGCTTCCTCACCGCCGGAAAGCAACGTGCCTTCCTGGAAACAGAAGGTGCGTGCCGCCCGCGCTGCGAAAGAAACAGACCCCTACACGCGCGCTAAAACCATCGTGTACAACCAGCTGGCGTACTCGGCAAAAACCCGAGGTCAGCTGCGTAAGAAGCTGCAAACAGAAGGATTCGACGCGGAGCTCATTGAGCCGCTACTCGATAAGTTCGAGGCAGCAAAACTCATTGACGACGCCGAATACGCCCAAAGCTTTGTGGCGCAGAAGAGCCGCACCAAGAAGCTCTCCCGCGCCGCGCTGCGCCGTGAGCTCGCCGAACGCGGGGTGCGCGGTGAAGAGGCGGAGAACGCACTGGCTCAGCGCACCGACGAGCAGGAACGTGAGGATGCCGCCGAGCTGGTGCGTAAGAAGCTGCGCCCCGGCATGGATCTGAGTGACCGCGCCGAAAAGGATAAGGTGACCCGCCGACTGCTGGGGATGCTGGCTCGCCGCGGGTACTCCTCCTCGGTGTCGATGTCGGTGATTCGTGAGGAACTCGCCGCCTACGGTGCAGAGGACGAGCTCTGGTAGAGGGCGAATAAAGACGGTCCGCACGCACAGATAGACCCATGCTGGGGTGACCATAAAATAGGCACAACAAAGGGTGAGCCCGCTACAGACATACTCTGTGGCGGGCTCACCCTTACGTTTTTGAGATTTATAAAATACCTTGTCGAAGGCCATATCCGCTGGTTACTCGACCGCTCCCAGACGGTCCGCGAAATCGGCGAGGGTTGCATCCTGAGAACCAGCGATTTCCAGCAGCAGGCGCATCAGTTGCGCACTCTCACGGCGAATACGAGGCAACAAGCCGGCACGCGCCGAAGAAGAGTACAGCTCCAACAGGGCGCACACGGTCACCGCCGTGCACACCGCCAAATCCTCCGCCAGGTGCTCATCCAGCGGGGCGTCCTCGAACAGTGCAGAGTACAGCGCCGGCAGCGCCTTCTTACGGTCCACCCGGTAGCGCGGGTACTCCGGCGAGGAGGGGAAGCCCAACATCGCCTCAACGAAGGGGAAGCCGCGGTGGTGCAGGCAGGTGCCCTCCGCATCGACCATGCGCACCTGCGCCCCGTCCGCCGAACCAATCAACACGTTCTGCGGCGAAAAATCGCCCGAAGAGAGCATATACACCTTGCCGCGGTTGAGCTTGAACTGCTCGGGTACCGGCGGGCGCTTGGTGAAGAAGGGCTGCAGAACGCGGCGGAAACGGAAGGACAGCTCCTCAACAGCGGCGGGAAGAACGGGGGCGTCCTCATGCGCGGCAGAGCTGGAAGCCGGGCTGTCAGCACCGTGCTCGGGGGCGCGCGCCTCGTCAGCCACACCGTACAGCTTCTTCAAACCGCGCTCAGCCAGCCCCGGCGAGGCGATAGCACCCGGGAACTGCGCCTTGCGGTCGGCGCGCGCCAGGTTCAGGCGGTAATCCTCCACCGCCTCGCCCATGATGCCGCTGGCGGCAAGGGAACGGTACGCCTCAATGTAGTAGTTCAGCGCATCCAGCGCCTGCTGTTCGGTGCCCTCCAGTAGGGCGTGGGCGACCGAATACTGCTCGCCCTCAACGGTTCCGGCGCTCACATCTTCCAGCGCCAGCACGCGCAGCTCAGCGTCCGCGCCATAGAGCTGCGGGAACAGACCCGGAACCTGCCGGTTCAGCGCCTCCAAACCGTAGCGCTCACGCAGGTACCCGAAACCGCCCGCGTTCACCGTCGAATCCTTACGGCGGTAACGCTTCACAATAATCGAGGTCGGCAAAGACTGTGTAGACTCGAAAGACTGTGCAGACTCGGCGGCAGGCTCATACACGACACGCACCACAACGGAACGCATGCCGGTGCCCAGAATCTGCACGCGCTCAACCGCACGGGCAGCTACCTGATCCAAAGAATGCGCCCAGCTGAGCAGCTGCATCAGGGTCTGACGCATCGAGGCAGAATCAGCGCTCGCCTGAGGCGGCACGGGAGAGTAGGCGGCAATCGCCTCCTCGATGAGGGTGTTTAGAAGCTCCCCGTCAGGGGCGGGGGCGGAAGAATCGTTCGGTGACAGAGCCGGAAAGTTACTACTAAGGGAAACCTGCATAGAGCCATTATCCCCTATCGGATACCCTATAGGGCATGACTTCGACCCTCAGCGATTCCGCCCAGACCCCCGAAACCAGCCCCCGCACCTACGAAGTGCGCACTTTCGGCTGCCAGATGAACGTGCACGACTCCGAACGAATGTCGGGTCTGCTGGAGGCTAACGGCTACGTTCGCGCTGAGGAAGGCACCCAGCCCGACCTGGTTGTTTTCAACACCTGCGCGGTCCGCGAAAACGCTTCCAACCGCCTGTACGGCAACCTCGGTCAGCTGGCACCGGTCAAGCGCGCCCACAAGGGCATGCAGATCGCTGTGGGTGGTTGCCTGGCACAGAAGGACCAGGACGCCATCATTGAGAAGGCACCCTGGGTGGACGTCGTGTTCGGTACCCACAACATTGGTGCCCTCCCCACCCTGCTGGAGCGTGCCCGCCACAACCACGAGGCGCAGGCAGAACTGCTCGAATCCCTCGAAGTTTTCCCCTCCACCCTGCCGACTAAGCGCGACCACGTGTACTCCGGCTGGGTGTCCATCTCGGTTGGCTGTAACAACACCTGCACCTTCTGCATCGTGCCGTCTCTGCGCGGTAAGGAGAAGGACCGCCGCCCCGGCGACATTCTCGCTGAGGTTCAGGCGCTGGTCGATGATGGCGCTATTGAGGTGACCCTGCTCGGCCAGAACGTGAACTCCTACGGTGTGGAGTTCGGCGACCGCCAGGCGTTCTCCAAGCTGCTGCGTGCCTGCGGTGAGATTGAGGGCCTGGAGCGTGTACGCTTCACCTCCCCGCACCCGGCAATGTTCACCGACGACGTGATTGACGCGATGGCGGAGACCCCGAACGTCATGCCCGTGCTGCACATGCCGCTGCAGTCCGGCTCCGACAAGGTGCTCAAGGACATGCGCCGCTCCTACCGTTCCAAGAAGTTCCTGAACATTCTGGACAAGGTGCGCGAGCGCATCCCGAACGCCGTGATTACCACCGACATTATTGTGGGCTTCCCCGGCGAGACTGAAGAGGACTTCCAGGACACCCTGAAGGTTGTGGAGCAGGCTCGTTTCTCCTCCGCGTTCACCTTCCAGTACTCGATTCGCCCCGGCACCCCGGCGGCGACCATGGAGAACCAGATCCCGAAGGAGGTCGTGCAGGAACGCTACGAGCGTCTGATTGCCCTGCAGGACCGCATCGCCGGTGAAGAGAACCGCAAGCAGCTCGGTAAGACCGTTGAACTGATGGTCGTTGCGGAGGCAGGTCGTAAGGCTGACCAGACTCACCGCCTCTCCGGTCGTGGCCCGGATCAGCGCCTCGTGCATTTCTCGGTGCCCGAGGGTTGCGAGACTCCGCGCCCCGGCGACATGGTCACCGTGCCCATTACCGAGGCTGGTTCCTTCCACCTGATTTCTGACCCGACCGCCGAGCAGTACCAGCTGCGCCGCACCCGCGCCGGTGACGCGTGGGACCGCTCCCAGGCTGACTCTTGCGGTACCGGCACCACCCAGGTGCCCGGTGCGCCGGTGGGTCTGGGCATGCCGACCATCGGTCTGCGCCCCTAAAACCTAGATTCGAATCATGCGCCCTGTTCTTCGGGCTCGCACCGCTACCGCAAGTGGGGGGGGGTGAGGGAACCGGTAGAATGGGGCGCATGACTATCTCCGAAACTCTGCCCGTTATCGCTATTGTGGGCCCGACCGGCACCGGTAAGAGCGCGCTCGCTATTGAGCTGGCTCTGCGTCTGAACGGTGAGTGCATTAACGCTGACTCTATGCAGTTCTACCGGGGTATGGATATTGGTACCGCGAAGGTCACTGCGGAGGAGATGCGCGGCGTCCCGCACCACCTGCTGGACATTATGGATGTGCGGAATGAGGCGTCCGTGGCGGAGTTTCAGGAGCGTAGCCGTGAGCTGATTGAGCAGATCCGCGGCCGTGGCCGCTACCCGATTCTGGTGGGTGGTTCCGGTCTGTATGTGCGTGCAGCCCTGGATAAGTTGGAGTTCCCCGGCACGGAGGCGCGGGTGCGTGAGCGCCTGGAGGAGCAGGCGCGTACCGAGGGTATTGGTGTTCTGCATGCCCGCCTGGCGGAGGTCGACCCGGAGTCGGCGGCGCGCGTGAAGGATGAGCGCCGCATCATTCGCGCCCTGGAGGTGTTCGAGGTGACGGGTCGCCCGTTCTCGGCGTTCATGCCGGTGCGCGAGTACGTGACCGAGAGTATTCAGATTGGTCTGGATATGGATCGTGCCCTGCTGCACGAGCGTCTGCACCGCCGCGTGGAGCTGATGCACGAGCGCGGCCTGCTGGACGAGGTGCGCACCCTGAACGAGCAGGGTTTGCAGGAGGGTAAGACCGCCTCCCGCGCGATTGGTTACGCGCAGTTTGCTCGTGCCCTTGAGGATGCGGACTACAACGTGGAGCAGGCGATTGAGGATACGACCATTGCGACCCGCCAGTTTGCGCGCCGCCAGCTGACCTGGTTCCGTGCGGACCCGCGTGTGCACTGGCTGGATGCGCTCTCACCCACCCTTGCCGATGAGGCGGAAGCCATCATCCGCGAAAGCACCCGATAAGCCACAATAACGAGCCGTCGCCGAACCGATACCTCGTCGAGTCGGTCGGCGCGGTAAAATCATAAACGGACAGGTCACCAACCTTAAGGACAGCATATGAGCGAGAACCCTTCCACCTGGGGCGAGCTGGCAGGCCTGACCCTCACCAAGGGTCACGGCACCGGTAACGACTTCATCTTTCTGACGGACGAGAACGCAGAAATTGCTCTCACCCCCGAGCTGGTAGCCCGCGCCTGCGACCGACACTTCGGCATTGGTGCGGACGGCTTCATTCGTGCTACCCGCAGCACCGCCTCCCGCGCGGGCCAGAAGCTGCTCGAGGAGCACCCGGACGCTGTCTGGTTCATGGACTACCGCAACGGTGACGGCTCTATCGCTGAAATGTGCGGCAACGGTGTGCGCGCGTTCGTGGAGTACCTGCGCACTGAGGGCCTGATTGAGCTTGAGGTGGGCGAGACCGTCAAGATTGGTACCCGTGCCGGCGTGAAGACTGTGGCGCGTACCGAAGAGGGCTACGCGATTGATATGGGTCCGTGGAGCTTCATTCACGGTGAGGCTGCCCGCGAGGGTGGCGAGGACTGCCTGGTGTCTGCTCGCGGCCTGAAGACTCCGCGTGCTGGCCTGTCCATTTCGATGGGTAACCCGCACACCGTGGTGATGCTCGGCTCTGACGGTAAGCTGGACGGCCTGGACCTGCACAGCCTGCCTCAGGTGAGCCCCGCCCCGGTCAACGGTACGAACGTTGAGTTTGTGGTGCCGGTCGATCTGGACGTTGAGAGCGGCGCGCATGTGGGCGCTATCCGTATGCGCGTGCACGAACGTGGCGTGGGCGAGACTCTGTCCTGCGGTACCGGCGCGTGTGCGGCTGCTGCTGCGACCCGTTTCTGGGGCGGCGAGGAAGCACCGGATGAGTGGCTGGTGCATGTGCCCGGCGGTACCCTCGCGGTGACTTTCGTGCTGGGCCCGGATGACCTGGAGCATGTTGTTCTGGCTGGTCCGGCGCAGATGGTTGCAACCGTCGTGCTGCGATAACGTGCTGTTTTAGAACAGAGATTTTATAGAGAAAAGCGGCGGGTGTTTTCTGATAACACATTCAGAAAACACCCGCCGCTTTTACGTTTTTAGCAATGAGCGCCAGAGGAATCAGCGCCAGGGGCTTTAGTCCTCGTAGCGGTGCACCTGCAGAATACGGAAGCCCTTCGAAGTCGTATAGCGCGACACCTCAAACTCGCCGGGGTGCAGCTCCTCAAGCTGCGCGTCCATCCACTTCTGTAGTGAATCGGAGCCCAGGTTCTTCTGAACCACCAGGTAGGCGTCACCGCCGGGCGCCAGACGCGGCAGCCAGGTCAGCAGGATCTCGTGCAGAACCTCCTTGCCCACGCGAATCGGCGGGTTCGACCAGATGGTGTCAAAACGCAGTTCGGGGTCAACCGATTCGGGGGTTCCCACGGTGACGTTGGACAGGCCGAGAGCGGCGGCGTTGCGTTCAGTCAGGCTAACGGAGCGGGAGTTCACGTCCACCGCGTGCACCTGCGCCTGCGGTGCGAGCATCGCCAAAGTCAGGGTGATGGGGCCCCAACCGCAGCCGATGTCGAGCATGCGTTCGCCCTGCGGGTCGGGTGCTTCCTGCAGCAAAATAGCGGTGCCCTTATCAATGCCGGAGGGGCTGAAAATGCCGTTAGCTGTAGTGACAGTGACCTTGCGACCGGCAAGCTCCACCTGCACGGGGCGGGGCTTGAACTCGGTCTCGGGGGTTTCAGAGAAATAATGCTGCTCGCTCATGCTATCCAGTGTACCGGTAGGGCAAGAACCCGCCGCACACGGGCAGAGTATGCGCGGGTGGGGCAATAGCTTGCACGCCCTGAGCGCACAGGCGACCGAACCCCCTACCCGATGCGGGCAACGGCGGTAGAATTAGAATCGTATGAATTCTAAGAACACCCCCGTATCTGATACCGAAAAGCTGCCCAGCGATGAGCAGCTGCGCCGCACCGTAGACCGCGTTCTGGGCCGATCCCAGGCCGCCGCCTCCGTCACTACGTATGACGCCGCCGGTACCGCGCATCACAGCGATAATTCTTCCAGCACCCACGGCAACAATAGCCGCCGTGTGCTGGATACCCGCGCGCGCGAAATTTCTGACGTTCAGCGCGAGCACTCCGAATATGACGGTGATCAGGAAGATCTCGCTGAGCGCCGCGCCCTGCGCCGTACCGCGAACCTCTCAACCGAACTTGAAGACGTCACCGAGGTCGAGTACCGCCAGCTGCGCTTGGAGCGCGTGGTGCTGGCTGGTCTGTGGACTGAAGGCACCGTAGAGGACGCAGAGAACTCCCTGCGTGAGCTCGCGGCACTGGCTGAAACCGCAGGTTCCGAGGTTCTGGACGGCCTGGTTCAGCGCCGCCTCAAGCCGGACCCCGGCACCTTCCTCGGCTCCGGTAAGGCACTGGAACTCAAGGACATTGTGGAGGCGACCGGCGCCGACACCGTCATTGTCGACTCTGAACTGGCTCCCTCTCAGCGTCGCGCCCTCGAAGACATTGTGAAGGTCAAGGTTATTGACCGCACCGCCCTGATTCTCGATATTTTCGCTCAGCACGCTAAGTCCCGCGAGGGTAAGGCGCAGGTTGAGCTGGCTCAGCTGGAGTACATGCTGCCGCGTCTGCGTGGTTGGGGTGCGTCCCTGTCCCGTCAGGCGGGTGGCCGTGCCGCAGCCGGTGAGGGTATCGGTTCGCGTGGTCCCGGTGAAACCAAGATTGAGATGGACCGCCGCCGCCTGCGCGCTCGCATGGCGAAGCTTAAGCGTGAGATTGCTGCGATGGCGCCGGCGCGTGAGACGAAGCGTCTGAACCGTCGCCGTAACCGTGTGCCTTCGGTTGCTATTGCCGGGTACACGAACGCGGGTAAGTCCTCCCTGCTGAACCGTCTGACCGACGCGGGCGTGCTCGTGGAGAACGCCCTGTTTGCGACCCTGGATCCGACCGTCCGTAAGGCTCAGACCCCGGACGGTATCGGCTACACCCTTTCTGACACGGTGGGGTTCGTGCGTTCGCTGCCGACCCAGCTGGTGGAGGCGTTCCGCTCCACCCTGGAAGAGGTCGCTGACGCTGACGTCATCCTGCACGTGGTGGATGCTTCGCACCCGGACCCGGAGGGGCAGATTCGTGCTGTCCGCGAGGTCATCGCGGAGGTTGACGCCCGCCATATCCCCGAGATCATTGTGCTGAATAAGGCGGATGCCGCCGACCCGTTCGTGCTGGAGCGTATGCGCCAGCGCGAGCCGGAGCATGTGATTGTTTCGGCGCGTACCGGTGAGGGTATTGAGGAGCTGAAGCAGAAGATTGCGGACACCATTCCGCGCCCCTCCATTGAGGTGAGGCTGCTGATTCCGTACTCGCACGGTGAGATTATTTCGCGCCTGCACGAGTGGGACGCCGAAATTAAGAGCACTGATTTCGTATCGGACGGCACCTTCGTGGTGGCTCTGGTTCGTGAGGATGTCGCCTCCGAACTGTCCGAGTATGTGCTGGAGGGCGACCTGCTGGAGGTTCTGGAAGAGGAACTTGCGGAGGCACACGCCCTCACCGAAGCGACCGCTTCTGTTTCCGAGCAGTCCTCTACCCCTGAGGCTCGCTAGGAGCGTATGAGCGTGACCGAGAGCATCAACGCGCCCAAAAACACCCCGGGAACTGTACCCGGACCGGCAACCGACGGCACCCGATTCACCGGGCAGGAGCTTGAGACCCTGCCCGGTGCGAAGGATGCCCTGACCCTGCTGGACGAGGCGGTTGCCGCCACCGGCGGTCAGAACCGTGCCGGTCAGCGCATCATGGCGGCGCATGTGGCGCAGGCTCTTGAACTGCAGCGTCACCTGTTGGTCCAGGCGGGTACCGGTACCGGTAAGTCCCTGGGCTACCTGGTTCCTGCCCTGGCGCGGGTGGGGGAGTCGGACCAGCCGATTGTGGTTGCGACGGCGACTCTTGCCCTGCAGGCGCAGATCGTGAACCGCGATATTCCGCGTCTTCTACAAGCGCTGGAGCCGCGCCCGGAGTCGCAGGCGCAGGTGGCTCTGCTCAAGGGCCGCAATAACTACCTCTGCCTGCACAAGCTGGAGGGCGGCTACCCGGAAGACGAGCCGGATGCTCTCTTCGACATGCCTTCTTCGACCTCGCGCGTGGGTGAGGAAGTGGTGCGCCTGCGCGAGTGGGCTGACCGCACGGAGACCGGAGACCGTGACGAGCTGAAGCCCGGCGTCTCTGACCGCGCCTGGGCTCAGGTATCGGTCAGCGCCGCCGAGTGTTTGGGTCGCCGTTGCCCGCTGGTGGAAGAGTGCTTTAGCGAGATGGCGCGTAGCCGTGCCGCTGAGGCTGACATTGTCATCACGAACCACGCCCTGCTGGCGATTAATGCTTTTGAAGGCATGAAGGTTCTGCCCGAACATGAGACGGTCATTATTGATGAGGCTCATGAGCTGGTGGACCGCGTGACCGGTGCCGTGTCTGGTTCTTTGACGGTTGCGATGGTTCGCCGTGCGGCACGTAGCGTGAAGAAGCATTCGAAGGCTGATTCCGGCGCACTGGAAATGGCAGCCGGCACCCTGGAGACCGCGTTCGAGGGTCTTGCCGAGGGCCTGCTGAAAGGCCTGGACGGTCGCCTTTTGACCGCTATTTCTGCGGTCAACGATGCCGCCCGCACCGCCCTGTCCGATACCAAACCGGACGGTCAGGACGTTGACGCCGGCCTGCAGATGGCGCGCTCGCGTGTCTCTGAGGTGCACGATATGAGCAGCCGCATTCTGGAGGCTTCGGGCGAGCAGGACGTTCTGTGGATTTCTCGTCAGGGCGGTTGGGAGAACGGCCGCTACGTGGCTGCTTCCGATACCGACCCGGCGACCCTGAATATCGCTCCGTTGAGCGTTGGCCTGCAGTTGCGTGACGGCCTGTTCGCTGACCGCACCGTGATTTTGACGAGTGCGACCCTGACGGTGGGTGACTCTTTTGATGTTGCAGCCGCTGCCCTGGGACTGCAAGGGGAGGGTGCGCCGCGCTGGACGAGTATCGATGTGGGTTCACCTTTCGACTACCGCAAGCAGGGCATCATGTACGTTGCCGGAGATTTGAAGCCTCCGGGATTTGGTGTGCACGAGGGTCAGCTGGAGCGTCTGCGTGAGCTGTGCGAGGCGTCGGAGGGCGGCGCCCTGGGCCTGTTCTCCTCGAAGCGTGCCGCTGAGCGTGCCGCCGAGTACATGCGTGAGCATAGCGACCTGAACATTCTTCTGCAGGGTGAGTCTTCGCTCAAGGCTCTGGTGGAGGAGTTCAGCGAGGACGTTGACTCATGCCTGTTCGGAACGATGAGCCTATGGCAGGGCGTGGATGTTCCGGGTGACTCTTGCCGCCTGGTGGTGATGGACCGCATTCCGTTCCCCCGCCCGGACGACCCGATTGCGCAGGCTCGTACGGAGGCGGTGAACCGTCACCGCGGTAACGGCTTTATGGCGGTTTCTGCTCACCATGCGGCGATTCGTATGGCGCAGGGCGCGGGCCGCCTGATTCGTTCGGTGTCTGACCGCGGCGTGGTGGCTGTACTGGATTCTCGTGTGGCGACTAAACGTTACGGCGGTTTCTTGATGAAGGCGATGCCGCCGATGTGGTCGACGCAGAATAAGGCAGCCGTGATTGGTGCGCTGGCTCGTCTTTCGGCGAGTATTGAGCGTTAGCTCGGGCGAGATCCATTCCTTGCCGCGCCGCCGCCCCGTTTTGGGCATATAAATTTAGACATATAGAAATCACCCCGGTGATACGTGAACGTTTACGTATCACCGGGGTGATTTCTATAGAGAGCTAAAAGCCTCGTAGCTATGTCTTTTAGAGGCTGTGTTGTTTAAAACAGCTTCTTTGAGATGCTGTGGCTGTTTAGAGCCCGCGTCTTTCAGAGACTGCATCTTCTAGAGGCTGTGGTTTTCTAGAGACTACGCAGCACGGAGACGACCTTACCCATGACGGTTGCGCGGTCACCCATAATCGGCTCGTAGTTGGAGTTGCGCGGCATGAGCCAGGTGTGGCCGTCAACCTGACGGAACACCTTTACGGTTGCTTCATCGTCGAGCAGAGCAGCAACGATATCGCCGTTGTCTGCGGTGTGCTGCTCGCGGACAACCACCCAGTCGCCGTCGCAGATTGCGGCGTCAATCATGGAATCGCCCTTGACCTTGAGCATGAAAAGCTTGCCGTTACCGACCAGCTGGCGGGGCAGGGCAAGCACATCCTCCACGGACTGCTCGGCGGTAATGGGGCCGCCCGCTGCAATTCGTCCAACCAGGGGAACGGGTACGAGGTCCTCATCGCCGACTTCGAAGTTCGGCAGCTCGGGCAGGGAAGAGGAAGCGCTACCGTGGATGCCGACGCCGTTCTCATCCAGCACCTCAATGGCGCGGGGGAGCTTGGGGTCGCGGCGAATGTAGCCCATGGTCTCGAGACGGCCGAGCTGGTGAGTGACCGAAGACAGGGACGCAAGACCCACCATGTCACCAATCTGGCGCATGGACGGCGGGTAACCCTTTTGTTCAATCTCGGTGCGGATCGCGTCAAGAATCTTCTGCTGGCGCGCGGTCAGCGCCGGACGGGGTGCTGTTGCCATTTCTTTTCCTTCGGTCTGTGCCCCGATTTCTGTATTCCGGTCTCTGCAGTCTGTTTGAGACACAGTCCGGTCGGGGCACGGATGGGTGCTTCACACGTTTTCCGATGGTGTCCTAAAAATTTTTTGGTTCTGCTGAAATTGGTCTTATCTCGTCAGGGGGTGGAGGAATTCTATCCGTGCCGGAGCGATACGCGGGCAACGAGTATGCGCCTCCGCCCTATAAAACTCAGTCAGCAGCACCTGCATTTAGATACAGAACCAAGCTGTAACGGGTACAGAAACCTGCTGTGAGTAGGACTCATCAGGAGCGTGTGGAACGTCTCTTGACACCAGTGTAGAACACTACACCGAAAAACTCAAACAAATATTCTAGATTTTTTCTTCGAAACTCGAAGAAATTTTTAGTACATCTCTGCTAGACTTTAGAACAAGAGTTCGTATATACTCTTGAATCTCTCCTGAAATTCAGGATTTACGGGTGAATGTTCGAAAAATATTCGAAGATTCGACCCGGAGTCTTCCAGGAGGGGCGAGTGAAGGAGTGTTCGAATGTATTCGAATCCTCTGCCTCTCTCTTCGCACGATCTACCCCGGATGCTCTAGGGAGCATCCGGCGAAGAGAGAGCGCAGGGGATGGGGTGTTGGGGCGACCCAGCGCAACCCGGTGCATCCGGCGCTCTGACCTAACTAGAGAATAGCTACCCAATAGTTATCGCCTAACAATCACCACTCCATAGTTATCACTCAACTAGGACCTCCGAGCGGGTATCGCTCGGCATTGCTAGACCCGCGAGGTAACCCCGGGGCGAGCTAAGAGAAAGGAACCACAATGACTACTGCAACACCTCTTGCTTCTCGTGACACTTCTGCACACCTTCCGGCAGGTTTGGTGGTACTTCACCCCGCCCGCACTGCGTCCGCCAGCACCGTGCAGGGGCGTTCTCGTGTGCCTGCGTCTTCGCAGTCTGTTCGCTCTTCTCGTGCGGCTCATGCGCCTCGCCCCGCTCAGGTGGGTCAGCCTACTCGTGTTCCCGCCGCTTCTGCCCCTGCTGGCTCTATTCAGGCACCGGTTCGCTCTGTAGCTTCTGGCGCGCAGACTGCTTCTGATGCGCCGACCCCTAGCGTGAAGAGTGTTCTTCTGGCTAAGGGCGGCGAGTTTCTGCGCGCGGTTCCCGCTTCTATTCGTCGTCTTGGTACTGTGCGCGGTTTCCTGAAGGGGCTGCCTCTGCTGACTTTGGCGGCGCTGATTGTGCTCGGTGCTATTAGCTTCTTTGGCCCGGCGGCTTCTGCTTCTGTGGAGAACGCTTCGGTGACTCGAACCGTCGTTGTGGTCAAGCATGGCGAGACCCTGTGGGATATTGCTCAGGCGGTGGATCCGCAGGGTGACACCCGTGATACTGTGGTTCGTATTATGGAGTTGAACTCGTTGACCAGCACCTCTGTTGATGCCGGTCAGCGTCTGGAAATTCCTCAGACTCAGCGCTAAGCATGGACACGTACGTGGTTGGCTTCTGCATGAGGTTGATGTCTTGACTCCGAACCCGCTATCTCTCAAGCTGAGCGCTTGAGTCGAATTCTTGAGCCTATGAAATAGGAGCGCACCGATGCCTGTTCCCGCTGAACCCACACCCGCTGCAACCACACCCGTCGAAACTGAATCTGTACAGACCACTCAGCCCGCTCGTCCCGTGGTTGCCGTTTTGGGGGATCCCGGAACTCGTGGTCCTCTGGTGAAGCTTCTTCAGGATGCGGGGGCGGACGTTATCGTGACCGCTGTGCCCGACCAGTTGCGTGAAGCTGACGGCATGGTGGTGACCGGCGGTGTGAGCTCTCTCGAGGCGTACGAAGACCTGAAAGCTAAGGACGCTGAGCGCGTGATTGGTCGCCGTGTTGCTGGCGGTCGTCCGGTGCTGGTTGCCGGTGCGGCGTTGAGCTGCCTCTTCGACTCGGTGACGGTGGAGCATCCGCAGATGGGGCAGGTTCAGGTGCAGTGCATGGGGGAGTGGCCCGGTGAGAGCGTGGAGCTTTCTGCCCGAGACCTGGCGCCCGGTGCTTCTGCCCTGCGTTCTTCCTCCGATAGTACGTTGCTCAAGGATCTTGAGGGTGAGGCTCACTTCAAATCTGAGCACGGCGTTTTTGAGTGGGCTTTTGATCAGAGCATTGAATATATTGCCCCTCCGGCGGTGACGTGGACTGTCACCGAGCCCGCCTATATCGCGGCGGTTGAGAACGGTCCGCTGACGGCGGTGCAGTTCTGCCCGGTGGGATCTGGTGAGCTGGGTGCGGAGTTTATGCGCCGCTGGGTTGCATCCCTGGCGGCGACCGGTCGCCTGTCTTCTGGTGACTCCGCTACTGCGGCGGGAGGTAACTAATGTCTGCACCCGCTCTTGAACTTCTGCCCGCCGTTGATATTTCTGAAGGCTACGCGGTGCGCCCGGTGGGCGGCACCCTGTCCGGTGGTGAGCAACGCCTCGACCCTGTTGAGGCGGCTCTGACCTGGGTGAAGGCTGGTGCTCGCTGGATTCACCTGGTTGACCTTGATTTGGCGTTTGGTCGTGGCACGAATACTGAGGTTCTGGCTGAGGTGGTTGCCGCTGTCCGCGCCGAGAATGCCCGGATGACCGGCTCCGCTCCGGTTCGTGTTCAGGTCAGTGGCGGTGTGCGTAATGCTGAGAGTCTGGAGCGCGCCCTGAGCCTGAATCCGGACCGCGTGAACGTGACTAGTGCGGCTCTGGCGGATTCTTCCTGGCTTGAAGGTGTTCTGGCTCATTATGCCGATTCTGATCTTCTGGCTCTTGGCCTCGATGCCCGTTATAACCCCGAGCGGGGCTGGGTGACGGTGGCTCGCGGTACCGATTGGTCGGGGCCTGATTTGGCGGAGGCGCTGGCGTGGCTGGAGAGCGCGGGTGTGCGCCGCTATATCGTCACGGATGTGAGTAAGGACGGTTCTCTGGCGGGCCCGGGTGCGGAGCTGCTGGATGAGGTGCTGGCTCAGACTGCCTGTCGGGTGGTGGCGTCCGGTGGTGTGGCGTCGCTGGCTGATCTTGTGAAGCTGCGTTCTATGGTGCCTTATGGTTTGGAGGGCGTGGTGCTTGGCAAGGCGCTGTATGTGGGTAACTTTAGTTTTGAACAGGCTCTTGAGGTCGCTGGCTCCCGCTAAAGCTACCGCTCTGCTTTAGCCCGCGTAGATTTCTTATCCGCATAGGTTTTATATATGACGAAGCCCCGTCTTCCTCAATACGAGGGATGCGGGGCTTCGTGATGGCATACACCAGATATGGCTTAGTAGGCCTGCTGGTTTAGCGCACGTCCTGGCTTAGTACACCAGTTGGTTTAGTACACCGGGCCGGTGAGCTTTTCGCCGGGGCCCTTGCCGGGCTCGTCCGGGAAGGGGGATGCTTCGCGGAAGGCGAGCTGCAGGGTGCGCAGGCCGTCGCGCAGGGGTGCTGCGTGCTGGGAGCCGATTTCGGGTGCAGCGGCGGTGACGAGGCCTGCCAGTGCGGTGATAAGCTTGCGTGCTTCGTCGAGGTCCTTGAGGTCGTCGGCGTTTTCCTCTGCTGCCAGGCCGCACTTGACGGCTGCGGCGCTCATCATGTGGATGGCTGCGGAGCTGATGACTTCGATGGCGGGTACGTCTGCGATGTCACGCAGCTGTTCGTTGACGGCTTCGACCTGCTCTTCGGTGAGTTCGGTGTGGCCGTGTACGGGGGTTTCTTCTTCCGCGGTGAAGCGGAAACTCGTGTTTTCAGTGCTCATAGTCCTAGAATCTCATATTTCGTTTGTTTCGGTAAATGCGTCCTTAAGAGTGGATGCTTCTGTGGGCTTTCTGCAGGAATCCCCGCAATTTTTATGGTGTTTTACGTCTAATTCCTTGCGCCTGTTGGGGATTCTGCGGTATGGTTGTAGGCAGTTTGCAAGTGGAGCATGCCTCCCACCCGGTTGACCGCCGCAAGCGTTAGCTTGCGAGTTTTGAGGTGAACGGGTTTGTCCGCCGCTTTCGGCGTACGCTGGTTTGTGCCTCCGCTTGTGTAACTGCGGGGGCTTTTTTAGTGCCCGCAACGGATAGTATTCACGGGGAAACCCACAGAGCACAGGAGCTAGTCATTAGCGAACCACGCATTAACGATCGTATCCGCGTTCCCGAGGTCCGTCTTGTCGGTCCCGGTGGCGAGCAGGTAGGCGTTGTCCCTCTGAAGGACGCTCTGCGTCTGGCTGAGGACGCCGAACTCGACCTGGTCGAGGTTGCCCCGAACGCGAAGCCGCCCGTGTGCAAGCTCATGGATTACGGTAAGTACAAGTACGAAGCCGCAATCAAGGCTCGTGAATCCCGCAAGAAGCAGGTTAATGCCGTTCTGAAGGAGATCCGTTTCCGCCTGAAGATTGATACCCACGACTACGAAACCAAGGTTGGACACGCTCGTCGTTTCCTTTCCGGTGGTGACAAGGTCAAGGCAATGATTCAGTTCCGTGGTCGTGAGCAGCAGCGCCCCGAGATGGGTGTGCGTCTGCTGGAGCGTCTGGCGGCTGAGCTGGCTGAGGTGAGCACCGTTGAGTCTCGCCCCCGTCAGGATGGCCGCAACATGGTGATGGTTCTGGCTCCGCTTCGCGGTAAGGCAGAGGCTCGCCGTGAGCAGGGCGCCGGCGGTCGCAAGGGTCGCGAGCGTATTGACACGACCAAGGCGAAGCCCGTAACTAATTCTTTGGCAGACGCTATGCCTGCCGAGTTGAAGGCACAGGCTTCCGCCGAGTAGGGAACCGGGTCGTCACTTTAGGATGGGCACGCGCCTCCACCGTTGGGTGGGTGTTGCGGGTTCACCCGGTGCCGGTTCCGAGGCACCTCGTTGGGGGTGCCTCACCTTTGGTCCTTGGGGCTGATGCGTGTATCGCTCAACCCCACTAAGCTACCCCGCTGTTGTGGCGGGGGATGAATGTAAGGAGAACGGCAGCTATGCCGAAGCAGAAGACCCACTCTGGTGCTAAGAAGCGCTTCAAGCTCACCGGTAGCGGCAAGGTTAAGCGCCAGCAGGCGAACCGTCGCCACTACCTGGAGCACAAGTCCTCTCGTCTGACCCGTCGTCTGGCTTCTGACCAGATCGTTACCGGCGGCCAGGCAAAGGTTGTCAAGAAGATGCTGGGTAAGTAAGCAACGCTTACTCTCTGCACCTGGCGCACCGATAGTGGTGCGCACTGATTAAAGACTCGCTCCTGTTCAGCGTGATATGTGAGCTGTTCAGGACATAAGACGAAGGAGACACACGTGGCACGTGTGAAGCGCGCGGTTAACGCGCACAAGAAGCGCCGTACTATTCTCGATCGTGCATCCGGCTACCGCGGTCAGCGTTCTCGCCTGTACCGTAAGGCTAAGGAGCAGGTCACTCACTCGCTGGTTTACAGCTACGACCACCGTCGTAAGAAGAAGGGTGACTTCCGTCGCCTGTGGATTCAGCGTATTAACGCTGCTTCCCGCGCACAGGGCCTGACCTACAACCGCTTCATCCAGGGCCTGAAGGCTGCTGGTGTTGAGGTTGACCGCCGTATGCTGGCTGAGCTGGCTGTTAACGAGCCCGCTGCTTTCAACGCACTGGTTGAGATTGCTAAGAACAACCTGCCCGAGGACACCTCGGCTCCCAAGGCTTAATTAGCCTAGGTTGTGTTCTTACCTCGAAGATCTAGGTTCGGGGTAGGATGCTTAAGCGTCGTGAGCGGCCGTCTGCACTTTTGAGTGTGGGCGGTCGCTTTCTGCGTATCTGGGGGTTGTGCTTGTGGCTGTTCTGCGTTTTTTGGGTGTGCCTTTGCCTGTACCCTTTAAGAGTGAACTTTTTTGAACGTATTAGTACCCCCGTTGTGATGTCCAATCCGCAGGCAGATCGTGTGCGCGATATTGCGAAGCTGCGTACCCGCGCTGCCCGCACGAAGAAGGGCCAGTTCCTGGTGGAAGGCCCGCAGGCTGTGCGTGAGGCGTTGAAGGCGCATCTGAAGAAGCCGATTCTGGATGCTGTCTACGTTACGGAGGCGGCTTTTGACCGTCATGAGGATATTGCTGAGCTGCTGGAGCAGGTCTACGGCACTCCCACCCCGGAGGAGGGTCGCCGCGTCTTTATGCGTGTGGTGACCGATGAGGTGCTGGAGGCGATGGCTGATTCGGTGAGCCCGCAGGGTATTATTGCGGTTTCCTTTATGGTGGATGCGTCGTTCTCGCTGCTGTGGGGTGAGGGCGCGTTGAACCCGAAGTTGATTGCTGTGCTGTCTCGTGTGCAGGATCCGGGTAATGCGGGCACTATTCTTCGTGTGGCTGATGCGGCCGGTGCTGACTTGGTGATTACGACTAAGGGCTCGGTGGATTTGTATAACCCGAAGACGGTGCGTTCTACGGCGGGTTCGCTGTTCCATGTGCCGATTATTCAGGGCGTGCAGCTGGAGGATTTCGCGGAGGATGTGAAGTCTCAGGGTACTGCTGTGCTGGCTGCTGACGGCTATGGTGCGGTGAATCTGCAGGAGCTGAGTGAGTACACTGCGGCTCGTCGTGTCGGTGTGGAGGCGAGTGCCCCCTCCGGCGTGAAGGGTAATTTTGATCTTTCTAAGCCGACGATGTGGCTTTTCGGTAATGAGGCGCAGGGCTTGAACGCTGAAGAGAAGGCTGCCGCTACGATGCGCGTGGCTGTTCCTGTCTATGGTTCGGCTGAGTCTTTGAATGTGGGTACGGCTGCTGCTGTGTGCCTGTATGCTTCGGCAATGGCTCAGCGCGGCGTTTCTCGCTAGGTTTTGGGCGGTTCACGGCTGTGGTACAGCGGTGGGCCGCTTTAGCCTCATAGGTTTTAGAGTTTTAGTTTAGGGCTGAGAAAGGGAAATTATGTCTGCTCCTTCTGGTCATTCGGGTTCGGGCGCGATTATTGCTGCGCTGGGTGCGAACCTGGGTATTGCGGTGCTGAAGTTTTTGGCTTTTGCGCTGACTCGTTCTTCGTCGATGTTGGCGGAGGCTATTCACTCGGTGGCTGACTCGGGTAATCAGCTTCTGCTTCTTTTGGGCGGTCGCGCTTCGCAGAAGCAGGCTGATGAGGAGCATCCGTTTGGTTATGGCCGTAACCGCTATATTTACGCGTTTATTGTTTCGATTATTATCTTTGCCCTGGGTGGCTTGTTCGCTCTGTACGAGGGTTATGAGAAGCTGCATGACCCGCACGGTATTACTGAGTGGCAGTGGGTTCCGGTGGCTGTTCTGGTGGGTTCGATCCTGCTGGAGGGTAATTCGTTCCGCGTGGCGGTTAAGGAGTCGCGTGATCTGAAGGGCAAGCAGAGCTGGATGCGTTTCTTGCGTACTTCGAAGAACCCGGAGCTTCCGGTGCTTCTGTTGGAGGACGCGGGTGCGCTGCTGGGTCTGATTTTTGCGCTCTTTGGTGTGGGTCTGACTCTGTTGACCGGTAATGGTCTGTGGGATGCGTTCGGTACCCTGGCTATTGGTGTGCTGCTGGTCTTTATTGCTGTGTTCCTTGCGGTGGAGATGAAGTCCCTGATTTTGGGTGAGGCTGCTTCTCTGGAGGATTTGGCGAAGATTCGTGCGGCGATTGAGGATGGCGATAGCGAGCGCATTATCCACATTAAGACCGTGCACTTGGGTCCTGAGGAGATTCTGGTGGCGGCAAAGATTCGTATTCATGATGCTGACACCGGTCGTGCGGTAGCTGATGAGATTGACGCGGCTGAGGTTCGTATTCGCGAGGCTGTTCCTGCGGCACGCATCATTTATTTGGAGCCGGATATTTTCCGGGCTTAGTTCTAGGAGATTTTTGTTATGACCGTTGAGATGATCGTTGATGGTTTGCTAAAGATTTTCATTGGCCTGATCATTCTTTTGGTGTACCTGCGTCTGACTCACCGTTCTCAGGCGGGGCACCAGACCCCGATTGATACCATCGGTAACTTTGTCATCGGTGGTGTGTTCGGTGGCGTGTTGTACAGCAAGCAGATTAGCCTGTTCTACTTTGTCATCTACATGGTGTTTACGCTGTGCATGATTCAGCTGCTGAACGTGGCGACCACGAAGATTCGTTTTCTGCATATGGCGGTGCGTGAGCAGCGCGTGCCGGTCATTACGGATGGTGATATCGATATTAAGAGCTTCCAGCAGGCAGATGTGGTTCTTGATCCGATGCGCCTGATTGCTGACCTTCGTGCGCAGGGTATTTACGACCTGGAAGACATTGAGTTCGCTCAGATTGAACCGAATGGTGTGCTGAGTGTGATCCGTAAGGGTGACGGTGTGCCGAACTTTGCTCTGATTGTGAAGGGTAGCTTGGTCACTCGCGATATCGCGGATGCGCACAAGACCGAGGATTGGGTGTACCTACAGTTGCGTGCCGCTGAGGTCGAGCTTGAGGATGTCTTCCTCATGGAGTTCAAGAACGGTAACCGCCTTCTGATTCTGCTGAATGACGGCACTAATATTCGCCGTGAGGTGGCAGAAGCCTCGAATATGAATGATGAGGAAGAAGAGTGGCAGGAAGGCGTGGAGGAAGCTCCTGAGCCTGAGAATACTGAGGATGCCGAGAAGGAAGTAGCGGAGCACGCTGCTGAGGATGCGCATCCGATGAAGGATTCTAAAGCGTAGAAGAAGGTAGAGAAAGATGAGTGAAGTGTCGCCCTCGTTTGAGGTTCAGGTGGTTGGCGCCGCCGTGGTCGATTCTTTGGTGGCTCCGACCCGTATGCTGGTGGCTCAGCGTTCTGAGCCGCAGACTGTTGCCGGCATGTGGGAGTTCCCGGGCGGTAAGGTCGAGCCGGGGGAGAGCTGCAAGCAGGCGCTGGTGCGTGAGCTGAAGGAGGAGCTGGGCGTGCAGGCGCGTTTGGGTGCTGAGGTGCCCGGCGCGTATCCGCAGGGTTGGCGTCTGAGCGAGCGTCTGGCGATGCGTGTGTTCTTTGCTGAGATTCTTTCGGGTACTCCGGATACTTTGGAAGATCACAGCGCTCTGCGGTGGATGCCGCTGCCGAAGTCTAAGGATGACGCGCAGGCGTACGATGACCTGCTGGGTTTGCCGTGGATTCCTGCTGACTTCCCGATTGTGGAAGCGCTCCTGCAGCAGCTGCAGGACACTGGCACTGGTGAGGCGTAGACCCAAGGTCTGACCTCATGCTCTGCACTAGTTCGTTGCGAGGCTAATTCGCCGTTGTGTGACACGTTCGCGGCGGTAACAGGATAAATTTTCTCTATCTTTTGTGACACTGTTTGAAGGCGGGATTCCCTGTGGGGAGTCCCGCCTTTATTCATATTTTGAGGGGGATTTATGCGCCGTGTAATCCTGACTTGTGTGTTTGTTGGGGAGGGGATTTTGTCATATATGGGTTCGACACGGATACATACTTTGGAAACCAATCGGTAGGCGGGTAGTATTGAGGGAGAAATCACATACGTATTGGGAGACAATGATGACTGCTCAACCCCCGTTTGATCCGGGTGCCTACCGCTCCGACGCGGTTCCCTCGGACACTCAAGCTATTTATATTCAGGAAGGCGGCGCTGAGCCGCGCGGAATTCTGTTCCACTCGCCGACCAAGCACCCGAAGATTCTGCGTCTGCAGGAGATTATGATTGTCTCCGCACTGCTCTGCTTGATCCACGGTGTTATTTCCTCGTTTGCACCGGATAACCTGTCCCCGCTGAAGGGTCTGCCGGAGTTCGGTGTTGCAGGCGGTATCGGCCTGCTGGTTGTTTCTGCGGTTGTGTACATTTGGGTGTACTTCACGATTCAGAAGGGCAAGCGTCTGGGCCTGACTGTCGGTCTGATTTTTGCAATTCTGGGTGCGTTCGTGGCGATTATGTCTCTGATTGGTAATGTTATTGACGCTCAGCGCTACGGCTTCGTGCCCCTGTACGCGGCATGGTTCATTGCGAACGTGCTGTGGATTCGTGCTTCTTTTGACCCGGCTGTGAAGCAGGCTCTGAAGTAAGTACAACCCTTCAACACTGTTGTTGAGGCTATATACCTAAGAACGCCCGGATGGACTATCCGGGCGTTCTGCTGTTTACGCTTCCTTCTCTGGTCTAAAATGGATAGGATATGCGCCCGTCGCCTTCCCCTTGTCCCGCACCCTGTGTGGGTAGCCGGGGGAGAGCAGGCGGTGCTGCCTAAGGTGTATAACGAGCCAGCCGGCATAGTGCCGGTGGTATGCAGAGAAGAGTGACAATGACCGATTCCGTGCAGGAACACGAGGGTCTTAACGGCCCGGCTCAGGTTCTCGCCCGCATTGCGCAGGTTCTGGAGGAGAACCCCGAGAACGGTTTGGACGCTATCCGTGAGGCTTTTGAGGCTGAGCGTGAGCGTGCCAAGCAGGAGATTCGCGAGAAGGCTAAGGACTTTGACAGCCTCAAGGAGGTGCGCCTGAGCTTCTTCGGTGAGAAGGGCATCATGAGCATCGCTAACCGCCAGATGCGTGATCTTCAGAACCAGCACAAGGGCCCGGTGGGTAAGCTGATGGGTCAGGCTCGTGCAGCCCTGACTGAGGCTATTGAGGCTCGTACCGCTGAGCTGGAGGCTGAGCGTGAGGCTCGCATCCTGGCTGAGGAAGCTGTGGACGTTTCTGCTGCTTCGCCTCGCCGTTCCCTGGGCGGCCGCCACCCGATTGCTCTGATGCAGGAGCGCCTGACTGACATTTTCGTCGGTATGGGTTGGGAAGTTGCTGACGGCCCGGAGCTGGAGTCTGAGTGGTACAACTTTGACGCTCTGAACATTAAGCCGGATCACCCGGCACGCGAAATGCAGGATACTTTCTACGTTGAGCCGAAGAACGCTCACCTGCTGCTACGCACTCACACGTCGCCGGTGCAGATGCGCTCGCTGCTTTCGCGTGATTTGCCGCTGTACATTGTGTGCCCGGGCCAGGTGTACCGCACCGATGAGCTGGACGCGACCCATACTCCGGTCTTCCACCAGATTGAGGGCCTTGCCGTGGATAAGGGCCTGACCATGGCTGATTTGAAGGGCACTCTGGAGTACATGGCACGCGCCATGTTCGGTGAGGACGCGAAGATTCGCCTGCGCCCGAACTTCTTCCCGTTCACTGAGCCTTCCGCAGAGCTGGATTTGTGGCACCCGAACGCTAAGGGCGGCCCGCAGTGGATTGAGTGGGGTGGCTGCGGCATGGTGAACCCCAACGTTCTGCGTGCGGCGGGTATTGACCCTGAGGAGTACTCGGGCTTCGCCTTCGGTATGGGTATTGAACGTACCCTCATGTTCCGTAACAACGTCGCTGACATGCATGACATGGTTGAAGGCGACATCCGTTTCTCTGAGCAGTTCGGGATGGAGATCTAAATTATGCGTGTACCCCTGTCATGGCTGCGCGAGTTCGTGCCTGTAGCTGAGGATGCTTCGGCTGAAGATTTGATGGCGACCCTGGTGAAGGTTGGCCTGGAAGAAGAAGACGTTCACCGCCCCTCTGATGAGCTGTCCGGCCCGATTGTGGTTGGCCAGGTGCTCTCTATGGAGCCGGAGACTCACTCTAACGGCAAGACCGTGAACTGGTGCCAGGTGCGTGTGGTTCCGGAGGGCCAGGAGCAGACTCTGACCGGTAAGGGCATTGAGCCTTCCGGCGTTCAGGGCATTATTTGTGGTGCCCACAATTTCAAGCCCGGCGACAAGGTTGTCGTGACCCTGCCCGGCGCTGTTCTGCCCGGTGGTTTCGAGATTACCGCTCGTAAGACCTACGGCCACAAGTCGGCGGGCATGATTGCCTCGACCCGTGAGCTGGGTATTGGTGACGATCACGGCGGCATTCTGGTGCTTTCGACCCTGGGCCTGGACCCGGAGCTTGGCACCGACGCGATGGAGCTGCTGGGCCTGTACGATCAGGCTGCTGAGGTGAACGTGACCCCGGACCGCGGTTACGCGTTCTCTCTGCGCGGTATTGCTCGCGAGTGGTGCCACGCTACCGGTTCTTCCTTTGAGGATTTTGTGCTGGCGTACGGCGAGCGCGCCCCGGAGGCTAACGACGCCGGTCACCCGGTTTCCCTGCGTGATGACGCCCCGATTCACGGTAACCCCGCATGCACTCGCTTCGTGATGCGTGAGGTGTCGGGCGTGAAGGCGGATGCGCCGGTTCCGACCTGGATGTCTTCGCGTCTGCGTCTGGCGGGTGTGCGCTCGCTGTCGCTGCCGGTGGATATTTCGAACTACGTGATGCTGGAGACCGGTCAGCCGCTGCACTTCTACGATGCTGACAAGGTTCAGGGTGAGATTGTGGTGCGTCGCGCCGCAGCTGGTGAGAAGCTGGTGACCCTGGATGGCGTTGAGCGTACTCTGCACCCCGAGGATATTGTCATTGCTGATGATTCCGGTGTGATTGGTCTTGCCGGTGTGATGGGCGGCGCCTCCACTGAGGTGACCGATTCGACCACCCGCATTCTGGTTGAGGCTGCTCGTTTTGATGAGGTGTCGGTGGCTCGTACTGCTCGCCGTCACAAGCTGATTTCTGAGTCCTCGAAGCGTTTTGAGCGTGGCGTTGATCCGCTGATTCAGGCAGCGGCTGCTCAGCGTGCGGTTGAGCTGCTGGTTGAGCTGGCTGGTGCTCAGGTTGAGCCGGGCGTTACTGACGTATCCCTCGGCTATGAGCCGGTCGTGATTGACCTGCCTGCTGATTACACTGCTGGTCGTATCGGCGTGGATTACTCGCCGGAGCAGATTGAGTCGTGCCTGCGTGAGATTGGTTGCTCGGTGGAGCGTACCGAGTCCGGTTACGCTGTGACTGTCCCGTCGTGGCGTACTGACCTGCGCGCGAAGGAGGACCTGACTGAGGAAATCGCACGTATTGACGGTTACGAGAACATCCCCTCGACTCTGCCGGTGGCTCCTGCGGGTCACGGTTACACTCCGGAGCAGGCGGGTAAGCGTCGTGCGCTGAATGCGCTGGCTGCTTCCGGTCTGACTGAGGTGTTTGCGTACCCCTTCGTGTCGGCTGATGCGAATAACCTGTGGTCGGCTCCGTGGGCGAGCACCCCCGAGAACCCGGTGACTGAGGTTCCTTCGATTCGCCTGGAGAACCCGATTTCTTCGGCTGAGGGCTGGATGCGCCGCTCGCTGCTGCCGGGTCTGGTTGAGGTTCTGAAGCGTAACCTGTCTCGTGGTTTCAAGAACTTGGCTATTTTTGAGTCGGGTCATGTGTTCATTCCGGGTGAGCAGCTGGGCTCCGAGTCTATTCCGCCGCTGGGAGCTCGCCCCTCGGATGAGGTTCTGGCTGATCTGAATGCCGGTATTCCGCAGCAGCCCACTTTCATTGCTGGTCTGTTTGCAGGTACTGAGCACGAGGCGATGCCGGGTGCTGCTCCGCGCGCTTACGACTGGCGTGACGCTCTGGACGCTGTGCGTCTGGTGGCTGCTGCTGTGTCGGCTGAGATTCAGGTGCGTAATGGTGTGCACACTGCGTTCCACCCGGGCCGTGTGGCTGAGGTTCTGAACGCTGCCGGTGAGCGCGTTGGTTTCGCTGGCGAGCTACACCCGAAGCTTCTGCAGGAGCTGAACCTGCCGGAGCGTACTTGCGCGTTTGAGCTGGATTTCTCGGCTCTGTTTGCTGGTCGTGTTGAGGCGCATCAGGCTACTCCGGTGCTGACTTTCCCGGCTGCTACCCAGGATGTGGCGCTTCTGGTGGACCGCGATCTGCCTGCTTCTGAGGTGGAGCGTGTTCTGCGTGAGGGCGCTGGCGAGCTGCTGGAGGACATCCGCGTCTTTGATGATTACCGCGGTGTCGGTATTGATGAGTCGAAGAAGTCTTTGGCGTTTGCTCTGCGTTTCCGCGCGCCGGATCGTACGCTGACTGCTGATGAGGCATCGGCTGCTCGTGAGGCTGCTGTGGCTGCGACTGTTGAGCAGCTGGGTGCGGAACCGCGTGTCTAACCGGGTCTAACCCTAAGGCGTAATGCCTAGTGCTGACGGGGTGGGAGTTGTTGGCTCCCACCCCGTAGCTTTTGGCGTTGCGTGGTGGGTTTACCTGTTGGGTTGGTTTATGAAGCGTTGATAAGCGCTTTCAGTGGTGAACTCATGTGGTTATGGGTACCCTAGAAGATAGATGAAGTGAGGGAGAGAGTAATGGCTAATCGAGAGAACTCGCGCGAACAGGATGAGCTGTCGCAGTCTACTGAGGTCGAAGAAACCTACTTTGAGGATTCTGAGTACGAGGATTCTGAATATGAGGAGTACGACGAGTACGAGGATTACGACGATGAGGAAGAGAACTCCTCCCTTTTCGCGATGAGTGAGGAAGAGCTGGATGACCGCCCGGGCGTAAACTGGCTGTCGGTTCTTTCTGCTGCTGTCGCGGTTATTCTTTCCATTGTTTTGGCTATTGCGGGTGTCCGTGCTTTTGCGTCGGTGAATAATAACGCCGAGTATGCCGGTAAGAGCTGGGTCATTCAGGGCACCTACCAGGATTTGACTCCTGACCTGATTACGAAGGGCAATGTTGCTCGTTATAAGGGCAACTTGCCGGCTGATGACGCGCTGAACGGTAAGACGTATGTGTCGAACCTGAAGGATAAGTATCAAGTGACTTCGGGTGCTCCGATTGAGTTCCGTGGTTCGCAGACTGGTGACGTTCCTTCGGAGTTCCCGCGTGAGGTAGACGGCCTGTTGGTGGAGAAGGGCGGCACTCTTGAGGTCGTCTACACCGCCGAGAAGGGCACGTTGAAGCCTGTGACTGAGGACAGCGTGAACGCCGAGCGTTTTGCCGGTATCGCAAGTATTGTTGGTGCGGTGCTGGTGCTTCTGCTGGGTCTGGGTTTTGCTGTGTGGCTGAACCGCCGTTCGCGCGATGTCGAGTATGAGGACCTGGATGGTCTGGTGGAGGATGAGCGCTAGGCGTTCTGAGTCCTGAGGATTCACCTCGAAGTTTTGTTGAAGGAGCCTGTTTCTGGCGCACATGATGTTGCTGGAGGCGGGCTCCTTTTGCGCGCTCGCCTGAGGTAGGTCGCTTGCTCGATTCGGCGCGCCAGCCCAGAATGTTCTTGCACGCTATGCATTCATTGCGAGGTTATGCGCCCGAATGTGTAGATACACGCTACATTCGCGGCATTTTGCGTGACAGTTGGTGAGATAAACCCTGAAATTTCCCCCATATCTTGGAATAATCCATATTTGGTGCGCATATTTATGTGCATATGTATTATCTTGGGTAGTAAAGAATGTTGCGCTGCGCCACCGTTGGGCAGCTCCGTTCTGAATTCGTGATTGGCACCGTAGGAAGAAGAGATATTATGCCTTTCCCCTCGACCAAGATCGCGCGTCAGGCACGCATCGTTGAATTGCTGCAGACCCGACGTGTCCGCTCCCAGGCTGAACTGGCGCAGTACCTGGCCGATGATGGTATGAAGGTTACTCAGGCGACCCTTTCCCGTGATCTTGTTGAAATTGGCGCTGAGCGCATCCGTGATGAAGGCGCTGGCTTGATTTATGCTGTGCCGAATTATCCTGCTCGTCGTGGCGGCGGTACTGCACCTGATGCCCGTATGATTTCCCTGTTTAAGGAACTGCTGATTACCGCTGAGGGTTCGGCAAATATTACGGTTCTGCGTACTCCTCCGGGTGCTGCGCAGTTCTTGGCGTCGTCTATTGATCAGGGCGGTCTTGAAGCGATTATGGGCACTATTGCCGGTGACGATACGGTAATAGTGATTACTCGTGACCCCAATGGTGGGGCTGCGCTTGCCGAGAGCTTCTTGGATTGGTCTGCTGCTCAGTAGTAGCTGGGGCGTATCTTGCGCTGTTCTTCTGATATTTCGGGGGGAGCGGTTGAAGGTACGCCCTTCTGCTGTCTTAGGGTTCTTTGCCGGGCTTCTAGCTCGTCTTCTCCTTTTCTAGATATACCGATTTTTCTGTGGTGAGAGTTTTCTATCATGTCTGAAATACACGATTCAGCGAACAATATTGCCTACCTTTTGGCTGAGGCTGCTTCTGGTTCGGGGGCTAAGACAGCTTTGGCGATTCCGGCTTCTGAATCTGCTGATATGCGGGTGGTGAGCTACGCGCAGTTGGCGTCTGCGGCCGCGCAGGTTCAGCGTCATTTGGCGGCGCTCGGTGTTGAGCGTGGTGACCGTGTGGCGTTGTCTATGCCGAATGTGGCGTTGATGCCTGCACTGTATTACGGCATTGTGGCTGCGGGTGCGATTTGTGTTCCGTTGAATCCGCTGTTGTCGGGTGCTGAGCTGGAGTATCATCTGCGCGATAGCGGGGCGAAGGTGCTTTTTGCGTTTGCGGGTACTCGTCTGGCGTCGGAGGCATCCTCGACGGTGCTGGTGAAGAACGGTTCGGTTCGTTGCGAGATTTTCACCGGGGGAGAGGGCTCGCCGGTGGCTCCTTTTGACGTGCCTGCCGATAGCGCGCTGTCGGCTACTGATTCGTCGGATGCTGTTCTGGAGCCTGTCCCGGTGGCGGCGAGCGACCCGGCGATTATTCTGTACACTTCGGGTACGACGGGCAAACCGAAGGGCGCAACGCTGACTCACGCGAATATCCTCTCGAATGCTCGTAGCTGTGTGAGTGTTTTTGGATTCACCGCTGAGGATGTCATTTTTGGTGGTCTTCCGCTGTTCCACGCGTTTGGTCAGACGGTGTCGATGAACGCGGCGTTTGCGGCGTCGGCTACGGTGGCTTTGCTGCCACGTTTTACCCCTGATGGCGCGCTGAACCTGGTGGAGCATACTGGGGTGTCGGTGTTGGCTGCGGTCCCGAGCATGTATGTGTCGTTGGCGGCGGCGCTGGAGGCTGAGCCTGAGCGTGCGCGCTCGCTGCGTGGTCGCATCCGTTTCGGTATTTCGGGTGGTTCGCCGCTGCCTGCGCCGGTGCATTCTGCGTTGAAAACGCTGATTGAGTGCCCGGTGTATGAGGGCTACGGTTTGAGTGAGACTTCGCCGGTGGTTTCGTTTAATCAGGCGGAGTTTGGCATGGTGCTCGGTTCGGTGGGTCGTGTGCTGCCGGGCGTGCAGGTGCAGGTCCGTTGCCCGCAGGGTTCCGAGTGTGCGCCGGGTGTGAGCGGTCAGCTGTGGGTACGCGGCGAGAATGTGATGGCTGGCTACTGGAATAATCCTGCGGCTACTGCTGAGGTTTTTGACGGCGAGTGGTTTGCGACCGGCGACGTTGCTCGTGTTGATGAGCAGGGCAATATTTTTATTGTGGACCGTATTAAGGACATGGTTCTGCGTAACGGCTATTCGGTGTATCCGCGTGAGATTGAAGATGTTCTCTATACCCATGAGCAGGTGCAGTCGGTAGCTGTGTTGGGCGTGCCGGATGAGCGCGTGGGCGAGGAGATTGTCGCCGTGGTGATGCCGCGTCCGGGTGCTGATGAGGGCGTGCTGCAGGCGGAGTTGAATGCGTTGGCGCGTACTCGTTTGGCGGCGTATAAGTATCCTCGCCGCTACGTGATGGTGGAGAGCATGCCGCTGGGGCCGACCGGCAAGATTCTTAAGCGTGACTTGCGGGTTGTGATTCAGAGAGGCTAATCCCGGCAGATGGTTCTTGTCGCTCATCTGAGGACAAGCGCGGGTGAAGAGGGTAGAATTTTGTAGGCGGCTTCTACCGCGTTATTGTTCCCGGGCGTTTTTTCGGGACTATCCCCTTCACGAAAGAGAGAGCATGAGCGTTCCCGCTTCTGAGGCTTCGCGAACCCCTATTGAGCAGTTGATTCCGGCTGCTTGCGCTACGATTCCGAATTACCCGCATGAGGGTATCCTCTTTTACGATGTGACCACTCTCTTCGCTAATGCTGAGGTGTTCAAGGCGTGCATTGATGAGCTGGCTACTCGTTTTGAGGGTCAGTTTGATGTGGTGGCTGGTGTTGAGGCTCGCGGTTTCTTGCTTGCTTCTGCGCTCGCGTACGCTACCGGCACTGGCGTGATGACGGTTCGTAAGGCGGGTAAGCTTCCGCGTGAGACGTACCGTGAGGAGTATGCGCTGGAGTACGGTAGCGCGGCGATTGAGATTCACTGTAATGATTTCGCTCCGGGTACTCGTGTGCTTCTGCTGGATGATCTGCTGGCGACTGGCGGTACCCTGGTGGCTGCCGCGAAGCTGGTGGAGCGTGCGAACCTGAAGGTTGCCGGCGTTGGTGCTCTTCTGGAGCTGGAGGGTCTGGGCGGTCGTGAGGCGCTGGACGGTTACCGTCTTGAGACGCTGAGCTTGGTGTCTGAGTATCCGCTACCGTCAAAGTAGTTTTATAGAGTTTGAGGCTTACCGCCGGTTGGGTGTGTGTAGCTGATAGTGATGAGGGGTGCCCTGCCGGTTGAGCCGGTGGGGCACTTTTCTGTATGGGCCGGTGCGGGTTTTCTACGGGGGTAATATTTCTGCCCTTCGGAGCCTGTCCTGTAAAATAGTGACCCGTATTTTTGGGTGCCTGTCGCACCCTGTCTTTGAGACACCATAGGTTTAAGGAGCTTACGTGTCATCTGAATCTTTACCCCAGCAGTCTGCTGATTCTTCGGCGGCTGAGAAGCTGTTTGCTGAGCAGATGGCTGCGGAGCGTGAGTATGTTGCTCGCGTGTATGCTCGCCTGGATGAGCTCCGTGAGGAGACGGCTGAGAAGCTGGCTGCTGTGCGTAAGAATCAGGCGGTGGGCGGTCATCAGAACCGTTCGGAGCGTGACTCTTTTGCTACTCACTATGAGGATCGTTTGGCGCAGCTGAATGCTGTGGATTCTCGTCTGACGTTTGGCCGACTGGATATGGACCGTGAGGGCGCTGATGCGGTGCGTTATATCGGTCGTATTGGTATTACTGATAGCAATCAGCAGCGTCTGCTGATGGACTGGCGTGCCCCGGAGGCAGGTACGTTCTATCAGGCGACTGCTTTCCACTCGATGGGTGTGCGCCGCCGCCGTCACCTGATGCTTGAGGGCCGCACTGTCGTAAATATTGAGGATGAGGTCTTTGATACTCAGATGCTGCAGGATGAGAACACTCTCCACGGTGAGGGTGCTTTGTTGGCGGCGTTGAATAAGAAGCGTACCGGCCGCATGGGCGATATTGTGGCGACGATTCAGGCTGAGCAGGATGCGATTATCCGCTCGGAGCTGCCGGGTGTGCGTGTTGTGCAGGGTGGTCCGGGTACCGGTAAGACTGCTGTGGCGCTGCATCGTGCGGCGTACCTGCTGTACACGAACCGTGAGCGCCTGTCGAAGGCTGGCGTGCTGGTGGTGGGCCCGTCGAATTCGTTCATGTGGTATATCGAGCGTGTGCTTCCTTCGCTGGGTGAGACCGGCGTGGTGATGGCTTCGTTGGCGACCCTGTACCCGGGTCTGCGTGCTGTGGCTGAGAAGGACCGTGCGGTTGCCGCGTTGAAGGGCGATTTGCGCATGGTGAAGGTTATTAAGCGTGCGGTGGCGGATCGTCAGAAGGTGCCGGCTCAGGTTCAGCGTCTGAATGTTGAGGGTACTGATGTTGAGCTGACTCCGGAGATGGTTCGTTCGGCTCGTTCTCGTGCTCGTTCGACTGGCAAGCCGCATAATGAGGCTCGTGAGACGTTCGTGAAGATTCTGTTGAAGGAGCTGACCGCGAAGCTGGATGATCAGCTGAACCGTGCGGCGGGTCGTGTGGTGGAGCGTCCGTATCTGCAGGATGACGTGCGTGCCTCGATGGATGTGCGCCGTGCCTTGAACCTGGCGTGGATGCCGCTGTCGCCTGAGACTCTGTTGCGCTCGCTGTTCTCGAAGCCGCACTATCTGGAGTCTGCGACTCGTGAGTTGTCGAAGGCTGAGCGTGAGTTGCTGGTTCGCCCGGCGGATGCCCCTTTCACAGAGGCTGATGTTCCTCTGCTGGATGAGGCTGCTGAGCTTTTGGGCGATTTTTCGAAGGTGACCGGTGCGGCTGCTGCGGCTCGTGCCGCGGCGGAGCATCGCGCGAACCTTGAGAATGCGGCGAAGGCTCTGGAGAATGTTCACCAATCGCTGGAGGATATTGGCGCTGATGGCGTGATTACTCCTGAGCAGATTGCGATGATGAATGAGGTTCGTGGCGAGCGTATGACTGCTGCGGCTGCGGCGTCGGCTGATCGTACGTGGGCGTATGGCCATATTGTGGTGGATGAGGCTCAGGAGCTCTCGCCCATGCAGTGGCGTTTGCTGATGCGTCGTTGCCCGATGAAGTCGTTCACGATTGTGGGCGATATTGCTCAGGCTTCTTCTGCTGCGGCTGCTTCTTCCTGGTCGCAGGCGTTGGAGCCGTTTGTGGGTGAGCGTTTCACTCTGGAGGAGCTGACGATTAATTACCGTACTCCGGCTCAGATTGCTGAGGCGGCGGTGTCGGTTGCTCAGGCTGCTGGTTATGAGGTGTCTGCGCCTCGTGCGGTGCGTGAGGGTCAGTGGCCTCCGCTGGTGCATGAGGTTGCCTCCGAGTCTGTTGTGGAGCAGACCGTGTCTGTGGTCAGCGAGGAGGTCGCTCATTCGGGTGGCGCTCTGATTGGTGTGGTGTGCCCGCCGAGCCTGTATGTTCAGACGGCTCAGGCTGTGGCTCGTGCTCATGCTGATCGTACGGGTACCGCGCAGACTGCGTTGGAGAATCAGGTGCTGGTTCTGACTCCGTGGGAGGCGAAGGGCCTGGAGTTTGATGTTGTGGTGATTGTTGAGCCGCAGCAGCTGATCGATGATGCTGATGGTGCTGTGGGTGACTTGTACGTGTCGATGACTCGTCCGACTCAGCGCCTGCACATGGTGGGTTCGCGGATGCCCGCGGGCCTGTAGCCTTCATAGCTCTGTAGCCTCTTTCTGTTATTTCTTTGGGCTGGTGCCGTAGCGGTTTGGGCGCTCGCTTGGGTTTTTCTGAGCGTTTGGGCTGGTGCGGTGCTAGGCTTGTTACATATTTTGTTCGAGCGCCTTCGGGCGTTGTTACCTTGTGAATGGGAGAAGCATGTCTGCCGAGATCCTCAACGCGCAGCATAATGACGATACCTTCGAGAATATTTGGCAGGAACTGAAGTGGCGCGGCCTGGTGCACGTGAGCACTGATGAGGCTGCTCTGGAGAAGGCGCTGAGCGAGGAGAGTCTGACTTTCTATACGGGTTATGATCCGACTGCGGCTTCTTTGCACCTGGGTCACCTGGTGCAGCTGCTGGTGATGCGTCGTCTGCAGCTTGCCGGTCACAAGCCGCTGGGTCTGGTGGGTGGTTTCACCGGTTTGATTGGTGATCCGCGTCAGACTTCTGAGCGTGTGCTGAACTCTCCTGAGGTTGTTGCTGAGTGGGTTAAGTCTCTGCGCGCTCAGATTGAGCGTTTCCTGTCGTTCGAGGGTGAGAACGCTGCCCGTATGGTGAATAACCTGGACTGGAGCGGTCAGATGTCTGCTCTGCAGCTGCTGCGCGATGTTGGTAAGCATTTCCGCGTGGGCACCATGGTGAAGAAGGAGATTGTGGCGAAGCGCCTGAACTCCGACGAGGGCATTTCGTACACCGAGTTCTCGTACCAGATTCTGCAGGGCCTGGACTTCCTGGAGCTGAACCGTCGTTTCGGCTGCACTCTGCAGACCGGTGGTTCTGATCAGTGGGGCAACCTGACCAGCGGTACCGAGCTGATCCGTAAGGTCGAGGGTAAGAGCGTTCACGCTATTGGTACCCCGCTGATTACTAACTCTGACGGCACCAAGTTCGGTAAGAGCGAGGGTAACGCTATTTGGCTGAACCCGCAGATGTGCTCGCCGTACGCGTTCTACCAGTTCTGGCTGAACACCGCGGATGCGGATGTGGTGGATCGCCTGAAGGTGTTCACCTTCCTGACCCGCGCAGAGATTGCCGAGTTTGCCGAGAAGGTTGAGAAGGAGCCGTTCAAGCGTGAGGCTCAGAAGACTCTGGCGTACCTGGTGACTTCGCTGGTGCACGGCACCGAGGCTACCGATCAGGCTGTGGCTGCTTCGGAGGCTCTGTTCGGTAAGGGCGATTTCGCTGCTCTGGATGAGGCTACCCTGGAGTCTGTGATTGCTGAGCTTCCTTCGGCGAAGCTGTCTGAGGACCGTCTGGACATGATTTCTGTTCTGACTGAGCTGGGCTTTGCGAAGTCTAACTCTGAAGCTCGTCGCATTCTGAAGGAGGGTGGCGCTTCGGTGAACGGCGTGAAGGTTCAGGGCGAGGACGCAGCTATTTCTAAGGATGATCTGCTGCACGGTCGTTTTGCGATGGTTCGCCGTGGCAAGAAGAACCAGGGCGCTGTAGAGCTTGTTTAGTCTTTTCTGACTTTCTCTATACATATAGAGGGGAGGGGTTCTTCTCTGCTGAGTGTTTAGTGCTGAGTGTTCGGTACTGAATGTTCGGTGGGGGAGTGCCCCTCCTTTTCTATTCCACCTATATATCTCTATATACAGAGTCTGTTAGAGAGCCCCTCCGTCAGGAGGGGCTCTTCTTGTATCGTTCTGCTACCCTCTGGCTCTGGGGTTTCTTGGTTTGTCTTTGTTGGCGAGGGCTTTGGGCGCCTTTCGACCCTGTTTTGGGGGTCCAGAGAGGGGAATTCGCAGATTTTTGAGGTTTCTAGAAGTTTTTTAAAGATTTTTTAGCACCCATAAAA
>NZ_KV795080.1:0-448 GCF_001808945.1 Rothia sp. HMSC071B01 | reverse complement strand
CTAAACGTCCCACCAGCACTGGAGCCCCCGCCCGTATCGTTCACACCTCATCCCACCCCCGCCCGCTCGCACCCCGCCAACTCGCCAACTTTCCAACAAGTCGGAAAGTCGGAAAGTCGGAAAGTTGGCACACACCACCACCCACCAAGGACGGGGGAGCCCCCGCGTATCGTGGTCAGTTCATCACACCCCCTCCCGCCGCCTTACCCCCGGGTAAACCGCGCCGCACCCTGCATCCTGCACCCACCACCAGCAGCACACAGCACCACCCCGTATCGCGGCTAAACGTCCCAGACCCGTTCCCTTCTCTTACCCCGGGGTAAACCCCCAAACCGCACCCCTGCACCCGCCACCTGATCCCCGCGCTCGCCACCCCGCATACCATCTACACCACCCACCGCTCGCGCTCGCCGACTTACCCCGGGGTAAACCACCACACCTGCGCCTG
>NZ_KV795079.1:0-1119 GCF_001808945.1 Rothia sp. HMSC071B01 | reverse complement strand
GCAGTGGGGGGTTTAGCCGCGTTACGGGGGGGGCTCCCCTGCTGCTGCTGGGTGGTGGGTGAAGAGCGGGTGCATTTTTTTGGTTTACCGGCGGGGTAAGAGAGCGGGCGCATTTTTTTGGTTTACCGGCGGGGTAAGAGAAAGGAATGGGTGGCGAGCGCAGGCGGGAGGCAGTCGGCACGGATTGATGGTGCGGGCAGGGTGCGAGCGCGTCGGGGGGGTGCTCCCCCTGCAGCCGGCAGCTGGTGGGTGGTGGGATGAACTGACCACGTTACGGCAGCGGGCGAGCTGGAGGGTGAAGGCGGCGAGCGCAGCGGTGGTGTGGTTGGTGTGCGCGATGGGTGGTCGCAGGACAGGAAACACGGGGTGGGGATGAGCGCTCGCGGGGTGTGATGAACCGGAACGATAAGGCGGGGGCTCCCCTGCTGCCGGTGGCGGATGCAGGGTGGTGGGACGTTTGGCCGCGTTAGGTTTACCCCGGGGTAAGACGAGCGGGCGGCGGGAGGGGGTGTGATGAACTCACCACGATACGCGGGGGCTCCGCCGTCCTTGGTGGTTGGTGGTGTGTGCCTACTTGCCAACTTTTCGACTTGTCGGGAAGTTGGAAAGTTGGCGGGACAGGGCGGAGGGGGCACGGCAGGGGCTCGGCGGGGTAAGAGAACGCGGCGAGCGCGAGCGGTGGTTGGTGTTGCGGGTTGGTGCTGGGTGGTCGCAGGGCAGGAAGCGGTGTTGCAGGAGTGGGGGGTTTAGCCGCGTTACGCGGTGGTCTCCAGTACTGGGTGGGGTGCGAGGGGATGGAAAGGGGGCGGGGTGAGTTTAGGAGGCGAGCGCCGGGGGTGAGTTTTTGGTTTACCCCCGGGTAAGGCGAGCGCGGGGCGAAGAAGGAGAGCTGCAGGGTATAGGTGAGCGAGCGCGGGGCGGGCGGGCATTGGTTTACCGGCGGGGTAAGAGAAAAGGATGGCGAGGGGGTGGGACGCCTTGGCCGCGTTACGGCGGGGGCTCCCCTGCTGCTGGTGGTGTGTGCTGGGTGGTGCACTCGCTGGGTTTGGTCTACCCGGGGGTAAGAGAAGAAGGACGCGGCGAGCGCAGCGGGGGCAGGATGCGGTGGTGCAGTAGGTG
>NZ_KV795078.1:0-654 GCF_001808945.1 Rothia sp. HMSC071B01 | reverse complement strand
TCGATTTGTTGGGAAGTCGGAAAGTTGGAGAGTTAGCGGGGCGCGGCGGTTTCTTGGTTTACCCCGGGGGGGGGTAAGGCGAGCGCAGCGGTGGTGTGGTTGGTGTGTCGTTGGGTGGTCGCAGGCCAGGAAACGGAGGATGCAGCGGGGGGTTTAGCCGCGTTACGGGTACTGGCGAGTGTTCCCCCGCTGCTGGATGGTGGTGGTTTACCGGCGGGGCAAGGGAGAAGGAAGGAGCGGCGAGCGCTCGCGGGGTGGTGAATAAGAGGGTGGGGGGGGTTTAGCCGCGATACGAGGTTTGGTGAGCACCAAGGTGGCAGCAGGGTAGCGGGGCGGTTGCAGGGTGTGGGTGCGTTCGCTGGGTTTTCTCTTACCCCGGGGTAAGACGGCGAGCGCGGAGAAAGAGGTGGAGCAGCGGGGGGACGTCTTGGCCGCGCTAGGCGGTGGCACTCCCCTGCTGCTGGGTGGTGGTCTACCCGGGGGTAAGGGAGAAGGGGGGTGAAGAGGTGAGGAGGAAGGGGCGGGTGGTGTTTGCTTACCGGCGGGGTAAGGCGAGCGCGGGCGGTGATTGTTGGGGATGGTAAGGGGTGGGTGGTCGCAGGGCAGGAAGCGGGGGGGCTGCAGTGGGGGGTTTAGCCGCGTTACGGGGGGGGC
>NZ_KV795077.1:63314-140107 GCF_001808945.1 Rothia sp. HMSC071B01 | reverse complement strand
GTGCGTCGGTCGGGTTCACACCGATAGTTGCCTCAGGCAGAGGAGCCACCGTCGGAGCATAGGTCGGAACCGCAGAAACCACGGGCTCCTGCGCGAAAAGCTCAAGAGGCTTCTGAGCATCAAACGAACCGTACTCAGCACCCTCAACTCCGGCAGCCATGGTGCCCGCAATGTACTTGTGAGAGGTATTCAGCGTCGCCGCAACATCCGCCGGGACCTTCACCTCCGTCTCAAAAGCACCGTTGTGAATCTGCGAAGCAGGTACGGTCACCTCAGCCACGAAACGCATACCCTGCTGAGGAAAACGGCCGGGAACCCACACATTCGTATCAGACACCACCACGCGCACACCGTGCGGGGTCGCCTCACCGGTGTAGCCGGTACCGCGCACCTTCAACACAGTCTCACCCTTGGTGTTCAGACGCGGCGAATCCACGTGCAGAACCGGTGCGGCGCTATCCTTCACAACGTCCATGCGCAGAACCTGACCGCCACCGTAACCATCAACGATGATATTAGCGACGAAGCTGTAGTTCTTCGCCGGGTCAATCAGGCTACCGGGAACGTAATGGGTCGCAGTCGCCGTGCCATCCTTGAATGGGCCCTCAACGCGCACCGTCTGAATCGGGTTCAGAAACGGGAAACCCCTATGGTTTGCCTCGTGCAATGCCGGGGCAAAAGCGGTAGTTTTCGCGGGCAGTTTCGACGCCTTGAACGTAATCTTGTTCAGACGCAGGGCAGTCTTCAGCTGACGGGTATTGGTCTCAACCTTGTAGTTGTAGACCGTAATAACCGGCGGGTTATCCGGATTCGGGGTATTAGCCGCTGCAACAGAAGGCAGAGCGCCCAGGCTCAAGGATGCGGCAAGAAGAACAGAAGCGCCGGCGCTACCGTAGCGGCGGGCACGAGAAGAGTTAGCCATCATGAAGTTCCTTCTACATGGGTGATTGAGTGATCCGCACTCTTCCTGTATCGCGCCAAGTCGAGTGCGTATACGGTACCGCGACATCGCGGTTAATTACACCGTAACACGCGCCTAAACACATGAACCGGACATAACATAACTCGCCGAAATATTACGTAAAACCAACGCCTACAGGGCGCACAATAGGGCGGAATAATAAGACAAATACGCACTGCGCCGGGTGGAGGATACGGAAATGCTAGGGTAGAAAGATGCCCACGCAGAAGAACCCGCAGAACCGAGTAGAAGCAACCCCGCCCGCCCCGCCCGCTGAACCCAGCGCTACTGAGCACAGCGCCATCGACAGCGCGCACCGCGTCGTGAACGTGTGCGCTGTAGCAATCCGCAACCGGGACGGACTCGTACTCACCGTGCGCAAGCAGGGCAGCGACGGGTTCATGATGCCCGGCGGCAAACCCGAACCGGGGGAGACCCCGCTACAGACCGCCTGCCGCGAAGTGAACGAAGAAATCGGGCTCACCCCCGACCCCGCCCGGATGCACCACCTCGGACTCCTGGAAGCGGCGGCACTGAACGAGGCAGGCTTTACGGTACGCGCCGAAACCTACGAATACGCACCCACCGACGAACAACACGAGCAGCTGGCTTCGCTGGTGCCGCAGGCCGAAATCGCTGAGCTGCGCTGGGTCAACCCCGCCATGAGTAGCCCCTTCGATTCTGCATCGCAGGCACCGCTGAATACCGAGCAGATCTTCCCGCTGCTGGCACGCACCCCGCTACCGTAACCACCGCGCCCAACGCGCCCCTGAACCGGCGAGCGGCACACATGAGGTACACAGGTGCATCCGGTACCCTCAACACAGCAACATTTATCGCGGGTAGAACGCATAGAGGCGCTCCACCCCGGAACCCCCCCCATACACCCCAAGGAGAACCATGAAGAAGACTGACTACAACCTCGCCGTCTACTGCGGGGCACGCTCCGGCAACGACCCGCTCTTCACCACCCGCGCCCAGGAGCTCGGCACCCTCTGCGCCCAGAACAATATTGGCGTGGTGTACGGAGGTGGCCGCACCGGCCTCATGGGCACCGTCGCGGGCGCAACCCTGGACGCCGGCGGCGTGGTCTACGGCGTGGTCACCCACAAGCTGGTCGGCCTGGAGGGCGTGTACCCCGGCCAGACCACCCTCGACATTGTGGACACTATGCACCAGCGCAAAATCGCCATGATTGAGAAGGCTGACGCGTTCGTCGCCATGCCCGGCGGCCCCGGCACCCTCGAAGAGTTCTTTGAAGTTTTCAGCTGGCAGTTCCTCGATATTCACTCCAAGCCGGTCGCGCTGCTGAACGTCAACGGCTACTGGGACAAGCTCATCGACGCGATGCACTACATGGCGTCCACCGGCCTGCTTAACGAACGCTACCTGGACGAGCTCATCATCGCCACCACCCCCGAAGAGCTGCTGGAGGTGCTCGCCAAGGATCTGGAACGCCGCGCCTCCGAAAAGAACGCTGCTGCAAAGAACACTGCTGAATAAAGCCAACACTGCATAAAACCAACGCAGGAAACGAGATTGACTATGGCAACCACCCCCAACCAGGCACGCACCCTGCTGCTGACCTTCTTCGGCCCGTTCCCCGGCGTGCCCGTGAACCCCACCGTAGCGCTCGCCGAAGGCGCTCAGCGTCTGCTGACCCGGATGCGCCCGGATTTGAACGTCATCACCCGCGAGCTGCCCGTCAGCTACGACGGTTCCAGCACCGCCCTGCGCACTGCCCTGCAGGATGTGCAGCCCGATGCGCTCATCAGCCTGGGCGTGGCGGTCGGCCGCGACGTGGTCAGCCTCGAACAGGTCGCTATCAACCTGGACTCCGCCGGTATTGAAGATAACGACGGCGACCAGCGCTGCGATGAGCCGATCGCTCCGGGCGGTCAGGAGGCGTACTTCTCCTCCCTGCCGGTGCGCGCCAGCTTTGAGCGTCTGCGTGCGGCGGGGGAGCCGGTCGAGATCTCGTACACCGCCGGAACCTACGTGTGCAACCACGTGTTCTACGAGGGCCAGCGCATCAGCCGTGAACTGGGCCTGAGCATCCCCGCCGGATTCGTGCACGTGCCCGCAACCTGCGCCGACGGCGAAGAGGCCACCGAAGACACCGGCATGACCGCCCACCGTGACGCCGGTGGCGTGGTGCGTGACGAGCAGGGCATCCCGCAGCTGCCCGAATCCACCGTGGTGCGCATTATCGCTGAGGTTGCCTCCGACACCCTGCCCGCCGTGAACTAGCAGCACGGTATAGAGCTAAAACCCGTATAACAAAACCGCCGGATAGCCTCCCTAGCTGGGAGCCTATCCGGCGGTTTGTGCATCCTATACCCGCGGGCCATAAAACCCTCGGGGCTATGTTTGAGCTACTACTTGGTGCGGTTCTTCAGGTAGTAATCAATCAGCGAAGCGGTCGAAGAATCCTGACGAGCCAGAACCTCGCGGTCACCCTCAATAGCGGGAACCAGGTCCAGCGCCAGCTTCTTACCGAGCTCAACACCCCACTGGTCGAAGGAGTCAATACCCCAAACAACACCCTGAACGAAGGTGATGTGCTCGTACAGGGCAATCAGGGAGCCCAGAACGCGCGGGGTCAGGCGCGGCGCCATGATGGAGGTGGAGGGGCGGTTACCGCTGAAGATACGTGCGTTGACCACGTGCTCTGCGGTGCCCTCTGCACGAACCTCTTCCTCGGTCTTGCCGAAAGCAAGAGCCTGGGACTGTGCGAAGAAGTTAGCCAGGAACAGCTCGTGAACGTCCTGCTCGCCGTCCTTGGTCGGGTGGACCGGGTTAGCGAATGCCAGGAAGTCCGCGGGAATCAGGCGGGTACCCTGGTGAATCAGCTGGTAGAAAGCGTGCTGGCCGTTGGTGCCGGGCTCGCCCCAGAACACTTCACCGGTTGCGTAGTTGACGAAGGAGCCGTCCGCGCGAACGGACTTGCCGTTGGACTCCATGGTCAGCTGCTGCAGGTATGCGGGGAAGCGGTGCAGGTACTGGTCGTAGGGCAGAACCGCGTGGGTCTCAGCACCGAGGAAGTTCACGTTCCAGATGTTCAGCAGACCCATCAGAACGGGTACGTTCTGAGCCAGGGGAGCGGTGCGGAAGTGCTCATCCATCGCGTGGAAGCCGGCGAGGAATTCAGCGAAAACCTTCGGACCGAAAACGATAGCCAAGGAGGTACCGATCGCGGAGTCTACAGAGTAGCGGCCGCCAACCCAATCCCAGAAGCCGAAAGCGTTCTCGGGGTCAATGCCGAATGCTGCAACCTTATCCAGTGCGGTGGAGACAGCCACGAAGTGCTTAGCCACAGCCTCGGATGCTTCCTTACCTTCCAGAGCGCCAGCCTCAGCCAGTGCGGACAGCAGCCACTCGCGGGCCACGCGCGCGTTGGTGAGGGTTTCGAGGGTGCCGAAAGTCTTGGAGGCGACGATGAACAGGGTGGTCTCGGGGTCCAGGCCGGAGACCTTCTCAGCCACGTCGGTCGGGTCAATGTTGGAGATGAAGCGTGCGGTGATGCCTGCATCAGCGTAGGGCTTGAGAGCCTCGTACACCATGACCGGGCCCAGGTCGGAGCCGCCGATACCGATGTTCACAACGGTCTCGATGCGCTTGCCGGTGATGCCGGTCCACTCGCCGTTGCGCACGCGCTCAGCGAATGCGTAGATCTTCTTCAGCACGGCGTGAACGTCTGCGTCTACGTCCTGACCGTCAACGGTCAGTGCCGGGGTGTAACCCTCGGGGCGGCGCAGCGCGGTGTGCAGTACTGCGCGGTCCTCGGTGACGTTAATGTGCTCGCCGGAGAACATCGCCTCGCGAGCCTGCTCCAGCTTGACCTCTTCAGCGAGCTTGACCAGCAGCTCAACGGTTTCGGAGGTAATCAGGTTCTTGGACAGGTCGACGTGCAGTTCGTCGGCGGTGAAGCTGAGCTTCTGCGCACGTTCCGGGTCAGCGGCAAACCATTCGCGCAGGTTCGGAGTGAGGGACTTGTGGTGAGCGGACAGAGCAGACCACGCGGAGGTGGTCGTGGGGTCAATAGAAGTAGTCATGTTTCCATTCTCTTATTTTCGGGGGTCTCTGTCACCTCTTTCGAAGGTGATATGGAACGATACGGCGAAAAAATCGAAACCTGGCACTGCTGTGAGCGGCACAGAAAAGAAGTGAGCAATTCGAAGAAATCGAAGATGGTGACATGCCTTGTCGGGTGTGTATCCACCGGCAGAGGGAATGAGCCGCAGAGGGACTGGGAGAAAGCCCACAATCTTTGAAGTTTCACTTTAAAGAACATTAGACTATATAGTTCAAAGAATCTTAGACCAGGGCTCAAAGTATCTGGGGTCATGAAACACCCCAAGAAATATCCACTAGATGCTCATATACAGCGTTCTACCCGGTACGACTTTTGGGGTAGAGGCTAAGCCTTTAACACTCAGGACAACCAAACATGGCATTTAATCTTTTCAAGGGGATTCGTGTGTCCAAAACCGACCAGAATCCTCCCTACGAATCTTTCCTGGAAAGTCGCGGCTTCCGCCCTGAAATCCAGGGTCTTCGTGCGTTCGCAGTACTGCTTGTCGTGATCTACCATGTGTGGGTGGGTAAGGTGTCCGGCGGAGTGGATGTCTTTCTCTTCATTTCCGCATTCCTGCTTTCGCTTTCCTTCATGCGGAAAATCAATGAGGGTAAGCCCCTCAAGCTCCTGAACTACTGGACCCACGTGTTCACCCGTCTGCTGCCCGCAGCGTCGGTCGTGATTCTGCTGACCCTCGCCGGTAGCTTCCTGGTGCTCTCGCCGACCATCTGGAGCGCACGTGCCGTGGACGCGCAGGCGTCCCTGTTCTACTGGCAGAACTGGAACCTGGCGAATAACTCGGTGAATTACTTTGCCTCTAACACCGGCGGCAAGTCGCCCTTCCTGCACTTCTGGTCCCTGTCCATTCAGGGTCAGATCTTCCTGCTGTGGCCGGTGCTCTTCGCAATCGCCGCTCTGCTGGTGAAGAAGACTCGTATCAAGCCGGTACCCGCTGCCGTGCTGGTCTTCGGCCTAGTCTTCTGCGCATCCTTCGCGTTCTCCGTCTGGGAGACCAAGAACTTCGCGGCATACGCCTACTTTGACACCCGCACCCGCCTCTGGGAGTTCGCGGTCGGTACCCTGCTCGCCATCATGACCCTCAAGTGGAAGCCCGCGCACATGGGCACCCGCGTGGCCATGGGCTGGATCGGTATCATCGGTCTGATTACCTGCGGTGCCGTGCTGCCCGTGGAGAAGGCATTCCCCGGCTTCCTGGCGCTGTGGCCGATTCTCTCCGGCGCGCTGGTCATTATTGCCGGCCGCACCGACCACAAGTTCGCAATTGACCGCCTGCTGGTGTCCAAGCCGCTGCTGAACCTGGGCAACATTTCCTACGCCCTGTACCTGGTGCACTGGCCCATGCTCGTGCTGTACAGCGCCGCCGTGGGTAAGCCGCGCGTCTCCTTCCTCGAAGGCACCGTACTGATTGCTGCATCGATTGGCCTGGCGTGGGTTCTGAACCGCTTCGTGGAGAAGCCCCTGCGCTCGGCATCCGATAACTTCCTACCGGCACTCGCCTCCAAGCTGAAGTTCAAGCGCCCCGTGACCTCCTACGCAGCGTGGGCTGGCAATATTGCGTTCGTCGCAGCAATTCTTGCCCTGGTCGCACCGACCGTGCTCGGTACCCGCGCACTGGCTGAGCAGCGTGACGCGCAGGTCATCAGCAATGCGATGGCTAGCGTCCAGAATGATGTCGACACCTACCCCGGTGCGCGTGCGCTCTCACCCGATAAGGAACTCGTTGAGGCTAATCCCATTCCGAAGAACGCTACTATTGCTAGTCTATTCGTCCCCTGGGATACCGGCTGTAAGGGCTCTTATGTTCTGATTAATGAACAATTGGACATTAGCTGCGGCTATACGAAGAACGCTTCCGATGATGCGCCTCTCTTCGCCGTGGTGGGCAGCTCTCATGCCCTGCAGAAGACAGAAGCTCTGAAAGGCATTTCTAAGCAGGTGGGTGCTAATCAGCTGAACCTGTTGCTAACCGGCTGCCCCTATCCTTTCACCCAGCCTGCGAATACGGTGAATGGGTTCATGAAGCGTTGCATCCCGTTCAGTGAGAATGCGACCGCTGAAATTCTGGCGGCCAAGCCCTCTACTGTATTTATTATTTCGACCACCACAGCAGCAACCGCTGAGGGCGAAACCGTAGACCCCGGTCTAGACGAGACTTTGCGCAAGCTAACCGACGCAGGTATTCAGGTTATTGGTATTCGCGATAACCCGCGTTTCGCCTCTGACATGTACATGTGTGCTATGAAAGCGAAGAATATCGATGACTGCTCTGAACCGGTGGAAGCAAAGTACGGTGATGATCCTGCCGCCCCGATTTTCGCCAAGTACGCTGATCGTGGCGCCTACCAGATCGATCTGAAGGATGTGTACTGCCCCGACGGCAAGTGCTCCGTGATTCAGGGCAACGTCTACATGTACGCTGACTCGAACCACCTGACGAATGTCTATGAGGCAACCCTGACCGATATTATCTACGAGCGTGCCCTTGCCGCTGGTTGGGACCCGAAGGGAACCACCGCAAAGTAACGCACCTGATAAGATTGTGAAGAGTGCAGTGCCCCCTTCCGTTGCGTGCGGGAGGGGGCTTTGCTGTGCTTTGTCGGCTTTTCTACACCTCGTGGACTGTTGGGTAACGAGGGTAGTTTAGTTGGGAGGGGAGTCGGCTTTTGGTTTTGCCAGGCAAACGGTTGCCACGCGCGCGGGCTGTTTGAACGGAATGGAGGTGAGCGGAGTAGAGTAAAACCTATGACTTCTTCATCTGAACACACTCCCGCTGATACTCATACACCGCGCTACCTGCTCCTTTCTCGCGAAGGGGAAACCCTTCTCAACGCTGACGGAACCGTGCACTACCTGACCGGTAACGATGCTGCCGAGCCGCTGCCTGAGGAAGCTATCCTGGCGCGCAGCATAATCCGCCCCGCCGCCTACGGTGCTGACGCCCAGAAGAATAGTGGTGCGGAGGTGCACGTGCTCTACTGTGAGGATGAAACCCTCGCGCAGATCGCCGCTGACCTGAATAATCCTCGGGTGCGCGCCTCCAGCAGTGGCTTCTGGTACTACCCGGTCCACGAGGACCCGGAAGGCCGCGCCCACTACGCAACCGCCCTTGCACGCCGCGACTACCTCATCGACATGAGCTACTCCGCCTACAGCGGCGAAGAGGCGCCCCTCGGCTCCAAGGGAATCCGCCGCACCGCCTCGGGCGAAATGGTGTTCCCCCGTATCGAACCCGCCGTCATGGCGCTGGTGACCAGCCGTGACGGCGAGCGCGTACTGCTGGCAAACAACCGCCAGTGGCACCCCAACCGTTTTGCGCTCATCGCCGGATTCGTTGACCCCGGCGAAAACCTCGAAGAGGCAATCGCCCGCGAAGTCTACGAAGAAACCGGCCTGCACGCCCTCAGCACCGAGTACCGTATGAGCGATGTGTGGCCTTTCCCGCGTTCGCTCATGATTTGCTACCGGGTGCGCGTGGATGAGAACGAAACCATCATCCACCACGACGGTGAGATTCGTGCCGCACGCTGGTTCACCGCCGCTGAGCTGCGTGAGGCGATTGCTATTTCGGAGGAACGTGGCAACAGTGACGAGGATGACCCCGCCAAGCTGGAGCTGCCCGGCACGAACGCCGTCGCTCGCCGCATGATTGATGAGTGGCTCGCAGAAAAGCCCTAGTGATACACTGGTAGCTAAGCCCAACGGAGGGGGGTCCGTTTTGGCGTGCCCGGAAACGTTCTCATCGCAGAGCGGGTCCATCGGCAAACACCCAAACCGGCAACGACCACCAGATACCTATCTGTGGGTACTGCCCTGTGACCCCCTGCGCTGTCTAGAGCGCACCCGTTGGCAAGACTATCCCCTAGATTTAAGCGAGAAACTTAACGCATGTCTGAAAACACCGCTTCGCGCCCCGACCTTCGCAATGTGGCTATCGTGGCACACGTTGACCACGGCAAGACCACCATCGTCGACGCGATGCTGCAGCAGACCCACGCCTTCTCTGCCCACGCAGATGTTGAAGACCGAGTCATGGACTCCGGCGACCTCGAAAAGGAAAAGGGCATCACCATTCTGGCGAAGAACACCACCGTGTTCTACAACGGCCCTTCCGCCAACGGTGAGACCATCACCATTAACGTTATTGACACCCCCGGCCACGCCGACTTCGGTGGCGAGGTGGAGCGCGGCCTGTCCATGGTTGACGGCGTTGTGCTGCTCGTGGACGCATCCGAAGGTCCGCTGCCCCAGACCCGCTTCGTGCTGCGTAAGGCACTGGCTGCTAAGCTGCCCGTGATCCTCGTGGTGAACAAGGTGGACCGTCCCGACTCCCGTATCGACGAGGTCGTTGGCGAGTCCATGGACCTGCTGCTCGGCCTGGCATCTGACCTGGCGGACGAGGTTCCTGACCTGGACCTGGACGCTGTGCTGAACGTTCCGGTGGTGTACGCATCCGGTAAGGCTGGCGCTGCATCCCTGAACCAGCCCGCAGACGGCCAGCTGCCCGACAACGACGACCTTGAGCCGCTGTTCAAGACCATCATCGAGCACGTGCCCGCCCCCACCTACGATCCCAACGAGGTTCTGCAGGCACACGTGACCAACCTGGACTCCTCCCCGTTCCTGGGTCGTCTGGCACTGGTCCGTATCTTCAACGGCACCCTGAAGAAGGGTCAGACCGTTGCGTGGGCACGTCACGACGGTGAAATCAAGAACGTCCGCATCTCCGAGCTGCTGGCGACTAAGGCTCTCGAGCGCGTTCCCGCAGAGTCCGCTGGTCCCGGCGAGATTGTCGCAGTGGCTGGTATCGAGGACATCACCATTGGTGAAACCCTCACCGACGCTGAGAACCCCAAGCCCCTGCCGCTGATTAAGGTGGACGATCCCGCGATCTCCATGACCATCGGTATTAACACCTCCCCGCTGGCTGGCCGAGTCAAGGGCGCAAAGGTCACCGCACGTCAGGTGAAGGACCGCCTGGACCGCGAGCTGATTGGTAACGTGTCCATCAAGGTTCTGCCCACCCAGCGTCCGGACGCGTGGGAAGTTCAGGGTCGTGGCGAGCTCGCCCTGGCTATCCTCGTGGAGCAGATGCGCCGCGAAGGCTTCGAGCTGACCGTGGGTAAGCCCCAGGTGGTTACCAAGACCATCGACGGCAAGGTCTACGAGCCCATGGAGCACATGATCATTGACGTGCCCGAGGAGTACCTGGGCGCTGTCACCCAGCTGATGGCTGCACGTAAGGGCCGCATGGAGAACATGGCGAACCACGGTACCGGTTGGGTCCGTATGGAGTTCGCTGTTCCCGCACGTGGTCTGATTGGTTTCCGTACCCAGTTCCTGACTGAGACCCGCGGTGCCGGTATTTCTTCCTCCTACTCGATTGAGCACGAGCCGTGGGCTGGCGACATTGAGTACCGCACCAACGGTTCGCTGATTGCTGACCGTGCCGGCGTGGTGACCCCCTACGCGATGATCAACCTGCAGGAGCGTGGCACCTTCTTCGTGGAGCCCACCTCCGAGGTGTACGAGGGCATGATCGTTGGTATGAACTCCCGTGCAGACGACATGGAAGTTAACATCACCAAGGAAAAGAAGCTGACCAACATGCGTTCTTCGACCGCGGACAACTTCGAAAACCTGACCCCGCCGAAGAAGCTGACCCTGGAAGAGTGCCTGGAGTTCGCTCGTGAAGACGAGTGCGTTGAGGTGACCCCCGAGGCGATTCGTATCCGCAAGGTTATCCTGGATTCCAACGAGCGTGTCCGCGAGTTCCGCCGCCGCGCCCGTGCGAACGACTAATACTGCCGAAGTTACTTCCTAGTGGTTGTAACTGTCGCATAGAGCCGCCGCTACCTTCTGTATGGAAGGTGGCGGCGGTTCTGTTTAACCCTCGAACGCCTTCGGAAAATATCGGCGGGGGAGAGGTATGGGGGCGGAATTGTGCTTCTGCGCGCTGCCTAAAACCGCCTCCGAAAAGCCCGAACACCCCGCGCTGTGCATGCGAGTGTGTAAGATAAAATAATGCGCCTGCACGGTGGTGGCACCCGTCAGCTACTCAACGTCTGCTACTCAACGATGTAAATTGCCGGCGCGCTTTGACCGTCTAAGAAACCCAACCCTGCGTATGAGAGGGAAAGCCTGTGTCTGAAACCGAGAACACTCAGCCTGATTCTGCGACCCCTAGCTATCCCACGCAGGGTGAGCGCATCGCCCCCGGATCGCGCCGTGACCTGCTGCCGAATAACTACGATGCGAAGAAGGCACGCATCCTGTTTGTGCATGCACACCCGGACGACGAAACCTCCTCGACCGGCGCAACCATGGCGTACTATGCGCAGAAGGGCGCGGAGGTGTACCTGCTGACCGCTACCCGCGGTGAACTAGGTGAGGTCATCCCCGAGGAGCTACACCACCTGGAGGTCGGTAAGCCCGGCTGCCGTGATAATGGTGAGGCGCTGGGTGAGTATCGCACCGGTGAGCTTGCCGGCGCTATTAAGGCACTCGGCGTGAAGAAGCAATTCTTCCTGGGTCAGGAACCCGCCGTCGCTGAGGGCGCGCTGCCCCTGTACCGTGACTCCGGCATGGCGTGGGGCCCGGAGGGTAAGCCCGTCGCCAACCCGGTGGCGGCGGAGGACTCGTTGACCGCGCAGCCGCTGGAACCGCAGGCTCAGGCGCTGGTTGCCGCTATCCGCGCCCTCACCCCGGATGTTCTGGTCACCTACGATTCGGACGGCGGCTACGGCCACCCCGACCACGTGCGCGTGTACGAGATTGTGCACCGTGCCCTGCAGATTCTTGAAGATGACGAGGACCGCCCGATTCTTACCTGGGGTATTGAGGGTGAGTTCGACGCGGCTGATCAGCGCCTGCAGGCTGCTATTTACGGTGACGGCACCGCCAAGCGCAAGGCAATGGAGGCGCACCGCACCCAGATTACGGTGGTGGACGAGAAGACTTTTGAGTACTCGAATAAGGTGCCGCAGAAGATTTCTTCCGTAGAGACTTTCCGTGTGCTCGACGGTGACCCGACGGCGACCGTGCACCCGAAGCCGCAGGAGGCTGGTCTGGTGGCGGGCGTTCTGACCGGCTCGATTCTGGGTATTTTTGCCGGTATTGCCGGGTCGATTTACCACGCTTGGGTCGTTTATGCGGGTGATACCGCCCTGCCCCTCGGCTTGCTGGTGGCGTACCTGACGGTTTTCTTTACCGCCCTGTGGTGCGCCCTGTCGCTGCGCCGCGGCTACGCGGCGGCGGTTGTGGCTGTTGCCGTGTTCGTGACCGTGTACGTGCTCGGATACGGTCGCCCCGATTCGCCGTTTGTTTTGGTGAACCCGGGTCATTCGGCGATTGGCTTCTACGGTGCCCTGTGGTGGTTTGGTGCCCCGGTTGCGGCGATGCTGGGCATGCTCGTGTACACGCGCGCTCGCGTGAAGGACGCGCAGTATTTCTCGCCGCGTGCGGCGCATCAGCGTGCGCGCGCTAAGAAGTAGCCTGAAGGCTATTACTATGTCATAACGTGGGGGAGGGGCGTTCCGGTCTGCCGGGGCGCCCCTCCTGCTGTTTTGGGCGCGGCACAGTTGCTGTCTTCTGCACCCGCCGGACAGAGGCCCGGATAGCGGAAAATAGGGAAGAAAATTTATGCGTTATTCGGTGAATTTAGCGGGGTTGAAATAGCGGCGACCTCATCAAAAAATTCATGTGACGAAGATTTCATTTTTGGCTTAATCTATTTTTAAAAGCCAGCCGACTAGTCGTAATGCAAATAAATACCAGGTCAGCCTAGCCTAAAAAATACCCCCACAAACCCAATGACCCACTGTCTGATACACCACGAAAATACTGTTAAACAGTCAGCGCGCGATAGACTATACACAGACTTCCCCGCCGGGTACCACCTACTCGGCGGTTTACTCTGTAGATTTTGCCCTGCAGCAGACGACCCGCAGACCGGCGGGCACGGGGCGAACAGCTTCTAGAAAGGCACACCAATGACCTACGTAATCGCGCTTCCCTGCGTGGATGTCAAAGACCGCGCATGCGTTGAAGAATGCCCCGTCGACTGCATCTACGAAGGCGAACGCACCCTGTACATCCACCCGGATGAGTGCGTGGACTGCGGCGCCTGCGAGCCCGTCTGCCCCGTAGAAGCAATCTACTACGAAGACGACGTCCCCGAAGAGTGGAGCGAATACGTCAGCGCCAACGCAGACTTCTTCGACGACCTGGGTTCCCCCGGCGGCGCAGCAAAGCTCGGCCCCACCGGCAAGGACGTGCCCTTCATCGCGGCGTTGCCCCCTCGTGGCGAGTAATCCCTGCGGCGAGTAATTACGGTATAACCGCATAGACTGACCGCACCCGCTAACGGGTGCCAAGAGCCTCCATCACAGCACCCGGTGCCCACGCACCGTCTAGGCGCTGGAATGGAGGCTCTTGCTGTAGGCACGCCAGCGCACGGACGCTAGACTAAAATGACGAAAACTATTCCCAAGCAACCAGGTGACACAATGACTTACGGCCTGAACCTGCCCGAATACCCCTGGGAGGCGCTCGCCCCCTACCGCGCAACCGCGGCCGCCCACCCGGACGGCCCGGTGGACCTGTCCATCGGCACCCCGGTTGACCCGACCCCGCAGAACATTCGCGAGGCACTGGCGGCTGCCTCTGACGCTCCCGGCTACCCGACCACCCACGGCACCCCCGCCCTGCGTGAGGCTATTGCTGAGTGGTTTGCGCGCCGCCGCGGCGTGACCGGTCTGAGCCCGGACGCGATCATGCCCACGGTCGGTTCGAAGGAGCTCGTGGCGTGGCTGCCGTTCCTGCTGGGCCTGGGCCCGGGCGATGTGGTCGTGTACCCGCGCGTTGCGTACCCCACCTACGATATGGGTGCCCGCTTCGCCCGCGCCGAGTCTGTGCCCGCCGATAGCTTGGATGAGCTGGACGCTGACACCCGCAGCCGTGTGAAGCTGATTTGGGTGAACTCCCCGGCGAACCCGAACGGCACGGTCCGTACCGTGGAGCAGCTGCGTGAGATTGTGACGCAGGCGCGTGAAATCGGTGCCGTGGTGGCATCCGATGAATGCTATGCGGAGCTTGGCTGGGGTGCTTGGGATGAGGCGCGCGGCGGTCAGCCGGTGCCGTCCATCCTGGATCCGCGTGTGTGCGACGGCGACTTCACCGGCCTGTTCGCGGTGTACTCGCTGTCGAAGCAGTCGAACCTCGCCGGTTACCGTGCCGCGTTCATTGCCGGTGCCCCCGAGCTGATGCCGAACCTGATTAATAGCCGCAAGCACGCCGGCATGATTGTGCCCGCACCCGTGCAGGCTGCGATGATGGTTGCGTTGGCTGATGAGGCGCACGTGGCGGCGCAGAAGGACCTGTACCGTGCCCGCCGCGAGGTGCTGGAGGAGGCGATTACCGCCGCCGGTGGCCGCATTGAGGACTCTGAGGCTGGCCTGTACCTGTGGACCACTTTCGGTGAGTCCACCTGGGATTCCATTGGTCGCCTGGCGGAGCTGGGTATTATTGCTGGCCCCGGCGTGTTCTACGGCGAGGACGGCGAAGGCTACGTGCGTATTGCCCTGACCGCCTCCGATGAGGCGGTGGCGAAGGCTGCTGAGCGTCTGAAGGCATCGGCCGCTAAGTAGCCCCGACGGGTCTAACTAGCCCGCATAGCAGAAAGCCCCCGCACCCTCCCGAAAGGGGAGTGCTGGGGCTTTGCCGTATCTGCTGATAATCGTTGGCTGAGGAGCCCGAACGAGAAGGGTTACTTGCGGTCGCCGGGCAGAACGAACATCTGAACGGTCGGCGGGTTCGGGTTATCCAGAGCGTCCGGAATCAGGTTTCGGGTCACCTTTGCGGAGGTGCGCGACGCCAGCCTGTCCGTAATGCCGGTTGCTACAGCCGTCAGCACGAAGTTCACCGTCACGAAGAGTGCCGCCGCCAGAATCAGGGTCTGCAGCACGTTGCCGTCACCGGAACCGATGCGGCGCGCCGAAGCGAGCAGCTCGGGGTAGGAGATGATGTAACCGAGGGCGGTGTCCTTCAGAATCACAACGAACTGGCTGAGCATTGAGGGCATCATCGCGGTGAACGCCTGCGGAAGCAGGATCCGAATCAGCGTCTGGGTCGGGGTCAGACCAATCGCAAGACCCGCCTCGCCCTGACCGCGAGGAAGTTGCTTCACGCCCGAACGCAGTAGCTCAGCAATCACCGAGCCGTTGTACAGGGTCAGACCAATCACCACGGCGATGAAGGGCAGCTGAGCCGGCGGAAGGCCGCTGTACTTGCCCAAGAACAGCCAGAAGAAGATCATCATGATCAGCACCGGCACGGCGCGGAAGAACTCTACCACCACGGTGCCGAACCAGCGGATAACGCGGTACTGGGAGAGTCGAGCAATACCGAAGACCACACCGAACGCAACCGAGGTAACCACCGAAACCGCTGCCGCCGACAGGGTCGAGGCAAGGCCCGGCAGGTAGTAGGAGCTCCAGGCGCGGGCGGTGAACAGGTCAGTCCACTTTTCTGCCTCCAGCTGCCCCTTCTGACCCATCACGGTCAGCACATACACCGCAAATAGTGCAAAAAGGACTACCGCAGCAATGTTGAAGATGCGGATACGACGCTGCGCGATAGGACCCGGCTCGTCGAAAAGCACCGAAGAAGCGGCGCGGGTGTCATTACTGATAAAAGGGTTTTTCATCGCTTCACCGCCAGCTTACGGGATGACCAGGTGGTCAACGCACCAATGGGAACAACAATGATGACAAAGCCCATCGCAAACATGATGAAGATAGCAAGCACCATGTTCGCGTCGAACTCAATCATGGATTTCATCAGCCCGGAGGCCTCCGCCACCGACGCGACCGAGGCGACAGTGCTGTTCTTCGTCAACGCAATCAGAGTATTGCCGAGCGGGGTAATGGCGCCGCGTAGAGCCTGAGGGAAAATCACCAGGCGGGCGGTGTCGAAGAAACCCAGACCGATAGCGCGTGCCGCCTCAGCCTGACCCTTCGGCACGGTGTTCACACCCGAACGGATCGCCTCGCAGATAAACGCCGAATGGTAAATCGACAGGGCAATGACCGCGTACACGAAGAAGTTCGTGTCGAAATCGTGCGAGAAGGAGAGCTGGAACTGCGTCCACACACCCAAAATGGCGAAAGTCATCATGATGGTGAGCGGAGTATTACGGACAGTATGCACATAGGCGGTGCCCACCCAGCGCAGGGACGGGACGGGGCTGATGCGCATGAGCGCCAGCACGGTACCGAGGACGAACGAGCCAATAGCCGCCCAGAGGGTCAGCTCAATATTGGTCATGAAGGCGCCAACCACATCGTACTTGGACAGGAGGGCGCCGAGTTGGTCAAAGAATGACATTCGTGAACCTCTCTAGAGGCCTAGGCGCAGGAGGTGCCCAGGTGCGGCGGGTTGGTTTCGGTGTTGTAGTGGTAGCCGGTGCCTTCGGTGTACTTGGTGATGAGTTTCTCCCAGGTGCCATCGGCAACCATCTCGTTGATGGCGTTGTTCACGGCTTCGCACTTGTCGGTGCCCTTGGGCAGGCCCACGCCGTAGCGTTCGGTCGTGAAGGGGGAGCCGACCACTTTCAGCTTGCCCTTGTTCGCTTTGGTGGCTGCCAGACCGGCGAGGGTTATGTCGTCGGTGGTGACGGCGTCCACCACGCCGCCGTTGAGGGCGACCACGCAGTCGGAGTAGCTGTTCTGCTTGACTAGGTTCACGTTCTTGGCGAACTTGTCCTGCACCTTCTGGGCGCTGGTGGAGCCGGTCACGGAGCAGAGGTTCTTGCCGTTGAGGTCGTCGGGGCCCTTGATGTCGGTGTTATCGGCACGCACGAGCAGGTCCTGACCAGCGGTGTAGTAGGGGCCGGCGAAGTCCACGGTCTTCTTGCGGCTTTCAGAGATGGAGTAGGTCGCAAAAATCATGTCTACCTGACCAGTGTTGAGCATGTTTTCGCGGTTAGCGGCGGGGGATTCTACGAACTCAATCTGCTCTTCGGAGTAGCCGAGCTTGCCGGCGACGTAGCGTGCCACCTCCACGTCGAAACCGGTGTAGGTGTTGCCGTCCTGGTAACCGAGGCCGGGCTGGTCTACTTTGATGCCGATGCGGATCTTGTGGTCGCTGTCTGCGCTGGAGCATCCGGCGAGGACGCCGGTCAGAGCGAGGGAAGCTGCTGCGGCGAGTGCCGCGAGCCTACGTGAATATTTTTGCATGTCGGTCCCTCCGCTTTAGTGGTTGATGATCTTGGAGAGGAAGTCCTTGGCGCGCTCGCTCTTCGGGTTGGTGAAGAACTCGTCCGGGTGCGCCTCTTCGATGATTTCGCCGTCGGCAAGGAAGACGATGCGGTCTGCCGCCTTGCGGGCAAAACCCATCTCGTGGGTCACCACGATCATGGTCATGCCTTCCCTCGCGAGGGAGACCATAGTGTCGAGCACCTCGTTGACCATTTCGGGGTCGAGCGCGCTGGTGGGTTCGTCGAAGAGCATGACCTTGGGCTTCATGGCGAGTGCACGGGCGATGGCGACGCGCTGCTGCTGACCGCCGGAAAGCTCTGCGGGCATTTTGTGCACCTGGGAATCCACACCAACCTTCGCGAGCAGGTTCATGGCTTCTGCTTCTGCCTCTGACTTGGACATTTTGCGGATTCGGCGGGGTCCAAGGGTTACGTTATCGAGGATGTTCTTGTGCGCGAAGAGGTTGTATGACTGGAAGACCATGCCGACTTCGGCGCGGAGCTTGGCGAGTGCGCGGCCTTCTTCGGGTAGTTCTTGTCCGTCAATGGTGATGGATCCGCTGGTGATAGTTTCGAGGCGGTTGATGGTTCGGCAGAGGGTGGATTTGCCGGAACCGGAGGGGCCGAGGAGGACGACGACCTCACCTTTTCCCACGGAAAGGTTGATGTTCTTCAGAACGTGGTTGGTGCCGTAGTACTTGTTGACGTTGGCGATTTCGATGAGGTTTTTCTGCGCTTCGGGAGCTGCCTGTGCGGACATTTTGAACCCTTTCACGTGAGGTGCGTCTATGATGCGGGTTGTCTGTATGCTGAGTTTTCAGCTTACGCCTCATACGGTTTTCTGTCTGCAAAATATTCACTTTACTGTGTAAGCAATGTGAATTTTTAAGCACGAATGCATAGTTATAGTATTTTTGACGTAAAAATATGGGTAAAAAATACCCCATCTTCACAAAAGGCTCTGACTAGGGAATATATTCTCCCCTTTTTCTACGTACTCACGAGGTGTCAAACGCCTTTGGGGAGGTAGTCACGACTTGGTAAAAATTTCGAAAAAAGCGCAGAAAAGTGCCCGATAGGTGAGATAACACCTATCGGGCACTCTTCAACACCCCTCACAAGGGGCTAAAACAGCTTAGGCTTCGTAACCGTTGGGGTTGTTCTTCTGCCAGTTCCAGTGGTCGCGAACCATGGTCTTAATGTCGCGGCTAGCGCTCCAACCCAGATCCGCCAGAGCAGAGGAAGGATCAGCGTAAGAGACCGCAACGTCACCGGGGCGACGATCCACAATCTTGTACGGCAGCTCCTTACCGCACGCCTCCTCGAACGCGTGCAGAACCTGCAGAACCGAGTAGCCGTTACCGGTACCCAGGTTCCAGGTGTGCAGGCCGCCGTGCTGGGTAATGTAATCCAGCGCCTTCAGGTGGCCGTCAGCCAGGTCAACCACGTGGATGTAGTCGCGCACGCCGGTGCCGTCAACGGTCGGGTAGTCGTTACCGAAGACGTTCAGGTGCTCGCGGCGACCCACAGCAACCTGCGCAATGAAGGGCACCAGGTTGTTCGGGATGCCCGCCGGGTCCTCACCGATACGGCCGGACTCGTGCGCACCAACGGGGTTGAAGTAACGCAGCAGAGCAATGTTCCACTTGGAGTCGGAAGCAGCCAGGTCGACCAGCATGTCCTCAATGTGCTCCTTGGTGCGGCCGTAGCAGGACTGCGCATCCATGTTCATCTTCTCGATCAGAGGCATGGACTCGGGCTCACCGTACACGGTAGCGGAGGAGGAGAACACGATGGAGTGGCAGTCAGCCTCGTCCATTGCGTACAGCAGGTTCAGGGTGCCAGCCACGTTGGTCTGGTAGTACCACAGCGGCTTCTCTGCGGACTCGCCCACAGCCTTCAGGCCCGCAAAGTGAATCACAGCGTCGGGGCGAACCTGCTTGAAGAGAGCCTTCATGCCTTCGAGGTCGAGCAGGTCAACCTTGTGGAACTCGGGGGCGCGGCCAGCGAGTTCAGCGACGCGCTTGAGGGACTCCTCGGAAGAGTTCGCGAGGTTATCCATGACGACGACGTCGTGGCCTGCCTTGAGCAGTTCAAGTACAGTGTGGGAGCCGATGTAGCCGGCGCCGCCGGTAACGAGTACCTTCATGATGTCCTTTCGGGCTTTATATATCCGGAAAAAGTGCTCCGGATGGGGGACAAAAGCTGTTGAGCTGTATCTAATGGTACAGCCGTGCATGGGGTGTAAGTACCCTCGGACACTGTGCGCTTGTGCACTCTGGTGTGAGCATGTGGGAAGCGTTCTTTAGGTGTGTCGCCACTCGCCCCCACCTCGCTGTATAGTTTGCGTCTAATCCCACCAGAAATACCACTGGCGGCTCTGGTGAATAAACTCCGTCAGCTGCTCAAAATCCTCAAACACCTGGAACGGAAGATCGGAACAGAATGCGAATTGCTCGACCGCCACCTTCTTCGCCTCGACCGGGTCTGCTACGGGGCGTTCCACCAGAAATTCCAGACAATCGGCATTGTCAAGAGCCGCCGGGATTGCGCCGTACTTTTCACGCCAATAGTGGGTGAACGCCAGCTGCGTTTCGGCGTTCGGGCAGTCATTCCAGCCGCCGAAGGGCAGGTACGCGGGAATATCGGCGGGGTCATCGGTCGGAATCTGCAGCAGGAGCATCTCGCCCTGCTCCTCATCCTGGAGCTCGTAGCAGAGTAGGGCAGAAAGAATCGGGGCGTCATCTTCGGGCTCCTCATCGGGCAGAAAATCGGAGCCCATAAACTCGTCAACAAGCTCATTGAGGTTGAAGTCGTCCGGGTCGTCTTCGCTAGTATCTTCGCCATCGTCCATAACCCGGCGCAACTGCTGAGCAATGACTGCGCTACCGTACTCTTCGGCGGAGGCGGCACCCCGGGCGGTACGGTAACGCTGCAGGACGGCACGAGTGTAGGCGCTCACCTGCTCGGGGGTCAGAGTCTCAACATCGTCAATGATGTCGTGCTCAAGGGATACCGCAATGACCATGCTTTCAAGCACCGTATCGTTCAGGTTCAGGAAGAAGGGGACGAACCCCTCCGTGCGCCCCAGCTGAGCCAACTCATCGTAACGAGCCATGGCATCAGTAGCAGGAACGCCCACCGCAATACGCTCGTGCGGGTAGGGGAAGAGGCGCGTAAAGTGCCGGTAGGTTTCGCTCATCGTCGACTCTGACTTAGTTGATTCAGGCATCTGAGTTCCTCTCTGAACTGTACAAGTGGTCAGTCATGGCGGGTACGCTGTACCCGGTACTACCAGCCTAGCGAAAGCCCAAGCATCCCGCCCTGAAAACGGTCATCGTAGCCACCGCGGATTCGCGCCCAGCCTGTGAAAGCGGCGGAAGAGAGAACACAGGGCACAGAAAAGGGGCCGGGATGCTTCACGCATCCCGACCCCGAAAGTTCACGAACCCCCAACGTTCGCAAGGGCAACCAGCGCTAGTCCAGGTACAGACTAGTTCAGGTGCAGCGCCTCGTTCAGCTCCACGGTGTTCTTCGCACGCGGCAGAACCTCAATCGCGCCGCTCAGCGAATTACGGCGGAACAGCAGGTTCGACACGCCGGACAGCTCCGCAGCCTTCACCACGCGCGCCTCCTGACCGGGCAACAGAACACTCACGCGCGACCCTGCGGTCACGTACAGGCCCGCCTCAACCACGCAGTCATCACCCAGGGCAATACCGATACCGGACTCCGCGCCCAGCAGGGAACGCTCACCAATGGATACGCGCTTCTTGCCGCCGCCGGAGAGGGTGCCCATCGTGGAGGCGCCGCCACCCACATCCGAGCCGTCGCCCACCACAACGCCCTGCGAGATACGGCCCTCAACCATGGAGGTGCCCAGGGTGCCGGCGTTGAAGTTCACGAAGCCCTCGTGCATCACGGTCGTTCCGGAGGCCAGGTGCGCACCCAGGCGCAGGCGATCGCCGTCGCCAATACGCACGCCGGCGGGAACCACGTAATCCACCAGGCGCGGGAACTTATCAATGTGGCTCACGCTCAGGTGGCCCAGCTTGCGCAGACCAATTGCGAGCTTCTGGAACTCGGCAGCGAGCACCGGGCCGTGGTTGGTCCACGCCACGTTCGCGAGGGTGCCGAACAGGCCGTCCAGGTTCAGCTCGTTGGGGCGAACCAGGGTGTGGGAGAGCAGGTGCAGACGCAGGTACGCGTCGAGTGCGTCTTCGGGTGCCTCATCCAGGTTGATGGAGGCGGTGCGCACCTCGGTGCGGGCATTGCGCGCCGGGTGCTCGGCGGCCAGTTCCTCCAGCTCGTCCGCGATGGACAGGTCGGGGGTCTGGGTGAGGGAGGGGGCGGGGAACCAGGCATCCAGGACGGTGCCGGCGTGCTCGCCAGAGACAACAACATTGACCAGTGCGACGCCGGAGGCGTAACGGGGAGTGTTTTCAGACATGCCTTCCATTATAGGTTTGGGGCTTGGCGCCCCTTCAAGACCGTCTCATATGCTCGATATGGGCGTTGTGTGCGCGGGTATGCGCACGGGGGAACCTGTAAGGTTGAAGGATGAGCGTTTCCCCGAATACTTCTGAACGTCACCCGGTTCCGGCACCGCCCCTGAATTTGGACGTGTCTATGCCCGAGCTGACGCGTGCCCTGCTGGATCTTGAGTCGGTTTCTGGTAACGAACGAACGATTGCTGATGCCGTGCACACGGCGCTGTCGTTCTGCCCCCACCTGCACCTGACCCGTGACGGGGACGCCATCATTGCCCGCACCGAATTCCCGCCGCTGCCTGGAGCTGAGGGGGAGAGTGCTGAGGGGGAGCGTACCCGCATTATCCTCGCCGGTCACCTGGATACCGTGCCCCTGCCTACCGTCGAGGGTTCCCTGGGTACTGTGCCCTCTACGGTGCGTGAAGAAGAGGACGGGTACGTGCTCTACGGCCGCGGCGCCACCGATATGAAGGGCGGCGTTGCGGTGCAGCTGAAGCTTGCCGCCGAGCTGACCGCGCAGGACACCGACTACAACCTGACCTACATCTTCTACGACAACGAAGAGGTCGCTAGCGAGCTTTCCGGCCTAGCGCGCCTGATCCGCAACCACGGTGAGCTCATCACCGACGCAGATTTCGGTGTGCTGCTCGAACCGACCAACGGCACCATTGAGGGCGGCTGCAACGGCACCATGCGTTTCTTCGTGCGCACCCGCGGCCTGGCCGCCCACTCGGGTCGCGCCTGGCGCGGTGAGAACGCGATTCACGCCCTGGCACCGGCGTTGGCGGCGCTCGCCTCCTACGAGCCGAAGACCATCGCGGTGGAGGGCCTGGACTATCGTGAGGGCCTGAATGCGGTGCAGATTTCTGGTGGCGTTGCCGGTAACGTGATTCCCGATGCGGCGGCGATGCACGTGAACTACCGATTCGCCCCGGATAAGACCCTGGATGAGGCGGTCGCCCACGTGCGTGAGGTTTTCGCCGGATACGAGCTGGATTTTGTGGACCTGTCCCCGGCGGCTCGCCCCGGCCTGGACACTCCGCTGGCGGCATCTCTGATTGAGGCGGTGGGCGAGGAGCCCCAGCCGAAGTACGGTTGGACGGATGTGGCTCGCCTGAGCGAGATTGGTATTCCCGCCGTGAACTTTGGGCCCGGTGACGCCCTGCTGGCTCACACCGATAACGAACACGTGAGCTTTAGCCAGCTGACCCGCTGCCACGCGGATTTGCGTGCCTGGCTGCTCAGCGACCGTGACGAGGACTAGCCGCGGCGCTAACTCTGTTGGTGCTGATTCTGCCGGTGCTGGCGCTACTATTTGAATTTAGGTGACCGTCAGGGGTTGACGGTCCTGCATGATATGAGATTGACATGAACTTTCTTCTGATTCTGCTTGCCCTGCTGATTTCGGGCATCGCGGTGCTCTCCGTTGTGGCGCTCGGCGGTGAGCGTGCCGTGCCCGGCGCCGCGTTCTTCAGCGGCGTGGGCCGTGACGGCCTGGGCACCTTCGACCGTGTGGAGGATTTGAGTACTTCGGTTCGTTTCTTCGGCGATCCCGAGGACGAAAAGGCGCTTGAGCCGGCATCCGGTGATGCTTCTGCCGATGCAACCGCAGAATCTGCTGATGCTAACGTCGCTGCCGCTGAGCCGGTTCGCCGCGGCGCGGTTCCCCTGTCTGATGATGCGGAGAGCACCTTGAGCGCGCATGACTTTGTGGAGAAGCGAAAGAACCCGCAGGCTGAGGGTGTTCCTTCGGTGGCTGAGGGGAGCTAGCGCCGGTGAGTGTTCCTTCTGCGCACACTAGCCCTGTTCCGCCCGCCCGCGCTAACTCCGCCGCTGACTCGGCACCTCGCACCTCCTCCGCGAAGGAAGAGCAGGGTGAGTCCTTTGACGAGCTTCTGACCTGGGCGTATACCGCCTCCGGTGAGCGCCTGCACCGGGTGGGGGAGCGTCTGCGTGCCCTGCCCGCGTGGCTGTCGGTACTGCTGATTTACGGTCTGTCCCGCGTGTGGGGCTTCATCGTGTTTGCCGTGGTCGGTCAGCAGCAGCTGCGCAGCCCGTGGGGTCAGCACCTGGATTATTTGTCGTTCATTAGCATCTGGGATGCCGGCTGGTATGAGCAGATCGCGGTACAGGGCTACCCGAGTGAGCTACCGGTGAACGCAGCGGGTGTGGTTCAGCAGAATCAGTGGGCTTTTTACCCGATTTTCCCGCAGCTTTCCGGTGCTATTAGCCATGCGACGGGCATCGGGTACTACCCGGTGGCGGCGACGGTTGCTCTGCTTGCTGGTTTTGCGGCGGCGTGGGTGATTTACCTGCTGTTTGAGGCGTCCTTGAAGGCGACCGGTTTCAAGAGCGAGGAGTCGCCTTCTGCCCTGTCCATGTGGGCTGTGGCGTTGGTGTCGTTCTTGCCGGTGGCGCCGGTGCTTCAGGTTCCGTATGCGGAGTCGCTGAACCTGGTGTTCCTTGCCGGTGCGCTGCTGTGCCTGGTTCAGGGACGCTACGGCCTGCTGGTTCCTATGGCGGCGTTGGCGTGCCTGTCCCGCCCGGTGGGTGTGCCCCTGGGTGCGGCTGCTGGCCTGTGGTGGTTTGCGTGCTGGGTGCGTTCGAGCCGCCAGTCGGGTATGGGTGCGGCGTTTGTGCGTCATCTGGGGCAGCTGGTGAGTGCCTTGGTGGTGTGTGCGTGTGCGCTGGTGTGGCCTGCGATTGCGTGGTGGGCTACGGGCCGTGTGGATGCGTACACCGCCACGGAGACGGCGTGGCGCGGCACCCATTTGGCGCCGATTCAGCCGTGGCTGTCGCAGGGTTACCTGTACTTTGGGTATGCGGCTCCGGTGCTGTTGACTCTGCTGATTTTGGGCTTTATTGCTCTGTGTCTGAGCCCTCTGGCGCGTAGGGTTTTGGCGGCTCCGCTGAACCTGTGGTGCCTGAGCTATTTTGCGTATTTGATTCTGTTTTTGAATCCGCAGTCGTCGACGTTCCGCCTGTTGTTGCCGTTGTTCCCGTTGGTGATTGTGGTGGCGGCGGCGAGCCGTTCGCGGGCGTATCGTTGGGCGTTGCTGGTGGCGGGGGCGTGTGCGCAGTGGGGCTGGGTTGGCTGGCTGTGGCATTGGAAGCAGCTGCCCGGCGGTGGAGATTATCCGCCGTAAACCGCTGATTCTTTCCAACGGGTGCTTGAGACCGCCGGTGTGCTGCCGGCGGTCTTGTGCGTTCTTAGCCGTGGGCGCAATGCCCCTCCGTAGCGCGGTAGCGTACGCCTTCTGCTTGTCCAGAGCTTAAAGACACGTCCAGAAAGCGCCGTGGGTTCGGCGGTGCTGGCTTGGAACTGATAATCTATATTCTGTGTTTGGTATTAGTGGCACCGAGTTTATTATTTTGGCCGTTATCACGTTCTTTGTGATCGGTCCCGAACGCATGCCCGAATACGCCCGCCAGATCCGTGAATTCGTCAAGACCGTGCGCCGCATGGCGTTCGACGCGAAGGACGACTTCAAGGAAGCCCTGGGCGAGACGGGTCTGGAAGATATTAACTGGCGCCAGTACGACCCCCGCCAGTACGATCCGCGCGTGATTGTGAAGCAGGCGTTCGCTGAGGATGACGCTGAGCGTGAGCGTGAGGCGAGGGAACGTGAAGAGGCGCTGCTGAAGGAGAAGGAGAAGGCTGAGAGCCGTGCTCTTCCGCGAGGCGCATACGCCCCCTTCGACGTGGACGCCACCTAAGATTTTGAAACGAAAGAACCCCGCACCGTGATGGTGCGGGGTTCTTTCTGTATCAGCTGTCTGACCGTCAGCTTCTAGATGCTTGGGCCTAGACGGCTACATCTCTAAACGAAGAGCGGCAGGCTCTGACCCGCCCTCGACTCGCCGGATTGCAACAGCTGCGAGGCGATGGACTGGATTTCTTCTGCGGTGGCGGAGTCGGGGTGACCCCACACGACGGGCATGCCATCGTCGCCGCCGGTACGCAGGTTCACATCCAGCGGGACAGAACCGAGCAGCGGTACCGGGTAGGAGAGCGCCTCCGAAAGACGCTCAGCGAGCACCTGACCGCCGCCAGAACCGAACATGTCGAGCACGGTACCGTCCGGTAGGGTCATTGCCGCCATGTTCTCCACCACGCCCACGACCTTCTGACCGGTCTGCAAGCTCAGGGTACCGGCACGCTCCGCCACATCCACCGCGGCGTGTTGCGGGGTGGAAATGAGCACCAGCTCCGCATTCGGCAACAGCTGAGCCATGGAGATGGCAATATCGCCGGTGCCGGGCGGCAAATCGAGCAGCAACACATCCAGGGCGCCGAAGTGCACATCCATGATGAACTGCTCCAGGGCACGGTGTAGCATGGGGCCGCGCCACGCCACCGGCTCGTTGCCCTTGAGGAACATGCCGATAGAAATCACGCGAATAAAGCCGCCGCTGACCTTCTGCTCACCCCAACGCTGGGCGGGGGCGGGCACATCCACGGTCGGCGGAAGAATCAGGTCATCCAGGCGGGTCGGGGCGTCGGTAATACCCAGCAGACCCGGGATGGAGAAGCCGTGCACATCCGCGTCAATAATGCCCACCGCAAGCCCGCGCGAGGCGAACGCGGCGGCAAGGTTCGCGGTCATGGAGGACTTACCCACGCCACCCTTACCGGAGACCACGCCGAACACGCGGGTCAGCGAACCGGGCGCGGTAAACGGGTTAGAACGCTCCGGCTTGAGCATCGAACGCAAGGCAGAACGCTGCTGCGGGTTCATCGCACCCACCTGCAGCTGCACACGCTCAATCCCCTCAACGGTTGCGGCGGCGTCACGAACCTGCTGCTCGATGGTGTTCTTCAGCGGGCAGCCCTCAATGGTGAGCAGCACCGTGACCTCAGCCCAGTGGCGGCCGGGAATCGGCTCACCGTGCTCATCCAGTTCAGGATGCACGAGCGCCGTCTCAACCATGCCCAGCTCCGTAATGGGGCGGCGCAGTTCGGGGTCCTCGACGCGGGCAAGCGCCGCGTAGAGGGCATCCTGCAGCGGGTTATCAGCGGTCACGGGCACCTCCCTCACGGGTGCGCTCTGCATGCTGCTGTGCTTGCTGAGATTCGCGGCTCTGAGGCTGGCTCAAATCGCCGTGACGGGAATCCTGCGCGGAGTCCTTTACAGAGTCCTTCGCGGAGCGTTCAGCCTTATCAGAGGACTTATCGGCGCCGTTATCGGCACCCGCAGACTCCTTCTTCTCAGAGTTCTGGTCCTCAGAGCCCTGCTCCTCAGCGTCCTTTTCCTCGCCCTCGGAGATATCGATATCGTCGATAGCCTCCTCCAGGTCCTCAATGTCCTCACTGATGTCCTGCAGTTGCTCGGCGTGACGCTCCTGCTCCTGCGCAATGTTCTGCAGTTCCTCAAGAATGTCACGCAGCTCGCTACGAACGAAGTCACGGGTCGCAACCTCACGCAGAGCAATACGCAGCGAAGCAATCTCGCGGGTCAGGTACTGGGTCTCCTCCAGGTTCTGCTGGTCACGCTTACGGTCCTCAGAGGCCACCACGCGGTCGCGGTCATCCTGACGGTTCTGCGCCAACAGCAGCAGGGGAGCAGCGTAAGAAGCCTGCAGGGACAGCATCAGGGTCAGCAGGGTGAAGTTCAGGCTACGCGGGTCGAACTGCATCTCCTCCGGCGCCAGGGAGTTCCAGGCAAGCCACACGCCACAGAAAATGGTCATCCACATCAGGAACTGCGGGGTACCCATGTAGCGTGCAAAGCCCTCGGTCATGCGGCCGAAAGCGTCCGGGTTGGGGCTCGAGAACAGCTTCGGCTTGCGGGTGCCAGGGGTGCTCAGCTGTGAGTCGCTACGCTGCGGGCGGGAGTCGCCGCGCTCGCGGTTGCGTTCAGCGTACTTCTTCTCCAAGCGGTCTTTGAGAATGCGCGCTTTATCGATGCGGGGGTTCTCTTCGGTACGGTTTGCGTCGCGGCGGTTCGAATCAGCCAAAGCGTCGTCCTACCTTTCGTACGGGAGTTCCATCATCGTAAGTTCGCCAGTCTTCAGGCAGGAGCGCATCGAGCACGTCGTCGATGGTCACTGCGCCTACCAGGCGGTGCGATTCGTTCACAATGGGAACGATGGTCAGGTCGTAGGTTGCCAGCACGCGTGCCAGCTCTTCCAAACTTGCCTGGTCAGAGACAGGCTCAGTATCGGTATCGAGGATGTGACCAATCGGCTCGCTCGGCGGCACACGCAGCAGTTTCTGCATGTGCACCAGGCCCAGGTACTTGCCGGTCGGGGTTTCCAGGGGCGGGCGGGTCACCATGACGGCAGCCGCCATCGCCGGAGGGATCTCCTCGGCGCGGATGTGCGCGAGCGCCTCCGCGACGGTCGCCTCGGGGGAGAGGATGATCGGCACCGGGTTCATGAGCGAACCGGCGGTACCTTCGTCGTATTCGAGAAGTCGACGCACGTCGTCTGCTTCGTCGGGTTCCATGAGTTCGAGCAGCTTTTCACGCTGGGTGTCGTCCAGTTCGATGAGCAGGTCGGCGGCGTCGTCCGGTTCCATCTCTTCGAGGACCTGCGCGGCACGCTCGTCGTCCAGGTGCGAGAGAATCTGCACCTGGTCCTCGGCGGGCAGCTCCTGCAGAACGTCCGCGAGGCGTTCATCCTGCAGCTCGGCGGCGATTTCGACCATGCGCTTATCGCTCATCTCGTGGATGGCGTCCGCAAGGTCGGCGGGCTTGGAGTTCTCATGGTTCGCCACGAACGCGGTTGCCGCCTGCGGCTCCACGTCGGTGGAGAGCAGAGCCTCGTCCCAGTCGACGATGAGGGTCTCCTTGGAGCGGCGGCGCCACGTGCTGGAGGAGGAGCTGACGCGGGAAACGAACAGTTCGGTCACGCCCCAGTCGCCGTTGCGGCGCTGCTCAATGGCGACGTCCTCAATGACGGCGTCGCCGCTGCCGTCGAGCAGACGCACGCGGCGGTCGAAGAGCTCACCGACGATGAGAGTCTCAGAGTTGCGCTGTTCGAAGCGGCGCAGGTTCACCAGGCCGGTTGAAATAATCTGGGAGGCGTCGATGCTACGCACTCGGGTCATGGGCATGAACACGCGTTTCTTGCCGAGCACCTCAACGATGATGCCGACAACAATGGGTTCGCTGCCCTTGGCGGGGCGGGCGCCCGCAATGGATGCGCCCAGGCCGCGTTTGAGCACGACGACGTCTCGGAGACGGCCGAGGCGGTCACCGAAGGGGTCAAAAACGTCGAGGCCCAAAAGGCGGGCAATGTAAATCTTGCTGGGGGTGCTGAACTTCGAATTGCTCACCTCTCTAGGGTACGCTCCGCCGCGGGGATTCGCACTTTGAGAAGCCGAAATTGAACGGGTGTTCGCTACGCCTATAGAGGAGCTAACTGCCCACCGGGTCCAGGGTTGGGGCGGGCGGTAGAATAGAAGCCATGACTTCTAACCTGCCGAATATTCCCTCGACCCCGACTTCTTCTTTCGTTGCCTCGCGCCTGGCGCAGGCTCAAGGCAAGCCCCTGCCCGCCGGTGAGGCGATCGCCTCCTTCGTGCGTCACGATGATGCGCTCGCCGCCTTTGACGTGCTCAGCGAGCAGGATTACCCGGTCACGGCGCTGTACCTGGTCAATGACGGTATCCGCCAGGTGGAGTACCCGGTACCGTTGCCGTATGGCCGTATCTTGACTTTTGCAGCGCTTCGAGGGGCAGGATTCGGTGCGTTTTTTGCACTGCTGGTTATAGCCTCGACTAATGACTCCTCTGCGTTTGAGGTAATAAAGTATGTGCTGCTGTCGATGGCTATGTTTGTGCTCTGGCAGATGTTCGTTTTGCGTCGCTCTCATGGGAGCCGCCATCCGATGCGTGCCGAATCAATTCCCTCGCGTACCGTGATGTACGCTCTGCCGGAGTACGCTCAGGATGCGCGCCGCGTGCTGGGTGCGCATCCTCGCTTTTCGGCGGCGGTTGCGGCTGCTCGTGCGGCGGCTGCCCCGGAGGCTTCGCAGGCTCGTGCGGCTCAGAGCACCGTCTCGATGAATGGTGCACCGGTTCCGACCGGTGCGCCGAAGGCTCCTTCGTACCGTGCGCAGGCGGGTAGCCAGCCGGCGCCGAACCAGAACCTGCCCGAGCGTGATGCGACCGCGCAGAACGCGGTGGCTCAGAGCGCGGCGCAGAACATGCCCGCGCCCACCCAGCCTACGCAGACCGTTCAGCCCGCTCAGCCTTCTCAGCCTGCTATCCAGGAGCCGGCAACCACTGAACCGGCGACCGCCCTGAAGTCGGATGCACAGAAGTCGGAGCCGCAGAAGCGCCCGGCACAGCGGTACGGTCTGCGCGTGGACGACCCGGAAGAATACGCGAAGCTGATTCAGCCCAAGCCGCAGCGTCCGACCCCGCGCCCGCAGGGCCTGCACGATAAGTCCTCGCACGATAACTCCTCGCAGGACTCCGAATAACCGAACCTGCAATGGCGGTAGCCACCCACAACGGCGGGAAACCGGCATAGAAGACAGCACTTAGAAGACACGCGAAAGCCCCTCACCGAACGAATCGGTGAGGGGCTTTCCCTATAAAACGTTACTAACGTAACTGGGAGCTAGACGTTACTTCGCCAGCTTCGCCATCCACTCCTCAATGCCCTCAACGGTGCGGGGCAGTGCAGCGGAGAGGTTCACGTTGCCGTCCTCGGTGCAGAGCACGTCGTCCTCCAGGCGGATACCGATACCGCGGTACTCCTCGGGAACCGACAGGTCCTCGTCCTTGAAGTACAGGGCCGGCTCAATGGTGAAGACCATGCCCGGCTCCAGCTCAGCCCACATGTACAGCTCAGCCTTTGCCTGCGCGCAGTCGTGCACGTCCAGACCCAGGTGGTGGCTGGTGCCGTGCGGCATCCAGCGGCGGTGCTGACCGCCCTCAACGGTGAGCGAAACATCAGCGGAAACCGGCAGCAGGCCCCACTCTTCCAGACGGTGCGCCAGAACGTTCATGGCAGCTTCGTGAATCTCGTAGAACTTGGTACCCGGCTTAGCCACAGCGAATGCGGCGTCAGCGGCATCCAGCACAGCGTTGTAGACCTTCGCCTGAACCTCGGTGAACTTACCGTTCACGGGGAAGGTGCGGGTCACGTCTGCGGTGTACAGGGTGTCGTCCTCAACGCCTGCGTCCAGCAGCAGCAGCTTGCCGTCATCGACGGTGCCGTTGTTACGGATCCAGTGCAGGATGGTTGCGTTGTTACCGCACGCTGCGATGGTGTCGTAGCCCAGGTCGTTACCGTCGGTACGTGCCACGGAGAAGAACGCAGTCTCAACGACGCGCTCACCGCGGTGGTGCTCCTTAGCCTTCGGCAGTGCACGAATGACCTCTTCGAAGCCCTTGACGGTCATGTCAACGGAACGCTGCAGGTTCTCAACCTCGATAGCGTCCTTAATCAGGCGAGCCTCGGAGAGAGCCACAGCCAGCTCGGAGTCCAGCTTGTCAGCCTGCTCCAGCTCCACGCCGGTGTTGTAGCGGGAGGTGTCAACCAGCGCGTCAACAGCCGGGTCAACGTTGCGGACCAGGCGGATGTTCACGCCGCCCAGGCCCTGGTTACCGGCGTTCTTGGTGATAGCAACCTCAAGCTCGGACAGGTCGCGGGTACGCAGACCGAAGCGCTCGGAGAATTCCTTCAGGGTGGGGCGGGGACCAACCCAGAACTCGCCGTAGCGTGCATCCGCGTAGAACTCGGTGGTGTCGCGGCCAGCCAGCGGGCGGAAGTACAGGGTGACCTCGTGGTTGGAGCCGTTGTCGCCGGTACCCTCTTCGACGGGCTCGAAGATCAGCACGGCGTCAGGCTCGTGGTCGATGCCCAGGCCGGTCTGGTGCGCAAACGCCGAGTGGGGGCGGAAGCGGTAGTCGCAGTCGTTGGAGCGGACCTTCAGCGGGCCTGCAGGCAGGACGAGGCGCTCGCCGGGGAATGCCTTGGAGATCTTGGCGCGGCGCTCAGCTGCGTAGTCTGCTACGGGCTCGCGGGTGTAGCCGTCATCTTCGGCCTTGGCCCAGTCCTTAGCAATGAATTCGGTGAACGCAGACGCCTTAGGGGTGCTGCGGTGGTCGTTCTTCTGAGCTTCGGTGCTCTTCTCGTTGTTCTCAGTCATGGGTTAATCATATCTCCTTCACCACAGGTGGGCAGGTGTTTTAGCGCTTTTGACCATAAGAGGGGCGCGGTGGGGCAGAATATATCTTTGACTTGCGACCGGGTGCCTGATATTGCGCCGCCGATATTGGTAGGGTTGAATCAGAAGAGTAGATGACATACCTTAAAACCCCGCTGAGGTGGCGACGAACTAGCAGGGGCGGGGAAGGAGAGAATATGACGCAGACAGAACACCGAAATAGTGCACCTAATGCGCAGCAGGCACTGCAGCCCGCTGAATCGGGTGCGCCTGAAAATCTGAACCGTGCCGGGCGTTACGATTTGCATATTCACTCCGCTATTTCTGACGGCACGCAGAGTCTGACCGAGCTGGTGCCGCTGATTGCTCGCGCCGGGTTGGCTGGGTTTGCGCTGACTGATCACGATACGACGGCTGGTTGGGCGCAGGCGGCTCAGCTGGCGGATGAGCACGGTCTGGATTTTCTGCCGGGTGCAGAGTTCTCTTGCCGTTACCGGTACACCGACGGTGAGGGCCGCGCACGCACGAAGACTATTCATCTGCTCGCTTATGGTTTTGATTCGGTGGGTTCGGAGTTGGCGTGCCGTGTGGAGGCGATTCGTGCCAGCCGTGAGGGCCGTGCGCAGGCTATTGTGGGCCGTCTTGCCGCTGACTACCCGCTGACCTGGGATGACGTGTTGGCGCAGGTGGGGGAGGGGAACACGGCGGTGGGCCGCCCCCATATTGCTGATGCGCTGGTTGCTGCCGGTGTGGTTACTGACCGTTCTGAGGCTTTCGCGAAGCTGCTGTACACGGGCAGCCCCTACTATGTGCCGCAGGATGCGCTGGACCCGTTGGAGGCGGTGCGTCTGGTGCGTGAGGCTGGGGGCGTGCCGGTGATTGCGCATCCGATGAGTACGATGCGTGGACCCGCGTTGAGCCTGGAGTACCTGGGTTTGATGGTGGATGCTGGCCTGGCGGGCGTGGAGGTGTATCACCGTGAGAACTCCCCGGAGGACCGGGCGCGTCTGCTGGAGTTCATTGAGCGTCAGCGTGCGGCGGGCCGTGAGGTGCTGGTGACGGGTTCGAGTGATTATCACGGTGCGGGTAAGCCGAACCTGCTGGGTGAGAATACGACGGATGCGGTGACGGTGGCGCGTATCCGCGAGCAGCTGGCGGCCCAGTAGTAAGACGAAAGAGTGTGGGGCGGGTTCCCGGTAAAGGAACCCGCCCCACACTCTTTTGTTTTCACCTCATTGCATATTCTCTAAATCTCTACCTGAAGGTTAGGATTTTTGATACGCTGAGAACGTTCTACTCATGAGGGTGCACAAAGATTGTGCCTCCCCTCTTATTTTGAAGGAGCTATGATGCTTCGACAATTATTCGCCCGTCCTACGAAGCGGGCTATCCAGGCTGGCGGCACGGTACTGCTGGCTGGCGCCATGGTGTGCGGCAGTGTTCCGGCGTATGCCACCGGGCATTTGAAGCCTCACGAGGTGACCCCTATTGTGCAACCGGACGAACCGGCAGTGACCTGTAACGACCGCGCAGAATATGAGTATTATCGGCAAGATGGCGAGTTGGGGCGTCGCGTTATCTTTAGTTGGGCACAGTGTGTTGGTCTGATTTCTGAGCGTCAGAAGTACAAAATGGTCAAGAAAGATAGTGTTATTTCTCGCGGCCAGTTTGTGGAGTATCTATACCGTCTGTCAGGTTCTCCCGAAGTGAAGAATCTTCCGGCTCAGTCTCCGTATGGTGATATTAAGACTGATGATCCGCGTTTTCCCGTGGTGATGTGGGCTCGTCAGCGGGGCATTACCTGGGGTTGGAGTGATGGGAATTTCCATTACGATACCCCTGCTAGTGAGGCTGCTACTGCCTTGATGGTGTATCGATTGGCGGGTAGTCCAAACGTAACGGTAGAAGTAGACGATCCTAATGCCTATTTCCTATATACTCCTTGGAAGGAAAAATGGCCGAATATGCCCTATAATTCGGAGCTTCATAAGGCATACACCTGGTTATACTATGGTCTTCAGAATCCAAATAATAAAGATTCTGTCGAGAACGTATCGTATCGACAGCATGGTATCGTATCACCTAATGATGAATTTGAGTGGTTGACTTACGCTACGTATGAGCAGGCCTTTGAAGTGATTCGTCTGGCAGATAAATCTTTCAAATTTAAATAAGAAACGTATCCCCGCTTATGTATCAATACATAAGCGGGGATATGTTTATGAATTTATTCCACAACTATATATTCTTTTTTATTGGAAGTTCCCACTGGAGTCTCAGTAGATTTATAGACATACTGATTAATTTCAATCTTGTAGGGTGGGTTCAGGGAATTTTTAATAGAAAACTTCCATTTATCGTTCAGAACCTTGGGTTTAGGTTTGTTATTGTCTTCGTAGTCCATGTGGCATTCGTCGTATGCGTTTGCTCCAATAATATTCAAACGCCTAACACTACCTTCAAGATAGAAGCCCCACAGTGAAGCAAGGATTGTTTCTAGGGGTACTTCTTTGCTTGGCCCGTAGGGGTTGTCTGAGCGTACTCCTGTAAAGGTGCAGTCGCTAGCCCATGAGCTGATATACCAGTTTGCTGCCTCGTGGTTATGTGCTGGCTTTGAGACTGCGTCATGCCAGCTGGAGGATTCACCGATACAGCCCTCATATTTATATAACACTCTTTTACTTTCGTATCATTACATGTTCCCTAAATCTCTACCTGAAGGTTAGGATTTTTGATACGCTGAGAACGTTCTACTCATTGGGGTGCACAAAGATTGTGCCTCCCCTCTGTTCGTGAAGGAGCTATGATGCTTCGACAATTATTTGCTCGCCCTACGAGGCGGGTTATCCAGGCTGGTGGCACGGTACTGTTGGCTGGTGCCATGGTGTGCGGTAGCGTGCCGGCATATTCTCTTGGTGTTCTGAAACCTCGCCAAGTGACCCCTATTGTGCAGCCCAATGAACCGGCGGTGACCTGTAACGACCGCGCAATCTACGAATATAAGTACCTTCCGAATGCTTATGTGACTTACGGTCGCAAGATTATCTACGACTGGGCTGAGTGCGTTGGTCTAATTTCTGAATACCAGAAGTATCAGCTAATCGAAGAAAACACCGTAATTTCCCGTGGGCAGTTTGTGGAGTATTTGTATCGCCTGTCGGGTTCTCCTGAGGTGAAGAATCTTCCGGCTCAGTCTCCGTATGGCGATATCAAGACGGATGATCCGCGTTTTCCTGTGGTGATGTGGGCTCGTCAGCGGGGCATTACCTGGGGTTGGAGTGATGGGAATTTCCATTACGATGCCCCCGCGAATGAAACGACGACAGTAATCATGGCATACCGCCTAGCTGGTAGTCCGGCGGTCAAGCTACCCGATATGAATCCTCCGAATGAGGAAGAGCCCTGGACCAAGCGGAACCCCAACCTTCCTTACGGCTCAGAGTTGCATCGGGCCTATGTTTGGTTGAAATACACTGGAGCCGGCTCTGATAAGAAGTACACTGGCTTCCACGAATCGATTAGACACCATGACGTAGCGAGCATGGACTATGAAGGTCGACGAGTGAGCCAATGGACTTTCCAAGCAACATATGAACAGGCTTTTGAAGTATTGCGCATGGCAGATACTCGAGGTGCATTCTAAAAACATTTATAAAGAGAAGGCACCTTAGAACAGAACACTAGGGCAACGCAAAAGAGTGTGGGGCGGGTTCCTTATCGGGAACCCCGCCCCACACTCTTAACACGTGCTCTCACGAACGCCCAGAAAAGACAGCCTAGACGCTCTCACGCGAGGCATGATGCTGCAACACCGCACCCGCAGCAACCGCATCCCGCTGAGCCCGCGCCGCACGAGCCTTAGCCCGCGCCTGATGCTGACGCTGACGACGCAACTCATCACGACCATCAATACGCATCTTCTTATCCACCGCATCCATCGACCGGTGACGCACAAACCGGCACGACGCACCCTCAACCGGCTGCGTAGTCTCCGTGAGCGTATCCAACACAGCCTTCAACGCATGACGGCTCGCCGCCGTCAACGCATCACGACTCGTACCGCCACGAACACCCACCGTACGCTTCGGCGTGAACAGCACACTCGCCCCACGCGGAACACCACGATACTCAGCGAACGACACCGGATCCACGCCCAGGCGCTTAGCCATCACCTCAATAGCCGGCGGATTCTGATCCACACACACGAACTTACGACCCAGCTGAGCCGCCGCCGCACCCGTAGAACCAGAACCAGCGAAGAAATCCAACACCCAATCACCCGGGCGGGAACTCGCCGCAATCATGCGACGCAACAAACCCGTAGGCTTCTGCGTGGGATAACCCGTCTTCTCCTTACCCGTAGGCGACACAATAGTATGCCACCACACATCCGTAGGGAGCTTACCGCGAGAAGCCTTCTCCTCAGTCACCAAACCGGGAGCCATATATGGTTCACGATCAACCTCCGCAGTATTGAAGTAATAGCTGCGGTGATCCTTCGCGTACACCAAAATATTGTCGTGCTTCGTCGGCCAGCGGCGCGTAGACTTCGCACCGTAGTCATAAGCCCAAATCAGCTCATTAATGAAGTTCTCACGACCAAAAATCATGTCGCACATAATCTTCACATAATGAACCTCACGCCAATCCAGGTGCAGGTACAGGGTGCCGTCCTGCGCGAGCAGACGATGCGCCTGCTCAATACGCGGGGCTAGGAACGCCCAATAATCTTCGAACGAGTCGTTATAGCTCGCCAGAGTCTGCAGGGTGCTCGAATAGCTCTTGCCCTTAAAACCGGTGCGGTCACCCTTCTCAGAAGCCTCCGCGCTCAACGTGCGGCGCGTCTGCTTCTTACCCGTATTGAACGGCGGGTCAATGTAGATGACCGTGAATGCACCATCGGGCAGCTCACGCAGATACTCCAGGTTATCTGCCTGCACCAGCAGCGACGGGCCCTGCGGATCGAAAACAGTCGAATCCGTGCGGTTCGCCTCAGCAGCGGGGGAAGGCGCGGCGGGCGCCGGGGATGCTGAAATACCCAACCCCGGCCCTAGCCTTCAGAACCAGCACGGTCAGCGCCACGGCCCTTACCGCGAGAACCCTCAGAACGAGAGCCCTCAGCACGCGAGCCTTCAGAACGGCGGCGGGTGCGGCTGCGGCCCTCACCCTCCACGGGCTGACCCTCAACACGGCGGGTACGGCGACGCTGACGAGGCGCACGCTCAGAACGCTCGGAAGAACGCTCGGAACGCTCAGTGCGCTTGCGGCCCTCGGAACGGCTACGGCGCTCGCCGCGGCCCTCACCAGAACGACCCTCGCGGCCACCGTCACGACCGCCGCGAGAACGGCGCGAACCCTTCTCACCGTCACGACCGCCAGAACGGCCACCATCGCGGCCACCGCGAGAACGAGCCGAACGGCCATCACGCGAGTCGCGGGCGCTCTCAAAGAACTCGTCGCCCATGCCCTCAGCCACACGCTCCTCGCGCGGCAGACGGCCCTTAGTGCCAGCCGGAATGTTCAGATCATGGAACAGGTGCTCAGAGGAAGAATAGGTCTCAACCGGCTCGGGAACACCCAGCTCCAGGGCATCGTTAATGACCTTCCAACGCGGCAGATCATCCCAGTCAACCAGGGTGATGGCGGTACCCTCATTGCCGGCACGACCGGTACGGCCGGTACGGTGCAGGTAAGTCTTCTCATCCTCGGGCACGCGGTGGTTAATCACGTGGGTCACGTCTTCAACGTCAATACCGCGAGCCGCCACGTCGGTCGCAACCAGAATGTCGACCTTGCCGGTGCGGAACGCCTTCAGTGCCTGCTCACGCGCAACCTGGTTCAGGTCACCGTGCAGGGGAGCGGCAGCGAAGCCGCGGTTCACCAGCTCCTCCGCCACGCGGGCAGCGTCACGCTTGGTCTTGGTGAAGATGACGGTACGGCCGCGGCCGGTAGCGCGCAGAATGCGGCCAATCATCTCGTCCTTATCCAGGTGGTGCGCACGGTAGACGACCTGGCGGATCGACGCCTTAGTCTTCGAAGCGTCCTCGGGGTCAGCGGCGCTAATGCGCATGGGCTTGGTCATGTACTGGCGTGCCATCGCAATGACCGGGCCGGGCATGGTTGCGGAGAACAGCATGCTCTGGCGGTCCTCCGGCAGGTAGCTGAGGATCTTCTCAACCGACGGCTGGAAACCCAAATCCAGCATCTCGTCAGCCTCATCGAGAACCACAATCTTGACCTGCTTCAGGTTCAGGAAGCCCTGCTGGTACAGGTCGATAATGCGGCCGGGGGTACCCACCGCAACCTCCAGGCCGCGGCGCAGCAGCTCAGCCTGAGGCTCAATCGGCACACCGCCGTACAGGGTGGCGACGCGGGCGTTGCGCAGCTTCGCAGCAATCGCCAGGTCCTCACCCACCTGAATAGCAAGCTCACGGGTCGGAACCAGAATCAGCGCCTGAGGTGCGCCGGGGTACTCCAAATCAGCCCAGCCCTCATCGTCGCGGCCGACCACACGCTGAATGGTGGGCAGACCAAAGCCGAGGGTCTTACCGGTACCGGTCTTCGCCTGACCAATGATGTCCTGGCCAGACAGAGCCACGGGAAGAGTCAGTTCCTGGATGGGGAAGGGGGAAGTAATGCCAACCGCCGCGAGGGCGTCGCTAATATCCTGGCGAACGCCGAAGTCGGCGAAGGACTTTGCAGTCTGAGTGGTTTCCTGCGTGTTCGTTTCAGTCACTGGACCGTATCTTTCTACCCCTGCTCGGGGTGTGTTTCTCCCCGTAACGGGGTGTACCAGCCAGCGCCTCAATGGTGGAGGCGGTGACGGGCGGGCGTCGAAAGCCGGCCGCGGGAAATTCTTACACGGGAAATTCTTACCGAGACGCCGCCTGCACACATGCTCAATACACATGGTTAGTGCTCATGGTTGATTCATGATGAGAAGGCGGTGCAGCCTCGGGGTCTTGAAAGGGGTACGACCGGTCATTCACTTAACCCCTCAATATTAACCCGGATTTGCTTCCGGTGCACCCCCAACCGGTTGTGGTGTGCGCCCGTGATGGGCGATATACCGCCCCAAAACCGGGTATTGCGAGGATTTTGTGCGGGTGGTTTAAAACGCAAACCCCCGCATTCGGCACGGCGTAACCATACGGTGCATAAGATGCACGCACAGCGCATAAAGCGTGGTTACGCATCGTGACGGATGCGGGGGAAAGCTCAAGCTAAAGGGGGTTCAGCTACCGAACTAATTAGGCGCCGATACCGAAACCAACGTGACGCTTAGCGTCGGAACCCAGCTCGACATAGCCAATCTGAGCGCCAGAAATCAGGGTGGTGTTGCCCTTATCATCCATAATCTGCAGCAGCGAGCCATCCTCAATAGCCTTCGAGACCTTCTCCATGAGGATTTCCTTAGCCTCACTGGTCTCAACAATAATTTCACGAGCAATGTGGCGAATGCCAATCTTGATTTCCATGAGTCTCCTCGCAGAATAGTCCGGCACAGCCAAACGTGCGCCGGGTATGGGAACTGTCTTATCTAGCATCTACTCTAGCGTGAATACGCCCATCGGCACCGTGAACGGGCGATACTTCGCCCGGGGCTAATAAAATAGGCTAATAAAATACTCGCCGCCGGATGCGCGAAAATGCGCGCGAAAAATGCCGGGAAGAGCGGGGGAGGGGAGACTCCTAAGACTCCTCCACCTGAATACCGTAGAGGGTCTCCAGCGCCTGCACGTAATCCTCTGCGCGGCCCTCCGACGCCAGCTTCTTGGCGCGCACTGTCGGGGTGTGCAGCAGGGACTTCACCATGCGGCGCATCGCCAGCTCAAACTGCTCCGTCGCCGCACCGCAACCAAACTGGTTACGTACCTTCTCCAGCTCAGAATCCAGCACATCCATAGTGTGCGAGCGCAGCGCAACAATCGCGGAGTCAATCGTGCGGGAGCGCTGACGAGACACAAACGCCGCCAGCTCAGACTCCACAATGCGCGTAGCCGTCGCCACGGATTCCTCGGTCTCCTCGGGGGCGGCAAGGCGCACCGACTCGAGGGTAATCAGCTCAACATTCGGCAGGTCAGCGACCGACGGATCAAAGTCACGCGAAAGCGCCAGGTCGAGAATCGTGTGGTGGCCGCCCGGAATCTGCTCGGGAAGTAGCGGGTCGGATCCGCCGGAGCAACCAATAATGACGTCGGCAGAAGCCATCGCCTGTTCCATGCCGTCCACCGGCACCGCAGAAACCTCGCGCTTTGCCGCGAACTCGGCGGCGCGACCAGAACGGGAATTGACCCAAATATCGGTGCAACCGCGCTCGCGCAACGCCGCAATGGTTGCACCCGCATAAGCACCCGTACCAAAAATTAGGGCGCGTCGGGTCGACCAGTCCTTCTCGGCAACCTCATCCGCAAGATCCAGGGCAACAGACACAATCGAGCGGCCCTGGGCGCCAAGCGCCGTGTGCTGACCTACCTGACGAGCCGTATGCGCCGCATGCTCAAACAGCTGCACCAGCTCACCGGGAAGAGCCACACCCTCCTCCTGAGCCTTCGCCTGCGCGGCGGCCAGCGCGCGGCGTACCTGACCGGTGATTTCGCGCTCGCCGACCACGGCAGATTCCAGGCCGGAGGCGACCGTCAGCAGGTGGCGTGCCGCTTCCTCGTCTGCGTACACGTCGAAACTGGTATTGACCAGTTCCTTGTCCAGGCCGGAGGTTTGCGCAATCGAATCAACAATCAGCTCACGAACCATGTGCACATGCGCAGAGACGTGCAGCTGAACATACATTTCAAGACGGTTACAGGTGGCAAGAACTACTGCACCCTTAACACCGAGTTGACGTGCGATATCCGCCGCCAGAACATCGGGTACGCCAGAGGCACCGGCGCTCAACGCAGCGACGGTGGTCAAATCAACGGTGTGGTGCGATGCCACAAATGCATAAGTACTCACTAGAGACTAATCATAACCACGCCGACTAAGCCCCTGTAAAGCTCATAGAACCTAAGTTCCATCATCGTAGGGGGCAAGAAAATCTGCGCGGTGGGGGATGCGGGCACGAAGAGTAGGCACGAACTAAGGTGTCCCTCACTGCTAAGAAAGCCATCATTAGGTAAGAGTCACCATGACATAGTGTCGCAAAAACGCCCACATAAACCTGTCACACTAGAGACTATGAGCGAAAACCAGCACACCACCCCCGCATCGGAAAAGGGCCCCGCGTCGGCACAGGGCACCGCACAGGCACCCGCCCTGCCCGCACACCCCACCGACGCCCAGCGACCCCTGCTCACCGACGAGCAGCTCGCACACCTACCCGCCAACCACCCCCTGCGCGCAGGCACCACCGCCGACTCGCCCATGCTCCGCGCCCTCACCGGCCGCCCCTCCAGCCACCGACCCGTCTGGTTCATGCGCCAGGCAGGCCGCTCCCTGCCCGAATACCGCCAGGTACGCGAAGGCATCCCCATGCTGGACGCATGCCTCACCCCCGACCTCGCCGCAGAAATCACCGTGCAGCCCGTCCGCCGCCACAAGGTCGACGCCGGCATCTTCTTCTCCGACATCGTCATCCCCATGAAGCTCGCGGGCGTCAACGTCGACATCGTGCCCGGTAAGGGCCCCGTACTCGACCAGCCCGTACGCACCCTCGACGAGGTGCGCGCCCTGCCCGAACTCAAAGACAGCGACCTCGACCCCATCCGCGAAGCCGTCGCCGCCGCCGTAGAAATGCTCGGCGACACCCCGCTCATCGGCTTCGCCGGAGCCCCCTTCACCGTCGCCGCCTACATGGTCGAAGGCGGCCCCTCCCGCGACCACCTGCGCCCGCGCACCATGATGCACGCCGACCCCGCCGCCTGGCACGAACTCGCCGCCTGGGCAGCCCGCACCGCAGGCCAGTTCCTGCGCGCACAGATCGAGGCGGGCGCATCCGCCGTGCAGCTCTTCGACTCCTGGGCAGGCTCCCTCGGCGAAAGCGACTACCGCCGCTACGTGCAGGCACACTCCGCAACCGCCCTCGATATGGTGCGCGAATACGGCGTGCCGCGCATCCACTTCGGCACCGGCACCGCCGCCCTGCTGCCCGCCATGCACGAAGCCGGCGCAGACGTCATCGGCGTGGACTACCGCCTGCCGCTGTCCGCAGCGAACACCCTACTCAACGGCGCCGTACCCCTGCAGGGCAACATCGACCCGGCACTGCTCGCCGCAGGCAACGAAAACCTCTACGCACACGTAGACGAAGTGCTCGCAGAAGGCAACGCCGCCCCCTCGCACGTGGTCAACCTCGGCCACGGCGTACCCCCGACCACCGACCCGCAGGTGCTCACCGACCTCGTGGCATATATCCACGAACGCACCGCGCAGGCATAGGATAAATAACGATAAATAGACGGCGCAGATGCCGGACACCCTCCGGCATCTGCACCGAACATCTGCACCCCGAACCAACCACCACACCCGTTACCCCCCCCAAGGGCAACTCCACCGCAGACAGACCGAAGGAGAACCACCATGGGCCACACCAACCAGGCACCGCACCGCACCGCACAGGTCAGTTCCTCCGCCGCGCCCCAGAACGCACGAGCTTTCACCCGCAACGAGAAGGCACCCACCGCCATCGTCATCGGCGGCGGCCCCTCCGGCCTGATCTCCGCACGCCGCCTCGCCGCAGCCGGTATGCGCGTCACCCTGCTCGAACAGCGTCACCACCTTGGCGGTGCCGTTGGTGCCCACGAAGTTGGCGGCCTTCTGCTGGACTCCGGCGCAGAATCCTTCGCAACCCGCAGCCCCATTGTCAGCGACCTCGTCAAGGAACTCGGCCTGGGCGACCAGATCGTCACCCCCAACTCCTACGGCTCCTGGCTGTACCTGCCGCAGGGCGCCCGTCGCACCCCCAGCACCGGCATCATGGGCATCCCCGGCAATGTGAACGATAAATCGCTGATCCCCGTCATCGGTAAGAACGGTCTGCGCCGCGCCCAGGTGGACAAGTTCCTGCCCGTCTCCGCAGGCGAGAACGCGAAGACCCTCGGTGAGCTCGTGCGCATCCGCATGGGCCAGAAAGTGCTCGACAACCTCGTCGCACCCGTCGTGTCCGGCGTGTACTCCACCCACCCCGACAAGCTCGACGTCGATGCGACCATCCCCGGTCTGCGCGAAGCCTTCCGCAAGCACCGCTCCCTCTCCGCCGCAGCGCACGCTTTCCGCTCGGCAGCCCCCGCAGGGTCACAGGTCGCCGGTATCGTGGGCGGCATGAACCAGCTGTCCGAACGTCTCGTCGAAGACCTGTACGCCGCTGGCGTTCGCATCGTCACCGGATTCGACGTCATCGCCGTTGACCGCGACGAATCCACCGGCCAGTGGTTCATCATCCAGCGCCACACCACCGACGGCGAAAACACCCCCCTCTACGCCGACTACCTGGTGCTCGCCACCGACGGCCCGACCGTGGCACGACTCATCGGCCCGCACGTCTCCACCGCCCTACCCGCCATGGAACCCGGCCCCGAAGTCGCCCTCGTCACCCTCGTCGTCGACGCCCCCGCCCTGGACAAGCACCCCCGCGGTACCGGCCTGCTCGTCTCCGAAGAAGCCACCGCCGTACGCGCCAAGGCACTCACCCACGCCACCGCCAAATGGCAGTGGGTCGCCGAGGCCGCAGGCCCCGGACGCCACGTTGTGCGCCTCTCCTACGGCCGCGGCGGCGAAGACTCCCGCTTCTCCGAAGTCGCCCTCGCAGACGAGCAGCTCATCACCCTCGCCCTGCGCGACGCAAGCCGCATGATGGACGTAGCCCTCACCCACAACAACCTCGTTGACGCGGACGTCGTACGCTGGCGCGGTGTACTACCCGCCTCCACCCCCGGCCACCGCGACCGAGTCAAGGAATTCCGCGAACGCGCCAGCGAACTCGGAACCCTCAGCACCGTCGGCTCCTGGGCGGCAGGCTCCGGCCTGGTCTTAACCGTCAAAGACACCTACGAACAGATCGACCGCCTCATCTACCACGCGGCACAGGACTGGGAAGGCGTCACCGCACCCAAGGCCGCAACCGCCAAGTAGACGGCGCAGCGGCGGCAGAAGCTCAGCCAGTAACTAGACCAAAAAATTGAGAAAACGCGCAGCTACGGAAGCCGCGCCTCCAGCACAGCGAACCCTCGCTGAAGAAAGGAACACACAATGTCTCACGATCACGCAGCACACGGCCACGGCGGCGCACACGGCGCAGGTCAGGGCGGCTACACCCACGCAGGCCACGGCTACGGCGGCGCACCCAAGGGCTACGCAGTCCAGCACTCCGCAGCTGACGAGAACCGCCGCGGTCGCGAAGAAGGCGAAACCCTGCACTACGCCCTGTACACTGTGTTCGCACGCTCCGGCGCACGCCCCGCAGAGTCCAACACCGACGAGGCACGCGCCGAGTTCGAGAAGGTCGTAGAACAGCTCGCAGCAGAGGGCGTGACCCTGCGCGGCATCTACGACGTCTCCGCAATGCGCGACAACGCAGACGTCATGATCTGGACCCACGGCGCAACCCCCGAAAAGCTGCAGGCAGCAGTCCGCAAGATCCGCCGCACCGCACTCTTCGCAGGCACCACCATCGTCTGGTCCACCATGGGCGTACACCGCGAAGCAGAGTTCACCCGCAACCACGCACCCGCCTACGCACGCGGCAAGGCACCCGAAGCATGGGTCTGCGTCTACCCCTTCGTACGCTCCTACGACTGGTACTACATGAACCCCGAACGCCGCGCAGAAATGCTCAAGAACCACGGCATGAAGGCAATCGACTTCCCGCAGGTTCTGGCAAACACCGTCGCAGCATTCGGCATGAACGACTACGAGTGGGTCCTCGCCCTCGAAGCACCCGAACTCGTTGACCTCGTCGACATGATGCGCCACTTCCGCAACACCGAGGCCCGCCTGCACGTGCGCGAGGAAACCCCCTTCTACACCGGCCGCCGCATCGGCGCAGACGAAGTAGCAGAGGTTCTGGCGTGAGCCATCAGCCGAATGACGGCGTAACCCTCAACGGCACGCTCCTGCCGGACGACGTGGTACCCAACCGCACCGACCCGGCGAACACCGCCTCCAACGGCCCCGCCGCGCTCAACGAGCAGACCCTCGGTGACTACCGAAGCGAACGCAGCATCACCCGTGACCGTGCCGAAGAGGTACGCCCCTACGACCTGGTGATTCTCTCCTCCTTCGGTGGCCCCGAGGGGCAGGAGGACGTCATCCCGTTCCTGCGCAACGTGACCGCCGGCCGCGGTATTCCGGATGAGCGCCTCGAAGAGGTCGCCACCCACTACCGCGCCAACGGTGGCGTCTCGCCGATTAACGAGCAGAACCGTGCCCTGCTCGCCGCACTGCAACAGGCGCTCGCTGAGCGCGGCCCGCGCATCCCGATCACCTGGGCGAACCGCAACTGGAAGCCCTACGTGAAGGACGTGCTCGCCGAAGCCTACGAGAACGGGCACCGTAATGTGCTCGTGCTGGCGACCAGCGCCTACCCCGGCTACTCGAGCTGCCGCCAGTACCGTGAGGACTACGGCATGGCGATTGAGCAGCTCGGCCTGGAAGGTCGCGTGCACGTGGGTAAGATTCGTCAGTTCTTTGACGTGCCCGGCTTCTCCCGCGCTTTCGCTGACGGGCTGAAGGACGGTCTGGCAACGGTGCGTGAGCAGCTTGCCGCACGCGATAGCGGTTCGCTGAACCCGCGCCTGCGCATCATGTTCTGCACCCACTCGGTGCCGACCTCCGCGGCGAATGAGGCAGGTCCGCGCGGCGTGAACTACGAGGGCGGCTCCGCCTACGTGGAGAAGCACCTGCAGGTCGCCCGCGCCGTGCTTTCGCTGGTTCGCGATGAGGCCCCGCAGCTTCTGCAGAACGTCGAATGGGAGCTGGTGTATCAGTCCCGTTCCGGCCCGCCGTCCATGCCGTGGCTGGAACCGGACGTCAACGACGCCCTGGAGGCGCTACCCACCCCCGCCAACCCGGCGGAGGATGGCGAAGCCCCCGTGGAAGGCGTCGTGCTGGTGCCCCTCGGATTCGTCTCCGACCACATGGAAGTCAAGTGGGATTTGGACACCGAGGCGCTGGACACCTGCGAACGCCTGGGCGTGGTCGCCGTGCGCACCCCCACCCCCGGCACGCATCCGGCGTACGTGGAGTCGCTGCGCCGCCTCATTGAGGAGCGCGTGGAGAACAGCGTTTCAGCCGACCTGCGCCCCGAACGTGAGAGCGTCCTCGCCCCGAGCGCGAGCGGTCAGTACGGCTGGTTCGACGAGTGCGAACCCGGCTGCTGCAAGCCCGGTCGTGGCGCGCCGAAGCCGGTCATCGCCGAATACGCAGCCGGTGCTGACGGCGCTGAGGACAGCGCTTCTGAGAACGCACCCGCCAGCCGCTCCGGTGGATGCGGCTCCGGCGGATGCTGCTCCCACTAACACCACCCCTGTAGCTCCGGCTCGCCCCAACACCCCCTGACCGGGGCGTGCGGGCGGGTCGGAGCGCACGTGCCTACAGGCTACCCCCAGAATTTAGACAAACACACAGCGTCGCAAACACACAGCCTTTGGGGGAAACGCACACGCCTACGGGCTATCACACACATCACCGAAAAGGAGAGATATGAGCCATCACGAGTACATCTTGGGCACCCGCGGGTCTGCTCTCGCCCTGACCCAAAGCCGTATTGCCGCTGAAACCGTCACCTCCCTCTACACCGAACACCAGGCACACCACGGCGCCGCAGATGCCGAGGTTGTGGACTTCACCCTGCGCACCGTCAAAACTGAAGGCGACGTGCTCACCGGCCCCCTGGCGACTCTCGGCGGCACCGGCGTATTCGCTGCGGCACTGCGCCAGCGTCTGCTCGACGGTGAGAACGCCTCCGAAGAAAACCGTGTGGACATGGCAGTACACTCCCTCAAGGACCTGCCCTCCGCGCCCTGCCCCGGCCTGGTGGTCGCCGCAACCCTCAAGCGTGAAGACCCCCGCGACGCCCTCGTGGCACGCGACGGCCTGACCGTCGACACCCTGCCGGAGGGCGCCCGCGTGGGCACCGGTTCGCCGCGCCGCGCCGCCCAGCTGCGCGCCCTACGTCCCGACCTTGAAATCGTTGACATCCGCGGTAACGTGGGCACCCGCATCGGCCGTGTGAAGGGCCTTGAAAAGCACGCCGGTAAGCAGGTCGTACTCCGCCAGAACGCTGAAACCTCCGAACGCGCCGACCACGGCGTAGGCACCGAACGCAGCGGTGACTGCGACGCCGTGGTGCTCGCCGTCTCCGGCCTCAAGCGCCTGGGCAAGGAAGAACTCATCACCGAGTACCTTGACCCCACCCGCATGCTGCCCGCCCCCGGCCAGGGTGCGCTCGCCCTGGAAGTGCGCGAAAGCGAATTCGAGAACCCGGACCCCGCCGTGCTCGCCGACCCCGAGGTAGCGCGCCCGGTGCGTGCCCTCGGCCGTGCCCTGCTCGCCGCAAACCACCACGAAACCCGCCTCGCCGTCAGCGCCGAACGTGCCCTGCTGCGCCGCCTCGAAGCCGGATGCGCCGCACCCATCGGCGCGTACGCGCACGTGGTTGAAGGCGACCTGGTGCTTAACGTTGTGGTGGCGTCCCCGGACGGCACCGACATGCTGCGCCACACCTCGGCAACCGCCGAACTGGATGTGCCCGGCGCCGAACGCCTGGGCGTGCGCGTGGCAGAAGACCTGCTGCAGATGGGTGCCGCCGCCCTGGCCGGATTGGATCTGAAGTAGGCGCCATGTCTGCCGCTAGTCCGCACGCTGAGTCCGCGCCAGCTGAGTCACCGGAAATTGATACCCCGCGCACGGTTCTGCTGACCCGCTCCGCCGCCCAGGGCGCCGCCTTCGCACGCGCCCTCGCAGAGGAATGTGCCCAGAACCGCCTGGGGGAGCCCCGGGTACTCTTCGCCCCGCTACAGCAGGCACGCACCGTCAAGCCGGACGCAGACCACGCCGCCGCGCTGGAGGCGCTCGCTTCCGGTCACTATGCGTGGGTGAGCTTCACGAGCGCCAACACGGTTCGCACCTGCGCCGAGCTGTGGGGTGCGGAGTTTGCACCCGCCTGCGCGAGCGGGGGAGTGCGCATCGCCTGCGTGGGTACGGCAACCGCCCGCGCCGTGCACACCCAGCTGGGGCTGAACACGGATTTTCAGCCGCAGGTGCAGAGCGCCGCCGGTATGCTCGCGGAGTTTGAAAAGCCTGCAACCGAGCCCGCCGCCGTGCTGGTTCTGGAAGGCTCCAACGCCCGACCGACCCTGCGCGAAGGCCTCAAAAACCTGGGCTGGGACAGCCACCGCTGCGTGCTCTACGACATGGTGCCCGCCGAGCAGGTAGCACCCGGCGAGCTGAGCCTCAGTGCCGCCCGCGCGCTCGTACAGGGGAATGCCGCAGATGCCCCCGCCCCGGAAACCCCAGCGCTGGATGTGCTGGTGGTGACCGCCCCCTCCCGCCTGCACGCCCTACTCGACGGCACCCCCGCGCTATCGCCTGAATCTGTGCCGCCGGTGGTGGCAATTGGGGCGAGTACCGCCTCCGCATGCCGCGCCCTGAACCTGCGCTACGTGCAGGCCGATTCGCCGTCACCGCAGGATTTGGCGCGCGCCGCTGTATCCCTCATGTAGGCGCATCCCTCATCTACTAAGACCACATATTTTTATCGAGTTTTCAGGAGAGATCATGAACCTCACCCGCCGCCCGCGCCGCCTGCGCACCACCGCAGCCATGCGCTCCCTCGTCGCTGAGACCACCCTGCGCCCCGCGCAGCTGATTCAGGTGTTCTTCGTTCGCGACGGCATCGACGAGCCGCAGCCGATTCGTTCGATGCCCGGTCAGTACCAGCACACCCTGGAGAGCATCATCCCCGCCGTGCGTGAGGCGTACGAGGCGGGCATCCGCTGCATTGACCTGTTCGGTATTCCCCGCGATGAGGATAAGGACGAGGTCGGCTCGACTGCGTGGGATCCGCAGGGCATTCTGAACCGTGCCATTGCGGTGTGCCGTGAGGAGTTCGGCGATGACCTGGTGGTTATGGCTGATACCTGCCTGGATGAGTTCACGAGCCACGGTCACTGCGGCGTGCTGGTTGATAACGGTCACGGCACCCTCGTAGTGGATAACGATCAGACCGTGGAGCTGTACTGCAAGATGGCGGTTTCGCAGGCTCGCGCGGGTGCGCACACGGTGTCCCCGTCGGGCATGATGGACGGCCAGATCGCGGCGATGCGTGCTGCCCTGGACGAGGCCGGCTTTGAGGATGTGTCGATTCTGGCGTATTCGGCGAAGTACGCTTCTGCGTTCTTCGGCCCGTTCCGTGACGCGGTAGAGTCGACCTTCAAGGGCGACCGTAAGACCTACCAGCAGGATCCGGCGAACCGCCGCGAGTCGCTGCTGGAGGTGCGTGCTGACCTGGAGGAGGGCGCGGATATGGTGATGGTGAAGCCTGCCGGTAGCTACCTGGATATTGTGCGTGAGGTGGCGGAGTTTTCGCCGGTGCCGGTGGCGGCGTATCAGGTGTCGGGTGAGTACGCGATGATTGAGGCTGCTGCGGCGAACGGCTGGATTGACCGTAAGGCTGTGGCGCTGGAGTCGCTGCGCTCGATTCATCGTGCCGGTGCGGATGTCATCTTGACCTACTACGGTACGGAGGCGGCACGCTGGCTCCGCGAGCAGGACGCCTAACCCCTCCCTGTTAGACGCTGAGAAGCCACATGTGTTTCGAAAAGCCACGTCTTATGTGGCTTCTCGAAACACATGTGGCTTCTCGCCGTTTATGATTGTTCTTCGCTGACTGGCTTGTACCCGAGGGAGGTACACACAACGTTGCCGTTGGTGAAGTATTCCGCGAGCTTTTCGCGGTCGGCGGGGGAGCGCAGGTCCGCCCAGCGTTCCTGCTCCAGGTAGAACGCAACCTGGGAGGTCAGGCAGACGACCCGCTCATCGTGTACCGCCACAATGTGCCTGCGCAGCCACGGCATACGCTTGGCAAGGTTCGGCGGGATTCTGGACGGCACCTTGATTTCTATCTGCCACTGCGAGGGCTCGTAGAAGGTCGGCTTGATCTGTTCGGGGTTCTTCGGGAAGACGCAGAACTCCTCAATATCGGTGTATCTGTACTTCTTCGCGGGTAGGAAAAGCCGCCCGACGTAGAACGAGTCGGGGTTGAACAGCAGGTACCGCCTCATATAAACCCACCGAGTTACTGCAGTTACGGTGGTAACAATTGCCAGCGTTATGGAAGCTCCACCAATGGGCATTGGCTGAACACCTAGAACTGTCCAACCGACAAGCGAATAGAAGAAGACGATGAGAGCCACAACCAACACAAAGTGGGTTTCAACGTAGAAATCATTCTTTGCCCGAACCGGTTTAGCTTGAGGATGAGCCCCATTCGGCACAGCAAAAACGTTGAGACGCATCAACGCTGTGCTATAGATTTGAGGCAACCCGGCTGTCATGTCATCCGTATCGATGCTGCGGGCTTTACGCCAAGTGCGGCGACCTGAACGTGCACCCACGAACACCATGTAGAACGGCAACAACAGAGCCGGTAGCAGAATGCCATTATGGGCAATATCTGTGTACAGACGAAAGATGGACCGTGCGACAAGGCATGCCCACACATACATGAGCACGTGGAACCACGCCTCAATCGAGGAGATACCGTATACGCTATCGATTTCTTTGCGGGCACGGGTGAGGTTAGAGCGCAGTTTATGTTTTGGTAGCGGGTTACCCTCCAGGGAACGACGTTCGGCATACCTCATTGCATTGTTGACGGGGGAGCCGTAACGGGCGATGTAGAGCTCCTTCGCCTTTTCCGTGCTGATTGTTGCGGGGTGAGTGATAGCGGGTACTATGCATAACCCTATGTAAACGATAAAGGCGATGAGCCATATGTAGCGCAACGGCTCTAGGGGTATCCCAAAAGCGCTTAGCTCCATGAATTGTCCTCTCTACGGGTATCGGTGATGGTGTGTCTACGGTGCTGAGAAGCCACATGTGTTTCGAAAAGCAACATAAAACGTGGCTTCTCGAAACACATGTGGCTTCTCGCGGTATGTAGGCTACAGGTTTACTTGTACTGCGCCTTCTGGAAGGACGCGCGGCGTGCCGCCTCCTCCGCATGCTTACCGGCAGGCTTGTACCCCATGGTCGTGCAGATCACGCGGCCGTCCACGAAGTACTTCGCCAACATTTCACGGTCCGCCGGCGAATCCAGCTGCGCCCAGCGTCCCTGCTCAATATTGAACGCAATCTGCGCCACCAAACAATCAATCTGGTGCTCATTCAGCGAATAGTCGTGCTTGCGGCCGCCGGGGAGCAGAATCTCCAGCGTCCACTGGCTCGCGTCCTTCGGGTTCAGCTTGATAGCGTCCGGGTTCTTCGGGTACACACGGAATGCGCGAACCTCAGAGTAGGGGCGGGACTTCGCCGGAAGGAGCAGACGCCCAGCCTGGAACGAATCCGGGTTGTACAGCACGTAATCGCGGCTACGCATCAGCAATATGATAATCAGCAGAACGCCCGCCGCCAGCAAGAACCAGGATGCGTGACCGATATAGATCGCTTCCCAATCCTCGTCAATGCTCCAGCCCGCCAACGAAACCAGGAAGACCGAGGCGAGCAGGAACGCAATACCGCCGAGGATCCAGTAGGCGGTGCGGTCGTCACGGATCGGCTCTACACCCGGCACCGTGCCGCGCACACGGAACGGTGCGCTCAGCTTACCCAGCGTCGCCGAGTAGATGCGCGGCATGCCCAGCACACGGTCGTCCTTGCTGTATCCGCGAACTGCACGCCACTGACGGCGGCCAATACGCGCACCCAGGTACACCATGAGGAACGGCAGAATCAGCGCCGGTAGTACAACACCGTCGTACACGATATCCCAGTACAGGGTGAAGATAGAGACCGCCACAATCCAGCCCCACAGGTACATGACCACGTGGAACCAGCCGCTAAACACGCCGGCGCCCTCAATAGAATCCAGCTTCTTCTTCGCCTTCTTCGTGGCGCTACCCTTGCGGGAGGAGCTCAGCGGCGCACCCATCGCGGTGCGTTCCGCGGTGGCGCGGCGCGCCTCATCAACGGGCGAGCCGGACACCTCAAGGTACAGTTCGGCTGCCTTCTCCTTCTTGATGGGCACCGGGTAGGCGATATCCACCAGCAGGCACAAGCCCAGGTACACCATGAAGGCGATCAGCCACACGTCGCGTAGCTGCTCCATAGGCAGTCCCAGAGCGCTCAGATCCATGAGCGGCTCACCTCCTTACGTCTCTCAAACTCCTACGCGGATGCGGCAGCAGCTGCGGCAGCCGGAAGAGCCGAGATGATACGGTCCATCGCCTCATCGTCGTGGGCGGCAGAAACGAACCACGCCTCGAACGCGCTCGGCGGCAGGTACACTCCGGATTCGAGCATGGAGTGGAAGAACGCGTTGTAACGGCTGGTTGCCGACGCCTTGATGTCGGCGTAGTTGTGCACGCCCTCCTGAGAGGTGCCAAACGCGACCGAGAAGAGGTTACCGGCGTTCTGGATGGAGTGGTCCACACCGGCGGCGTTGAACGCCTCGGTCAGAGCCTGCTGCAGCTGGGCGCTGCGGGCATCCAGGTGCGCGTAAACGGCGGCATCAGCCAGGGTCAGGGTCGTAATACCCGCCGCGACGGACAGCGGGTTACCGGAGAGGGTACCCGCCTGGTAGACGGGGCCGACCGGCGCCAGGTGCTCCATGACCTCACGCTTACCAGCCAGCGCCGCGATGGGCATACCGCCACCAATGACCTTGCCGAACGTGAAAATATCGGGAACCCAGCCGCCATCCTCGGGGGCCGCGTAACCCCAGTAACCAGCCGAAGACACACGGAAACCGGTCAGCACCTCATCAAAAATGACGAGCGCACCATTCGCGTGAGCAATCTCGTGCAGGCCACGGTTGAAACCGGGCTCGGGGGTCACCACACCCATGTTGCAGGGCGCCGCCTCAGTAATAACCGCGGCAATCTGACCCTCGTGGTTTGCGAACGCCTCACGCACAGCGTCCAGGTCGTTATAGGGCAGAACGATGGTCTCCGCGGCGGTTGCGGCAGTCACGCCAGCAGAACCCGGCAACGCCAGGGTAGCCACACCCGAACCAGCCTCGGAAAGCAGCGCATCCACGTGACCGTGGTAGCAGCCCGCGAACTTAATAATCTTGTCGCGACCGGTCACACCGCGCGCCAGACGAATCGCAGTCATGGTCGCCTCAGTACCGGTCGACACCATACGCACCTGATCAATAGCGCCGGGAATCGCCGCGTTAATACGGTTGACCACCAGCTCAGCCAGCTCAGCCTCCGGCGCGCTCGCCGCACCAAAGGACAGGCCGCGCTCAGCCGCCTGCTGAACCGCCTCAACAACCTGAGGATGCGCATGACCCAGAATCGACGGGCCCCACGAGCAGACCAGGTCAACGTACTCGTTGCCGTCCGCATCGTACAGGTACGCGCCCTTAGCCTTCGCGGCAAACGCGGGGGTGCCGCCCACAGAATTGAAAGCACGCACCGGGGAATTCACGCCGCCGGGAATCACCGCGCGAGAACGCTCAAACAGCTTCTCGCTGGCTTCGTGGTGCAGCGGGTGGGTAGAGGAAGGAGTCATCGTATCGGTGCCTTTCAACAGAGACGGCGAACTAAAGAATTACAAGGGACGATGCGCACCAGGCAACGGAGCCCGCACGCCACTAGCGTCCCGTACCTAACCATCATAGGCGCTACAGATGAACCGCAGGTGACAAGCACCTGAACGTACCGAAAGGTGACGATAAAACACAACAGACAAGTTAGGGAACAGAGAGGACGCGCAACGCGCTAACGCAGGTGCCGGTCGGTATCCAGGCGGTTCAGAACCTGGGTGTCCTGATCGAACAGCCAGTTCTTGTCGAAGATTAGACGCACGAAGGCCAGGCCCATACCCAACGCCATGAAAATCAGCAGGGACTGCACGAAACCGCTTGCCGCCGAGTACATGTCACCGCTAGCAAAATGCGACATCGAACGGTAGAACGGAACACCCGGAACCATCGTCACCACCGCCGGAACCGACAGGGAAATACGGGTGTACTTGCGCTGATGCAGCGGCGCCACAATCTCAGCCAAAATACCCACACCAAACACGGCAATCGTCGCCGCCATATGCGCGGGCATACCAGCCTCAACCATGTGAATACGGATGGGGTTCGCCACCGCAGCAATCACGCCACCCCACACGCACGCCACTGGGGAAGCGGCAAAAAGCATCGCGAAGCCAGCCGCCGCAACACCCGAGGAAAGCACCTGCAACACCAAATACAGGGTCGGATCCAGGTTAAGAGGCGCAGGAGCCGCCAACGGCAGGTGGAAGAGCGAACCCAAAACCCACACCGCAAACGACGCACTCAGCAACAACAAACCCACATAGGTTAGACGCGAAATACCCGCCAAAAAGTCCATGCGGGAAATATCGAGCATGCCCGTCACCATGGGGAAACCGGGCACCAAGAACAGTACCGACGAAATAAAACCAATCATATGGTTCGGGCTAATCCAACCCGCCGCGACCAGCACATTAACAAGCGCAATGTACAGGCCCGCCGCCAGGAAGCCGCACGCCATCCACGTTGCCAAATGGCTCACCCCGCGCTTGAGCAGAGTCGAACGCAAAAACTGGCCGGCACCCGCCGCGAAGAACACCACCGTGCACTCCACCAGACCGCCACGGTTTAGGAACGCGAACCCGGCACACGCCACCGCCGACGCCAGCGCCAACATCCAGCGGGTGTACAGAGGCTTCGCCGAATCAATAAGGTCAAGCTCGGCGTTCGCCTCCGCAGGGGTGATCTTTTCAGGAAGCTCAGAAATGAACTTACCCAACTGATCCAGCTTATGAGCGTTAATGCCCATCGTGCGCTGCTCAGCGACCTCGGTACGGAAATTACCGTCAGTGTACGAAGAAGTCGAAATCTCGGTGAAGGTCACCTGCGCGTGATGCTCCTTCAACCCCACAGCCTTCGCCAAACGCGCCATCGACGCCTTAATACGGTATGCGCTCGCACCCGACTTCATCAGGATGCGGCCCAGGCGGAGCACCACCTGCGACTGCGCCACCAGGTGCTCATGAGCCAGACGGGTAGACCCCAGATAAATACTGCGCGTATTAGTGTCAGGGTACGGCTCGGTAGTGCGGGGCTGATCATCCATGAGAGGCCTTCCGGGTCGTGCTATTCACGTGCTATTCGTGTAGGTGCGGTTACCTTCTAGCATAGGGGAGAAGCCCCTGCGGGGATAGTGTCAGCCCGTCAGTAAAGGAGAGGTGTTTGGGGATGCTGCCTAGGTTTTTAGCGGCGCAGTTTTATCGGCGCACCGGCCAGCGGCCGTCAATGACCTCAGATTCCTTACCCGGCTGCGTTCGCAACCACGCCTGGAAGCTCGCCGCCTGCTCCGCCGCCCACTGAATCTGCTGCTCGTGCAGCTGGCGCGCATCCACGTTGAGAACCTCGGGGAACTGCTCGGTCAGCTTCACCAGCAGACGCTCCGCCGCCAGGGCATCATCAGCGGACGTGTGCGCATTCTCCAGGGAGACACCGTACTCGGCGGCAAGGACCTCAAGGGTGCGCTTGCCGCGCTTACGCGGAATCACGTGCTTATGCAGAACGTACGGGTCGAGCACCACACCCGGCGGCAGCTCACCGTTGGCAATATTGTGGCGCAGCATCTCGTGGTGCAGCACCGAAAAATCGTAGGCGGCATTGAACGCAATAATCGGCACACCGTCAAGGTTCAGTGCACCAATCGCGCCGGCAAGCTCCCACACGACCTCGCGGGCGGGGCGGCCGTGCTCACGCGCGTACTCAGTCGTAATACCGTGCACGGCGGCGGCACCGGCGGGGATCTCAACGCCGGGGTCGGCAAGCCACTCGCCACGGCGCACCACATTACCCTGAGGGTCCAGCAGGATTAGGGAAGCAGTCACGATGCGGGCGGTGGTGACGTCCACACCGGTGGTTTCAAGGTCAAAAGTGGCGCGCAGGCCGTTCATCCAGGTCATGCTATAAGACTAACCCAGCGGCGGTGCGGGCGCGCGCCCGGTTGTCACGCGGCTGTGGATAAACCCTCGGCGGGGCGGCATATTAAGTCACCGAGGCGGCACATAAGCAGCTGACGAGCCCACATGACCACCCACAAGGTACAACCGCGCTACAGCCGATAGACTGAAACCATGACAACCCAACTTCTCACCGGCATCCCCGGAACCGGTAAAACCCATCACCTCACCGAACGCGCCCTGCGCTACCTCGCCGACGGGAACGACCCCGCCCGGCTGCTCATCCTCGCACCCACCCGCACCGCTGCGACCCGCATGCGAGACACCATCGCCGCCTCCAGCGACCGCAGCCTCTCCGTAGCACCCACCCGCGCCTGGGCAGCATACGCCTTCGACCTGCTCAAACGAGCCCAAACCCGGGGGCTGCTCAGCGGCGTAGAAGGCAACCTCAAACTCCTCTCCGGCCCCGAACAAGACGTCATCATCGGCGAACTACTCGCCAACCACGCCGAAGGCATCGCACCCGGCCCCGCCTGGCCCGACGTACTCCGCGACGCCCTCGCAACCCGCGGATTCCGCCACGAAATCCGCGACTTCTTCGACCGCATGGCAGAATACGACCTCACCGCCGAAGACGTACACGCCCTCGCCACCGAACACAACCAGCCCGCCTGGCACGCCCTCGCCCAACTGCACACCGAATACCGTGCCGTGCGAGCCCTCCGCGCCAAAAACGCCTACGACCCGGCAGTACTCATCAACGACGCCTGCCGGCTACTGCTGCGTGCCCCCGAATTTCTCGCCGAAGAACGCCGCCGCTACGACCTGATCCTCATCGACGACGTGCAGGAACTCAGCCCCTCCATCTACCGGCTACTGCGCCTCATCGCCGCCGAAGTCGCCCCCGCAGACGCCGCGCACCTGACCGAAACCCACCCCGACCTCTTCGCTGAAGGCCCTCGGGTTGTCATGACCTACAGCGATGAAGCCGTCGTCCAGGGCTTCCGAGGCGCCCGCCCCGACCTCGTCACCACCCTGCAGGCAAGCTTCCCGAGCATGCGCACCCGCACGCTCACCACCTCGTACCGCCTGCCCGCGCTCATGATGCCGCTCGTGGCGGACATTCGCCGCCGCTTGCCGCGCTACACCCGGTTCGTGCCGCTCACCGCCGAACAGGCAGGGGAGAAGAACAGCGCGCAGGAGGGGGTAAAGAACGGTGCGCCCGCAACCTTCGGACGCATCAACACCACCCCCGCCGATGAAGCCCTCACCTGGGGCGCCGCCGACGAACCGCTGCTGCACCTGGGTGCCGACGGCAAAATCCTCGACCCCGCGCACTACCGCACCGCACCCGCTGGCGTGTATAAGTATGCGCTTTCCAGCTCTCAGGACGAGGCGAACCTCATCGCCCAAATGCTGCTCGAAGAACGCATCTACGGCAACCACCCCTACCGCGAGTCCGCCATCATCGTGCGTAGCAGCGCGGACGTGGCGCGCATCCGCCGCGTGCTCTCCTCGAACGGTATTCCCTCGCGTACCTCCGCGGCGCTCGTGCCGGTGCGCGACGAGCCCGCCGTACGCCCCTTCCTCGACGCGCTCAGCCTGCTCGTCTACGCACGCAAGCGCGGCGAGAAGGCGCTGAACCCCGCCGTGCATATGCTCGCCGCAGAAGGTGCAGAAGGTACGGAGGCAGCGGAGCGTGGCGGCTACGAAACCCTCAGCGCCACCGAAGCTGAAGAGCTCATGCGCCGAAGCCTCGACGACGTCATCGCCGAAGAAAGCCGCGCCAACCCCCTCGGCGGCGCGCAGAGCGCCATCACCCTGCTCACCTCCCGGCTCGGCGGCGCATCCAGCATGGACGTGCGACGACTCCGCCAGCAGCTACGATCCATCGAACTGCAAAGCGGTGGACACCGACCCAGCGACGACCTGCTCCTCGGCGCCCTGCTACACCCCGAAACCCTCCCCGAAGAGGGCGTAGGACGCGCCGTGCACCGTATCGCAGCCGTGCTCTCCGCCGGACGTAAAGCACTCGCCCGCCCCGAATCCACCAGCACCGAAGTGCTCTGGGCGCTCTGGGAAGCCAGCGGCCTCGAAAAGACCTGGGTCGCCCAGTCGCGCGGCGCAGGCCCCGATGCCGACGCGGCCCACCGCAACCTCGACGCCATGATCGGCCTCTTTGAAGCCGCCGACCGATTCGACGAGCAGATGCACGGCGCCGGTGCTGAGCAGTTCCTCGACTTCATCGACGCGCAGGACCTGCCCATGGACACCCTCGCCGCCCGCGGCGTACGCCAAGACGCGGTCGAGATTCTCACCCCCGCGCTCGCCGCAGGTCAGTCCTGGCGCACCGTATATGTATGCGGTCTGCAGGAAGGAACCTGGCCCAACACCACCGTGCGAGGCTCCCTGCTGAGCACCGGCGACCTTACGGACCTGTGCGATGCACGCCTCCGCCAGCGCGCCCAGCAGGCAGAACAACATGCGGGGGAGAGCGAGCAGCCTGTGCCGCCCGCCCGCATCCGCAGCTACCCCGAACGCGTGCGCGACACCCGCCACGACGAGCTGCGCATGTTCGCCGTCGCCGCCACCCGAGCCAGCACCCGCCTCGTGCTCACCGCCGTACGCAATGACGATCAGGCACCCGGCGAGTTCTTCGACTTCGTGCTACCCACCGACGCGGTTGGCGAATCCACGGACGTGCCCATCACCCGCGTGCGCCGCCCCGCCACCCTGCGTTCCCTCGTGGCGGAGCTTCGCCGCACCCTCGTTGAGGAATCGATGAACGCGATGCGTGCCGAAGACGCCCAGCAGGAGGACACACAGCAGAACGGCGCGCCAATGCACAACGCGCCGGAAGAGGCGCCCACCCCGGAGGCTTCCGCGTACCGACTCGATGCCGCCTCCCGCACTCTGGCGCGTCTGGCGAACGCCCAGGCACCCGGCGCCGCACCCGACGAGTGGTGGGGTCTGCTACCGCTTTCTAGCACGGAGCTGCTCTTTGCCCACCGCCCGGCAGACCACGCTGAGCTGGACGAAAACCATGGCGAAGACGGCGAAGAACAGGCTGAAAACCCCGGCCGCCGCACGATTACGCTTTCGCCCTCGCGCCTGGAAACCATCCACAGCTCCCCGCTGGACTGGCTGGTTTCCGCCGCCCGCGCGGAAGCCCAAACCGACCTGTCCCGCTCGCTCGGAACGCTCGTTCACGCCATCGCCGAGGAGTACCCGACCGGCACCCTCGAAGAGCTCCAAACCGCCCTCGACGAGCGCATTAGCTCCCTCGGCGTGCCCGCCCGCAAGGACGATGAGACCGATGAAGAGTACCGCGAGCGCGTGCCCTGGGAATCCTACGCCCTCTACGAGCGCGCCAAGCGCATGATTCTGCGCCTGAGCTACTACTACCGTCAGCACATGGGCGACGCCGGCTGGCAGAACCTCGGTGTTGAAGGCTCCTTCGCGGTGCGTGTGCCCGTGCCCTTCGACCCCGCCGGTGAGGTTGGCGAGCTGGATGCGCTGCTCACCGGTCGTGTGGACCGCCTCGAGGGTACCGCCCCGGCGGAGGACGGCACCCGCCGCTACGCCATTGTCGATCTGAAAACCGGCAAGTCTAAGCCGACCGGCTCGGAGATGGAGACGCATCCGCAGCTTGCCGCCTACCAGGTTGCGGTGGAGGCTGGCGCGGGTGAGCAGCTGGAGGAGCGTTACCGCGCCGAAGCCGCCGCCCTGGAGGCGGGCGAACCGCTACCGGATGCCCGCCCCCAGGAGCTGGAGTACACCGGCTACACGGGTCATTCCGCAGGCGCGGCGCTGGTGCAGCTGGGCGCCTCGGGCGTGAATGACGAGAGCAAGACTCGTCTGCAGGTTCAGCCGGCTCTGACGGAGCACGATTCGTGGGCGGCTGAGCTGGTGCAGCACGCCGCGGAGCTGATTGCTGGCTCGCAGGTGCAGGCTCGTCACCGTGAGGGCGGCTATGGGTGCCGTCTGCCGGAGATCTGCCCGATCTGTACGCGCGGCCGTCAGGTGACGCAGCCCTAGTAGCCGCGTACCCTACGTTTACTTTCGATATCACTCACCCCGAACCTCCCATGAGAATGATCCATGAGGAAGAGGAATCATGACTGACTCTGGCGCATACGGCGCTACTAACTCCGGTCCTGGCACCGGCGCGGTTTCCGGCATGCTCACCCCCGCCCAGTGGTGCGAGCACAATAGCTGGCAGCTGCCCAACGGAGTGCTCTTTTCTGCTGAAGCCGCCGCGAACGACCCCGCGCTGAAGCCTGCCGGCTACCGCAGTGCCCTCGACATTGCCGAGATGCTCAACGGCGCCGACGGCAAGAAGCCGACCCCCGAGCAGGTCCGCATGATTGAGGCGGGCCCCGCCCCGACCCTCGTCATTGCGGGCGCTGGTTCGGGTAAGACCGCGACCATGGTTGACCGCGTGATTTGGCTGGTTGATAACGGTTTTGTGCGCCCTGAAGAGGTGCTTGGCGTGACCTTTACCCGCAAGGCGGCAACCGAGTTGCGCAGCCGTATGCGCGCCGGTCTGAACACGTTGCGCCGTAGCCGCCGCGTCGCCCCGAGCGATGAGGAGCTGCGCGAGGGCATCGCTGACCCGACCGTGCTCACCTACCACTCTTACGCGAATAACCTCGTCAAGGAGTACGGTCTGCGCCTGGGCGTGGAGCAGGACGCGCAGATGCTCGGTGATGCGCAGAAGTGGCAGCTTGCCGCGCAGATTGTGCAGTACTGGGAGGGGGAGCTTCCTCTCGATAAGGACGGCGTGCCGGTGTCTGCGGCGACCATGATTAACCAGATGCTGCAGCTTTCTGACGAGTGCGCGGAGCACCTGGTGGAGCCGCAACAGGTTATTGACTTCTGCACCGAGCAGTTGGCGGCGTACGCGGCGGTGCCCGAGCCTCGCCGTGAGACGAAGACTGAGAAGGACATCCTGAAGGTTCAGCGTCTGCTGCGTAACCGCCGAGTGTACGCGCGCATGGTGATGAGCTATGCCCGCGTGAAGGCGCGTATGCAGGTGCTGGATTTTGGTGACCTGATGCGTTTTGCCGCCCGCATTGCGGAGGCTGACCCGGCGATTCGCGAGGGTGAGCGTGCCCGCTTCAAGGTGGTTCTGCTGGACGAGTTCCAGGACACTTCGCACGCGCAGATGAGCTTGTTCTCCTCGATTTACGGTGCCGATGAGGCGGCGGGTATTCCGGCGCATCCGGTGATGGCTGTGGGTGACCCGAAGCAGTCGATTTACGGTTTCCGTGGCGCTTCGGACGGCCAGATGTTCAGCTTCTACCGTCATTTCCCAACCAAGCATGTGCGGCCGCTGTTCCTGTCCATTGCGTGGCGTAACGACATTTCGGTGCTGAACGCGGCGAACCATGTGGCGGAGAAGCTGAAGGAGGTTCCCGAGTGGGTGCGTGCCGCCGACGGCGATATTACCGCCGCTCAGGTTCCTGACCTGCGCCCGCGCTGCGCTCTGGTGGGGGAGCCGGGCTCACCCGCCTTTGAGCAGGCTGCCGCGGGCATGGTGGGGCGCGTTGATTTGACGTACCACGACTCTGACCGCGAGGAGGCTGTGGCTATCGCTGAGCGTATTGCGGCGATGCGTACCCAGGCGGTGCGCGAGTATGAGCGCGCCTACGCGGCGCATCGTTCCGGTGATGGTTCTGTGCATCCGCGTTTGAAGATGCCTGAGATTGCGGTGTTGGCGCGTGTGCACGGTCAGCTGGACCCGATTCGTGTGGAGTGCGAGCGTCTGGGTATTCCGGTGCAGCAGGTGGGTTTGGGCGGTTTGCTTTCCCAACCGGAGGTTGTGGATTTGGTGTCGGCGTTACGTGTGCTGGCTGATCCGAACCGTTCGGATGCTCTGGCGCGCCTGCTGACGGGTGCGCGTTGGCGTTTGGGCGCGGCGGATATGTTGGCGCTGGGTGATTGGGCTCAGTCGCTGGTGCGTGAGCGTGAGCGTGCCCTGCGCGAGCAGATGGCGTTGCGTATGCTCGCCGAGGCTGAAGACGCCGACGACGCTGCTGCTATCAACCTGCAGGCAGAGCACCTGCGCGCCGCCCAGGAGCGCCTGGACGAAACCCTCAAGGGCGCGGTGGAGGATTCCTCCGGCTACGCCTCCCTGATCGAGGCGGTGGAGAACCTACCGCAGGACGGCGCGGACGGCGAACCCCTCTACGGTGAGCAGTACCGTGGCCGCCGTTTCTCCCCGGCGGCGCTGGAGCGTCTGCGTGCTTTTGCCGAGCAGATGCGCGTGCTGCGTGCCGGTTTGAGCGAGGATTTGGGCACGCTGCTGTACGAGATTGAGCGCACCATGCTGCTGGATATTGAGCTGGCGGTCCGCCCGGGTACCGACCCGCTGGGTTCGCGTGCGAACCTGGACGCTTTCCACGAGGTTGCCGCCGCCTACGGCATGTCGGCGCCGCGTATTAACGCGATGATTTACGCCGGCTCTGACGGCGTGAGCGCGGAGGAGGGCGACCCGGGTGCGCGCCGCTTCCTGCTGTCTTCGGGCGGCGTGAGCTACGTGATGGGCTTCCTCGCGTGGCTTGAGCGTGCCGATGATGAGGAGAAGGGCCTGGCGCTGGGCGCCGTGGAGCCTGACCCGAATGCGGTGCAGCTGATGACCATGCACGCGGCGAAGGGCCTGGAGTGGGATCATGTGCTTCTGCCGGGTCTGTGCGGTAGCGCGACCGGCGGGCAGACACCGAACCTGTGGCAGATGTCGGCTAATACGGCTCTGCCCTGGCCGCTGCGTGGTGACCGCGAGTACCTTCCGTCGGTCCTTGAGACGGCGGAGGAGATTACCGCCTTTGAGAAGGCGAAGGACCTGGAAGACTACCTGGCCGAGCACAAGGATGATGCCGCCGAGCATGCCGGCATGGAGGACCGCCGCCTCATGTACGTGGCGATGACCCGTGCCCGTAACCTGCTGGCGTTGAGCGCCTACCGCTGGAAGAGCGCCGCTATGCTCCCCCTGCCGGTGCAGCCCTTCTGGGAGGAGCTGATGGAGATGCTTTTCAAGTCGCTCTTCGGCCCGAATACGCCCATGGTGGATGCGCCCTCTGTGCGTTTCGAAGAGACGATGGATACCCCCTGGGCGGCGCCGCAGCTGGTGGGCATGGGCCTGTCGTACACGATGCCGAACCCCGCCGATAAGCGCAAGAAGATGCACCTGAACCATGTGCGCCGCTGGGTTGAGCAGCTGGCTGAGTCGAAGTACCGCCTGGTGGAGCCGGTGACCCTGGTGCACGGTACGGTCGTGGATCCTTCGAACCTGCCGCCCGCCCCCGATGAGGCGGCACTGCTGGAAGAGCTGGAACTCTACCCCGTAGACGCTGACGAGCTCACCCCCGTACAGGCGGAGGCGCGCGCGAACGCCCGGGCAACCTACGCCGAGCAGGTGCAACGCTACGCGTGGGCGCTGGTTGAGGCCATGGCTCCCGCCCTCGCGCAGGATTGGCAGCTAGCGGCTCCTTCCGTACGAGCACGCACGGTGGCGGAGAACTGTACCCGCCTGAACCTGCCGGTGCCCGAATGGATTATCGAAGCCACCGAGCGGGAGAAATGGCGTGAGGCGCAACCGCCTCAGCCCGGTTTCTCGCCCACGGTGGCGGCGGCGTTGCCGATTGAGGTGCGCGGCCAGTTCGCCCAGAAGAACTACGAGGACAGGAACCCGAACCTGGGTGCGGTGCTGACCGCTATGTGGCCTTTCGACCCGCTGGAGCGCCCCGTGATTTGGCGTTGGGCTTCTGACGATGCCCTCAACCGGGGCACGGAGGCGGTGCTTCGCCGCGGCCAGCATGAGCAGCTGGAACGTGAGATTGCGATTAACTCCTCGAGCCGTCGCGAGGCGGTGGAGCGTGCCGCCCTGGCGGTGGAGCTCGCTGTCGGCGCGGGGGAGGATGACCTGCACCAGAGCGGGGATGTAGCGGGGGAGAGCGCAAACCATTCTGCAACCGCCGCACTCGCTGTACACGGCGAGTCCGCCATTCCTGAATCCCTGCGCCAGCAGGCGGTGGACTGGGAACGCGAAGCCGACCTGCTACTGCTCATGATGGGCCAGACCGACCCGGTGCTGAGCGAGCAGCTGCCAGGGCACCTGTCCGCATCCACGTTCATTCGCCTAAGCGAGGACCCGCAGGGCACGGTGCATCAGCTGATGCGCCCGGTGCCGCAGCGTCCCTCGCGCGCGGCAACGATTGGTACGGCGGTGCACGCGCTAATTGAGGAGCACTTCGGGGTGGCGCCGAGCGCCGACCCGCTGGAGGCACCCGATGCGGAGGACACGGTGGGCGTTGACCTGCCTGGTTCCGCTGCCGCCTCCACCGCGCCCGCTGAACCAGCAGATTCCTCTGATTCTGCAGACCCCTCTGAATCTGCAAATCCCGCTGACCTGCAGGAACAGGACGAGTTCACCTTCGAGGATGAATTCGAGGAGTCCGAGAGCGAACTGGACGCCTCCGTTCAGCGCCTCTGGGAGCGCTTCGCCAACAGTGAGTGGGGCAGCGACGAGTGGAAGGACCGCATCTGGGCGGTCGAATACCCGGTCGAAACCCACATCGAGGGCGTAAGCCTGCGCGGCCGTATCGACGCGGTGTTCCGCACCGAGGATGAAGACGGCGAACGCTGGGTGCTGGTGGATTGGAAGAGCGGTTCCCGCCCGAAGATGTCGACCATGCAGTCTCGACGCTTCCAGCTGGGCCTGTACCGCATCGCGTTCTCCCGCATTATGGGCGTGGACCCGGAGCGTATCAGCACCGTGTTCGTGTACCTGGGCGGCAAGGGTGTTGCGGAGGTGTGGGATCACCAGATCCGCGGCGGCCTGCCCTCGGAGGCGCAGCTGGCGAAGGTGATTCGTGAGGCGCGCAAGGGCTAGGTAGCGGATCTCAACAGCGAATCTCCCAGCGCCGGGCGGGCGGCGCTCGCGTGCTAGCGCTTACTGTCACCGAATAGAGAAAAGCAGCTCACGTAGGCGTTGCGCCTCGTGAGCTGCTTTTCTGCGTGGACTTCTGCGGTTAATGGCAGAGAACGCCTCTTCACCCCACTGCATTAGGGTGATGAGGCGTCCTCAGCCGCTGAAGAACTATAGAGGTACTTCGTGCCCTCGCACGCTCCGGGAAAGAATCGCGCCGAACGACTGCCGCTCTCGCGGCCTCACTCGCGCCGCCGGCGCCCCGTGGGGTTTGCGTGCGTCTTTACTCTCAAACACAACCTCGAAAGTAACTCTATAGATTTCTGCCATCGGTGATTGGTTGCGCGGTGCATGAATCCGGCTCGGGTCTGACATGACCGGTCAGGGTCCCGTCCAATCTGTCTCCCCAATTTATCGCTGCCACGATATCAGCGCTGGTCAGTGCGCTATGGGGAGTGTGTCCGCTGGTATTCTCGCGGCACAGCAAAAGTATTCCAGGAGTTTTTGAAAAAATCTACAGGGTAAGTTTTTACCCTAAGATGCACTATTTTGAGCATGGTTCAAGGTGAAGTTGAGGCTCTGTGGACTCTTGGAGTCAAAAGTTGGTTTATGTGGGTTTGCGGCGTATTTGCGCCCGGGAAATATTGTGAATGGCACCTTTGGCGCACCTTCAAGTCTCAGCCTTAATCTGAGTCATTCATGCACAAAAATGCAAAACTGGTGCTCAAAAGGTGAGGGGAAACACTTAAAGAAATTTTGATAAAAAGCCCACTAAAGCCCCTCCACTAGCCCTTATAGGCATCATCCCGTCGGTTTGACAGACAGTCAGGAGAGCTGGTTTCACCGGGTGCGAGGCAGCGGACATACAACCCAGCGGATATACAACCCAGTAGATACAGTTCAGCCCCGCAGTGCAGTACTGCGGGGCTGAACTGAAAACCTAGCTGAACCGAAAACCTAGCTGAACTGAAAAACCTATGCGGCAGGTGACACCCTGGCTGACAACAACCTGGCGGCTACTTACCTTATGAGCTTCCTCGGCGGGACCGACCAATATCTACTCGGCGGGACCGACCAGCGGGCCGACCTCCTCCTGTCCGAGCAGTTCGCCGGAGGCGCGCAGGTCGTCCTGAATGTCCAGGAGCATGGACACTGCGTGGGTTGCGCCGTCGCGGTCGCCAACCTCCACGGTGTGGGTGAGCCACTGGGCGATTGCGAACTCTGCGTAGAAGTTCGCGCGTTGCGCCAGGTAGGCGTCGGGCAGCTGAGGCATCTGCTGGCGGTACACCTCGATTGCCTCGTCGGTGAAGTCAATGTCCTGGCAGGAGTACAGCCAGGCGAAGTCCTGCGCGGGGTCGCCCACGTGTACCTCGGACCAGCCGGTGACCTCGACGATGCGCGCCTCCGTAGGAGTCACATGTAGCACGAGGTTCTCGGCGCCCATGTCACCGTGGACCACGCGCGGGCGGAACTGCCACATGGGGCCGGGGGAGAGCACGGCACGCCAGTGCGCGAGCAGGTCGGCGGGTACCTTGCCGGTTGCGGCGGCACGCTCGAGCTCGGCGTTCTTGCGCAGGCGAATCTGCTCCGAAGAGTAGGAGGGCAGGTCAGCCTCGTAAATAATGTCTTCGGGCATCACGTGCAGGGTCGCAATGTCCTTGGCGATGATGGACGCCAGGGAGGGGCGGTTCGCCGCAACTTCGCGGCGGCTCAGCTCGGCGAGCTGGTCTACGTCGTAGATGGTGCCGGGGATGTGCGTGTACACGAATACGTTGCCGCCCGCGTACGGTACGGTGCCAGCGACGGTGGGCACGGCGAAGGGCAGTCGGGCGCGCAGGCCGGGGCTGAATGACTGCAGGATGAGGTGTTCAGCTTCCAGGCGCATGCTGGCGTCGGGGCGGCGCGGGGCGCAGACTCGCCAGCGGCGACCGGTAGAGTCGGCGATGATGGCCGAGTCGAAGTCGTCGCTGTCTTCGCGGACCGGTTCGGCGCCAACGGGGTAAATCCCGGGCACTCCGGCGGAGACAATGGCTGCTAGCTGAAGGGGAGATAAAGTCACGGGTTAAGGTTACCAAACCAATGTGTGCCGTTTAGTAGTTTTTGGGATCTTTATGCCAAGTGGTGAAGATACTTGCGGACAAGCCTAAACGTGCTTGTCTGCGTATTCCTGCGCATTTCGTTGAGCTTCTAACCGTGCGCATCCAAACAGGCGGGTTCCTCACGCCCTGGTTCCTCACGCCCTGAACGAAAGCAACAGCTAAGAAGCCGCGGCGGGTCTGGAGAACACAGTCTGGGAGAATACAATGGAAGACCGGCTATCACCGCCTCGCGCGCCCGCATATCCATATGTCCAGCGCGAGCGCACGCCGCCTGCCCGCACCGCCCGCCTTACTGATGGAGCATTATGACCGCCACACCTCAGCAGCCTCAGCATATGATCTCCGCAGACGATATTCTTGCCGGGCTTGACCCTGATCAGCGTGCGGTCGCCACCGAGCTGGACGGCCCCATGCGCGTGCTGGCTGGTGCTGGTACCGGTAAGACCCGCGCGATTACGCACCGCATCGCCTACGGTATTGCGATCGGTCGCTACCAGGGCCCGCGCGTACTCGCCCTGACCTTTACCCTGCGCGCGGCGGAGGAGATGCGTACCCGCCTGCATCAGCTGGGTGCGCATGGCGTGCAGGCGCGTACTTTCCACTCGGCGGCGTTGCGTCAGCTGGCGTATTTCTGGCCGCAGGTGGTGGGTGGTACGTTCCCGTCCATCGTGCAGAATAAGGCAACGCTCATTACGGAGGCGGCGAACCGTCTGCGCATCAGTACGGACCGTTCCCTGCTGCGTGATTTGGCGTCGCTGATTGAGTGGGCGAAGGTTCAGCTGCTCACCCCGGACACCATCATGCAGCGCCTGAGCGAGAAGCAGCTGCCCTTGGCGATTACCCCGCAGAATATGCAGCGTATTTTCCAGGCGTATGAGGATTTGAAGGATGAGCGTAACCTCATCGATTTTGAGGACGTGCTGCTGCTGACCATCGCCATGCTGGAGGAGGACGAGAAGCTCGCTGCGACCGTCCGCAACCAGTACCGCCATTTTGTGGTGGACGAGTACCAGGACGTCTCCCCGCTGCAGCAGCGTCTGCTGGATGTGTGGCTGGGTGGCCGCGACGATATTTGCGTGGTGGGCGACGCCTCCCAGACGATTTACTCTTTTACCGGTGCGACCAGCCGTTACCTGCTGGATTTTGCGCGCCGGTACCGTGGCGCGCACACGGTGAAGCTGACCCGCGACTACCGTTCCCATTCGCAGGTGGTGGAGTTGGCGAACCGCCTGTTGGCGGCGCGCCGTCCGCATCCGGATTCGAGCCCGCATTCGTGGGCGCCGCCGCTGGAGCTGATGTCTCAGCGCGGCCCCGGCGTGGATGTGGAGTGGTTCGGTTACGCGGATGATGAGCAGGAGGCTACCGGCATTGCCGAGGACATCCGCGACCTGATTGAGAAGGACGGCGTGCCGCCTTCTGAGATTGCGGTGCTGTTCCGCACGAACGCGCAGTCGGCGGCGATTGAATCTGCGCTGGCTGCCGCCCACATTCCGTACCAGTTGCGCGGCGCGGAGCGTTTCTTTGAACGTCCCGAGGTCAAGCAGGCGATGCTTGCCCTGCGCGGTTCGGCGAAGTCCACGGACGGTACTGAGGACGTCACCCGCTACACCCGCGATGTGCTCAGCGGCCTCGGCTACAAGGAGGAGGGCCCCCTTTCGGGAGGCGCCACCCGCCAGAAGTGGGAGTCCCTCGCCGCCCTGGTGCACATGGTGGACATGATGGCGCAGCACCGCCAAGAGCAGCTTCAGGAGCACCGAGCGAACCCGCGCCCGGGCGTGCCCGAGCCGCTACCTTTGACCATGCACGAGGTCGTGGCGACCCTGAACCACCGTAGCGAATTCAACGACGCACCGCAGGTCAACGGCGTAACCCTCGCTTCCCTGCACGCGGCTAAGGGTCTGGAGTGGGACGCCGTGTTCCTGTGCGGCCTGAACGAGGGCCTCATGCCCATTACCTTCGCGACCACCCCGGACGAGGTGGATGAGGAGCGCCGCCTGCTGTACGTGGGCATTACGCGCGCCCGCAAGTACCTGTGGCTGACCTGGACGATGACCCGCACCGTGGGCGGTCGCGGTCAGCGTAAGCGTTCGCGTTTCCTGGACGATATTGATCCGGCGAAGCGCCGCCGCAGGGCTGAGAGTGCTGGCTCGTCGTATAGCCAGCCCCGCCGTTCGTCGAAGGGAAGAGGAGATTATGGCTCAGCGTTTTAAGCGTGAAATTCTGCCCGCCACCGAGGATCGCCCGCAGATTGAGCTGGTCCGCTCGGCGCGCCGCACCCGCACCATCAGCATGCAGCGCGACGGGGAGGATGCGCACGGCAACCCCGCCTACCGCCTGCTCATTCCCGCCGCGAGCACGAGCGAAGAGATTGACGAGCATATTGCCCGCCTGCTGCCGCGCATTCAGCGTCGTGCCGCCCGCCGTGAACGTGCCACGCAGCTGACGGTCACGGACGAGTACCTGCGCTCCCGCGCCCTGCACCTGGCGCAGAAGCACCTGCCGGAGCTGGTTGCCTCGGGCAGGCTGGAGAAGCTGTCGATTCGCTGGGTGAGCAACCAGCGTCAGCGCTGGGGCTCGGCAACCTACGCGAACACGCAGATCCGCATCTCCTCGGAGCTGCAGGGCGTACCGGAGTACGTGCTGGATTCGGTGATTCACCACGAGCTCTGCCACCTGCTGCAGCCGAACCATTCGGCGGCGTTCCGTGCCCTGGAGTCGCGTTACCCGCAGCTGCTGCGGGCGCAGGCCTACCTGGAGGGGTACGCGCTGGGGCGCTCGCGTGCTGAGGGTGAGCGCGGCGAAAACAGCGCGGACTAAAATCCAGCCAGCTAAAATCCAACCGGCTAACGCGCTTCCCGAAAATCAAAGAATCAAAAACCAAACGAAACACTCGAGCGGGGGTGACTTGTACATTCACAAGCCACCCCCGCTCGAGTGTCAGCTATTTACTTTCGCCGCTCAGCGTTACTTCGCTCAGCTTTACTTTTCTTCGGGCGCGTCGCCGAAGCCGCCGTCCAGCAGCTTCTGCAGCTCCGAGTCGAAGTCCACGTCGTCCAGGCTGATTTCGTTCATGCGCGCATCGTATGCGGTGAAGTCTTCCAGCTCGGTGGGGGTGGGCAGGGTCTCCGGGGTGTCCCAGAGGCCGTCGCGTGCCTCAATGCCGTGGGATTCTTCGTACCAGCGCCAGAACTGCTGTGCTTCACGTACCAGGCGCGGGCGCAGTTCCAGGCCGACCAGGTTCTCGAAGACCTGCTCGCTGGGGCCGCCGTCGATGCGGCGGCGCGCCATGATTTCGGTCAGCTGCGGTGCCTTGGGCAGGTTACGGGTTGCGTCCTCGGTTACGACGGATACCCAGCCTTCGATGAGGGCGAGCAGACCCTCCAGACGCTGTACCGCCAGTTCCTGGTCTTCGGTGCGCTGAGGGCTGAACATGCCGCCTTCGAATGCTTCCTGTACGGCGTCGGGGTTGCTCATGTCCACCTGGGATGCGGCGTCCTGCATGCGGTTCATGTCCACACGGATACCGCGGGCGTAGCGCGCCACGAGCTGGACCAGGTCTTCGCGCAGCCAGGGGTTTGCCTTGTGCAGACGGATCAGCGCGGATTCACGCACGGCAAGGTAGAGCAGGACCTCCTGCGGGGGCACCTCGATACTGTCGGCGAGCTGCTGATAGCCGTTGGGCAGCAGAGCGGAGGAACCGGGCGCGAGGGGGAAGCCCACGTCGGTGGAGGAGTACACTTCACCGGCGAGCTGCGCGAGCGCCTGCGCCATCTGCGCACCAAAAATTACGGAACCAATGTTGTTCAAGAAGCCGCTGTTGAGAATCTGCGAGATCTCTTCGGGTACGTCTTCGGGTGCGCCGGGCATGACCATAGACTGGGTGACTTCGGCTGCGACCGGCTCGACCATTTCGCGCCAGGAGTCGAAGGAATGCTCAACCCACTCGGCCTTGGACCATGCCTGCACCGGGTGGTTGTGTCGTTCAATGGTGGTCACCGCATCCAGCCAGAGGTCGGCGAGGTTCGCCGCGTCTTCTACGGCACGCTTGAGGTTTTCGGGTACAGAGGGGTCTTCACCCATGGACGCGAGCATCTGGCGGGTCTGGTTCTTCACGTTGTCCCAGTTCACACCGCTGGGGCTGTCGGATGCGCCCGCGCCGGAGAACATTGCCTGTACCTGCGCGAACATGCTCTGCATCATGGCGGGGTCGAAGCTCATGCCCATGTTCTTCAGGTCTTCGGGGTCGATGCTGATGCCGAAGGGGTTCTGGCCGCCTTCGCCGAAGAGCGCGCTGAAGGGGTTCTGTGCGTTGGAGGAGGCGCCCTTGCCGCCCTGGCCGGTTGCCCCTGCGGAGGGGTCGAAGCCCTGCTCCTGCATCTTCTTAATGAATTCTTCGAGGGGGTCGCGCTCGTTGGAGGCGCCGCCGGTGGGGTTCTCAGACATGTAGAAGCCTTTCGTAATCCGGGGGTGGGCGTAGCTGGCCCGCTCGCTGTCCAGCCTACCGATTTTTGCTGAGAATTTCCCGTGCCATTGCTGTGGAAGCGGGTTAATCAGCTAAGGGCTCACAAGCTTGTCTTTGGGGCCGGGGTTTGGGAGTTTTTTCGTGCCGCTGTCACCGTGCGGTGCTGACAAAGCGCGGTGCGGGTCGGAACGTAAACGCCTCCTGGGGCTCTATTTTTAGCGGGGTAACGGTGCCCGCCCGCGTGTTGAAAAGCAGGTTTATCCGGTACTGTAGAAACCATGACTAAGTCCACCCCTGATGCTGAGCGGCAGTCGAACGCCGCCTCCGCGAGCGTGAAGAGTAATGAGAAGGCGGCTAAGCGCCGTTCGCGTTTTGCGCCGCGCCGCGTGAACCTGCGTTCGGTGAGCGCTGTGGCGACGTGCGCCCTGCTGGCTGGTGCTTTTGTTCTGCCCAGTTCCTATGTGAAGGAGGGCCCCGGCCCGCTCTTTGATGTGCTCGGAACGTACCAGGAGAAGGACGTCATTGAGGTTTCTGGTGCGCCCAGCTATAAGACGTTCGGCAAGATGAACATGACCACGGTGTCGGTTTCGGGTGGCCCGTACACGGAGCTGTCCGGTGCGGAGGCGTTCTACGGCTGGTTGGCGTTTGACGGTAACCGCAGCCTCGTGGTGCCGACCGATGCCCTGTACCCGCATGTGAGCCATGAGCAGGCGACGGCGGCGACCGGCGCGCAGATGGCTGATTCGCAGACTCAGGCGAAGGTCGCGGCGATGCGCCAGCTGAAGATGGCAGTGACCGAGAAGGTTCAGGTGCTTTCCACGGTGGAGGGTTCCCCGGCGGCGAGCGCTCTGAAGGCTGATGACCGCATCGTGAAGGTGGGGGAGAAGCAGATTGAGACCCTCACCGATGTTCCGAAGGCTGTGAACGCCTCGAACGGTTCGCCGCTTGACGTGACCGTGGAACGTGACGGCACGCAGCAGACGTTTAAGCTGACCCCGGTTCGTTCCAGTGACGATAGCCGCTGGATTCTGGGCGCTGGCCTGAAGCAGAGCTATGACCTGCCGGCGCACGTGCAGTACAACCTGGACGGTGTGGGCGGCCCGAGCGCGGGTCTGATGCTGGCGCTGGGTACGGTCGATAAGCTGAGCGAGGGTACTTTGCTCGCCGATGAGGACGCCGGAGGCGACCCGTACCGCAGCTACATTTCGGGTACCGGCACGATTGATGCTGACGGTAAGGTCGGCGCAATTGGCGGTATCAAGTACAAGATTCTTGCGACGGGTCGTTACGGCGCGCGCTACTTCTTGGCGCCTAAGGAGAACTGCGATTCGATTGTGAAGATGCAGGCGCAGGACCCCGACCTGTTCAACTACTATCACGCCGGTCAGGTGCGCGGCACGATGGTGGTTGTTCCGGTGTCGACCCTGGATGAGGCGGTGAAGACGGTGGAGGCGATTAAGTCCGGTACCCCGGATGATTCCCTGCCCCGCTGCGGTTCCTAACGTAACGTTTCTCTCCGCGAGGATCTAACCCATATAACGTAGAAGTCAGCCCCGGTACTTTACGGTACCGGGGCTGTTCTGCGTCCTTTTCTCTGTCCTCACCAGCGCCCCTCACCTCATCATTTCGCGCCCAAAACCTCTCAACCCGGTCATATTTCGCCCCGAGCTTCTACGAGGTTCTGCCCTTCTGCTTGACCTCTGAGATACTTAAAGGCAGTTATTTTCTCTGAACGTATGATGAGCGAGGAATTGTGTCTGAGTCGACCAATAACACCGCGCATCCCAAGCCGACGAAGCCTGCCCCCAAGCGCCGTAGCCCCCTGAAGGCAACGATTGCTGTGGTGGCGGTGCTTATTGCTGCTTTTGTGGGTGCGTCCCAGGTGTACACGGACTGGCTGTGGTTTGATCAGCTGGGTTATAGCACCGTGTTCACTACCCAGATTTTGTTGAAGGTAGCCGTTTTTGTGGTGGCTGCCGTGGTGATTGCTGTGCCGCTGTGGGCTTCGATGTCCTACGCGGTCCGTCATGCTGATGTGGCGCCGGCGTCCGAGAAGGAGCCGCAGGAGGCGCCGAAGCCGGACCAGAGCGTGCCGACGAGCGGTACGGATGCTGCCGAGCAGATGCTGCGTGACGTGTTTGGTCAGCAGCGTGCTGAGGAGAGCATGCGCCGCTACCACGAGAGTGTGGATAAGGCGCGTAAGGTTCTGCTGGTTGCGGTTCCGCTGCTGTTGGGTCTGTTTATTGCTTCGGCGACGATGACTCAGTGGAGCACCGTCGCGCTGTTCTTCAATCAGCAGTCCTTCGGTAAGACTGACCCGGAGTTCGGTCTGGATTACGGGTTCTTCCTGTTTGCGTTGCCGTTCTTCCGCATGGTGGCGACTCTGCTGACCTCCGCTGTGGTGCTGTCGGCGCTCGCGGGCGTGTTCATGCACTACTTCTACGGCGGTATTAAGGTGCAGCCTGGCGGTGTGAGTACTACCGTGGCGTTCCGTCGTCACGCTGCGATTGTGGCGGCTGCGTTCTTGCTGACTCGTGCGGTGAGCTTCTGGTTGGATCGTTATTCGTCGACTCAGCAGCAGGTGGGTCGCTGGGCTGGCGCCATGTACACGGACGTGAATTCGTCGATTCCGGTGAACGCTATTTTGGCGATTTCTGCTCTGCTGGTGGCTGTTATGTTCGTGGTGGCGGCTTCGATGAATCGTTGGCGTCTGCCGCTGATTAGCACCGCGATGCTGGTGATTGTTGCCGTGGTTGCTGGCGGCCTGTACCCGTGGATTGTCCAGCGTTTCCAGGTGGTTCCGAATGAGCAGGGTGCTCAGTCGAAGTTCATTCAGCGCAATATTGATGCGACCCGTTACGCGTACGGTCTGGACAAGATTGAGACCACTCCGTATGACGCGACGATTGATACCCGCGCCGGTGCGTTGAGCTCTTCGAGCGCGACCATTGCGAATATCCGTCTGTTGGATCCGAATGTTGTGTCCTCGGCGTTTGCGCAGATGCAGCAGTTCCGCCCGTACTACCGTTTTGATTCGCAGCTGGCGGTGGACCGCTATGCGGTGGGTAACACCACGCAGGATACGGTGTTGGCGGCTCGTGAGCTGAACCCGGCGCAGACCAGCGGCGATTCTTGGTATAACCGCCACGTGGTGTACACCCACGGTTACGGTGTGATTGCCGCGTACGGTAACCAGGTTGATTCTGCGGGTAACCCGAAGTTCCTGCAGTCCGGTATTAAGGCGACCGGTACCCTGAGCGAGGATTATGAGCCGCGTATTTACTTTGGCATGAGCTCGCCGGAGTATTCGATTGTGGGCGGTAAGGGCGACACCCTGGAGTTGGACCGTCCGCTCTCTGCTGAGGAAACCAACACCTCCGATGCGAAGTACACTTTCGCCGGTTATGGTGGTCCTCGCGTTGATTCGCTGCTGGCTCGTCTGTCCTACGCGATTAAGTTCCAGTCCTCTGACATTCTGCTTTCGGACGCGGTGCGTGAGGGTTCGCAGATTCTGTACGAACGCAACCCGCTCGATCGTGTGCGTAAGGTGGCGCCGTACCTGAGCGTGGATTCTAAGCCGTACCCGGCGATTGTGAATAACCGCGTGCAGTGGATTGTGGATGCTTACACTACGAGCGATCAGTTCCCCTATGCGCAGGGTAGCTCCCAGGATGCGGCAACCGCTGCGGGTGCTCAGCGTTCTAACTCGGTGAACTACATCCGTAACTCGGTGAAGGCTACCGTGGACGCGTATGACGGTTCGGTGACCCTGTACGCGTGGGATGAGGAGGATCCGGTGCTGAAGGCGTGGCAGGGTGTTTTCCCTGGCACGGTGAAGAGCTACCGCGAGATGAACGCTTCGCTGATGAGCCACGTGCGTTACCCGACTGACATGTTCAATATTCAGCGCACCATGCTGAATAAGTACCACGTGACCAACGCGAATAGCTTCTACGCCGGTGACGATGTCTGGTCGATTCCGAACGACCCGACTAATGATCGTAACCAGCCGATTTCGCCGTACTACCTGTCCCTGCAGATGCCCGGCGATTCTCGTGCGCACTTCTCGTTGACGACCACGTTCATTCCTCAGCAGAGCGATTCGAACTCTCGTAACGTGATGTACGGCTTCCTGGCGGCTAATGGTGATGCCGGTACCGGTAAGGACGGCGAGCGTAGCGCCGACTACGGCAAGCTGCGTCTGCTGGAGTTGCCGCGTTCTTCGGTGGTTCCGGGCCCGGGCCAGGCTCAGAATATTTTCAACTCTGATGCTGAGGTGTCGAACCAGCTGAACCTGCTACGCCGCGGTTCCTCTGAGGTTATTAACGGCAATATGCTGACTCTGCCGGTGGGCGGCGGCATGCTGTACGTTCAGCCGGTGTACGTGCAGTCGAGCGGTGACGCTAAGTACCCGCGTCTGCAGCGTGTGCTGGTGAGCTTCGGCGATAAGGTCGGTTTCGCTCCGACTCTGGAGGAGGCGCTGAACCAGGTGTTCGGTGGCTCTTCGGGCGCGAAGCTGGACGGTTCGGCGGCTAGCCCCTCGGCTTCGGCGTCTGGTTCTTCGGGTACCTCGGGTGCTTCGACCGGAGGTTCTTCGGCTTCGCAGTCTTCGGAGCTGAAGCAGGCTCTGACGGATGCTTCGAAGGCGATGACCGATGCTGATGCGGCGATGAAGAAGGGCGACTGGGCTGCATACGGTGAGGCTCAGAAGCGTCTGGAGGCAGCCGTGAAGAAGGCTCTGGAGGCCGAGGAGGCGCAGAGCGCGGCGTCCGCTAAGGCTTCTGCATCGGCAACGCCCAGTGCCTCGGCGGCTCCGAGCGCAGCGGCTAGCGCTAAGCCCAGCGCCTCGGCTTCTCGCTAAGCCTAAGAGACAGCGGGGGAGTAGCGCATACCGGATGCTCAGGGATCGGATGTCCACGGGTCTAGCGTCCTCGCTCTAGATCCGGGGCCTGCACTGGATACGGCTCCTACCGACTAGCTCTAGCGGTCTCTGCGGGAACATCTCTGCGGGAACGGGGTGGAAGTGATTCACTTCCACCCCGTTCCTGTATGTTCTACCCCTGGCACTGCCCCGTAGCCCCTATTCCTACCCAACTGCTTTCTACCCAACTGCTTTCTACCCAACAGCCCCTATTTTTGTGTGCTTGGTTACAAATCGCGTTTTTGGCTTGCATGCCCGGTTTGGGGTCTGTATAGTTGTATGAGTCGCCGCGGGGTGGAGCAGTTCGGTAGCTCGCCGGGCTCATAACCCGGAGGTCGCAGGTTCAAATCCTGTCCCCGCA
>NZ_KV795077.1:55351-63214 GCF_001808945.1 Rothia sp. HMSC071B01 | reverse complement strand
CGGAGGTCGCAGGTTCAAATCCTGTCCCCGCAACCAGAAAAACCCGGTATCTCAACGAAAAGTCGCTGAGATACCGGGTTTTGTTTTGCCCTGACGAGACCGAATCCCTATGTTATTCCCTACCTTTCAGCCAAACTCAGGCCCGTCGTCGAGGTGGGGGGAGGGGGGACTATCACCCAACATCGAGGACTATCATCCAACGCCCCTTCGGGGCGTATGACTATCTTCGCTCGTGCATGATCTCGTGGGAGGGAGGTTGCAGAGGAGGATTTTCACCGCCTAATCGGCGTTGATACCGGCTGTTTACCGCCTGAAAATGCAAAAGCGGTATAGCATTTTCCCTCGTATCTCAACCGAATCCCAACCCTTTACCGCCTTCACCGCCTAAAACCGAAAACTTTTATATATACACACGCATATGTAGGAAGATGAACACTCGCGTGTACACTTTTTAGAAATTAGGCGGTAGAGGCGGCAACACACCATGTTTTGACTGATATACCAACGTTTTCGATATACCGCTTAGCCTCAAACAGGCGGTAACTAAGCGGTGAAAGAGTAGCGTCCCGCATAGTGGTGTAACCGTGTGGTGGTCGGCTCGTTTGATATGGGTGCGGTCACCGTGTGATCCTTCGAGAAAGCTCTCTACTTCTGACTCGAAACGATTTGGAGGCACAACGATGACCGCTCCTCATATTATCGACCCTGCTGGCCTGCTTGGCGAGGCGTTATCCCAGGCATCCCCAGATTTGATGCGTTCCCTGCTCCAGCACGTGATCAACGCGTTGTTATCAGCGGACGCTGATGCGGTGTGCGGGGCCCAGTGGGGTCAACAAGATCCGCAGCGTCACACCAGGCGCAACGGGTATCGCTACCGGCCCCTGGACACCAGGGTCGGCACCATCGACGTGGCGATCCCCAAGCTGCGCTCAGGCACCTACTTCCCAGAATGGTTACTGCAACGGCGCAAACGCTGTGAAACCGCGTTGATCACAGTGGTCGCTGACTGCTACCTGGCAGGAGTATCCACGCGCCGTATGGACAAGCTCGTCAAAACCCTGGGGATCACAGGACTGTCCAAGTCCCAGGTCTCACGCATGGCAGCCGACCTGGACGAACACGTGGACCAGTTCCGCAACCGGCCCCTCCACGATGCCGGGCCTTTCACCTTCGTTGCCGCTGATGCGCTCACCATGAAAGTGCGCGAAGGAGGACGCGTCGTCTCGTGCGCGGTTCTGGTTGCCACTGGAGTCAACAATGACGGACATCGCGAAGTGCTGGGGGTGCGCGTGTCCACCAGCGAGACCGCTCCAGCCTGGAAGGAGTTCTTCGCCGACCTGGTCGCCCGAGGCCTCACCGGCGTGCGCCTGGTGACCAGTGACGCCCATCTGGGCCGGGCGTGTTCAATTGTCTGTGTATCCGTCTTTTTGTTTGAAAGGATTGATGCATGATGAATGATGATGATGTTGTTGTGTCTGGCGCTAGTGGGCGTGAGGCTGTGGAGGAGCTGCGTCGCTCGGGGGCGTTGGATGCGTTGTTTGAGCGTCTTGATGCTGGCGAGGTCGAGATGACGGGCAGCCAGGGGTTGTTGCCCGCGTTGCTGAAGGAGGCTTTGGAGCGCGGGCTTGCCGCTGAGCTTTCTGAGCACTTGGGGTATGAGAAGGGCCAAGCCAGCACGCAGGCGCGCTCGAACACGAGGAACGGCACGACGAAGAAGACCGTGATGTCGGAGGTGGGAGCCTTTGAGATCGAGGTTCCCCGGGATCGGGCAGGCTCTTTCACCCCACGCCTGGTACGCAAAGGACAGCGGCGCCTTGATGGCTTGGATGCGATGATTATCAGCTTGTATGCCGGGGGAATGACAGTGCGCGATATCCGTCATCACCTGGCTTCCACCATCGGCGTGGAGGTCAGTGCCGGGACGATTTCCACGATCACTGACGCGGTGTGCGACGCCGTGCTGGAGTGGCAGCACCGCCCCCTAGAAGCGTTCTACCCGGTGATCTACCTGGACGCGATCCGCATCAAAATCCGACGCGATCACACCGTGGAGAACCGGGCCGCTCACTTGGCGGTGGGAGTGGACATGGAGGGCGTCAAGCATGTGCTGGGCATCTGGGTCCAAGCCGATGAAGGAGCGGCTTTTTGGGCCCACGTATGCGCCGAGCTGGCCAACCGGGGCGTGCGCGATGTCCTGATCGTGTGCTGCGACGGACTTGCTGGCCTGCCCGAAGCCATCGAAGCGACCTGGCCCCAGTCCATGGTCCAAACCTGCGTCGTTCACTTAATCCGCGCGTCCATGCGTTTCGTGTCCTACAAGGACCGCAAGGCCGTCGCAGCCGCTCTCAAGAGCGTGTACAGCGCGCCCAACGAAGAAACCGCCCGAGCGGCGCTGGAAGAGTTTGCGGCCAGCGACCTGGGAGCACGCTACCCCCAAACGGTTGCGACCTGGCAGCGTGCTTGGCAGCGCTTCACGCCATTCCTGGCGTTCCCGCCCATGCTGCGCCGCGTCGTGTACACCACCAACGCTATCGAATCGTTGAACTACCAGCTACGTAAAATCACCAAGAACCGCGGGCATTTCCCCAGCGAAGAAGCCGCCATCAAACTCCTGTGGCTGGGAATTTGCAACATCGAAGACAAACGAGCCACCCAGCGCCTCACAGACGCAGGCAAACCCGCCAACAAACGAACAGCCCCCACACGCCTCATCCAAGGACGCACCACCACCAACTGGAAACAAGCCCTCGCCCAACTCACCACCGCCTACCCCGACCGAATCACCCCCTACCTCTAACCCCCATACACAGAAAAATTGACAGGCTCTCTGGGCCTGGTCGAAGCCATCGCAGCGAACCTACCCGGAGCCACCTGGCAACGATGCCGCACCCACTACGCCGCGAATCTCATGTCCATCACCCCCAAAGCGCTATGGCCCGCCGTCAAAGCGATGCTGCACTCGGTGTACGACCAACCCGACGCCGCCTCAGTCAACGCTCAATACGACCGACTCTTGGACTACGTGCACGACAAGCTCCCCGCTGTGTGTGATCACCTCGATCAAGCCAGGGCAGACGTCCTCGCCTTCGCGTCCTTCCCCACCGGGGTATGGACCCAGATCTGGTCCAACAACCCCAATGAGCGCCTCAACCGCGAAATCCGCCGACGCACCGACTCCGTGGGGATCTTCCCCAACCGCCAGGCCATCATCCGCCTGGTCGGAGCCGTCCTAGCCGAACAAAACGACGAATGGGCCGAAGGCCGACGCTACCTCAGCCTCGACATCCTCACCAAATCACGACTCACACCCCAACCCACCCAACAGGAGGAACCCCCACTCCAACTCAGCGCATAACCCACTCCGAAGGACACAAAACGATTACACCACTCCACAGGACTTGACCTGAGCAAGAGCACGTTCTACAATTGACGCATAAGTTCAAGGGGGTTCGCATGACCGCTTACGACCACTCGTCGGGGTACACCTACGGCACCGATGCCGTCCCCACGTCTCCGCTCACACTCGAGGATCTACGCCAGATTGAGGCCGCCGCGCACGTCCAGCCCGGTGACGCAGAGCTGCTCGCGCGAGCAGAACCCATCCTGGCGCCGCATGCCATGGAAATGGTCGACACGTGGCGCGGGATTTTGGCTCAAAAGACCTACCTGGCAGCACATTCCGCGCATCCGGATGGACAGCCGAACCCCGAGTACGCGCAGGCGTCAAAGCCCCGATTCGCCCAGTGGATCATCGACATGTGCACGCGCGAGCGGGATCAGGCGTGGTTGGACTACCAGTACCTGATCGGAGCTCGACACATGACCGCGGCGAAGAACGCGGCGGATGGGGCGGACTCGACGCCATTCGTGCCTCTGCGCTACGTGCTCGCCTTCATCGCGCCGACTGTGGAGGTCGGGCACCGTCTCCTGGCGGAGGGCTTCGAGGGCGCAGAACTGGACGCTGTCCGTGACGCGTGGACTCGCGCTGTGACTGTCGCCGTGACAGTGTGGGCGTATGCCTACCGCGATCACCCCGAGCAATTCTGATCCGGCGCTCGCCACCTACGACTCCCCCATCGGCCGCCTCACGCTTGATAGCGGTGTATTCGTCTTTCGCACTCTCTGACTGCTCTCCCTGGAAGCCTCAGTGGCTTCCAGGGAGAGCTTTCTTTCTGGGTTATAGGACACTACGTGTTGCTGGTTGGGTGACTTTTCGGCTTTCTGGTGCGGGAAAGTCACTCTTTCAGTTGGTCGTGTTTGCCTCGTTCCTGTGAATACTGCATCGTGCTCTGTGTGTGGCTGCCCCATGATCCGTCACGGTAAGAAGTCAACAGGAGGTCCTTTGAAGATCGCGGTGGTAGAAGTCCGCTCATCATCAAGGACCTCGACCTCTACCCACAACCCCCGACCAATACCTGGTCACCCACACTAGTACCACCCAAACGAGGCAGGTACACGCTAGAGGACCGCGTTGCCGTCCACCGCTGCTGCATCGACCTAACCCTGCTCCAAATGGCCACAGGGCTGCGCGTAAGCGAAGCAAGAACTCTCATGTGGGACGACATCATCACCGACGACCAAAACCGCCCAGCGTGCATTATTCGGGCTGAAAACGCCAAGACAGGCACCACCCGCGTCGCGGCTCTCGTCGAGCCTGCGGTCTATGAGCACCTTACCCGTAGACGAGATGAAGTCGGTGGAGCCTACGTTGTGGGCGCACCGCTCAACCCAGACACCGAGTGGGACAGATACAACGCTCAGAAGGCTCTCAAGGCGTTCTACAAGGATCTGGCTCGCGACTGCGGAGTGCCTCTGCTGGAGACCCACCGCACCCACGTCTGGAGAACCACCCTCAACACCATGTACCGCACGGACGTAGACGCGCTACTGCGTGCTCGAACGCTCGGCCACTCGGTCGATGTGAACGCACAGGCATACTCAGACCTGTCAGACCTCACAACGCTGTACGAGGCAGCCCGAGCACGGCGTAGGGAGGAAAGGTAGTCCCTACCTTATTCCCTATCTTTCGTGAGGATATGCCGGTAACTTCAAGTATCTTTAGGGAAGGATAAGGGGACGGTTACCGCACAATATCAACGATTACTTGGCTGTATCTCACTGTTTCATTAAAAAGAGATGCAGACCCCGGAGGTCGCAGGTTCAAATCCTGTCCCCGCAACGGATAACTCCCGATAGCTTTTAGCTATCGGGAGTTTTTTTATTCCCCAAAACCCGTACCCCCCCCGCTGACCTATCTCCTTCTGCCGTCCTCCTGTCACTCTCCGACTCACCCTCCGACCGCCGGCCTGCCTTCTTTCGCCACCTTCCTGCACCTTTCCTATTGGCGACCTGTCTTCATTTGCCGCCTACCTTTCTTCTTCTTGTGCTACCTTTCTGCCGCCTGCTGGGCGGCTTTCTTTATATCCCCTGCCTTCTGTAATCTGCGGAGGGGGTCTTCTGAGCCTTGTTGGGGCGGTGCTTCGGGGAGACTGATAGGGGCTTGCCCGCTGCCCCTTCGGGGTGTTTGGGGTGGATCTTCCTGCCTCTTGAAACCTCCTCACGGAACCTCCTTATGGAATTTCATAGAACCGTCGTGAAAGTACCCTGGACTGGTTTCGGAACGTCTCCCGATGCGTCTTTCGAGGTATTCCTCAGTCCGTCTATCGGGGCTTCAAGCGGGTGTGCCCATGGGGGTGGTGGAGTCACTTCCGAGCGGTTGCTGGAGGGTGGTTACGCCTTCTTGAGACGCTGCTTTTGAGCTCCTTGAAAGGGGATCTGAAAGGGGTCCTGAAGGGGGCTCTGGGGCGGGTCTCAAGAGCGTGATGAGGGGTCCGATAGGATGCCTGGGTGGGGGAGTGGCGAGGGGGCTGTTTTTGCCTCAAAGTGCATTCTCAAAGTGGAATATGCGAAAGGTGCCTATATTCCGGGCTTGGAAATCACCCGTTTTGCCCCGGAATTCCGCGGTTTTTGGCAAAAATTGGGCTTCGAGTGCAACAATTCACTCTGAAAGTGATTGTAATCACATACGAAACATTCAAGTTAATTGTAGAGTTTTTTGAAACTCTTTCAAAAAACGCTCAAAAACCCCGGAAAATCAAGGAAAAATAGCCCATTCAACCTCTACTTGAGGGTGATTCAAGTTAAACTAGAAGCTTAGAAAAAGCTCTTGTTAAGATTGAATCTTGTTCGATACCCAAAAATAGCCCCAAAAAACCGCTGGAAAAGGCTTTTTGACCTGGTAGCTTTGAGTACGTGGTCACCGCGGTCCGCCGCGTAGCTCTCCGAAATGAATACTGCACCCCTCCATCACACGAGGAAACCCCCGCAACACACACGGGACGGTTACTGGACTTGCTCCATGCGGCATCACATTCGCAGGCCGACCGCCTATAGGCTTCTCACCTATAGACCACCTATCACTCAACCACTCTCGGGCGTCCGCGCCCCACGAAACACCAACAACGAGGACAACCCATGGCACTTCGCCCCCGCACCGTTAAGGCTGGCTCTCTCGCAGCCATCGCCGTACCCTCCGTGCTCGGTAGCACCCTGGTAGCACCCGCTTCCGCATTCGCACCCGTCGTTCAGGACATCCCCGGCGCAGCTACCCAGGCTCCGAAGTCCCTGTTCACCTCCACCGTGCAGCCCACCCTCTCGCAGGTTGCTGTGCAGATCCGCCAGCAGGCAGAACAGGCAAAGCAGACTCAGCAGGCTCCCGCAACGACCGCGGTTCAGCCCATCCAGAAGACCTACACTGCCCAGGCAACTCAGCAGACAACCCCCTCGGCTACCTTCCAGTCCGCACAGGCGGCTCAGCCTTCCGCTCAGCCCACCCTGGCACAGGTTGCACAGACCCCCGCAGCTACCCAGGCTCCCGCAGCTACCCAGAGCGCTGCAACCCCTGCCGCGCAGCCCGCGCAGACCGCACAGGCTACTCAGGCGGCATCCGGTGTGGCAGCAACCCGCACCAACCAGACTTTCCTGTCCTACACCTCCCCGGCTGGTACCACCTCGCAGTACCACGTCTACGCTGAGGGCGTGGACTTCTCCAAGCCCGTTGGCGTGGTCTTCTACTTCGACGGCGACTACTGGCGCAACGACCAGTCCAAGGTCTACGACCCCTCCGGTGAGCTGGCTCAGATGGCTGCATCCGCAGCGGCACAGAACATGCTGTTCGTGCCCGTCATCTCCCCGGACGCCAACCGTTACGACGCTGGCGTGACCTGGTGGGAAGACATGGAGCGTAACGGCGAGTTCTTCCGCTCCTTCGCTTCCTCCTTCATCGCGGCTAACGGTGTGGACTCCTCCAACGTGTGGACCATGGGCTACTCCGGTGGCGCTGAGTTCATCACCTACGAGCTGAACACCAAGCCCCAGACCTGGCGTAACGGCGGCGGATCCATCATGGTCGCTGGTGGTGGCCTGGACGAGGGCACCCCCTCGGCTGCGCTGAAGTCCCAGCCCATGTTCTGGTACGCAAACTCGAACGACGGTACCGGTGAGACCTACCCGCAGACCTGGAGCGCACGAGGCGCCGTTGAGGGCGGCTACGACGCCTACCTGGCTGCTGGATACACCAATGCTTCCGCGACCGTACTGAATGGCTCGGGCCACTTCGACTACAACTTCTCGCAGATTCTGAGCAACTCGCTCACTAAGGGCAAGGCAACCGCTGCTCCCAAGGCTGAGCAGAAGACCGAACAGAAATCTGAGCAGAAGCAGCAGAACACTCAGCGTGCCCGCACCATGAGCTCCGCAACCTACCAGAGCTACACCTCCCCGGCGGGTACCACCTCCCAGTACCACGTGTACGCGAACAACCTGGACTACTCCAAGCCCGTTGGCGTGGTCTTCTACTTCGAC
>NZ_KV795077.1:0-55251 GCF_001808945.1 Rothia sp. HMSC071B01 | reverse complement strand
CCAAGCCCGTTGGCGTGGTCTTCTACTTCGACGGTGACTACTGGCAGCGTGACGAGTCCAAGGTCTACACCCCCGACGAGGGTATGCTCGCGGCAATGGGCAAAATCGCTAACGCCCGCAACATGGTCTTCGTACCGGTCATCTCCCCGGACACCAACGCATCCGGTGACGGCATCACCTGGTGGGAAGACATGGACGCTAATGGCGAGTTCTTCCGCTCCTTCGCGAAGTCCTTCGTTAGCCAGAACAACCTGGACGCTTCCCAGGTGTGGACCATGGGCTACTCCGGTGGCGCTGAGTTCATCACCTACGAGCTGACCGACCACAACACCTCCTGGCGTAACGGCGGCGGCTCCATCATGGTCGCAGGCGGCGACTCGGACGGCTCCGTGGACGCTGATGCAACCACCAAGGCATCCCCGATGTACTGGTGGGTTGGCGCGAAGGACACCTCCGGTAACACCAACCCCGTCACCTGGAGCGCACGAGGCGCAGTCGAGTCCGGCTACAACGCATACCTGGGCGCTGGCTTCTCCGACGCCCGCGTGAAGCTGATTGACGGCTTCAGCCACCACGACTACGACCTGCCGCACATCCTGGCGTCCTCCCTGGACTTCGCCGGTAAGACCCCCGCACTGGGCTACAGCGACCTGTCCGACTCGAACCCGAACTACAACGAGATTAGCTGGAACTCTGATCACCGCATCATGCTCGGCTTCGCGGACGGCACCTTCCGCCCGAACGCATCGGTCAACCGTGCGCAGCTGGCAACCTACCTGTACCGCGTGGCTGGTCGCCCCGCAGTGAACGCACCGGCTGTTTCGCCGTTCAGCGACGTTCCGGTCAACCACCCCGCGTACAAGGAGATTTTCTGGCTGAGCCAGCAGGGCATCAACGGTAGCGACTTCCGCCCCCTGGAGGCCGTCACCGAGTCCACCATGGCTGAATTCATGTACCGTGCGGCTGGATCCCCGGCACAGGCTCAGGGCGGCTACGCGTCCCAGGCTCTGGCATGGGCTGCCTCCAACGGCATTGGTACCGGATCCACCTCCTCGGCAGCCATCACCCGCTCCGCTATGGCAGGTTACCTGTACATCTACGCGAACTAAAGCTCGCACCCCATAACGCATAAAGATCCGCCCCGTTCCTGAACTCATCAGGAACGGGGCGGATCTTTATAGGTTTAGCTCAAGAAGCTATGCGCTAGACCAGGCTTGAGAATCCCCGGCTTAGAGAGTCTGGGTGGGGGTTTCCACAGCCAGGGGAGCCGGAGCTGCCGGAGCGTTCTTTGCCTTCAGAGCAGCCAGGCGAGCGTCCAGCTCGGTGTCGCGCTCCATCTGGTCCAGGGTGTTGAACTGAGCGTCCAGGGAGGAAGCTGCCAGCTCCTGCTGACCGATGACGCGTGCCTCTTCGCGGCGAACCTTCTCTTCGAAGCGGCTCATCTCGCTGGTCGGGTCCAGAACGTCGAACGCCTTCAGAGCGTCGTTCACCTGGGTCTGAGCTGCTGCAGTCTTCTGACGTGCGGTCAGCTCATCGCGCTTGTACTTGACCTCTTCAAGCTTGGAGCGCATCTTCTCCAGGCCGTCCTTGAGCTGGTTGACAACCTGAGTCTGGGAAGCCAGCTGAGGCTCAACAGCCTGTGCAGCCTTCTCAGCCAGCAGCTGCTTGTTCAGAGCAATCTTCGCGAGGTTATCGAACTTGTCAGCGTTGGCAACATCGCCAGCTGCGCGGAACTCATCAGCCTTGTTAGAAGCTGCCAGAGCCTTGGTGCCCCACTCCTGAGCGGCCTTGACGTCCTCAGCGTGGTCCTTTTCGAGCAGTCGCAGGTTGCCGATGGTCTGTGCTACTGCAGCCTCCGCCTCGCGGATGTTGTTGGTGTAGTCACGAACCATCTGGTCCAGCATCTTCTCCGGGTCCTCAGCTGCATCAATCAGAGCGTTGATGTTTGCCTTAGTGAGCTGTGCAATACGGCCGAAGATGGTCTGCTTAGCCATAATCTCCTACTTTCTGTTCACGGGCTGCGGGGGAGCACTACGCTCCTCGTGAGCCGTGCCCGTATAACTAATTATGTGGCAGATTTCTGGGTGCATGCTGTGAAAATGATGCACGCCTGATTTCTGCAACCTAAACTTTTGGTAAATTACCTCAGGTGTTTTCCGACTGGGGAAGAAAGCGGTGAGGTAAGCTATGCACCCCGCCGGTCAGACTGTAGAAAAACCTACAGAAACCGACCGGCAGGATTTGTAGCGTGGAGGCGGTTAGAAGCTGCCGCCGTCACCGCCGCCGCTACCCCAATCGCCGCCACCGCCGCTGAAGCCGCCGCCCCAGCTACCGCCGCTACTACCGCCACTGCTGTGGCCGCCGCTGCTACCCCAGCTACTGGTGCCGGAGTTAATAGCGGTCATCAGGGCGCCCAGCAGCAGGCCCTTCGCCAGGTCACCACCGAAGCCGCTACCGCCTCGGTCGTTCTGGTTGTTGTAGTAGTTGCCGACCTCGCTCTGCGCGCGGTTCTGTGCGTCAGTAGCCTTCTGGATAGCCATGTTGGCTTCCTTCATGGCGTTCAGCGGATCCGAAGGAGCCAGGCGCTGAGCCTGACCCAGGTGACGCTCCGCCTCAGAAACAGCGGTCAGGGTCATCGGACCCACCGCAGCACGGCGGTTATTGATGTAGCTACGCGCACCGTTCACCGCAGCGTACGCAGAACGCATCGTACGATCCAGGTTCTGCGAAGCCGCACGAGAACGCTCACGGGTAGCACGCATATTCGTCATTGCCTTATCCAGCTCAGCGGAAAGCTGACGCAGCTGGTTCGCCAGAGTCAGCGGGTCATTCGGGCGAGCCGAAGCGCTCTGATTGACCTGGTTGAGCACCGCCTCCATACCGGCAGCGACCGCACCCAAATCATCGCGACGCTGAGATGCAGCCAGGCTCTTCGCCTCAGCCACGTCACGCTGAATGCTCAGCAGGTCGGTGCTCAGACCCAGCTGAGCCTGCTCCAGCTCCTGCGCGCGGGTATTGACCGCAGCGCCCAGCGCCTGAATCTGCGAGGCGGCTTCCTCAGCGGTACGCAGGTGAGCAACCGCCTCCGAACGGGCGGTAGCAACGGTCGCCTGAGCCTTCTCAAGCTCCGCAGCGCACAGCACCATGTTCGAGTCCAACAGGGTGGGGGTCTTCGAAATGGGCTCCAGCGCGCTGGGCAGGTAACGTTCCTTCAACGCGCGGTACTGGGCGGCAATCTCCTCCACCGAGGCGCGCAGCTGCGGCAGACGCTGAGCCAGAGCCTCAATAGCCTGAGGCGCCTCCTGCTCCAGGTTGCGCAGCTGAGCCAGCTTAGCGTCCTGCTCCTGAGCAATACGGGTGACTTCCTGAGAGTTATCAATAATCTCAGTCAACCAGGCACGCTGCTCTGCTTCGGTATCGGGAATGCTGTCGGTCAGAAGCTGCTGACGCTGGAAGGACTTACGCATCAGATCCTCAGCACGCGCAATCTCCTGAGCGAACTCAGCAACCTGCTGATCGCTGTACTGTGCGCGCGCAAAATCCAGTTCCTGCTTCGCGTGGCTCATCGTCGTATCAGCCTGCAGCAGGGCGCTACCGGCGCGGGTGCGCAGCTCCTCCAGCGGAACCTCCGGAATGGGGGAGTAGTTACGAGGTGCACCGTAGGAACGCTGAGGCTGCTGCTGAGCGTTCTTCTTCTTGCGGCGGCGGTACATCGCGTAACCGCCAGCACCCACGGTCGCCGCCGCACCCACACCGAGCACGCCGGTTACAACACCCGAAGAGCTACCGCCCTTCTGAGCCTCGATACCCTCAACTGCGGCAAGAGCCGCACCCGAATAGTCGCTATTCTGCAGCTTCGGCTTAATGTAGTTCTGGTACACCTTCGTCTGCTGGTCACTCGACAGGGTCTTCGTGCTACCCGCCAAGAAATACGCCTGGCGAGACTCGGTAGCAATCACCAGCACCACATCGGCAGAACCCCAATTGTTCTTCGTAGCAAGCGCCTTCGTCCAGCTCGAAGAAGTAGACGGGTTCTCAAACTTATCGATGACCACCACGTGCAAATCCACGTTGTGCTTCTTTGACAGAGCAGAAATCTTAGACTTCAGGGTATCGGTATCACCCAAAGACTTCGTGGAATCGTACACGGTGGTGCCCGTAATCTGCATCGGGTCAGCAGCCTGCGCCGACGTGCTCAAAAATGCAGAACCAGCCGGCAGAACCACCGGGGCACAAGAAAGACCTGCCGCCAGCACTGTGGCGCCCAAGATAGTGCGCAGGCGAGGGTGTGCGGGACGAATCTGACGCGCAAAGGCGTGCTCGGTCATGGTCTTTCCTCCGTTGTCGTGAAGTATGAACAGACCTGCACTTCACGGCGTGCTTGTTCAACGCACACCTTAGTGCTGGTCACATTATTAGTGTAGCGGTGGCATAGCTACACAGACGCACAGATACGAGAATATTGCGCCGCTGTTTGCCGACCGTTTACCGTCTTCCCAGGCTTTATACAGGAAAGCCGGAATATAGGAGAGCCGGGGTCTAGCCTCACGCCAGACCCCGGCCCACCGGCTATTCAGTTAGTTAGCGCCGACGGGCAATCTTCAGATTGCTCATCAGGTGCTCCACTACCTCCGCGGCATCAACATCGTGGATACTCTGCGCCACGCCGTTCACCACCTGAACCCGCGAAGACGAGGCGAACATCCAACCCAAGAACTGCACAGTATTCAGCAGCCTAGAACTGCGTTCTGCCTGCTTTCGCATCTGTGACCACAAAAAGGGCGTAGTCGGCACACCACGGCCCTTATACACCTGGGAATTAGAATGGGCATCCAGAAGCTCAGCGAGCGCCTCAATATTTTCGGTCAGCTCCTTCAAATCCTCATCCCCGGCAGAAGGGCCGACGTAATACCGATCAACCAGGCTCAAAGGCATGTAACCGCTACAGCTACTCACCCACGCCAGCTTCAACCGTAGATTCTGCAGACGAAGCACCTGCCGTAGAAGCCGCGAATGGGTGCGCAGCACTGACAACGGCATGGAAGATAACCTTTTCTCCTCCGAAAGCAGACCCTCGGCACTCTCCCCGGAAAACGCCTTATACGGATCCGAGACGCCCACCAGAAGCACCGGTCCCTCGTAGTGAACGAACGCCAGAACCTCGGGAACACTCGAGAGGGAACGGATGCGCTCGCCAATGGTCGGCAAATCCTCCCCATCCGGGGCGTACTGTTCGCGGCTGAACATCAACGTCTGGATAGGCTGCTCGGCAAGGTCGGGCGAGTCATGAGCAAGCGCTCGCAAATCGGTCACAACCTCCGCCAGAACGCCGTCCTGCTCAACCTGCAGAAGCTCCTGGAGAAGCTCAATGACAGAGCGCGCCTGCAAGCTCAAGACCGCAGCGCAGAACTCCGCATCCTGAAGCTCAAGACGCACCTTCTCCAGGCGCTCTTCCAGCGTGGACTGCACGCCCTTGAGCTCAAACTCGCTCAGCTGTTCCGGACGGAGCATACGGTGCGTACCATCCTCGCCGGGACGGTAGAAAAGCTCGCTAAACTCCAACGTAGACTGCACACCCTTCAACGCCCGCTCTCGCAACTCGGGCAGAACGTCAAAGGCGACTTCGGTCATCTCATTCCAGACCTTGGCCTCATCGATCTTCGAATCCTTACGAGCAGTCTTCTTCCATGTCTCGGCAAGCTGCATAGCGCGGTCAAACTCGCTCAGTTCCACAAAAGCCGCCAGCTTCTGCGCGCTCTCACGCAGATAACGCACCGCGTAGAGACGGTCACTCAAAGAATCCGGGAGAGTATCCTCCAACAGACGCCAACGGAAGGTGCGCTCAAAGCACTCCTCGGTCAGGCTAATGACGGCGGCGCTCAAAGAGAGCGCGTGGTCGCGGGCAAAAGCGAAAGAACCCGGGGTATCCGCCAGACGAGGCAGGGACGTATAGAACTCCAGCGCCCCGCTCAGCTTCAGCCGAGATACCCGGATGGTCTCTTCCAGCTCGGCGGCAAGCACCGCGCGGTCAGCCTGGGCAGTCTCCTTGAAGCTGTGCAGCGGAGACACCTGCGCACGCTCCAGCGTCTGCAGGTTCATGACCGCACGCATGAGATAGTTCTCAAGAATATCGACCTGCTGCAGGCGCGGACGCTGATTCAGCGGAACATGATTCTCCTGCGTACCGACCAGCAGATGCTGCGGCACACCGCTAATCGACGGCAACGCAAAGACTTCATCCTCAGATTTACTGACAGAAAGCACCATGGGGTAGCGGCTGCGCTGTGCGTTCTCTAGAGGGGGAATGAGCTTGAAGTTGGTGCTCAGAGAGAAATGGTCGGAGGGCGCCGGGTTACTCTGCGCCGGGTTACTCTTGGGAGCCTGCTGGGCGGCCTCCTGCTGCGGGCGCTCTTCAGGCTGCGCCGGGGTGTTCTGGGGCATGCTCTGCTGCTCCTGGCTTTCTGCTGATTGGCTTTCTGCTGAATGGTTTTGCGTCGAATGGGTCTGTATCGAAGAACCGGAGATACCACCGGCCTGCATCGGCTCCAACGGCGAAGGTGCAGCCACCGGCTGAGGAGGCTGAGGTGAGGCAGGGTGAGGCGAGGGTGCCTGAGCCTGCTGTGCCTGAGCCTGTTGAGCTTCGACAGCCTGATCCTGCTGGGGGAGCGGGGACTGCGCCTGGGGCGCTGCAGATACCGGGGCCTGCGCGGGGTTCGGTACCTGGTTCTGAACAGGATCCTGCACCGACTGCTGAGCGCTACTGCCGGGCTGTGCCGGCTTCGGCTGGTAGTGCATCGGGTAGCTCACCGCGCCCTGTACTTGCTGATTGGGTGCCTGGTGAGGGGGAACCTGCTGATTCATCGCCTGGTTCTGCTGTTGCTGCTGCTGTTGCAATACCTGCCGCCTAATCTCACGCGCACGACGGCGCGACGGGCTCAACGACGCAAACAACGCTACTACCGCGCAGATGAGTACAAACAAAAGTAGCGCGTACAGGCGGGTTGCGCCGTCCAGCGAAGACGCCACCGCCGGTAGGGTCGGCAGCGCGCCAAGAAGAGCGAAAACAGCAGAAATAATCCTCATGACTTCACCATAACCCAGCTAAATCCCGGGTGCTCGCAACGCCGTTGCCTTACCGCATACTAAAAGGGAAGTAGCCGGGGTACCGGGTGCTCTCCGCCAGTGCTTCCCGCATCCGCCTCACAATTAAAAGACGATGCGGCGTGCGCCCCATGTAGGGGCTCACGCCGCATCAATCATCACTCAACTCATTATCACACCCGGGCCGGTCCTCACACCGACCCTTCGGGACATACTGGGGATTCTCGCCCCTTCCGGTGCAGGGCTCTCATCTCCCGCCCCGGAAAACTATCAAACTCTATACGCTACCTACCGGCAGTCAGTGCGTGGGTAGCCATCTGCTGAGCCAGCTCGGAGGCCTTTTCCGCACGATGACGGCGGTACACCATTCCCGAGCAACACGCCACAATACCCGCACCGATACCGATGGAGCTTGCCAAGATCGCACAGAAAATCAGGGTTCCGATCATCATGGGTTTCTCCTTTGCTTTTATCCTTTGCCTTTGTTCTCGGCTCTATGTGCCTTCAACATTACGGACTGACCCTGTGTTCAAGCTGTGTACCAAGAAGCGTCATGCTGTGTAAACCGTGGAGAAAAACTGGGCGCTTTAAAAGAGAAACCTGAGAGTGAGTAGCGAACAAAGCCCCAAAATAAACTAGCCGCCGGGCAAATCGCCGGGTGCCTCAAGACCGGCTTATCAGCTGCCGATGAAAGGGTACGAGGAAAATTCCCAGGGAACTCCCCGATAACCAACAGCAAAAAGATATAGAACGCCATGAAACACCCTCTACAGTAGAAAGATAGCGTGTGCCCAGGGTGACGCATACGCACGACTTCTAGGAGAACTCATGACTCAGAACAACGGATGGTCCCACGGCGGCAATGATGGCGTCACGGATGCAACCCGTCCCATGCAGAACGTGAACGGACAGGCAGGCTACCAGCCCGCAAACCAGCAGCAGGGTCAGAACGCATACCCGCAGGCATATGCCTCTCCCGGATACACCTACCCCCAGGCAGCTGCCGCGCAGGTTGCGTCGGCGCAGTCTGCACCCCAGGACACCGACCATAACAAGCGTTACGGCGCCGGTGTTGTGCTCACCGCAGCTCTGCTCGCAGCCCTCGTCGGTGGTGGCGTCGGCGCGGGCGTCGGAGGCGGCATCGCAGCATCAAACAACAGCTCCTCCAGCTCCTCCTCCCGCGGCTCCGTGAGCTCCAATATCAGCAACTCCTCCACCGTGGCAGGCGTAGCAGAAACCGCGAAGAAGGTCCTGCCCTCTACCGTGACCATCGTTGCTTCGAACGGCTCCTCCTCCGGCGGCGGTAGTGGCGTTATCCTCGACAAGGAAGGCCACATCCTCACCAACCACCACGTGGTTACCCTCGAATCTTCCAGAGAAGCATCCACCATTGAGGTGCGCCTGAGCGACGGCACCGTACGCACCGCAACCGTAGTGGGCCTGGACTCTGCCGCTGACCTGGCGGTCCTGAAGATTAACCCCTCCGGCCTGGACCTGCAGCCCATCACCTGGGGTGACTCCTCCAAGCTGGTCTCCGGCGAGGCCGTGGTTGCCCTCGGCGCGCCGTATCGCCGTAGCGAATCGGTGACCTCCGGTGTGGTGTCGAACGTCAACCGTGTGCAGCCCGCTGACGCAAAGGGCCAGAACTACATCCCCATGATTCAGGTTGATGTGCCCATCAACCACGGTAACTCCGGTGGCCCGCTGGTGAACCTCAAGGGCGAACTGGTCGGCATCAACGCACAGGGCCAGGCAAGCCAGGACGGTGGCACCGCCGACGGTATGGCGTTCTCCATTACCTCCAACTACGCCAAGCGCATCTCCTCCGAGATCATCGCCAAGGGCAAAGCAACTCACGGCTACCTGGGCGCGAGCGTGAAGAACAGCCCCGCAGACACCGGTTCGGGCTCCTCCAAGCTCATCCCCGGTGGCGTTGAAATTGCCTCGGTGGAGTCTAATAGCCCCGCCGCAAAGGCAGGTCTGCGTGCCGGTGACGTAGTGATTGAAGCCGACGGTCACGCCGTGAACAAGAGCGAAGAGCTCAACGGTACCGTACGTGCCGCAGCGGCAGGCTCTAATCTGAAGCTGAAGGTTAAGCGCGGCTCCTCCACCCAGGACATCACCGTGACCCTGGGCGACGCCGACAGCCAGAAGTAAAACACGTCTTGCCTCTGAGCGCTGAAGGGCACGGCTGAGAAACACCCGCTCAGCTGGGACTGCTTAGTTAGCCTAAACAACGCGCACAATAAAGATGCTCCCACCCCATACTCGGGGTGGGAGCATCTTGCATTAGTAAGACAGAACTATAGTGATACTGCAGAGCGGGCGGGCTAAGCGTCCTTGAGGACCTCTCTCACACGCCTCTGCAAAGCCGGGACAACCTCCTGCTCGAACCACGGGTTCTTCGCCTGCCACCTAAAATTCAGCGGCGAAGGATGCACCAGCGGCAGGAACTTCGGAAGGTAAGACTCCCACGCGCGAACCGTCTCCGTCAGGTTCTTCTGCGCCTTCGGGGCGTGCACACCATCCAGGTAATGCTTCTGAGAGTACGCGCCCACCAGCAGAATCAGCTGAACATCTGGCATGAGCTCCAGTAGCTGCGGATGCCACTTCGGCGCGAAATCCTTACGCGGCGGGTTATCGCCGTGCGCGCCCTTACCGGGGTAGTAGAAATCCATCGGCAGTAGCGAAATCAGCTCGGGGTCGTAGAACTGCTCGTCCGTTACGCCCATCCACTCGCGCAACTTCACACCGCTCGGGTCATTCCACGGGATACGGCTCTCCTGCGCGGCGCGCCCGGGCGCCTGACCAATTACCACGATGCGTGCCTTCGGGGACGCCGAATAGACCGGCTCCCAACCCTGCTCCGTGAACTCCCTATTCTGCGGATCCAGGCGAATCTGTTCAGCCAGGGGAGGGGCTGTCTCCAGAATCTGCTGAACCAGATGCTCCGGCAGATTATGGTGTGTTGCAGCCATGCTAGATGGCGCCTCCCTCAAAACCGTTCTGGCGCCACGCCTCAAAAATCGCAATGGACGCAGAATTAGCCAGGTTCAGCGAACGGCGGCCCGGCTTCATCGGAATCTTCACCCGCTCGCTCACGTGCGGGTCCTGCTGAACCTCAGCGGGCAGACCCACCGACTCCGGACCAAACATGAACACATCACCGGGACGGTACTCAATATCCGCATACGAAGTCGAAGCAGTCGTCGTGAACGCAAAAACACGCTCCGGAGCCAGAGCCTCCCACGCATCCTCAAGGGTCTCATGCACCGTCACCACCGCCAGGTCGTGATAGTCCAGACCCGCGCGGCGCAGATGCGCATCATCAAAGTTAAAGCCCAGCGGTTTCACCAGGTGCAACTCAGCGCCAGTAATCGCCGCCAAACGGATAGCGTTGCCGGTATTGCCGGGAATCTCAGGGGTATAGAAAAGAATCTTGAACACGTTCCTAAGTGTACCGCGCAGCCCCCGACCAGCCCGGAACAGCCCCCGACCAGCATTGAGCGTCCCGAGGAGTAGCGCTCGCCGACCCCGCCGCAGATGAACACGCCTAGAAGAGCGCGGGTAGAGCGCGATAAAATAAACGAGGCGACAAACCGCCGACAACCCAGCAGGAGGAACCATGAGCGCAGAAACCAACCGTCAGAACGGCCGCGTCTACCTCGACCATGCCGCCACCACCGACGTACTGCCCGCCGCCATCGACGCCATGGTCGAACAGATGCGCAACGGCGGCAACCCCTCCTCCCTGCACGCCGTAGGACGCAATGCCCGCGCCACCGTCGAATATGCCCGCGAACGCATCGCCCGCGCCGTCGGAGCCGACCCCGCCGAGGTTATTTTCACCTCCGGTGGCACCGAAGCGGACAACCTCGCCGTCAAGGGCATCTACTGGAAGCGCCGCGAAGAAGACCCGCAGCGCACCCGAATTCTCGTCTCCTCCATCGAGCACCACGCCGTGGAAGAAACCTGCGAATGGCTCGAAAAGGCAGAAGGCGCGCAGATCGAATGGATCCCCGTAGACAAGCACGGTAGCGTCAACCCGCAGACCGTCCGCGAACTCATCGAAAAGAACCCCGAAGACGTTGCGCTCGTGACCGTCATGTGGGCGAACAATGAGGTCGGTACCGTACAGCCCATCCCCGAGATCGCCGCTATCGCCGCCGAATACGGTATTCCCGTGCACTCGGACGCGGTGCAGGCATTCGGCGCAATCCCCATTGACTTCCACGCCAGCGGGGTAGCGACCCTCGCAATCTCCGGCCACAAAATCGGTGGTCCCATGGGCATCGGCGCGCTGGTTGCAACCCGTGCCGTGCAGATGACCCCCGTCCTACACGGAGGCGGCCAGGAACGCTCCGTACGATCCGGCACCATCGACGCACCCGCCATTGCAGGTTTTGCAGAGGCCGCCGTGCACTCGGTTCAGCACCTTGACAAAGAATCCGCCCGCATCGCCGCGCTACGCAACGAACTCGTTGCGGCAATTAGCGCGCTCATCCCGCAGGCGCACCTGAGCGGCGAAAACCCGCTCACCGAAGAGTACCCCGGCCAGAAGCGACTGCCCGGCAACGCCCACTTCACCTTCGAAAACGCAGAAGGTGACACCCTGCTCTTCCTGCTGGACATGCAGGGCATCAGCAGCTCCACCGGCTCCGCCTGCAACGCCGGGGTGACCCGCCCTTCCCACGTGCTCATGGCAATGGGAATGGACGAAGACACCGCCCGCAGCGCCCAGCGCTTCACCCTCGGTCACTCGACCACCGGAGCCGATATTGCGCGCCTCATCGCGGCACTACCCGCCGCCTACGAACAGGCAGCAAAGGCGGGACTGTCCTCGCAGCTGCCGGACGCCTCCCGCTGGTACTAAAAGACAGAAAAAAGGTACCGAACCGCCCTCAGCTTGCAATATCAGCGTTCGCTGAGGGCGGGCTGAGGGTGCACTGCCCAATATCCCGCCGAGCCCCTGCGTACAATGGGTAGCTACAGTAACGAAAAGTCCGCCCACACAAATAAGGCGTACCTTTCTAAAGGCTCAACACAACAGAAGGATAGGCAGTGAAAATTCTTGCAGCTATGAGTGGCGGCGTTGACTCCGCAGTCGCCGCAGCCCGCGCCGTAGAAGCAGGACACGAAGTAGTCGGCGTTCACCTCGCACTATCCCGCATGCCCGGCACCCTGCGCACCGGCTCCCGCGGCTGCTGCACCCTCGAAGACTCCATGGACGCCCGCCGCGTCTGCTCCCAGCTGGGCATCCCCTTCTTCGTCTGGGACTTCTCCGAACGCTTCAAGGAAGACGTCGTCGACGACTTCATCTCCGAATACGAAGCCGGACGAACCCCCAACCCCTGCATGCGCTGCAACGAAAAGATCAAGTTCGCCGCGCTCCTCGAACGCGCCCTCGCACTCGGCTTCGACGCCGTGGTGACCGGCCACTACGCCCGCGTCATCACCACCGAAGACGGCAACCGCGAACTGCACCGCGCCGCCGACTGGGCCAAGGACCAGTCCTACGTGCTCGGTGTGCTCACCCACGAACAGCTCAAGCACGCCTGGTTCCCCCTGGCGGACACCCCCTCCAAGGCACAGGTACGCGCGGAGGCGGCAGAGCGCGGCTTCTCCGTGGCGAAGAAGCCGGACTCCTACGACATCTGCTTCATCCCCGAAGGCGATACCCGCGCCTGGCTGGGCGACCACATCAGGATGCGCCCCGGCCTCATCAAGGACACCCACGGCGAGGTGCTCGGCGAGCACCCCGGCGCGCAGGCATACACCGTAGGCCAGCGCAAGGGCCTGGCACTGGGCCGCCCCGCCGCCGACGGCAAGCCCCGCTTCGTGCTGGAGGTGCGCCCCAAGGAAAACGAAGTTATCGTCGGCTCCCGCGAGCTGCTTGCCGTGCACGAAATCCGCGGTATCCGCGCCACCTGGGCGGGCGTACCCGTAGAACAGGCGGCACGCTTCCTGGAAGAGCCCGCACAGCTGGGCGCTCGTAGCGAAGAGTTCGAGGTGACCGCACAGGTGCGCGCGCACGCTGACCCGGTCCGCGCCAAGGCGTACATGACCTGGGCACCCGACCCCGAAGCTGAAGAAGAAGGCACGCTGCGCCTGGAAACCGTAGTGCGCCTACTGGACCCGCTCTCCGGCGTGGCACCGGGACAGACCATGGTGCTCTACCAAGGCACTCGCGTACTGGGCCAGTCCACGATCGCCCGCGCCTACTCGCTGGACCGCGAAGACATTCAAGAAACCCTGTCTGCTGGCGCCTCCACCAGCGCCGACTAGCCGCACAGAATAGCCGCGTACCCCGCTATTCGCAGCTGTTGCCGCAACAGCCTGCTCGAGCGCAACGCACAGAAGACCACAACCGGACTGAGGAGAGACCGATGACTGCCGAACACACTTCCTGCGAATTTGACCCCCACGCCACCTCCATGGGCGATGAAGTCGCGCCGGAGGTTTACGAGGAGCTCTTCGCCATGCGCCGCTCCATCGACAACTTCGATGCAGCGTTGGTGCACATCCTCGCGGAGCGTTTTCAGGCAACCAAGCGCGTGGGCGTCCTGAAGGCTGAGCACAACCTGCCCGCCGGCGACCCCGGCCGTGAAGAGGCACAGATTGCTCGCCTGCGTGCCATGGCGAAGGAATCCAGCCTGGACCCGGAATTCGCGGAGAAGTTCCTGAACTTCATCATCTCTGAGGTGATTCGCCACCACGTGCGCATCGCGAACGAGCACGCTGACCAGGACGAAGAGACTGAAAAGTCTGAAAGCTAAGACTTTCTAAGATTTCACCCTCTTCGAGATCTCAGCCTCTCCGAAAAGCCCCGCTCTCATCCCTGCTGAGCATCCATCGTGCTGAGCGTCCAGTGGCAGAGCATCGACCCGCCCGCACTTTTCCCTAACCTGTCTTAACCTCACTCGTTTATGCCCCCTCAATCTTCCTCCCGCCAGAATGCCCGCACCGAGCCGGTGCCGGAGCGCCTGCTACTGCCCGGTGAGTACCGTGCCCCCGAAGGCGACGAACTGACCGAGCAGGACCTTGCTACGCTCGCTACTGAGCGTCCGCTGGTGCGCGCTAGCGGTCGGGGTGATTTTCCCGGCGATGATCTGGCTGAGGCGATGTCCCGTGTAGAAGGTGAGCTGGGTTCCCCGCACTTGCCGTTCCTGCCGCATCTGCCGGCGTTGGGCTGGCGGGCTACCCCGCTGGCACGCACCCTGGCGGTGTGCGAGGGACTTGCCTTTGACGGTGTCTCGTTTGGCTGGCGCATGGTGCATAGCGGCGGCAGGGGAGCGCGCGAGTCTGCCTTGGCGAAGGACCGTCTGCTCTCCGATATCAACCTTCTAGCTGACCGTGTGGGCGCGCAGAAGAAGAGGTTCACCTCCGGTGTTGAGGGCTCCGCTGCGGTGTATAAGATTCAGCTGGTTGGTCCGCTGACCCTCGCAGCCAGCATCTACCTACCCGGTGGCGAGCGTGCCATCAGTGATGCAGGGGCGAGCCGTGACCTGCTGGAATCGTTCTTGGAAGGACTGGAGCGTTGGGTGGAGTCTCTGCGTGAGGCTCTGCAGTCTCCCCAAGCGCTGATTGCGGTGCAACTGGACGAGTCGGAGTTTCAGCGTCTGATGGAGGGCTCTATCCCTACGGTGAGTGGCTTCCGTTCGTTGCCTTCGCTGCAACCTCACTACTATCAGCAGGTGTACCGCCGTGTGGCGGAGCGCTTCGCGGAGCTGAACCTGCAGCTCATCCTGGATGTGGACGGCACCGCGCTCAAACCGGTGCAGGAGCTGAAGCTTCTGACTCAGCCCCGTCCTGCCCTTGACGCTTTGGCGCTGTTGAAAGCTATGCAGGTCGAGGGTGCCGCTCCCTGTGCTTTGCTGTTGCATCCTGACCGTGCCCGGTTGAAGGGTCCGGGCATGCTGCAGGTTCCTCCGCTGAGCGATCCTCGTTCCTGGGAACCTGTGGCGCAGCTTTTGGAGGCTCAGGCTCAGCTGTGGCTGCCGGTGGTGACTTCTGCACGGGTTCCTGATCAGGTGCGCCGTCTGTACAGCCTGTGGCGTGAGGTTGGTCTTGAACCGACGCAGTTGAATGCGCTGGGTTTGATGGCTGATGAGCACCCGCAAACGGGTTCGGTGCCTTCTGCACCCACCCCGGGTATGGTGAGTGTGCTGGACGCCACGGCTTCGTTGGCTCGGGTGACAGATTGTGCCCGTGCATTGGCTGAGTGCGCGGTATGATTGGAGAATCAGCATTTTTATGTAAGTATTTACGACTTTTCTTTAGGGAGGTACTGTGAGCGCAAGCGACGCACACACCATTTTGGTGGTTGATGACGATGATGCTCTGGCGGAAATGATTGGCCTCGTGCTCGCGCAAGAGGGCTTTAACGCTGTTTTCTGCGAAAATGGCGGCCGCGCTTTTGAAACTTTTATGCGCTCCACTCCCGATTTGGTGCTTTTGGATTTGATGCTTCCTGGCATGAACGGTATTGAAGTCTGCCAGCAAATTCGCCGCTCTTCTAATGTGCCGATTATTATGTTGACCGCTAAAAGCGACACTGAAGATGTTGTGAAGGGTCTTGAGGCTGGCGCTGATGATTACATTGCTAAGCCTTTTAAGCACGCTGAATTGTTGGCGCGTATTCGCACTCGTTTGCGTCCGCGTGAGAGCCGCCAGCTGGTCGTGTCCATTGGCGATATTGTCATGGATATGGATGGTCGTACCGTCAAGTACCACAGCACTGAGGTTCCCATGACTCCTCTGGAGTTTGACCTGCTGGCTGCGCTGGTGCGTCACCCCGGTCAGGCGTTGAGCCGCCAGGAGTTGCTGGACATGGTCTGGGGCTACACTGATGTGAGCGATTCTCTGGTAAACGTGCATGTCCAGCGTCTGCGCGCTAAGTTTGATGAGCTGGGTGCGGATCGTTTTATTCAGACGGTCCGTGGCGTTGGCTACAAGATTCCGGCCGAGCTGGTGGGATCTTCCGGTAGCTAAGCGGAAGCTATTCATAGGCGAAGGGATAACCTGATTGTCTGTTGCGAAGTCGAGCCATGAGCACGGCGCTTTGACGGCGGAGGCGGTAGCCTCCGCCTCTTCGCGTACCCGCACTTCCAAGCCGCGTAAGGCGAAAAAGCAGAGTAGTAGGAGCCTGATGCAGCGCGCTCAGCGTCTGTGGAAGGAATCTCTGCAGTTCCGTGCTTTGGGCACTGCGGGCATCATGATGTTCCTGAGCTTCTTGATGGTGGGTTGGTCCTTGTCGAGCCAGATTGCGACGAGTCTTTTTGAGAATCAGAAGGGTCAGGCGCTGGCGGAATCGGAGAGTGGTTTCCGTAACGTTCAGAGCGTGCTGGACTCCTCTGAGGCCCGTAGTGACAGCGAAATTCGCCGTAATGTGAGCCGTACCCTGACCGTGCTGGATGCGGGTAGCTCGGGTAAGCGCAATTGGATTCTTGTGCCTTTGGAAGGTCAAGGTAAGCAGGGTTTTATTCCTGAGCAGAGCAGTAATAATTCTTTGAATTCTTCGAGTATTCCGAATGATTTCAAACAAACTGTTCGCGATAAAGATGGTATTTTCTGGCAGACGTCTACGGTGACTACTGTCGAAAATAATCGTGAGCGTACCTATCCGGTGCTTATTGTTGGTACACATATTTCTATTGCACAGAACCCTAATTACGGTTTGTTCCTTGTGTACGATATGACGGATTCTTCCGCCACGATTGCGCATATTAACTTTGTTCTTTTTGGCGGTTTCTGCGCACTGCTTACTGTGGTGCTTTCTGTGGTGTGGATTGTGACTCGTTTTGTGGTCCGCCCGATTACGCAGACCGCTATTACGGCGGAGAAGCTGGCTGCTGGCGATCTGGATCAGCGCGTGTCTGTACACGGTGAGCATCAGGCGGCGCGTCTGGGCTATTCCTTCAACCTGATGGCTGACTCGCTGCAGGAGAAAATTGTTCAGCTGGAGCGCCTGTCGACTCTGCAGCAGCGCTTTGTGTCTGACGTGTCGCATGAGTTGCGTACTCCGCTGTCGACGGTGCGTTTGGGTACGGAACTTCTGTACGATACGCGTGACGAGATGGAGCGCACGCAGAGCCGCACCGTGGAGCTTCTGCACGATCAGGTGGATCGTTTCCAGTCGATGCTTTCTGACCTGCTGGAGATTTCTCGTTTCGATGCAGGTAGCGCAATGCTGACCATCGACACTGAAGACTTCATGCGTGTGCTGTCGAATATTTTGCAGGAGGCTCTGCCGCACCTGGAGCGCACGAATACTAAGCTGAACGTGCATACGAGCCATGAGAGCATCATGGTTGATATGGACCGCGTGCGTATTGAGCGTGTGCTCCGTAACCTGCTGTACAACGCGATTGAGCACGGCGAGTCCCGCCCGATTGACGTGTACGTGGGTGCGAATGCCACGAACCTGGGTGTTGCGGTGCGTGACCACGGTATCGGTCTGTCTGAGGATGAGGCTGTTCAGGTGTTCAACCGTTTCTGGCGTGCTGATACTTCCCGTAAGCGCACCCTGGGCGGTACGGGTCTGGGTCTGTCGATTGCTGCTGAGGATGTGCGTCTGCACGGCGGCACGATTGAGGCGTGGGGCGAGAAGGGCCGCGGTGCCTGCTTCACGATGAACCTGCCGCTGATTCACGGTGCGCCTTTGGGCGAGTCGCCGGTTTTGGTGACGGGTGAGCCTGAGGTGAGTGCGCATCGTTCGGCGACCGCGAAGGATACGCTGCCCAATATTGCTCCTCGTGCGAACCTTGAGGGCGAGCTCTAAGGGGTTCAAACGGGGAGAGGCTTTAGGCTTCTGTCATATATCGGTGCGTTGGTGTTGCTCGGCTGTATTTACGCTTATCCTTGCGTATTTGCACTGTTCACCCAGTACAATCAATGCAGATATGTTTTCACGGTGTTGCTATTTCGCCGTGGTTATCTTTTCACCGTGTTGCGGTGGCCTGCAACGGTAGTTGGTGATTGTTTGTCTTTGTTCGTAGAGGAAGGTTAAGACCTCCATGGCTCATAGGGCTATTGTTTCTCGACGCGCCGCGCTGTCTTGGGGTGCGGTGTCTTTGGCGACGCTCGTGAGCTCTTGCGCGGGTCTTCCCTCGAACGATCGAGTGACTCAGCACAGCAGCGGTCTGGACGTGAAGAGCGTTAACACTTCTCCGGCGCGTGCGCCGGGACCGCTGGCGGGTGCTACCCCCGAGGCGATTATTGAGGGCTTCGTGCGTGCTGGTGTGGACAGCATTGAGAATTATGCTGTGGCGCGCCAGTATTTGAGCTCTTCTTTTGCGCGCCGTTGGAATCCTATGGGTACGACTCGCGTGTACCGTAATACGGTGCAGCCTCGCAGTGACGATAGTGGAGCTGCCGAGGGTACGTATCATGTGCGTTTCCAGCAGACGGCGACTGTGAATAGTCAAGGTATTACGAGCACATTCCCGGAGGCTCAGACTGAGACTCAGGATTTCACCATGGTTATGGAAGATAACCAGTGGCGTATTAGCTCCTGCCCGGATGGTCTGTGGCTGGATGGTGCCGAGTTTGAGCGCGTGTTTAGCCCGTGCCGCCTGTACTTCTACGATCGTGCGTTCCGTTATGCTGTGCCGGATATTCGTTGGTTCCCGCATACGGATCGCTATTTTGAGTTGCTGGTGCGTACGCTGATGGCTGGCCCGGCGTCCTACCTGAAGGACGTCGCGTTCTCGGCGTTGAACGAGTCGATGAGCCTTGAGACGGCAACTATGAGCGATAACCAGGATGTGCTGGTTCGCCTCTCGGGTGAGCACCTGGACGATAACCGTTTGGCGCGTGTGCGTGAGCAGATTATGCACGGCTTGGAGAACTTCTCGGGTCTGGGCAAGACTGAGGTTTTCTATAACGGCACTCTGATTCCTGAGAACGCGCCGAGCGGCTTTTCTGCGGTGAAGCTGAACCCGGGTGTTCCTGCCCGCACGGTTGCTATTAATTCGAACGGCCAGATGGTGGCGCGTGATGACTATATGAGCAATGCGGGTGAACAATTGCTTCTGCGTGGTGTGACCCAGTTGAGTTCCCCGGCGATGGGCTATTCGGCGGATGTTTACGCCTGCTTGGCGAACGATGCCGCGAGCCTGTACACGGTGTATCAGGGTACTGCCCGCCGCGTGTGGCAGAGTACCGCTCTGACTGCTCCCAGTTTTGATGCGTATGGCTGGGTGTGGGCAGCCGATGGTGAGGGTATTGTTCGTGCCTTCAAACCGGATTCTGAGGATGCAACCGAGCGTGAGCGCGGTGTTGATATTGGTCTATCCTGGCAGCGTAATTTGAGCTTTACGAGCGTGAACGTTTCGCACGATGGTGCCCGCATGGCGATTGTGGCCTCTACTGAGGGTGCGTCGGCTGTGATTATTTCCGGTATTGTGCGTGATGATGCCGGTAAGCCTCTGCGTCTGACGGAGATGGTGCGTCTGAGCTCTTCTGTGACTCCGCGTAATGCCCGTTGGGCTGGCGACCAGAGCGTCGTGGTGGTGAACGTGAAGAATGGTGAGTCTGAGGTGATTTCCCTCAGCGGTGAAGAGACGAAGCTGGACCGTCTGGATGGTGTGATGACCATTTCGACGGCGGATAATACGTCGAATATTATTGCTCACCGTTCTGACGGTTCGTGCTACCTGATGGAGGAGCGCGGCTGGATCCGCCTGGACACGACCCTGCACGAGATTAGTTACGCCGGTTAGCCCCTGTAGCGGGGAGCGGCGCGCGCGGAAAGGTTGTTTTTGGTGAGTTCAGTACAGCGTGGTTTGAACGAGCCCGTGAATGGGTCCTGGAGCAAGTCTCTGACCGGGCTTGCGGGCGCTCTCAAGAGCGCCAGCGGGGCTTTGGGCGAGGTATTGATGCCGCGTACTTGCCCGTGCTGTGCGGTGCCGGTCGCCTATGGGGCAGGCTCGCCACTGTGTGAGGCTTGCTTGCCGCAGTTGCGTTCGGCGTTGGCTAAGGTGGAGCGAGTATATGCTCTGCAACCTCTTGATGGCGCGGCTGCTCCCGAGGTGCGTGCGGCATCCCGTTATGAGGGGATCATGCCGCGTGCCCTGTTGGCGTTGAAGAATGCGGGCCGTACCGACCTGCTGCCCCTGTTGGGAGAGGGTTTGGCGCGTAGCGTGTACGAGCTTCTTCGGGCGCATCGGGTTGAGCTTCAGAGCGTACCGGGGTCTTCTATCTCTTCTGTGGGCACCTCCGCCGCACCGGTTGAGGTTCTGCTGATTCCGGCGCCGTCCTCTGCCCAGAGCGTGCGCCGCCGCGGCTATGCGCCGGCGAATCTTTTGGTGCAGGAGGCGGCGCGTCAGCTTAATAAGCGTCTGCCTGCCTCGGTGCGGGTGCGCGCTGTGGACGTTATCGGGTACGTTCCTCGCGGTCGGCGGGGGAGCGGCGCCTCCCTATCTTCTCGTGTGGGTGCTTTTCTCCTTAGCGCCTCTGAGACAAAGAATGAGCAGAAGAGCCTGGGCGCTGTGGGGCGTGCCGAGCGGATGCACGGTGCCTTGCGCGTCATGGAGCCTGCCCTGTGCACGGGTCGGGTGAGCGTTATTTGTGATGATGTGGTGACCACCGGTGCGACCGCCTCTGAGATGGTGCGTGTGCTACAGGAATCCGGTTCGCGGGTGCTGGGCGTGTGTGCTGTGGCGGCGGTACCGAAAAAGGCTCAGACATAGCGTTTCTTGTAGTTAGTTGCAAGAGATACACGATTTTTGGCGAATAAAGTTCGCAGACGGACGAATAGCTATTATTTAGGCTAAATATTTGTCATATCTAGTGATATGAAACATGTTTCGTACTAGAATATAGACAAGGGAACGGCATTGGAGTCGAACCCCCGTACCGGGTCCAGCCGGACGCGGTATAAGCCCCCAACCTGGAGGGAATGATCGTGGAAGTCAACATCTACGGCCGCAATATCAAGGTCACCGAACGCCTGGAAGAGTACGTGAGCGAGAAGGTTCAGAAGTTCGCTCAGCTCGGCGATAACGTGAAGGACATCGACGTCAAGTTCAGCAAGGACGGTCACCTGGGTGGCGAGTCCATCCGCGTTGAGATTACCGTTGTTGGTACTGGTCCTGTCCTCCGTTCCGAAGCCCAGGGTCACGACAAGTTCGCGGTCTTCGATGAAACCTACGGCAAGCTCCTGGAGCGTCTGCGCCGTGCACGTGACCGCCGCAAGCTGCACAAGCGCGGTGGCAAGCACCCCGTCTCCGTGGCGGACGCTACCGGATCGATTCCCGTGGTTACCGAAGCAATTACCGAGATTCTGCTGCCGGATGTTCCGGTTGAAGAAGCAGCATTCGATAACAGCGAGGTCACCCTCGCCGACGAAGCCGCATCTCCCATCGAGATTCGCCACAAGAGCTTCAAGGGCGAGCGTCTGACTCCCGCAGAAGCTGTTGACCGTATGGAACTGGTCGGCCACGACTTCTACCTGTACATTGACAGCGAGACCGGCGCACCGGCTGCGGCATACCGCCGTAAGGGCTGGAGCTACGGCATCATTACTCTGGACAACGAGTAAAAACTAACGTACCTGCTGGATGCTGAGGCGTAAGGCTCTTTAGGGGTCGTACTCAGCGAGTAGGCTCAAGACCCGGGCGGTCTGGGAATACACACCGTGTTTCTCCAGGCCCCCGGGTTTTTCTTTGCCCTCCACACATCTGTTCCTTTAGACGGATGGATCGGCTCTGCCTCAACCGGAGGGTGAAAGATTCGAGTGTCACCAAATGTCACCTCGTGGGCGCAGAGCGTAAAAAAGAGCTCGGACGGGCGAATTAGGCGGCTCTGCCATACAATATGTAGGAAGGCCTCACAGCGCGCACTTGGTGAGGGTACCGAAACAAGCAAGGAGTAGAAGCTCAGTGGCATCTTTCTTGGAGAAAATCCTCCGAACCGGCGATAAGAGGGTTCTGCGACAGCTCGAAGCGTACACTAAGGCGGTGAACTCGCTCGAGGACAGCTTCGCATCGATGACCGATGAGGAACTGCGAGCAGAGACCGACAAGTTCCGCGAGCGCGTCAAGGACGGCGAATCCCTCGACATTATGCTGCCGGAGGCCTTTGCGGTGGTCCGTGAAGCATCCAAGCGTACCCTGGGCAAGCGCCACTACGACGTGCAGCTCATGGGTGGTGCAGCGCTGCACCTGGGCAACATTGCCGAAATGAAGACCGGTGAGGGTAAGACCCTCGTTGCGACCCTGCCCGCGTACCTGAACGCGCTCAGCGGCAAGGGCGTGCACATTGTGACCGTGAACGACTACCTGGCTGAGTACCAGGCGAACCTCATGGGTCGCGTGTTCCGCTTCCTCGGCATGGAGTGCGGCGTGATTCTGTCATCCATGGAGCCTGACGAGCGTCGTAAGCAGTACGCCGCAGACATCACTTACGGTACGAACAACGAGTTCGGCTTCGACTACCTGCGTGACAACATGGCGTGGACCGTGGAGGAGCAGGTTCAGCGCGGCCACAACTTCGCCATTATCGATGAGGTGGACTCCATCCTGATTGATGAGGCACGTACCCCTCTGATCATTTCCGGCCCCGCAGCCGGTGAGGCGAACCGCTGGTACGCAGAGTTCGCGCGCATTGCTGCGACCCTGCTTAAGCGCGGTGAAGACTACGAAGTAGACGAGAAGAAGCGCACCGTCGGCATCCTTGAACCCGGCATTGACAAGGTGGAAGACCACCTGGGTGTGAAGAACCTCTACGAATCCAAGAACACCCCGCTCATTGGCTTCCTGAACAACTCCATTAAGGCGAAGGAGCTGTTCACCAACAACAAGGACTACGTGGTCATTGACGGCGAGGTCCTGATTGTTGACGAGCACACCGGTCGTATTCTGCCGGGCCGCCGCTACAATGACGGCATCCACCAGGCGATTGAGGCGAAGGAAGGCGTCGAAATCAAGCCTGAGAACCAGACCATGGCGACCGTGACTCTGCAGAACTACTTCCGCATGTACGACAAGCTGTCCGGTATGACCGGTACCGCGGAAACCGAAGCGGCAGAGTTCATGAACACCTATGAGCTCGGCGTGGTGCCCATCCCCACCAACAAGGGTGTGCAGCGCATCGACAACCCCGATAAGGTGTACCGCGACGAAATCGCCAAGTTCAAGGCGGTCGTCAAGGACATTAAGGAACGCCACGAAAAGGGCCAGCCGATTCTGGTCGGTACCGCAAGCGTGGAGAACTCCGAATACCTTTCCCGCCAGCTGGCGAAGGAAGGCGTGCGCCACGAGGTGCTGAACGCAAAGAACAACGAGCGTGAAGCAGCTATTGTTGCGCAGGCGGGCCGTAAGGGCGCCGTCACCGTGGCAACCAACATGGCTGGTCGTGGTACCGACATTATGCTCGGCGGTAACCCCGAATTTGAGGCCGTCGAAAAGATGCGTGAGCTCGGCCTGGACCCGAACAGCAACTCCGAGGCGTACGAGGCACGCTGGCCCGAGGTTCTGAAGGCCTGCGAAGACGCCGCAGCAGAAGAGCACAAGGAAGTCACCGAGCTCGGTGGCCTGTACGTGCTCGGCACTGAGCGTCACGAGTCCCGCCGTATCGACAACCAGCTGCGCGGTCGTTCCGGCCGTCAGGGCGACCCGGGCGAGTCCCGCTTCTACCTGTCGCTGACCGACGAACTGATGCGCCTGTTCAACACCGGCATGGCAACCCGCCTCATGGCGGCAGCTCCCGAGGACTCCGCGCTGGACTCCAAGATCGTTAGCCGCGCTATCGCTACCGCACAGGCAAACGTTGAGGGCCGTAACGCCGAGCAGCGTAAGAACGTGCTCAAGTATGACGACGTGCTCAACCGCCAGCGCGAAGCAATCTACAAGGACCGCGGCCGCATCCTGCACGGTGACGACCTGAAGGACCAGATTTCCGGCTTCGTGGACGAGGTGCTGACCACCATCATCGACGCGCGCGTCGCTGAAGGCCACGCCGAGGACTGGGACTTCGACGAGCTCTGGAGCGCCCTCAAGCAGGTGTACCCCATCTCCATCACCGTGGACGACCTCGCTGAAGACGCTGGAGACCGCACCAAGATTACTCGCGACCAGATCGTGAAGGAAGTCCTGGCGGACGCACACCTCATCTACGATGAGCGTGAAAAGAGCGTCGGCGAAGAGAGCATGCGCGAAATCGAACGCCGTGTCATGCTGTCCGTCATCGGCGAGCGCTGGCCCGAGCACCTGTACGAGATGGAATACCTCAAGGAAGGTATCGGTCTGCGTGCGATGGCTCAGCGTGACCCGCTGGTCGAGTACCAGCGTGAAGGCTACGACATGTACCAGTCGATGCTCGGCGCGATCCGTGAAGAGACCGTGACCTACCTGTTCAACCTTGACCTGTCCAAGCAGCGCACTCAGGCTTCTGCCGTGCGCCTGGCTGAGCCTTCGCGCCCGAAGTTCCTGCAGTACTCCGCCCCGGATGAGGACGGCCACGAGCAGGTTCACGTGGAACGCTCGAAGGACAAGTAGCCTCAGCGTAAAAGCTGAAATGCTATAGACCTAGCAGAGAGGGTGCGAATCCAACACTGGATTCGCACCCTCTCTGTTTGTCTGTGTGTTTTGTAGGGGAAGCCGGGGAAGCCTTAGTCTTCGTCCAAGCGGCTCTGCGGCTGCTCAATTGCGGTAATCAGCCACATGCCGTGAATCAGGCGCATCTGCATGGTCACCACGCGCACCTTATCCGCACAACGCAGTAGCGCCACCACCTCGTAGAGCTCCTCGTGTACCTTCTGCGCTCGCACCCGCAACAGAACCGGCGGAAGGGTCAACAGCATCTCCTTGCGCACCTGACGCGGGTTCTTCGGGAAGAATGGCAACAGACGGTGGAAACAATCCGCTGATACCCACTGCGCCAGCTGCTGACGCGAACGACGAGCCGACATAATCTCCAGGTAAGCAATAGCCACACCCGCGCAACGGCCCTCCAGCTGGCGAGCTAGCGCATCCGCCGGACGCAGCGGGCGGCCCCTCTTCACTACCTTCGGGCGCTGAGCCGAATGCTGCTCATAACGCGGCAGAGGAAGCAGCGAATAAACCGAGGGACTGTTGCGCCTCTGCACCAGAGTCATCGTGCCCTGCCCCTGCTCGGGGAGCGGAGCCACCTGCTCGGCAGCCACCGGCTGGGAGGCGCGTGCCGCCTGACGCTTCGAGTACGGGCTGGCAGACTGGTTGTCGCGGGAGGCAGGCTGATGCGGCGGGGTCCACGGGGAACGGGGGAGAAGGTTGGAGAAGCTCATGACGGCTCCTTTCGGTGCAGAGGCTTTCGGTGTAGGGGTATGTGAGGTGAGTTGAGCGAACGAAAGACTGTTGGGATGAGGTGGAATGGGGTGGAAGACGCGGGTGAGGTTAGTGAACGGGCTGTTCGGGGATCTGTAGAACCTGCCCCTCGTAGAGCAGCTCAGCGTTCTGACCCAGAGCGTCCTTGTTCGCCTCGTAAATGTCGAGGGTGTAGTCGTAAATGGTGGAGGCGTCGGTGCCTTCGCCCAGCTGGTCGGCGGCAATCGACCAGAGCGTATCGCCCGCCTGAACCGTGTAAGAGTAGGTGCCCGCCTCGGTGCGGGGAGGAGAAAAGAAAGGGCTACGGTCCTGCAAGTAGCCTGCCGCCTCCGAAGGCTCGGGAGCCAGGGGAATATTGGGAACCTCAGCAGAAAGGGTCAGGGGAGTAGCGGACTGATTCGGGGCGGTATCGGAGAGAACCGCATCTGAGCTGGCGTCTGCCGCCGCGGTAATCGATGAATCTGCTGCCATAACTGCTGAAATGGTTGTCTGCGGTATGCCCTCCGCGCCGTTCAGCCCCGCGTTGCTGGGCGTAGCCACCGTAGCTTGCGCGGGAGCCAGAACCGCCCCCACTCCGAGCGCCGTGCCGCCGAGCGTCAGAACGATGCGGCGCATAAAACGCGGACGGAAAATCGCCGGAACCTGCAGCACAGCGCGGTCAGCGTTGCGGCTCGAAACTCGCAGGGAACGAGCGTAGAAGAGCGCGTAGATAAAACTGATGAACCACCAGGCGGTAATGAGGATTGCCGCCGCGCCAGCGCAGAGCAACGAAGCGTCAGCAAGAGGGTGCGCCGAGGGGATGCGGTGCAGGTTCACGCTCAACGCGCCCAGGACCGCCGCGGAAAGCAGGGGAGGGGCGATGAAGAGCAGAGCGTCCTGGTAGTTAGCCTTGGTGCTGGTTTCATGACCTGCGTCAGCGCCAGATGCCAGAGGAGTAACGGACGCAAGGGGATGCGAAGCGAAGGCTGCGGGGGTTGAACCCGGCGTGGAAAGATGGTCCACAATGACCTCCAAATGGTGTGTTTGATGTGTTTTGATGTTGCTTCATTTATACAGGAAGTCGTGTTAAAAATGAAGCAAAACGCATCAAAATGTATAAAAAACATGTAATTTGGTGGAATTTGCTTCAAAAATTAGGCTCAAGAATCATTGCCCGACCAGAAAAACACCCCGGTTCGTATCCGCATCCATCCTCAGGTAGGGTCATAGCATGAGCATGGAAAAGTTCCTACGAGACATTGAGGCGCGCCTCGCCTCCGAACGCGCCTGGGATATGGAACAAGACGCCCGCCAAGTCGCCCGCGTCCACTATTCAACCATCACCCTCGACGACCGCCTCCTCGCACAAGTTGGCGGCCCCATCCGTATCTGCGCCACCGACATGCAAACCTACGAAGGTAAGCTCGAAATGGTCGGCGAAGAATGGGTCAGCATCGAAGCGCGCGGCGAGAACATCATCATCCCCTTGCGCGGAATGCTTTGGTGGGAAGGCGGCATAGCTCCCGGACGCGCTGATGTTCGCCCCGAACGCTACCGCATGAAAATCCAGCTCGCCCTGCGCTCCCTCGCCATGGCACGCGAGCCCGTCCGCCTCTCCCTCGAAGGCGGCACCGTCAGTTACGATGGCGTGATTGAGCGAGTTGGCGCCGACTTCCTCGAATTGCGCCTGCTCAACGGTGGACAGTACCCGCGCATCCACGAACGCGACCAGTACGCGCGTGCAGCCTACGGTGCGCAGGGAGCCTACGAGCAGGGCGGTTACGGGCATGGTGGTTACGGGCAGGGCGCCTCCGGCTACTCCCGTGCACCTCGCGGCGCTGGCGTGCGCACCATTCCGCTGGCTCGTATTAGCGCAGTTATCGCCCGTATCTCACGCTAAAAGCACGGGGTAAATAGTGGGCAGTTCAATTTGTGGGAACGCCCATAAAAACGCCTCGACAAGTATAAATTCCCTTATAAAAGCAACAATAAACACAAAAAGGTCCGCCCCTCTCCATTGAAATCTCAATGAGAGGAGCGGACCTTTCTAAAACCACTCGAGCGTTGCGCCCGCGAGGTGCATGTCGAATGCTACTCAGCCTTAGCCTTTGCAGTGAGCTTGCCGGAAGCAATCGCCTCCAGAGTCTGCTCGTGGCGCTCAGTAATGTACTCTTCAAAACGAGAGCGTTCAATGCGCCACTGGTTACGTCCACCAATCTGAATGGCGGGAAGTTCGCCGCTACGCACCAGAGCACGCACCTGCGAAAGCGAAACCTGCAGCTCCTCGGCAACGTCGCTCAGAGTGAGGAAACGAGGTGCAGTCATCGAATTATTCCTTTCCGTGAGTGAAATCCTGGGCCCCTTAGCCACCGTTAGCGGCCTTATACATAGAGTCCATACGGAACATCTATTGAGTACTTTCAGTATATGTCATCACCATGAAATTTGCGCACAAAAAGCCTTATATGAGCTGAAAAGTTATCTAATTACCCATTCAAAAGGGGCAAGACTCAAAAATATTTCATAAACGCGACTCTTGTTGAGAGCGAGTACTAAATGAAATATGCTGTTAGGGTTAGTGCCAGAATCCAGTCAAAGCACTATCGAAAACACACCACTCGCTCATCGGTCAGTTGAACAACACCCGGAATCACCGCCGGCTTCCGCACCGAAAGGCACAACCACATCATGCGCATACGACAGAACGCGACGAAGCGTTCCACCCTCACCGAGCCCCACGCCAGGCGCCTCAAAAGGCCCACCGTCAAGGACTGGCGATTCATCCTCGGTGTACTTCTCGTGCTCGTCTCCATCACTGGCGTGCAGCTCTACGTGCAAGCCAACAACAGCAAAACCGAGTACTACACCGCCAAAAGCGAGATTCGCCTCGGCGAGAAGATCACCGAAGACAAACTAGCCCGAGTCGAAGCGAACATCGACTCCGCCAACGATAAGTACTTTACCCGCGCCGACGCCGCCCAGATGAACGGCAAAATCGCGATTCAGCGCATCCCCGCCGGTAACCTCATCAGCAAGGAATCCGTAGGCACCGAAACCTCCCCGGGCCGCCGTCTCGCCACCGTCAGCATTGACCGTGCGGCAGCCTCCGCGCTGAAGGCGGGCGAGCGCGTGGACGTGTGGACCTCCGGCCCGCGCAACCCCGACACCAAGAGCGATAACCGCACTGAAAACGGCGCCCGCGCCATCGTCACCAACGCTGAAATCGTTGCTGTAACGGTCGACGAAGGCGTGCTTGGCGCCAACGGCAAGGCAACCGTGCAGCTGTGGGTCAAGGAAGAAGCCCTCGCCGCCCTGGTCAAGGAAAGCAATAGCGACTCCAAGATCAGCCTCATCCCCGGCACCTACGGGGAGGGCCAGTGAACATCCCTGTCATCCTCTACGGCGATGACGGCTCGCTCCTGAACCGCATCGAATCTCAGCGCGGCCGCGTCTCCGTGGCGCGCACCGTGCAGGACTTCAGCGAAGCCGTGGGCATGGCACATACAGGCATCGCCCGCGTACTGCTCTGCGTCCACGTGCCCGCCGAAATGAGCGCCTCCACCGTGGACGCGCTCGCCGCCTCCGAAGTGCTCCTGGCGGTTATCGCCCCGGACAACCTGCCGCTGCCTACGCAGGCGCACCGCATCCGCCCCGAAGCAGCCCTCGAAGAAATCCTGGGTTCGCTCGAACAGGCGGTGGATGCGGCACTCGCCCGCCCCGCGGTAGGCTACGGCATTCCCGCACAGACCCCGAATCAGGCTCCCGCGCAGGCGGTGCATCAGCCGGAGGCGCACGCCGCCTACGGTCAGGACGCAGGCTACGGATACGATGCAGGGTACGGCTACGACAGCGCGTACGGTGGCTACGGTTACGATAACGGAGCTGCTGGCCATGGGGCGGGCGGCTACGGCTACGACCCCGCCGCGGGCGCTGCTATAAACGCCGGCGCGCCCTACGGTGCTGACTACGGAAGCTACGGGATCGACCCCGCGGTGCCCGCCGGAAACGCGCCCGGTGCACCCGGCACACCCAGCGCGCATGACCCGGCGGAAGCCTCCTCCGTCGTGCCCAGCAACGAGGAATCCGTGCTCAGCCAGGCCGCCGCCATCGTCGACTCTTTCGCACCCGGCAACGACTACGCCCTGCATGTGCAGAACGAGAACAACGACGGCACTCTGCCGCAACACCCCGACATTAACCAGGACCCCGCCGCGCCTTCCCGCTACCAGCCGGGCCACCGCCTCGGCACAATTGTGACCGTCTGGGGCACTCACGGCGCGCCCGGTCGAAGCACCATCGCCTTCAACCTTGCCGCCCTCGCGGCGCAGCAGGGGCAGCAGGTCTGCCTCATCGATGCAGACACCTACGCGCCCAGCCTGGATGCGCTCATGGCGCTCGAGGACACCGGCTCCGGTCTGGCAATTCTCTGCTCGGACGCCGACCGCGCCCAGCTCGACGAGAAGAAAGCCGGAGCCATCATGGAGCGCGTGCCCCTCAAAAACGGCACCTTCGACTTCTTGAGCGGCATCACTTCCTCCTCGCGTTGGCCCGAGGTGCGCGCCCGCGCCTTCGCCGAAGTACTCGAATGGCTCAAACACCGCTACGACCTGGTCATCTGCGATGTTGCCGCCCCCATCGAGGTCGACGAGGAACTGACCTTTGACGGCCCGGCACCGCGCCGTAACGCCGCGACCCTCACCGCGCTCGCCTGCGCCGACCGCGTAATTGCGCTCGGTGAAGCGGACGTCATCGGCCTGCCGCGCCTGATTAACCTTGCCCGCGAGGTGCAGTCGCGACCGGATCTTTTCGCCCCCGAAACGGATGTGCAGTACTGGCTCAACCGCAGCCGCCGCGAAGCCGCCGGATTCAACCCCGAGGCGAAGATGCGCGATAACTGGGCACGCTACCTGTCGGTTCCGCTCACAGGCGTGATCCCGTACGAGCGTAAGGTCATGGACCGTTTGCGCCGTAACGGTGAAGCGCTGCTGGAGGTCGCACCCCGCCACGCGGTCGTGCAGTCCTTGGAAGCGATGCTTGAAGGTATGTACGCGGTACGCGCCGGCGCATAGCGTCAACCTCAGCGCCCGACATCAAGCCGGGTGCATAGCGTCAAGCCCGGCGCGTAGCGTGAGGCCAGAGCGCTAACATTATTGTCTGCCAGAAATGGACACAAGAAGACCCGACCTGCCGGTATACGGTCCCGACATTGGGAGCGCCGGCAGGTCGGGTTTTCTGCACCTCAAGCATAGTGAGGGCGGGGGAGTAGCACGAATATTTCATCTCAAAATTGAGGGTTTCATCTCATCTCACAGCGTCATATTTGGGAATAAAAGCCTGCTTCAAGAAATGCTCTGTAAACTATTCCACGTATTGCCGTTTGAATGGGAATTGCGGCGAGCAAACCGTAAAATAGTTGAACCTACCCGAACTCATGGGAAGCACGCAAACATATGTCTTTTACTGAAGCGACTCTGAGCGCCTACGACTTCGGTCCTGGCGATACTGAACGTATTCACCTCATCAAGGGTGAATGGCAGATCATCTCCGATATTGCCCAGAGCGACCTGGTTTTATGGTTCCCCACCGACTACATTGTTGCCGACGGCAGCTCCCCGGATGCCGTATCCGGCCCCAGCGCAACCAGTAGTTTCCGTGCCATCGCTCACGTGCGCCCTTCCAACGTTCGAACCCTCTTCCACCGCGACATCATTCAGCGCGAGATGGACGAGGGAATCCGCGACGAGGCATACCGCGTCTGGATTGACCAGAACATCAGCACCTACACCGATGAGGGAAGCGGTGAAGGCGTCGGTGCTCGACCGCGTGTACACGTGACTTTTGTGCCCATTGTGCGCAATAACCGCACCATCGCACTGCTGACCAGCCATAAGATTGCCACCCCCAATGGTTACCCCTCCATCAGCGACGAGGTCTACGAATTCGCCGCTGACACCATGCTCTCCATGGTGCACTCCGGCCTGTGGCCCGACCCCCTCGCTCAGGGCAACAACACCCAGGGCAACCCCCGCGTGATTGATGGCATTATTGTGCTCGACCGCTCCGGCCGTGTGGTCGTCGCTTCCCCGAACGCGAACTCCATGTACAACCGCATGGGCATGACCGGCTACCTCGAAAAGCAAAACCTTGCCGACGTCACCCGTGCGATGCTTCCTGCCGGTGAACAGGCAGACGAAACCCTGCAGCTGGTCCTTGCCGGTCGTAGCGACCTGCGCACCGAATTGGTTATTGCCCGTGCTCGCGTGACCATGCGATCCATCCCGCTGCTGGTGCAGAGGCGCGCCCGCATCGAGCGTGAGGGCGCCGTGATTCTCTGCCGTGACGTGACCGAGTTGCGCCGCCGCGAGCTGGAGCTCATGACCAAGGACGCGACCATCCGCGAAATTCACCACCGCGTGAAGAACAACCTGCAGACCGTGTCCGCTCTACTGCGCCTGCAGTCACGCCGTATGACCACTGATGAGGCACGTCAGGGCCTGGAGCAGGCGATGCGTCGCGTGGCAACGATTGCTACCGTGCACGAGGCGCTTTCGCAGGGTCTGACTCAGAACGTCGACTTTGACGAGCTAATTGAGCGTCAGTTCCACCTTGCCGCTGAGCTTGCTTCCCCCGGTCAGCACGTGTCTACCAAGCTGATTGGTTCCTTTGGATCTTTGCCGAGCCAGTTCGCCACCCCTCTGGCACTGGTTATCAACGAGGTTGTCGCGAACGCTGTGGAGCACGGCCTGGACGGCGAGACCGGCACCGTGACCCTTGAGGGTATTCGCGGCATCAACGATGAGGGTGAGAACATCCTCACCGTCGTGATTACTGATGACGGTAAGGGCATGGGCGATAAGAAGATTGAAGAGTCCGGCCCGAACGCCTACCGCCCGGTGACCGGTAAGGAAGGCCTGGGCATGCAGATTGTGCGTACCCTGGTGGCAAGCGAGCTGAACGGCTCAATCCGCTGGGAGGCTAACGAACCGACCGGTACCCGCGTGGTCATCACCGCGGTGCTCGTCTAAGCCCCTTCTCGTATGACATATAGAACTGCCGCCGCCCCGAGTACGGGGTGGTGGCAGTTTGCTGTCTAGATAGGTTCTGTATATGACAAAAGCGTGGTGCAGTGACTTTATATCACTGCACCACGCTTTTGATGCCCTATTGAATACTCCGGAAGTTAGGATGCACGGCGGGCACGAGCTGCGCGACGCTTCATCGCACGACGCTCGTCTTCACTGGTGCCACCCCATACGCCGGAGTCCTGGCCGGTCTCGATGGCCCACTTCAGGCAGACGTCTACAACCTCGCAAGAGCGGCAGACAGTCTTAGCCTCTTCAATTTGCAACAGGGCAGGTCCGGTGTTTCCTACGGGGAAGAACAGCTCCGGATCCTTGTCCAAACAAGCTGCACGACTACGCCAATCCACGGTGGACCTCCTTCATGATTTACGGTCTCACGCGGTGGCAAGACACATCTATTTTCCTGTGCGCGTGTCAAATACATCCGCTGACGGGATGCTCACCCAGCGTTAGGGTGAAAATTGACTTATCAACTTTCGCATGTTGGAGCGGATGTGACAAGTACTTTTCTCTAAAAACTTCAGTATTACACTGAGGCATCTATCACTTAGGCAAACCTTTGTCTAATTGAGAGGGTGGGGAATCGCATGCTGACACACATAGTCTGCACCCCGTCTCATGGGCGAGACGTGGGCGGTTGGGTGAGCGGCACCTCAGGCATAATATAAAGCGGTACCTACCCCTGAAATACCGCACCGACGACGAGGCGGTGAACCCAAAACAGGGGAGCGCCCACCCGCTAACGCACCAGCGCATCAGGCCGAATACACCCCGGTCTGCCGCCGACACTACCCATGAGGAGCCCACCGTGACGTCACGCCCGTTCAACGTCATCTACGCATTCGTTCTGACCGAAACCTTCGCGGCATACATTCTGATTCGCGGTATCCTTTACCCCTTTATCGTCAGCGGAATGTCCACCGCTCAGGCGATTGTGGGCGGTGTGCTCCAGGTGCTCATTGCCGCGGGCATGACCTACTTTGGCCTGCGTTTCTACCGCGGCCGCTTCGGTTCGCGCCTGCCCATGATTCTGATTACCCTCTGCACCCTGTGGGTCACCGCAAGCACCCTCGTCATGAACGTGAGTGCTTACGGCCTGAATATCGGCCAGTCCATCACGATTGCGGGTGTTATTGGTGCGGCGACTGCCTTCATCTTCGTGCTCATGCCCAGCAGCCGCCGCTATATTGAGGCGGTCACTGAGGAGTCGGGCGAAGAAGCGGAGAAGTACAGCCGCCGACGCCGCTAAACCCCTAGAGCGTAAACCCCTAACGCCGCTAAACCCTAGATAGCTCGGCGCTAGAGTGCTCAGCTTTAGACCGCTACCGGCACCTTCTGCGTAGCTGTTACAGCCTGTGCAGCCGTGCTCAGCGCCAGGGGAACCTGCGCCGCGCACACGGAGGCGCCATCGACCACCACGATGCGACCGGCGGGCTGCTCGCCCTGCGTGAATCGATCCAGCGGCAGCGCGGTCACCGTGCACATGTCAGCATCCGCTAGGGATGCGGGTGCGAGCAGAAGCGCACGCGAGCATCCCATGAGCGCAGCCAGCAGCGGTGAGGAGGCGCGCCTCGGCCACGGCGTGTAGGCGACCAGCATCGCGCGGAACTCACCGCGACGCTCCAGAAGTAGCTGCTGAACGGCGGGCTGCAGGTACTGTAGGTCGTCAATGAGCACGAGCGTCTGCGCGGGGTTCTTCACCGAGTCCAGGAGTGCACGGGTACGCTCCACGCTCGGTGGTTCACCCGACGCTCCGCCATCACCCGAGGTGCCGCCAGAACCCTCAAGGATGAGGGTTTCGAGCTGCGGGTTGAGCTGAGCAATGCTTTCCAGCAGGGTGCTTTTACCCGCCGACCGGGAACCCTGCACCGGAACTACCGCGCCAGCCGGGGCACTCAACCACACCGGCATCTGCCGGCGATCAAACGCGACCAAGAGCTTAGCGACCTGCGGATTGCACGCGGCGTGGGCGGCGGTCACGTACTCGGTCGAGGGCATGCGATAGTACTCGGGGAACTGCCGCAGAAGAGTGCCGGGGTGAGTGCCTGACCCGCTAGAAGCGCTCGCAGCGTTACCCCGTAGAACCTGAACCAGCTCCTGGAAACCCGCAACGCAGGGCGAAAGAATCGACGCGCTCAGCGGCTGATCACCAATCAACTCCTCGTTAATGGCACCCTCCACGCAATAGTGGCTCTGCGCCGGGGTCGGGTAGTCCTTGCTCGTTGAACGCATCAGGTCAGCGTCCAGGAAGCGGCGGCTCAACAGAGTGGAATGCGCCGCAGCGGCGAAACGACCGCGCGGGTTCAACGCGGAGGTGAACACCACCGAATAGCCGCGACGGCACCCCTGCGAGAGCAGGTCATAGAGCAGGTTCTCCGTATCGGGTTGGCGAACCAGCGCCTCCAGCCAACTGTCCAGACCGTCCACGACAATGAGCGGGCGGGTGGAAGCCTCGGTACCCCACAGGTTCGGGGTGCGCAGCTCCTCCAAGCAGAACCGCAGATGCGAAAGCTCCTGTGCACCCACGAGCGACTCAAAGGCACCGGCGTAGGGTTCCAGATCGCGGTAGAGCGCACCGTCAGAGGTCAGCAGAACAACCGGCGTGCGGGCGGCGAATGCCTGAGCTAAAAGCCCGTAAAGCATCGGGGCTCGTTCGGCGCTCTGCGCCAGCAATGCCAGCGTCTGCTGACCCGACCAGCTGATCGGGCGGCGCACACCGTAGCGGGCAATCTCCAGCTCACCCAATAGATACCCTTCGGAGGCAACGCCAGAGTCTGCAGGCTCCTGCGGGGTAGCCGCCGGGTCAGTGCCGTACGCTACCGGTTTGCTAACCGGCGCCTCCACCACGGGCAGCGGGGTGTTCTCGGGAAGCTCCGGCGGAATCGGGCAGTACTCATCCTGAACCGTTGCATTCTTCTGAAGACTCCTCGGCGCGTACTCGCGTTCATAGAGCGCACGAATCTGCTGCGCCGAACGAATCAGCAGCTCATCCTCATTACCGCCGCCCTTCTGAACGGCAGAAGCGGCAGTCAGCTCACGCCAGCCGCCCTCCTCAAGACCCAACACCTGCACCGGACGGGCATCGCTGCTCGAGGGGACCGCATCCACCAGCGGGGCGCGGAACGGCAGGGAACGACCATCCGGCAGGCGCACATACCCGGCACCCGGATGCGCCGCCGAAATATACGCCGCAGACTCATGCTCCAGCAGGTTATAGGAATCCTGAGCGCTCGCCACGCGCAGGCAAATGCTCGTGGCAATATTGGCGCGAATATCCTGCGAAATAGCACCCTGCGGACGCTGAGTCGCCAACACCAGATGCAGACCCAGCGAGCGACCAATCGTGGCGATGCGCATCAGCTCAGCCATAGCATCCGGCATGGAATCGATGAGCATGCGGAACTCATCCACCACAATCAGCAGCTCGGGGTAGCGCGGAGTCGTGCCCGCCGCCTGGCAGGACGCCAAGTAGTCGCGGTAGGAGTTCACGCCGAGTGCCTGCAGATCCACCTCGCGGCGGTGAATATCGGCGCGCAAAAATTCGAGCGCACGCTCCACCGCCGACACATCAAAATTACTCAACACGCTGAGTGCATGCGGCAGCTGAGCCAGAGGACCCAAACCAGCAGAGCCCTTGAAATCCACCAGAATCAGGCCCAGACGCTCGGGCGGGTAACGTAGCGCAGCGCTGAGTACCAGCGAACGCAGCAGCTGCGATTTGCCAGCACCGGTCGTGCCACCGAGCAACCAGTGCGGACCGTGCTCAGATAAACCAATATTCAGCGAACCGCCCGAAGAAACACCCAGGTAGCAGCGAATATCGGAGGCGTAACGCTGAGCGGACCAGCGCTGCAGAACAGACTCCACCGCCATGTCATCGGCGCGGTTCTGCTGCTGAAGAGATGAGAACAGATGCGCCGACTGGTGCACCTGCCCCTCACTGAGCGCGCCCTGCTCCTGCTCGCACCCGGCGCGGTACAGGTTCTCAAGAGCGGTACAGAACGCCTCGAGGCTGAGCCCATCGGCGTGCTGGCACAGACCCTCACACGCCAGAGGATGCACCTGGTAGACACCCTCGGTGGGCTGCACCGGAGGCATCGCATAGCCCTGCGCGCGGTAACGGATGCTTTGACGGTGGCTACCCTCACTCGCGCACTCAACCCAGGCGGCACCAAAAAGCGCACCGGGTGCATGTGCGGAATTATCACCCTCAGCACTGCCCAGCACGCAGAGCGCAGGGGCGTTCATCTTCTGCTCACGCGGGGAGGAGAGCGCGCGGGATTGCGAACCCTCAGCGATAGCACCGGAGGTTAGTGCGGTCAGCAGGGGAGCGTAAACCGCGCTCGCATGCTGCGGCATGAGAATCAGCGGCGGAACCGAGGAAGAAAGCTCCGACTGCAAGCTGCTCTGCAGAGCCTGCAGATACTTCTCCTGCTGCGTACCCGGCAGACAATGCACACTCACGCCCGGCACCACAGCCAGAGTTTGTAGCAGGGCGTTCATACGTTTCTGCGCACTATTGTGAGCTTCGGCCAGCAGAACGTGCACCGAACCCGGATAGCCCGCCACCAGCTGCACCAGGTAGGCGCGCAGATGCGCCTCCTCCAACTTAAGGTAGTGACCGAGAACCGGGGTGGGCAGCGGTAGATAGTGGGGTGCATCCTGCTTCTCCAGAGCGCCCAGCGGGAGGTTGCGGCCGCGCAGGTAAGGTTGGCGGGGACCGCACCCGAGCACGATAGCCGGGTAGTCATGCAGGGCAGAGGGACCCGAAATCGCCAGGTCGCCCGCAGTCGGCAGGGTGAGGGCACGTTCCTTTTCCTGCTCAGCCGCCTGATGAGTTTGCTGCGATGCGGCACGGTTCTCCGCCCGACCGCCAAAGAAATGCAGAAGCATCAGCAACGAAGACGCCGCAGACATCAGCAGAAGGAACCACATGCCGGTCACCAGCGCAATAATCAGGCCCACCACAATCGGAAGGCACACGCTCAACAGAATCTGCTTGAGCTTACGCGGCGCGGGAGGGTTCACCACCACCGGCTCAAAGGGGTTGCCGGCGTCGCCCAGGGGAGCAAGCGTCTGCGCGGGTTCGCCACTGGAAGAGCCAGAAGAAGAACCGAGAGAAGAACCGGGGGGAGCGGTGGCGCTCGCCTTCTTAGTGGTGTGTTCGCGGTCGGCGCTGGGTGAGGTGAGCATGCAGAGTGAGGAGCCGAGGCGGAAAGGCTCGTCCCAGCGCAGGATGCGCGGCTCGGCGCCCTGCGCCTTCATACTGCCATGTGCCTTCTCGCTGCCCTCGCTTGCGGCGGGGCGTTTCTCGATCCAGCGGATGCCGGAGCTATCGGCGTAGAAGCTGCCGTGCACCGGCTTGAGGAAGGGGTCCTGCAGGTGAATGTGGTGCGGCTGTTCTCCTCCACGGGCAGGTAGTGCCGCCCTGCCGAGGCTGGTGCGGCCGCGGCTGATGGGGAAGGTTGCGCCCGCTTCGGGTCCGCGCAGAATGTGCAGGAGGCTGACGGCGGGCGCGTTCAGCGATTGAGAATCTTGGGGCTGAGAATTTAGGGGCTGAGATTCGTTCGGAATGTGGATATTTAGCGCATCCGAGGTGTTGAGGGGGTCCTTATCATGCGCGGGGCGTAGCTGGAACGTTGTATCCTGCGCCTGAGCGTGCGCGCCGGGTGCAGGGTGTTGCAGAGCTTGGTTGAGTGCCTGCTCTAGAGCCTGCTGGTGTGCGCTACCGGGGCGCAGCTGTATTCCGGTGGGTGCCGCCTCGCCGTCGAGTCGGAGTACGCGGGGGTAGGGGAGCGCGTTGGTGGTGTTGTGGTGGTCGAGAAAGAAGAGAGTCATACCCTCAGAAAACATTAAAAAGCATTAAAGCTCAATGAATTACCTGTATATAAACTAAGACGTTCGTATTTTTTGAATTTTTCGCCCCATTTTTCAAAAAGCTGTGGATAAACCGCCCCAATCACCTCTCGCGTGCACCGGCGCGCATCCCCAAATATGCCGGCAGGGGTGCTTTCTTGTAGCGCGTGAGAGCACTTAAAATGCCCGCTTCGACCTGTCCCTTGTATCTGCGGCTCTATGCGACGGCTAATTATCGCAGTAAATAGAGCGGGGTGAATATTTACCCGTAAATAAAATTCCTTCACCGTGAGCGGGCCGTAAAAATACACAGAAGAAAGAACTGTCTCAGACCCGCTTGACCTCGGGGTTCGCGAAGAATATTCACACAGAGAAAGAGTGTGCGAACAATAGTCCAAAAGCCCCTAAAAGCACGTCATAAGTATGCGTAGTGCTTGATAAACAGGTATCTTAGATTATGACTATATCCATCACGGGAGGGGCTTTTTGTACCCACCCGTGCGGATTGCGGCGCGACTGAGAACCCTCGGATGTGTCCAATCTGGTAGGTGAATACCGCCCTCGCAGAAGCGGCGGTGCGCCGTGATAATACAGGAGAAAACATTGACCGCTGACCTCGTAGTAGTCGGTTCGGGCCTCTTTGGTCTGACCATCGCAGAACAGGCTGCCACTGAGCTGGGCCTGAAGGTTGCCCTGCTGGACCGCCGTTCCCACATCGGTGGTAACGCATACAGCGAGAAGGAGAAGCAGACCGGTATTGAGGTGCACCGCTACGGTGCGCACCTGTTCCACACCTCCAACGAGCGTGTCTGGGAGTACGTGAACCGTTTTACCGAGTTCACCAACTACGTACACCGCGTGTACACCCGCCACAACGGCATCGTCTACCCCATGCCGATTAACCTGGGTACCATCAACCAGTTCTTCAACGCAGCTTACTCTCCCGCAGAGGCAAAGGCGCTCATCGCTGAGCAGGCTGGCGAGCTGGCTGGTACCGACCCGCAGAACCTGAATGACAAGGGTATCTCCCTGATTGGTCGCCCCCTGTACGAGGCGTTCATCAAGCACTACACCGCTAAGCAGTGGCAGACCCCGCCGGAAGAGCTGCCCGCATCCATCATTTCCCGTCTGCCGGTTCGCTACAACTATGACAACCGCTACTTCAACGACAAGTACGAGGGTCTGCCCGTTGACGGCTACGCAGCATGGCTGGAGCGTATGGCGGCGCACCCGAACATTGAGGTGCACCTGAACACTGACTTCTTCGAGCCCGGTCACCAGTACTCTCGCGAGAACGTCCTGGGTCAGATTCCCGTGGTCTACACCGGCCCGGTTGACCGCTACTTCGACTACGCTGAGGGCGACCTGTCCTGGCGTACCATCGACCTGGAAGAAGAAGTCCTGCCGATTGAGGACTTCCAGGGCTGCTCCGTGATGAACTACCCCGATGCTGATGTTCCCTTCACCCGCATCCACGAGTTCCGTCACTTCCACCCCGAGCGTGACTACACCAAGGACGCAACCGTCATCATGCGCGAGTACTCTCGCTTCGCGAACAAGGGCGACGAGCCGTACTACCCGGTCAACACCTCCGTGGATCGTGAGAAGCTGCTGGCGTACCGCGACCTGGCTAAGGGCGAGAACAACGTGCTGTTCGGTGGCCGCCTGGGTACCTACAAGTACCTGGATATGCACATGGCTATCGGCGCTGCACTGTCCATGTTCGACAACAAGATCCGCCCGCACTTCGCTAACGGTGCGAAGATCGAGTCCGGTGGTGTTGACGCATAACCATGGCTGATAAGACTTTGAAGAACCTGCAGCGGGTTATTTTCCCGAGCGCGGTTGAGACTGACGTCGTGCCCCTGTACGTGGACGCGAGTGTCGCAACCGGCGTTCAGCTGCCCACCCGTATTGACGGCGACGCTTCCACCTCCATTGCGGAGGCGATGAACACCTCCGGTCAGTCTGTATCGAACGCTAGCGCGAACCGTGATGCCGCTAACAGCCTGAACAGCCGCCGCTCCATCACCGTGAACGCGGGCCAGAGCCTGTCTTTCGGTACGTACTTCAACGCGTTCCCCGCCTCGTACTGGCGCCGCTGGACTGACCTGCAGAAGGTCGTGCTGAGCGTTCAGACTCGCGGCGAGGGCATGGTCATTGTGTACAAGTCCAACGGCCGTGGCGTGATTCAGCGCGTGGATGCGAAGCTGCTCTCCGGCGAGGAAACCAACACCTTCACGCTGCCCCTGGCACCGTTCGGTGACGGCGGCTGGTACTGGTTCGACCTGGCAGGCACCACCGACCTTGAGCTGGTTGAGGCGAACTGGCTGGGCGACATTGAGCCCCGCGCAGACGTGAAGGCTGGTCAGGCGACCGTGCAGATTACCACCATGAACAAGGTGGAGTACTGCATCAATAACATTCGTGCTCTGGGTGAGAGCCCCGAGATTTTCGATGCTGTGCACGAGTTCCTGATTGTGGACCAGGGTACCCAGAAGGTGCAGGACCACGAGGACTTCGAAGAGGTCGTCAAGCCCCTCTCCGGTAAGTTCCGCATTATCAACCAGGGCAACCTGGGTGGTTCCGGTGGCTTCTCGCGCGGCATGTTCGAGGCTGTCAACAACGGTTCCGATTACGTGCTGCTGCTCGATGACGACGTTATCGTTGAGCCCGAGTCGATTCTGCGTATGGTGACCTTCGCGAACTACTGCAAGGAACCCACCATCGTGGGTGCGCACATGTTCGACATGTTCGACCGTTCGGTTCTGCACGCGTTCGGTGAGGTTGTTGACCCGTGGCGTAACTTCTACGCTAAGCCGCACGATGACATGGCGATGGGCCACAACCTGGGTCACCACAACCTGCGTAACACCCCGTGGCTGCACCGCCGCGTGGACGTGGACTACAACGGCTGGTGGATGTGCCTCATCCCGACCACCGTCATCAAGGAAATCGGTCTGTCCCTGCCTCTGTTCCTGAAGTGGGATGACGCTGAGTACGGTCTGCGCGCTAAGGCCGCGGGCTTCGCTACCGTGTCCTTCCCCGGTGCGGGCGTGTGGCACGTGTCCTGGACCGATAAGGATGACTCCGTCGGCTGGCAGGCGTACTACCACGAGCGCAACCGCCTCATTACGGCGCTGCTGCACTCGCCCTTCGATAAGGGTGGCCGCGTGCTGCTGGAGTCCCTGTTCTTGGACGTCAAGCACACCCTGTCCATGCAGTACTACACCGAGGCTGGCCGCCTGATGGCGCTGGAGGATCTGCTCTCCGGCCCCGAGCACCTGCACCCCTCGCTCTCGCAGCGTCTGCCGGTGATTCGTGCGATGGCTAAGGAGTACCCGGAGTCTCAGGTGAAGCCGAACGTGGATGATTTCCCGGCTATCCAGACGAAGAAGCCTCCGTTCCGTGGCCGCCGCGCCTTTGCGTCCCCCGGTTACAAGAAGCTTGCTTCCTGGACCGCGAAGACTGTTGCTCGTCAGCTGCTCAAGCCGGTGAGTGAAGAGGCGAAGGCTCACCCGCAGATTCAGCTGAACTACGGTGAGACCAACTGGTGGACCCTGTCGAAGTTCGATTCGGCTCTGGCGACTAACGCTGAGGGTACCGGTCTGTTCTGGTACCGCCGCGATCCCGAGCAGCTCAAGTCGAAGCTGGCTCAGGCCGCTAAGCTGCACGTTCAGCTGGTGACCGGTTGGGATAAGCTGCGTGAGCAGTACCGTTCGAAGGCTGCTGAGGTTGCCTCCTACGATGCGTGGGCTAAGACCTTCGCTGAGCATACGGATTCTGAGCTGACCCGATGAACGATCTGAAGTCTGTTCCCCTGAAGGCGCCCGGCCGTGGGCGCGGCATCCTGGATGCGGTGAAGAACCGCTACCTGCTTCGACTGCTGGTCGATAAGGAAATCCAGGTCCGCTACCGCGGCTCGGTGCTGGGCATTTTGTGGTCGTACATTAAGCCGGGTGTGCAGTTCCTGGTGTTCTACATTGCCATGGGTATGTTCCTTGGCTTGGAACGCGGTATGCACAACTATGCGGTGTACCTGTTCTCGGGCATGATTGCCATTAACTTCTTCTCGGAGGGTTTTGGTAATGGTGCTCGCGCCATGGTGGTTAACAGCGCGCTGATTCGTAAGATTTACCTGCCGCGTGAGCTGTTCTCGCTGTCGACGGTGTGGGTGGCTCTGGTGCATTTTGTGCCTCAGATTGCTGTGATGCTGCTGGCCTGCTTCTTGGTGGGTTGGTCCCCGACCTTCCTGGCGTTTGGGTCGATTCTGGCGGGCATGCTGATTGTGATGATGCTGTCCTATGGTCTGGGTTTGATTTTCGGTGTGGCGAACGTGTTCTTCCGCGATTCGGAGAACATTGTGGACATGCTGCTGATGGTGGCTACCTGGTTCTCGCCGGTGCTGTACTCCTGGACCATGGTGCGTGACACTCTCTATCCGTGGGTGTTCAACGTGTTCATGCTTAATCCGCTGACCGTTGCGGTGGAGCTGTTCCACTATGGCTTCTGGCATCCGACGCTCCGTCCTGAGGATTTGGCGCTTCCTGCTTCGCAGGTGGTTCCGCATCTTTTCAGCTTCTGGACTCCGATTGCCCTTGGTATTTCTCTGCTGACCGTTTTGATTGGTGATTTGCTCTTCCGTAAGTTTGAGGGCAACTTCGCCCAGGAGCTCTGATTCTGTGGATATTAAGAAGCTTGAGTTCCCGCCGGTGAGCCCGGACGCTCCCGTGGTGATTCACGTGGAGAATTTGGTGAAGCGCTTCGTTCTGCGCCACACCCGTTCGATGAAGGAAGCTTTTGTGTGGCTGATTAAGGGCCGCAAGGGTGATCTTTCGGAGAAGTTCAATGCGCTCAACGGCGTGAGCCTGGACATTCGTCAGGGTGAGCGTGTGGCTCTTCTGGGTCTGAACGGCTCGGGTAAGTCCACGCTGCTGAAGATGATTTCTGGCGTGATGCGCGCCGATGAGGGTGAGGTTCTCACTCGCGGCAATATTGCGGGTCTGATTGAGGTGGGCGCTGGTTTCCACCCGGATCTGACTGGCCGCGATAACGTGTACCTCAACGGCGCGATCTTGGGTATGTCCAAGGAGGAGATTGAGGCTTCCTTCGATTCGATTGTGGATTTCGCTGAGATTCACGACTTTATCGATACCGAGGTGAAGTTCTACTCTTCGGGTATGTACCTGCGTCTGGCGTTCTCGGTTGCGGTTCATACGAACCCGGATATCTTCCTGGTGGATGAGATTCTTGCGGTGGGCGATGAGCCGTTCCAGAAGAAGTGTATTGCGAAGATTCAGGAGCTGTGCTCTGCCGGTAAGACTCTTGCCGTGGTGAGCCATGACCTGGATTTGGTTTCTAAGATTTGTGACCGCGGCGTGGTGCTGGAGCACGGTAACCTGCGTTTTGACGGTCCGATTAAGGAAGCTGTGAAGGTGATTCGTGGTGGCGACTAGCCGCTAGGTGATTGCTTGTGATGGGGCGTGTATTCCCGATGGGGGAGTGCACGCCCCTTTACTGTGCCCGAAAGTTGTTGCTTCGGGATGGGGTGCGATGCTGCAAGATGGCGGCTGCGAGTGTTTTAAGACGAAATGTTACGTGTGCACCAAGTGCAACATGGCTGCGGTGGGCGGTAAGGGGTTCGAGGGGTGCGCGTGCAGCTGTTCTGCAAGTCACAGCTGACTAGGCGTTTTGAATGTTGGTGCACGTTGGGTAACAATATGTGCAATTCCATGCATCAAAAATACTCAAATACTATACTCGTAAATATTAAGGGGCGTTTTATTACATTTTGATAAATTTGATGCGCTGAGGGTAGGGTGATGGTGGCATTGATGTATCAATGCTTCACCGTATTCCACACAACCACACCACACAGCATCGGATCATTTCAATGGAGAACACCGTACTGGATACCCGGGCGGAGCATCTAACTCTGCTCGAGGAGAATATCCGTGAGGCAATGCGTCACCGCAGCCTGGACCCGCACGAGGACCAGCACGCGGTGCGCGGGCTCATTGACGAGCACCTGAACGATTATGAGCAGCGACGCACCCGCATTTCCCTGCCGGATTTGGGTGACCGTGAATCCGTGATTCAGCGCCTGCACGATGAAATCTGCGGCTTCGGCGTGATTCAGCCGTTCCTCGATGATGAGAGCGTTGAAGAAATCTGGATCAACTCTCCCGACGAAATCTTTATCGCCCGCAATGGCGAAAGCGAATTGACCGGTCTGCACCTGAGCACTGAGGCAATCAATAGTCTGCTGGAGCGTATGCTCAAGCCTTCCGGTCGTCGAGTGGACCTTTCCTCCCCGTTCGTTGATGCATCCCTGCCGGACGGCTCCCGCTTGCACGCGGTGATTCCGGATATTACCCGCAAGCACACGAGCATTAACATCCGTAAGTTCGTGGTGCGTGCCCGCCGCTTGCCCGACCTGGTGCGCATGAACTCGCTGAGCGCCGGCGCTGCGTCCCTGCTGCACGCGGCGGTGGAGAGCGGCATGAACATCCTCGTCTCGGGTGCGACCCAGGCGGGTAAGACCACGATGCTGAACTGCCTGTCCGCGTCCATTCCTCCGCGTGAGCGCGTGATTACTTGCGAAGAAATTTTTGAGCTCGCGGTTCCGCTGCGCGATGTGGTGGGTTTGCAGTGCCGCCAGCCGAACCTTGAGGGTACCGGTGCGATTGAGCTGCGCCGCCTGGTCAAGGAGGCTCTGCGTATGCGCCCGGACCGCATCCTCATTGGTGAGGTTCGTGAGGCGGAATCCCTGGATATGCTCATTGCGCTCAACGCGGGCCTGCCGGGCATGTGCACGATTCACGCGAATTCGGCGCGTGATGCGGTGACTAAGATTTGTACCCTGCCGCTGTTGGCGGGCGAGAATATTTCCTCGGCGTTCGTGGTGCCGACCGTGGCGTCCTGCTTTGACATTGTGGTGCATTGCGGTCGTGATTCGCGCGGTCAGCGTCAGGTCGAAGAGATTAGCATGCTGGGTGGCCGCGTTGAGGACGGCGTAATTGAAATGTCCCCGCTGTTTGTGCGCCGTGACGGCCGGATGGTGTGCGTGGCGTTGGAGTTGCCGAACCCGGACCGTTGGGTTCGTGCCGGTCACCGCCCCGAGCAGGTGCTGGCTGCGGCGAAGGCGGGTCAGTGATGCCTCTGTTTCTGAGCCTGATTTTGGGGTTGGGCGTCTGCCTGATTTACCTTTCCTGCTTTCCTGATAGTGGCAAGCCGCCGAAGCCGAGTAATGATCCGGCGCTGGTGATTGCTCTTCGTAAGGCGGGCATGCATTCGTTGACGCCTCGCACGTTCATGTGGGTGAGCGTTGCCAGCGGTGTGACTGCCTCGGTGTTGTTGCTGATGGTCACTCAGCTTCTGCCGTTGGGTCTGCTGGGCCTGATTGGTGGTTTTGTGGCGCCTCGCGTGGTCGTGAATCATCGTGCCCGCGCGGCGGATGCCCGTATTTGGCAGCTGTGGCCGGATGCTGTGGACCACCTGCGTTCTGCGATTCGCGCGGGTCTGTCCCTGCCGGAGGCGCTGATTCAGCTCTCGTACCGCGGCCCGGAAGAGCTGCGTGATGCCTTTGCCCATTTCTCGCGTGATTACCGTGCGTCGGGTGAGTTCGTGCCGTCGCTGAACCGTTTGAAGGAGTATCTCTCTGACCCGGTGGCGGACACCATTATTGAGGCGTTGAAAATTGCCCGCGAGGTGGGTGGTTCGGACCTGGGTAAGCTGCTGGGTACGCTGAGTGATTTTCTGCGTGAGAATGCGCGTACCCGTTCGGAGCTTCTGGCGCGTCAGTCGTGGACTGTGAATGCGGCTCGCCTTTCCTGCGTGGCGCCCTGGTTTGTGTTGTGCCTGATGGCGACTCAGCCTGCCGCGCGCATGGTGTATAACTCGTTTGCCGGTGCGATGCTGATGATTGCCGGTGCCGCTATTTCTTTGGCGGCGTATCGTCTGATGCTGCGTATTGGTGAGTTGCCGCGTGAACGGAGGGTTTTCGGATGAATCTGCCTCTGATTTTTGGTCTGCTGCTGGCGACCGGCGTGGGTCTGATTCTCTCATCGGTGCTGAATACTCGCAGTATTTCGTTCTCTGATCGTGTGGCGTCGCAGCTGCGCGGTGAGACTCTACGTGAGTCGCTTTTGAAGGAGCAGGAGCGCCGCGAGCCGAGCCTGTTGGAGGCGATTTCGGCGTTCTGCGCGCCGCTTCTGCGTTCGTTGTCTTCGTCGCTGAGCGGCTCGTCGTTGAGTGATAGTTCGGTGCAGGAGCGTCTGCGTCGTGCTGGCTCTTCGCAGAGTATGAGCGCGTTTCGTGCCGAGCAGCTGCTGTGGGCTCTTGCGGGTGTGACCGTCATGAGTGCCTTGACCGTCATTGGCGTGGTGCAGGAGCGTTTCTCCATCTTGGTGGCTCTTGTGCTGGTGCTGGTGAGCGGTTTGAGCGGCTTTCTGGCGCGTGACTGGTGGCTGGGTGAGGCGGTGACTAAGCGTGAGAAGCAGCTGGTTGCTGAGTTCCCGGCGCTGGCGGAGATGATGGCTCTGTCGGTGACGGCGGGCGAGTCGGCGCTGGCGGCTTTGGAGCGTATCTGTTTGACCTCTCGCGGCGAGTTGGCTCGTGAGTTTTCTGAGATTTTGGCGCAGACCCGCACCGGTGTTTCGTTGCTGAGCGCGCTGCAGGAGTTCGCGGAGCGTACTCGCGTTCCGGCGTTGAGCCGCTTCGTTGAGGGTATTGCTGTTGCGATTGAGCGCGGCACCCCTCTGGCTGATGTGTTGCGTGCGCAGGCTCAGGATGTGCGCGATAACGCTAAGCGTGAGCTGATGGAAACAGCCGGTAAGAAGGAGATTGCGATGCTCGCTCCGGTGGTGTTTTTCATTCTGCCGCTGACCGTAATTTTTGCGGTCTTCCCGGGCCTGTCGCTCATGCGTTTGAACTTTTAGATTTTGCGGCAGGTACACACCGTACCGGTCGCACCGCGGTGGGCTGGGCTGATTGCCCGGTGCGCCGCACCAACCACACACTACACCCTTTGATAGAAGGAGAAAATCATGTTCCGTCGTTTCCGCACCGCCCTCACCGTGCTGATCGCCCTGGCTATCGCATCCGTGCTGGCTCTGCGCCTGAAGAACAAGCAGGATGACCCCGAGCGCGGCGACGTGCCCGGCTGGGTCATGATCACCATGATGAGCGCCGTGCTGGTTGCCGCTATCTTGGCGATTGCTCAGCCCGCTCTGACCAAGATGTTCAACGACGCGATTGCTCTGGTTCACCAGTAATGCGTAAGCCCCGCATCGCTTCTGAGCTGACTGCCGCTGAGCTATCCTCCGCGGAATATTCTGCGGAGGAGAGCGAGCGCGGTGACGCCAGCACGGAATTCGTCATGGTCGGTGCGCTGCTGGTGTTGCTGACCATGGCGATTCTGCAGGTTTCTTTCGCCCTGTATGCACGAACCATGTTGGTGGATGCTGCGGCGGCTGGGGCACGTTACGGTACGATGCGTGACCGCACTCCGCAGGAAGGCATGGAGCGTACCCGTCAGCTGATTGAAGGGGTTCTTCCGTCTTCGTATGCTGAGAATATTTCGTACCGTCAGAGTAGTGATTCTACGGGTGTGCGCACTTTGGAGGTGACGGTGAAGTCGCCGTTGCCGGTGCTGGGCCCGTGGGGTTTTCCGGATTCTATTGAGGTGAAGGGGCATGCGATTTATGCGGAGCATCGTTCCGGTGATTAGTGGCTTTTCGCTTCGGCAGCGGGTGAAGGAACGCCTGAAGAGCCGCTCTGATCGGCCTCTTTCTAACCAGCACACCCCTGAAGAGGGTAGCGCCATTGTGGAGTTCCTGGGTTTGGGCATTACCTTGCTCATCCCGGTGCTCTACGGCATTCTGACGATTTTTAGCTTGCAGTCTTCGGTGATGGCGGCTCATGCGGCGAGCGCCCAGGTGGTGCTGTATGTGCAGGAGCAGCCGCAGGACTCGTCGGTTGGCCCGGATTTGGCTCAGCGTCTGGCGGTGCATGCTGCCGCGGATTACGGGGTTGAGCCCTCCGATGTGAGCGTGTCGTTGAGCTGTGCGTCGGGGGAGTGCGTCTCGGGTACGAAGGCGTACGCCACGGTGACGGTTCAGGCGCGTTTGCCGCTGCTGCCTTCGTTTATGGGTGGCGGCGTGATTCCGGTGAGTTCTCATGCGACGAGTTGGGGGTCTGGTCATGCTGATTCCTAATGGTTTGCTGGCTCGTGCCAACATGAAGATTCGTGCCCGTGCGCAGAGCCGGGCGCTCGCCTCAGGCCGCCTCGCCGCTGACCCGGTCGCCTCAGACCCGGAAGAGGGCAGTATTGCCCCGCTGATTGTGGGCATGCTGGCGTTGCTTCTGCTCATCGGTTCGGTGACGGTGGCGATTACGGGCGCGTATCTGCAGACTCAGCATCTGCAGGATATGGCGGACGCTCAGGCGAACTCGATTACCCGCACGATCCGCACTCCGGAGGAGGCGAACGGTTCGGCGGCGTGGGAGTATGCGAGCGCGTATCTGGCTGAGGTTCAGCCGGGGCAGGATTTTCATGCGTTGCGTCTGGAGAATGTGTCCGTGGATTCTGATCACAGTGTGCACGTGTACCTGTCGGCTCGTATTCGTCCGCCGCTGCTGTCGATTCTGGTGCCTGATGGTATTGAGGTGACCGCTCATGGTTCGTCGCGTTTGAAGACGAGTCAGGGCCCGTCCAGCGACTAGGGGCGTTGTGAGCCCCCATAGACTGCGAGGGCGCATCCGCAAGGTAGTGTAACGGCTAGCGGATGCGCCCTCGTTTTATGCCCTTTTTATGTCTTCGTTGCGCGGGTTCTTCCCTCTACCTGCCTCATCCTTCTGCGCTGTGGGCTGTTGCGGGCTGTAACGGCGGGACTTTCTGGCCGTTTCGCGATAGTGTTAAAAGCTATGGCATCCTTCGACTTTTCTGCTGAGATTAAAGAGCTTCGCGCTATCTTTGCCTCGATTGCCGCAGTGAGCGACATCGAGGGGATTGAGCGCGCCATTGAGGAGCTGTCCGAACAGGCCGCCGCCCCCGACCTCTGGGATGATGTTGAGCATGCCCAGAAGGTGACGAGTGCCCTCTCCTATAAGCAGTCGGAGCTGAATCGTCTGCGCTCGCTGTCTTCTCGCATTGACGATGTTGAGGTGATGGTGGAGCTTGCCGAAGCGGAGGATGAGGAGACTGCCGCCGAGCTGCTCGCTGATGCTGAACGCGAGTGCGGTGAGATCCGCGCCAAGCTGGAGGAGCTTGAGGTGCTGGTGTTGCTCTCGGGCGAGTACGATCAGCGTGAGGCTGTGGTGACGATCCGTTCGGGCGCCGGCGGCGTGGATGCTGCTGATTTCGCGGAGATGCTGCTGCGCATGTACCTGCGGTGGGCGGAGAAGAACGGCTACCCGACGAAGGTTCTGGACACCTCCTACGCTGAGGAGGCGGGCCTGAAGTCGGTGACCTTCGAGGTGAACGCGCCGTACGCTTTTGGCCGCCTGTCGGTGGAGGCGGGTACTCACCGCCTGGTGCGTATTTCGCCGTTTGATAATCAGGGCCGCCGCCAGACCTCGTTCGCGGCGGTTGAGGTAATTCCTCTGATTGAGCAGACGGATGCTATTGAGATTCCTGAGTCTGAGATTAAGGTGGATGTGTTCCGCTCCTCGGGCCCGGGTGGTCAGTCGGTGAATACGACGGATTCGGCGGTGCGTATGACTCACTTGCCGACCGGTATTGTGGTGTCGATGCAGAATGAGAAGTCGCAGTTGCAGAACCGTGCGGCGGCTTTGCGTGTGCTGCAGTCTCGCCTGTTGCTGTTGCGTAAGGAGCAGGAGGACGCGAAGAAGAAGGAGCTTGCCGGTGATATTAAGGCAAGCTGGGGCGATCAGATGCGCTCCTATGTTCTGCATCCGTACCAGATGGTGAAGGATCTGCGTACCGGCTATGAGGAGGGTAATACCTCTAATGTTTTGGATGGCGGTTTGAACGCCTTTATTGATGCTGGTATTCGCTGGCGTGCTTCGGGGCGCGCGGCTGAAGAGAGCTAAGACGTATAAGGATTGAGTGATGGCTCAGAAAAAGAAGAAAGACGCGAAGAAGGACCCGAATAACGCGATTATTGCCCAGAATAAGAAGGCTCGCCACAACTACAACATTGTGGATACCTATGAGGCGGGTATTGTTCTGCTGGGTACTGAGGTGAAGTCTCTGCGTGATGGTGGGGCGTCCATTGTGGATGGTTTCTGCCAGGTGACCGATAACGAGTTGTGGCTCGAGGGTATTCATATTGCGGAGTATGGTTACGGTACGTGGACGAACCATGCGGCTCGTCGTCGCCGTAAGCTGCTGCTGCATCGTTCTGAGATTAATAAGTTGGCGCAGAAGCTGAAGGAGACCGGTTACACGGTGGTTCCGTTGAAGATGTACTTCTCGAATGGTCGTGTGAAGGTTGAGATTGCTTTGGCGACCGGTAAGCGTGAGTACGATAAGCGTCAGGCTTTGCGTGAGCGTCAGGATGACCTGGAGGCGCGCCGCGCGATGCGTTACCGCAACCTCGGCTAGGGCTGAGGCAACGGCGGGATGCACGGCTGCTCCAGGAACTTGCCGGTAGGGGCGGGGCGCGGTTCCTCACGTATAATGGTTAAAAATTCGTGGCGTACCGCGAGCACCATTCATTCTTTGAGGAGACATATGTCTGAGAACCCGAACTACCAGCAGAACCCGGGCGAGTTCATTCCCGCACCGCAGCAGGCACCCGCATACAACATGCAGGGCGGCTACCCCGGCTACCAGCCGACTCCGAGCTCGGCTCTGGCGATTGCTTCGCTGATTCTGGGTATTATTGGTCTGCTCTCTGGCTGGCTGATTTTCGGTGGCGCGCTGGGTCTGGTCGGCGTGATTCTGGGTATTGTTGCCCTGGTGAAGGTAAAGAACGGCACTGCCTCCGGTAAGGGCATGGCGATTGGTGGTATTGTCACCGGTGCGCTGGGCATGATTGTTGCTGTTGTTGTGCTGGTTCTGGGCTTGATTGGCATTGGCATGCTCAGCGAGTGCGCTGAGAATGCGGTGCAGGATTCGAGCGGTAACTATGTGTGCACCGTTCATGGTGAAACCATGACGATGAGCCCTAAGGAATATGAAGCTGTCCGCCGCTAAGCCGCGTTGAGCATATAGAGATGTGAAGGGACCGAATAGTGTTGAACTATTCGGTCCCTTGTTCTTTCTCGGCGCTGATTCTGCCCGATTGGTGGATTCTGGGCGCTGAATCTGAAATCTTGAACTTCACAGATGACCCAAATGACAGCTTATTTATATAATGGAACCGAACTCAGCGCGCAATGGTGCGTTGGGCGAGTATAAATTGTTCGCTGCAACTGTGAAGGAAAGAACGACGGATGTCTGAGAATAACTACGGAAACAACCAGGGGAACGCGCAGAACCCCTACGCTGCTCAGCAGCCTAATTCTTCCGCCCAGGGCTCGTACGGTCAGGATTATGGCCAGGCTCCTTCGGCTCAGAACACTTACGGCCAGGACTACGGTCAGAGCGCATCCGCTCAGAACAGCTACGGCCAGGCGCAGCAGAACTCGGGCCAGCAGTCTTCGGCTCAGCAGAGCCAGTACGGCCAGTTTGGTGCGCAGCCCTCTTCGCAGAATGCTTACGGCCAGAACGCTGCCCAGGGTGCTTCGGCACAGAACACCTACGGCCAGCAGCAGTACGGCTACGGTCAGGACGCTTCCTACCAGGCGCAGCCCGCTCAGCAGAATCAGTACGGTTACGGCCAGGACGCCTCCTACCAGGCGCAGCCCGCTGACTACAACTACCAGCAGAACTCTTACCAGCAGCAGCCTCAGCAGGATGCTTACGGTTACGGTCAGCCCGCAGGTTACCCGTATGCGGCTCCCGTGACGAAGAAGGCTCCCGGCATGGCGCTGGCGGCGATGATTCTCGGTATTGCGGCTGTGCTGACCGGTTTCTTCGTGTTTGGCGCTCTGCTGGGTATTGCCGCAATCATTCTGGGTGTGCTGTCCCTGAAGAAGGTCAAGGAAGCTGGTGCAGGTAAGGCATTCGCGCTGACCGGTATTATCACCGGTGCGGTGTCTGTCCTGATTTCGATTTGCATGCTTTTCGTATTCATTTCTTTCTATCAGACCACTCAGAAGTGCCTTGAGGTTGGTACCGAGGACGGTCACGGTAACGTGGTCTGCCAGATTGGTGACAACCCGAACAACCGCATGACTGTTTCTGCGCGCCACTAAGGTTTGACCGCCTAGCACGGTACACGAACGGGGTGAGGCTCCCAGAATATCTGGGGTGCCTCACACCCCGTTTGCTGTGCCCGTCGTTGAGCCGGGTGTGTGCGGTGGAGGAGCGCTCGCCGGGTTCTCTGCAGGTGTTCTCTGTAAGTATCCGCCGGCTGTGTTCTCTGTCAGTGAGAGCGTCGTGTGTGCGGGGTGGGGGACTTGCACACCGTTAAACACCTCCGATATACTGAATCTCTACCGTGTTTGAATGGCACCGCGGCATCAAGGTATGTTGAGGAAAACTTTCAGAAGACGGTGGGCTTTTTGATAAAAGCATAGGGGGATGATCGGTTTCGACGATGTGAGTTGAGATGGGTGAAGCGTGCCGAGGATGCAGGGTTATCTCGTTAACGCCCTCTGCAAAAAATTAAGTGCAGAATCTAAGCGCACTGACTTCGCACTCGCTGCCTAAGCGCGAGTTGCCGTCTGTCGGCCTGAGCATGCCTTTGGCTCAGTTACCGGCATCGACTTAAAAGGCCACTGCTGCTAGCCCTTGTTGCGGGGGTTAGCGGGACTTTTACGTGACTAGGTTCGTCGGTATATGTGTTTATGCAAGTACCGGAGCCGAAAAGTAGCGTTCGCATAAACTGCGCACGGAGAAGCCCCGTTGACGCCACATCGGACCGGGGTTCGATTCCCCGCATCTCCACGATCTCCCAGCCGTCCGCTATCCCGTATGGGGTGCGGCGGTGATTATCGGTTCCAATCCAGAGGAAGAACCGCGGTAGGTTTCTACCACCCGGCAGGACGCCCCACGGCGTCACCTGCCGGGTATTTTTATGCCCAATTGTCGGTCTGTTCTGGGGTGTACCGGAGTGCCCGTGGGTTGGGCGTCAAAAAGTTTGGGCTAACGTCAAAAAGTATGGGCTGGCGTCGAAAGGTTTAGACGGACAACATCTTCATCCGCACCGACCCTGCCGGGACCATCAAACCCGACAAAGAAAAATCCACCGAGAAGATCGACGGCGTGGTGGCCACCATCATGGGCCTCGACCGCGCGATTAAATGCGGCAGCGGACCCGACACTGAGAGCGTGCATGACAGAAGAAGCATATTTTTCATGTAATGTAAATTTACGTGTTACATCTGGCGAGACTCTCTGATAGACTGCTGAGTAGTGATGTAAGATACATCACTATGTGACGTGGGAATGCAATCACAACCGCAATTTCTGCTTGGAATTGGGGGCTAGCTGCTTCCACGATTGCAAGAGCTTTAGGGCCAGCATTTGTTGGTGGTTTTGGAAAAGCCCTTGGAGGTCCGGCAGCAATTGCCGCTGCGCTAGCTGTTGCAGCAGTGTCCTGCACTCTCACTCTTTAACCTGGGAGAGGTCCAATGCGTACGAAGAATATATTTACACTAGGATTTTTTCTCACTATTGTTCCGGTGTTCTGGGTGATTATCTCATTTGCCAGAGACGGGGAGTTCTTTAATCCAGTATCAATTCTAAGTGCAATTTTAGGAGGTCTTTTGGTCACTTTTGCAGCCAGAAGGACGCTTGAGAGTGATTCAAAGTTCCCTAAGGGACCCCCTAAAGGACCTAGTGTGTAAAACATCGCTTAGAAGTTTCTAAGAGGAAGAACCGCGGTAGGTTTCTACCACCCGGCAGGACGCCCCACGGCGTCACCTGCCGGGTATTTTTATGCCCAATTGGTCGGTCCTGTATTGTCGGTCCTGTGCTGAGGTGCACCGGCGTGCCCGAGGGTGCTCAGGTGACCGCATTGTAATGAGAACGCCATCAGAGAAGACGAAAACGCACCCTATGGCGTAGTATCGAAGGGTAGATATCGTTGTTCGGTGTTGATTGTTCATTCAATCTCACCGGCAACATTCGAGAGCAACCACAGAGCCACCAAACGAGCCACAGAATAGCCGGTCATAGGGACGCCGCCGCTACGACGCGGCAGCTACACAGCCGCTATGACGACCACTCAAGGACACACCATGGAAAACCAGATTCCCGCCCCCTCCTTCCCGGAGCAGAACAACGCAAACTCCCCGCAGCCGGTACCTGCAGGCGTAGCACCCGGTGCTCCCCTCGGCGCTGCACCCGCCGGCCCCGCCCTGGGCATGGCACCCGCTAACGTGCGCGACCGCGACGACAGCTACCAGCGCATCCCGGACATCTACCGGGTACCGGCTGAGCACCGCCGCCCCTACGGCGAGACCACCGGCGACTTCCGCGGCCCCGGCTACTTCTACTCCATCGGCGCGTTCGGTGCCTCCCTGGGTGCCCTGGCGCTGACCCTCTACGCGTGGGTTCAGGTCGCGGCACTCCACGCTGAGGCAAGGACCAGCTCCGGCGGTTACAGCTCCTCTGCTTATAGCTCCAATCTGAGCCTGAGCCCCAACATCATGGTGATTGCTCTGCTGCTCGTGGGCCTAATCCCGGTGGGTGTCTCGATCTGGCTTGCCATCTACTCGGCGAAGGTGAACGCCGGTCACACCACCAAGTACACCTCGAAGATGACAACCTTCAACATTCTGGCGTACATCATCTCGGGTCTGAGCCTGCTGGGTCTGCTCGGCACCCTCACGATGCTGTCCTAAAACAGGCAACGCTTGCTCTCATAGCGATAATAGCGAGGCGGCGGCTTTCCACTATCGGAAAGCCGCCG
>NZ_KV795076.1:0-289 GCF_001808945.1 Rothia sp. HMSC071B01 | reverse complement strand
CGTTAGGTCTACCGGCGGGGTAAGGGGAAGAGGACGCAGCGGAGGCAGGGTGGGACGTTTAGCCGCGATACGCGGTTCGGGGGGGTGAGAGCGGATACAGGGTGAAGAGGAAGGGGGCGGTGTTTGCCAACTTGCCAACTTTTCGACTTGCCAACTTTTCGACTTGTCGGGAAGTTGGCGAGTTGGCGGGGCGCGGGTGGTGCGGGAGGGGTGATTGCAGAGTGCAGTGATTGCATAGTGCTGTCAGTGCGGGTGGGTGGTTTCTTGGTTTACCCGGGGGTAAGGCGAG
>NZ_KV795075.1:0-498 GCF_001808945.1 Rothia sp. HMSC071B01 | reverse complement strand
CTAAACGTCCCACCAGCACTGGAGCCCCCGCCCGCACCGACCACACCAACCACCGCCCGCACCGACCACACCAACCACCACCCGCACCGACCACACCAACCACCGCCTGCGCTCGCACACCCATAACGTTCACACCTCATCACACCCCCACCTTCTTCTCTAACCCCCGGATCTACCGAACCCCGCCCTAACGTGGTCAGTTCATCACACCCCGCACCCAGCACTGGAGCACCACCGCGTATTGCGGCTAAACGTCCCACCCTATATCCGCCACCCTGTATCTGATCTCGCCTCCTCTCTTACCCCCGGGTAGACCTAACGCGGCTAAACCCCCCACTCCCTGCTGCGCTCGCCTACACCTGTACCCACCCTGTATCCGCTCGCCGCTGCTGCCGTATCGTTCACACCTCATCCCACCCCCGCCTTTCCGTCTTCTCCCCACCCGAGCGCTCGCCGCCCCCTTCCTCGCCTTACCCCCGGGTAAACCAAGAAACCACC
>NZ_KV795074.1:0-589 GCF_001808945.1 Rothia sp. HMSC071B01 | reverse complement strand
CCCAACAAATCGACAAGCCGGAAAGCCGACAAGTTGGCAAGCGCCCCCGCCTATCGCGGCTAATCCCCCCACACCCTGCAGCACCCCTTACTATCCCCAACAACCACCGCCCGCGCTCGCCGGTAGTGGTGACAGCACAATGCAGTCATAGCACTCTGCTATCACTGCACCCTGCACTCGCCCCTCCTGCCCGCGCTCGCCGCCCCTTCCTCGCTTACCCCCGGGTAAACCGCCGCTTTCCTCTCCCACCCGCCCCACCAGCAGCACCAGCAGCACTGGAGACCCCCCCGTAACGCGGCTAAACCCCCCCCACCCTGCAGCACCGCTTCCTGGCCTGCGACCATCCAGCACCAACCACCCCCTGCGCGCTCGCCTCCTGATCTCACCCCGCCGCGCTCACCTTACGCCGCCGGTAAACCACCACCACCCGGCGCTCATCCCCCGCTGCCTTATCGTTCCAGTTCATCCCACCCCCGCACCGCCACCAGCACCAGCAGGGGAGACCCCCCAACTCACCGCCCGCTCACTCGTAGCGCGGCTAAACCCCCCCACCTGCTGGCCTGCGACCACCCAACGGCACACCAACCAC
>NZ_KV795073.1:620877-641074 GCF_001808945.1 Rothia sp. HMSC071B01 | reverse complement strand
TTTTATGGGTGCTAAAAAATCTTTAAAAAACTTCCAAAAAACCTTATAAACGCAGAAGAAACCACTCAAACCCTCACAGAATGCCCTCTAGAACCCCCTCCGCAGCCCCTATTCCCATACCCTGCGCTTGATTCCTAACCCTGCACGATTCCTAACTCTGCATTTGGGTACCCATACCTATAGATGCGAAAAAGCCCCTCCCCTTCCATCCTGTAATGAATAGAAGAAGAGGGGTGCAGCTACAGAGTGCTGAGCTGATTAGTACTGGGGAGGCGCCTCATTCGCCATATTGTTGAAGCGCGAATACTTACCGCTAAACGCCAACGGGATAGTACGAGTCGGACCACCACGGTGCTTAGCAATAATCATGTCCGCCTCACCCACGCGTTCACTATCCGGGTTATACATATCCTCACGATGCAGCAGAATCACCATATCCGCATCCTGCTCAATAGAACCCGACTCACGCAGATCCGAAACCATCGGACGCTTATCAGTACGTTGCTCCGAACCACGGTTCAACTGAGACAGCGCAATCACCGGAACATCCAGCTCCTTAGCCAACAGCTTCAGGCTACGAGAAAACTCCGAAACCTCCTGCTGACGCGACTCCACCTTCTTACCCGAACTCATCAGCTGCAGGTAGTCCAGCACCACAAGCTTCAAATCATTACGCTGCTTGAGGCGACGGCACTTCGCACGAATCTCCATCAGAGTCATATTCGGCGAATCATCAATAAAGAGAGGAGCAGAATCAATACGACCCTGCAGAGTCGCCAGGTTCGTCCAGCCCTCAGTATCCAGATCGCCCTTCTTCAGACGACCCATCGAAATCTTGCCCTCCGCAGAGAGAATACGCATCGCCAACTCAGTACGACTCATCTCCAGCGAGAAAAACACAGTCGTCATCTGATGATGAATAGCCGCAGAACGAGCAATATCAAGAGCCAAAGTCGACTTGCCCACACCCGGACGAGCCGCAATAACAATCATCTGGCCACCGTGCAGACCACCGGTCAGCTCATCAAACTCAATAAAGTCAGTCGGCACACCGTACACGCCATCGGGGCGGTTCGAGTTTGCATCAATCTCATTGATGGTCTCCTCCAACGCCTCAGAGAAAGACACATAGTCTTCCTTCGCGTTACCATCAGTCACCGCATAAATCTCAGCCTGCGCCTGATCCACCAAAGTATCGACCTCAGTCTCATTGGCGTAACCCAGCTGAGCAATCTTCGTACCCGCCTCAATCAGGCGGCGCATAATCGCGTGCTCCTTAACAATCTCAGCGTAATACTGAGCATTAGCAGCAGTCGGAACCGACGCAATCAGCGTATGAATATAGGACGCGCCACCAACACGAGTCAGCTCGCCGCGCTTCTTCAGCTCATCAGCAACCGTAATCGCATCCGCAGGGCTACCGTGACCGTAAAGAGAAAGAATCGCCTCATAAATCGTCTCGTGCGCCGGCTTATAGAAATCAGACGCACGCAGGCTCTCAACCACATCTGCAATAGCGTCCTTCGACAGCAGCATGCCACCGAGCACCGACTGCTCAGCCACATCATCATGAGGCATAGTGCGGGAACCATAATCAATGGCAGTTTCAGACATGCTTATCCTCGCGTTTCAATCCGATATCTACGACGTTCCAGAAACAATTTCTGCAGAACTCCTATGCTAGTTTCTCACGAAGGCACACGCGAAACATATACACGCCTAATGGGCAGCGCGCAGATAATCCTCAATCTTCTCAACGGCGAGCGCCGCCCCATCCATGGTGCGCATTGCCTCACCCAGCTGCCGCGCCCTAGCGCGCATGCCCTCATCTCTGAGCAGACGGCCCAGAATATCGCGCACATTGCCGCGGCGCACATCATTCTTCGTAAAACGCAGGGCGTTACCGTAGCGCACGCACTCCTCAATATTCCAGCTTTGCTCCGCCTGCATCGCAATACCGGCAAACGGTACACCCGCCAGGCACGCCGTCTGCACCGTTCCCTCACCGCCGTGGGTCATCGAGGCGTCAATATGACCGGCAAGCAGATGAGCCGGAACGGTCCCCGCAAAGTGGATGTTATCGCCCAGTAGGCTGGTTTCTGCGTCCGGCAGCGGCACCCCGCCGCCGACCAGCACATCCACCGGAGCAGCTGACAGCTGCCGTAGCACCTGCGCCAAAATATCTGCAGACCCTGAGGAACCCATTCCCACGTAGACCAGTGGCCGCTCTCTCGGTTCGAGAACAATCTGCGGTAGCTCACCGGGCGCGCGGTAATAGATAGGACCCACACTAACGTCGGGCTCTACCAATGAGTCCCCGCGTAGCTGCGTAAACAGAGAGCAGATAAGGTTCACATCGGCGCTGAGCATATCGACGGTACGGCGAGGAAGCGTGAGCCCATGCTCACGCGCCACACGCGTAAAAGAAGCCGGCTTATACGAAAACACCCGCGCCACAGCCCGCAACCATCCCGGCGCCGCGAGCTCGCTGGCTGCAGGCTTCTTCGAAAAATACGTCGACGAGTACGCATACGGGCGCGCATAGAAAATGGGGACACCGGCAATACGCGCAGACAGCAACATCGTCAGGTTAGAACCGATCACCACAGCATCCGCGCTAAAGTCACGGATAGCCGCAAGCTCAGCGGCAACCCTTCGACGCACCATGCCGGTCGTAAAAGGGTGCCGCACTCCCCTGCCCTGATCCAGCGCCATAATCTGCTCAGCCTCAGCATCGCTCATAATCGGTTCGCGAAGATGCACGGGCAACCCCGCGTTTTCCAGCAGTCCCAGGTATTTAGGGGAATACACGTGGAATAAGACCGTATGGCCTCGCTCCTGAGCTGCACGCGCTATCTCGATACAGCGCGTGGTTTCACCCATATTGAAGCTTTCAGGCGAGAAAAGAATACGGCTCATAACATTCTCCGGCAGGCGCACACGTGACTGAGCCGATTCTGCGGCTCATACACCGCGGCTCATACACCTCAGTGTAAAACGGAGCCCCAGTATTCCCTCGGATAGAGGGGAATACTGGGGCTCCGTTTCGCTGTATAAGCTTTGCGGTGTGACTCTGTCTTACTTCTTGCGCAGAATCATGCCAATAGCGCCAATATGGTCGGCGTGGCGGCGGAACACGCCGCGCATACCCAGCACACGCTCACGAATCTGCGGCTTACGTGCCAGATTGAACGCAATCTTCGCAACGCCTGCGGGGCCCTCATCAGCCAGCAGACGCTTCGGCTCCAGCAGGGCCATATCGGTCTGGTACACATCCAGCACCTCAAAGCCAGCCTCTTCCGCCAGAGCAGTCCACTCGGCAACGGTCAGCGGGCGGGCATTCACGCGGATAGTGCGCGCCAAATCCTTCTGAATCTCTTCCTTCAACTCGGGGCGCAGATAATCGGGAACCAGCGACATCTCATGAATAGCGTAGTGGCCCCCCGGACGCAGCAGACGAGCCGCCTCACGCATAATCTCCAGCTTGTGCTTATCGGTCTGCATGGTCAGCATCGCCTCGCCCACCACGGCGTCGTAGCTTTCTGAAGGCAGGCCGGTCTCCTGAGCGCTAGCGTTCACCACACGGTAGTTCGGCTTAGTCGATGCGCCAATACGCTCGGTCACGATTTCAGCAGCCTTGGGGTCAAGATCCACACCGGTGTAGCTCTTGGGGGAACGCTTCACAATCTCCAGGGCGGTAATACCCAGGCCCGGCGCAAACTCCACGACGTCAATATCGCCACCCAGGGCACGAGCCAGCAGCCAGTTGGTGGTCTCGCGGCCGCCGGGGCGCAGAACCTTCTTGCCCAGCTGAGCCAGCAGCCAGTGACCTGCCGCCTTGTCGGCGGGGCGGTCGGGGCCGGGAACGGAAGGGGTCTTAGACACGGAAGGGGTCTTAGACACGGAAGACAACTCCTCAATACTTGTATTTAATATGCAAAATTTATCTTCCCTAATTCTAGACCCGCCACCCCAAGAAAGGAAATATGACGTTATATAGAAGTGTGGTTGCCCTTTATTACAGCATGCCGCAACACCACTACAGCCACCCTTGCTGCACACCCTAGAGATTAAACAGAAACTGGAGCTGAACCTCTCGGTCCAACCCCAGTCTCATCACACACACATACATACGAAAATCAGAGCCACTTCCGCAAGGAAAGTCCAACTTTCTGATGGCCCTCTCGAACCATCTATATAAAGTATTACGCGTAAACCTTTATTCCCTGTAGGTTAAAGCTGTAAGAAAGCTGGGAATAGATTTTTCTTCAACATCGGGGTGCAGCACCCCGGATTTCACGCGGAAACTACACGTCGCGTTAAAAGAAGAAAGGCAAGGCGCTTTTGCCTTGCCATCCTTCTTTCGCTAGCGGGCGACCCCGCTACACGAAACACACACATTCACATCGCAGTCCTCTCGAACCAACACTTATAGTAAACACCCCCAACCTTATGGGAGGATTGAATTTCGCTGGAAACAAGCTGGGAGAAAACCAACAGAACCCTGAGAGCTTTGATATTGTGCAGTTTGCGGACTCTAAACCGGGCTAATAAGCCGCCATATACAGACCCAGCAGCACCAACGGGTTAGCCACTACAGAAATAACCACCAAGCAAATATTAGCCACGCGGTACTGACGGAACTTCACCAGACCCACCAGCGCGCACACCAGCGCAACACTGGATCCAAGGCCGCCAACCACCAGTAAAAGAAGCAGAAGAGCAGTAGCGACATTCGCGTCCGCAAATGGGATAACCGCTAGAGCGCACAGCAGCAAATTGACGCACTCCAACACCACACCCGTAGACAGAAGCTGAGCGCTAGAAGACAAACGTGAAAAAGATCGAGCCATGTCTACCAGTCTACGGGGTCAATTGGCGTACTTCGCAGTCACAACCGCTCTAACCACCAATCCTTCTACTGCCCTACCCCTATTCTCAACCTCTCAAAAACAATGTTTCACGTGAAACATGCACCGGAGCGGGCACAGCTATGGGTACAACAAACGGGGTGCCCCTCACGAAGAGGGACACCCCGTCCGACACTCAACGCCCTAGCATCAAAGCACCAGCGTCAAATATCTAAAAATCTACTTACGCAGCAGCAACGACGTCCAGGACAACGTTAGCAACAACGTCAGCGTGCAGGCGGACAGTCACCTTGTACTCACCGGTGCGCTTGATAGCGGAACCCAGGTGGATGGTGCGCTTGTCAACGGAGCCAATGCCAGCAGCCTCAATAGCCTCAGCAATAGCCTCAGCCTTGACGGTACCGAACAGGCGACCGTCAGCGCCAGCCTTGTGTGCAACGACAACCGGCTTAGCAGCCAGGGACGCAGCAATTGCCTGAGCCTCTTCCAGAGAAGCCTTAGCACGAGCCGCACGAGCGGCGCGGATGGACTCAACCTGCTTCTCGCCACCCTGGGTCCAGGTCACGGCGAAGCCGCGGGGCAGCAGGTAGTTACGTGCGTAACCGTCCTTAACGGTGACAACATCGCCAGCTGCACCGAGGCCGGAAACTTCCTGAGTCAGAATGATCTTAGCCATGTTACTGTCTCTCCTTCTCTTTAGCGGCCAGCGCCGGAGTAGGGCAGCAGTGCAACTTCGCGGGCGTTCTTAATAGCCTGAGCGATCTTGCGCTGCTCCTGAACGGTCACGCCAGTCACGCGGCGAGCGCGGATCTTGCCGCGGTCGGAGATGAACTTGCGCAGAAGTGCGACGTCCTTGTAGTCGATAACGGTGACGTCAGCAGCCTTGAGGGGGTTCTGCTTGGGTTTGGGCTTACGGATTTCAGCCTTAGCCATCGTGGTGCTCCTTAGAGTTGGGAGCCCGCGGCGGATAACCGCGGGATGGATTGATAAATTACTATTCGGAAAACGAAACCGGCTTAGAACGGAGGTTCGTCGTCGGCGCCGCTACCCCAGTCATAGTTACCACCAGACTGAGAACTCCACGGATCAGCAGCAGGAGCTGCGGGGGCCGCCGGAGCAGCCGGAGCGGAGTAGCCAGACTGGCCAGAGTAACCATTACCCTGAGCAGCAGCAAAATTGTTCTGCTGAGGAGCGGAGAAACCGCCCTGAGCAGCAGCGTTGTACCCAGCGCCACCGCCAAAGCCACCCTGCGCACCGCCACCGAAGTTATTACCTCCGGCAGAACGCTGTGCGCGAGTCACCTGAGCAGTAGCAAAACGCAGAGTCGGGCCAATCTCCTCGACCTCAAGCTCAAACGAAGTACGACGCTCGCCTTCCTTGGTCTCGTACGAGCGAGACTTCAGACGGCCCTGCGCGATAACCTGAGTACCCTTCTTCAGAGTCTCTGCAACATTCTCAGCGTAACCACGCCACACCGACGCACGCAGGAACAGGGTCTCCCCATCCTCCCACTGGTTCGTCTGGCGGTTAAAAGTACGCGGAGTCGATGCGATCGTGAAATTAGCAACCGCCGCACCCGCAGGGGTGTAACGAAGCTCCGGATCGCCAGTCAGATTACCAATAACGGTAATAACGGTATCGCCTGCCATTTGATGCCTCCTCGATAAGAGTTACAAGTATGTTGAATCCAGTACAGCGCAACCCCCTGACATTTTTAGGGGGTCAGCCGACCGGCAAGAAACAACTACTTGCTGGAGATCTTCTGATCCTCCGGGCGGATGATCTTGGTACGCATGACGGACTCGTTCAGGTTCAGAACACGATCGAGCTCAGCTGCGGTCTCGGGGGTAGAGGTGAAGTTCACCACTGCGTAGATACCCTCAGACTTCTTCTGGATCTCGTATGCCAGGCGACGACGGCCCCAGATATCGACGTTGTCGACGGAACCACCCTCGTTGGTCACGATCTCGAGGAACTTGGACAGCGACGGCTCAACCGCACGGTCCTCAACCTCGGGGCTGAGGATAACCATCAGTTCATATGCACGCATGATTAAACCCCTCCTTTGGGCTAAACGGCTATGGGATTTCCATAGCAGGAGATTCATTGTGCTCTACACGTGAAGCACACCGGGTGGGGAACACGCATAGATTTCTTAACAATACACGAGAAAAAGCAGATAGAACAGTACCGCACCGCGTGACCTCAACCATGCGATGCGGTACCGAAAACCGCAGAAGCTACGCTTTCTGACGCTGCTCCCACCACTGCACCAGACGAGCCTTCGCCTCCTCCTCAGGAAGCGAACCCTCATCCAGACGCAAATTCAACAAGAACTTATACGCCTCACCCACCACCGGGCCCGGCGCAATACCAAGAATCTGCATAATCTGACCGCCATCCAGATCCGGACGGATCGAATCCAGCTCCTCCTGAGCAGCCAACTCAGCAATACGACGCTCCAAATCGTCATACGCCTCAGCCAGCGAGCGCGACAGACGACGATTACGAGTCGTCACATCAGAACGCGACACACGATGCAGACGCTCCAACTGATCGCCCGCATCACGCACATAACGGCGCACCGCAGAATCAGTCCAACCCGACTCACGGTAACCATAGAACCGCATATGCAGCTCCACCAGACGAGCCACAGCCTTAATCGTGTCATTATCAAAACGCAGCGCACGCATACGCTTCTTCACCATCTTCGCGCCCACCACCTCATGGTGCAGGAACGAGACGGAGCCGTCCTTCTCAAACTTACGAGTCTTCGGCTTACCAATATCGTGCATCAACGCCGCAAAACGCAGAATAAAATCAGGAGCCGGGCACGGGCCGTCCTCGTCCGTCTCCTTCTCCATCGCCTGCTCCATCACCTTCAACGAATGCGCATACACATCCTTATGGTGATGCGCCGGATCCATCTCCATACGCAACGCAGGAAGCTCCGGCAACACATAATCCGCCAGACCCGTATCCACCAGCAGGTTCAAACCCACCCGCGGATAATCCGACTCAATCAGCTTCACCAGCTCATCACGCACACGCTCAGCCGAAATAATCTCAATACGGCCAGCCATCTCACGCATCGCCTCGAAAACCTCCGGGGCAACCTCAAGATTAAAACGCGCAGCAAAACGAGCCGCACGCATCATACGCAGCGGATCCTCAGAAAAAGACTCCTCCGGCGAGCGCGGAGTACGCAAAACACCCGCACGCAAATCCTCAACGCCACCAAACAAGTCAACAACCTCACCACTGGGCAAAGCCGCCGCCATCGCATTAATCGTGAAATCACGACGCACCAAATCGGCGCTCAAATCCGTGCCAAACTCAACCGTCGGCTTACGCGAATCCGAAACATACACCTCAGCACGGTACGTGGTCACCTCATACACCACGCCATTCTTCCGCGCACTAATCGTGCCGTACTCCTTGCCGATATCCCACGTGTGTTCACCCCACGCACGCAGAATCTGCTCACTCTGCTCCGGAGTAGCATCCGTCGTCAAATCAAAATCAGTGAAATGGCCGCCATCATCCAGCAGATTGTCGCGGACAATACCGCCCACCAAGTACAGCTCAAAACCCGCCGCACGGTACAGTTCTCCCAGCTCGGCGGCATCCGGGTACTTCGACACAACATCAATAATCAGCGACATAATCCTTTAATCGTGCCAGAAAAACCACCCACGCGCCCACCCCACACCCACAACACCCCACCAAAGACAGCTATCTCACCCCAAACCGAGGCACCAAAACCTCAGCCTATCGGTTAAGGTAGAACCATGAGCATTCCCGTACCCCGCGCCCCCAAAACGCGCTTCACCGCGCCCGCGCGAGCGGTACCCGCCCCCGAAGAAGTCTCCGCAGGCGGGCTCATCATCGACTTCGACCGACCCGAACAGCTACCCGTAGCCATCATCGCCCGCATCAACCGCAACGGACAACGCGAATGGTGCCTGCCCAAAGGCCACATCGAACACGGCGAAACCACCGTCGAAGCCGCACAACGCGAAATCGGCGAAGAAACCGGAATCACCGGCTACCCCGTAGCCTCCCTCGGCACCATCGCCTACTGGTTCACCTCCAACGGCACGCGCATCCACAAAACCGTGCATCACTACCTCTTCGCAGCAACCGGCGGCGAACTCAGCATCGACAACGACCCCGACCACGAAGCAATCGACGTCGCATGGGTCCCCCTCGAAGAGCTCCCCCCCCGCCTCTCATTCGCCAACGAACAACACATAGCCCGCAGTGCGCGCGAATACATCACCACCCAGCTCTAAACACCCGTTAAATAGAGCCCCAAAAACTAAAAGAAGCAATCACCCGCCGAAACAGGAGAGACATACGTGGCACGTAACGACGCCCGCTCAAGCGCAATCATGGCAGCAGGCACCCTCGTCTCGCGCATCCTCGGATTCGTCAAGACCATCCTGCTCACCGTAGCCATCGGCTCACTCTCAACCGTCGGCGACGTCTTCGAAACCGCCAACACCCTACCCAACCTCATCTACGTCCTCGTAGCAGGCGGCGTGTTCAACGCAGTCCTCGTACCGCAAATCATCAAGGCAGCCAAAGCACAAGACGGCGGCGCACGATACATCTCCAAACTCGTCACCCTTACCGTCACCGCAATCGGCCTCATCACCATCATCACCGTCGCCTGCGCCTGGCCCATCATCAGCATCATGGGCTCAGGATGGAGCCCCGAACAACGACAGCTCGGCTTCATCTTCTCCCTCTGGTGCCTACCTCAAATCTTCTTCTACGGCCTCTACACCGTCATCGGACAGGTCCTCAACGCCAAAGACGCATTCGGCGCCTACATGTGGTCGCCCGTACTCAACAACGTCATCACCATCCTGTCGCTGTTCCTCTTCATCTTCCTCTTCGGCGCACAGACCCCCAACCCCCACCCCATCCACACCGTAGAATCCTGGACCAACGCACAAACCCTCGTGCTCGCCGGCTCCTCCACCTTCGGCGTCATCATGCAGGCACTCGTCCTGTTCATCCCCCTACGCAAGCTCGGCCTGCACCTCAAGCCCGACTTCGGATGGCGAGGCATCGGCCTGCGCGCAGCCTCCAAGCTCGCCGCCTGGACCCTCGCCTCCGGCATCATCTCCAACCTCGCATTCCTCTACATGACCAAGGTCGCCGCAGGCATCGTCGGCCAGCGCGAACACTACGCCGCCCTCGGCATCCAAATCCCCGGCCTGCAGGCACTCAACTACGCCTCCATGCTGTACATGCTCCCGCACGGCGTCATCGGCATCTCCATCGCCACCGTGCTCTTCAACCGCATGAGCGCCTCCGCCATCGCCGACGACAGCGACAGCGTCATCTACGCACTCTCCCACGGCCTGCGCAACGCAGCCGTAGCCACCGTCTTCTGCATGGTCGCGCTCATGGTACTCGCAGGCCCCGTCGCCGTACTCTTCAGCGGCGGCGACCCCATCGCAGCAACCATCATCGCCAAGCTCATCGTCATCACCGCGCTCGGCACCCCCACCCTCACCATCAACTACCTCTACAGCCGCGTGCTCTACGCCCGCGAAGACGCACGCACCCCCTTCCGAATCCAGGTGTACTCCGCCATCATCATGGTCATCATGAGCTTCGCAGCATCCCTGCTCGACGCCCAGTACACCGTGTACATGCTCGCGTTCATCTACCCGGTGCACAATATCCTGATCCTGTTCATCAGCCACCACATGGTCCGCCGCCGCCTCGGCTACTACGGCCAGCGCGGCATCGTCAGCACATACGCCCGCACCACCCTCGCATCCCTCTTTGCCGGCGGCATCGCAGCCATCGCACTCTGGCTACTCGGCGGCTACCAGCTCGACGGATTCGCCTGGGCATCTAAGCTCACCGCAATCATCACCCTCGCCGTATGCGGCACCGTCATGGGACTGGCATACCTCGCCGGTATACAGATCTTCCGCGTCAAGGAAGCCAACGCACTACTGGCGCCCCTCACCTCCAAACTTGAGCGTTTTGCCCGCCGCTAAAGCAGCACACAACGCCCAACCCGGGTAGCTGCCCGTGCCCCCATCGCACCCCACGCCGGGGCCCGCAGAAGGCACAGGCAGCCACCCGGACGCCACAAACTATCACTCAGCCCCAGCATCCTTCAATGCCGGGTAGAATCTAATAGTCAGGGCCCGCCACACGGCAGGCACTATGAAACCACCTCGGGAGAACACGTTGTCGCAACAGATTCCGGTCGGATCGGTCCTCGGAGGCCGCTACGAGATCACCGCACACATCATCATTACGGCAGAATCCGACATGGTGCTTGAAGGCACCGACCAGATTCTCAACCGTAAGGTCTCGGTCGTCGTCGCATCGCCCAGCCGCAGCGCACTACTGGAAGCAAACTCCCGCGCGCTCGCAACCAACGCACGCGGCAACATCCAGATTCTCGACCTGGGCATCACCCCCGAAGGTAGCCGTTACCTCGTCACCTCCCACACCCGCCCCGACACCCTGCTGGACACCCTGCTGGTCGAAAACCACGCACTCTCCAACGCAGAAGACGCGCTGGGCACCGAAATCTTCGGCGACTCCGAAAGCGGCAGCTCCCCCAACACCTACGAGAAGGTCTCCACCTCCACCGCCAACCAGGAGAGCATCACCGCCGCCAAGAACTGGAACGCATCCGACGGCGCAGCCGTCACCGCGTACTCCGAACCCACCAGCATCTACGAAGATGACGAAGACGAAGAAGACGGCAGCCGCGGCACCTGGGCAGTCGCCCTCGCAGCAGTCCTGCTGCTCGTCATCGTCGCAGGCGGTATCCTCACTTCCCTGGGTGCAATCGGCTCCAACCAGGCAGCCGGCCCCCACACCCCCAAGTCCTCTATCTCCGCCTCCGAATCGACTGCGGCAAGCGCCAGCGCATCGGCATCCCCGACCGCTAAGGCATCGAACGCGCCGGCTAAGATCGCGTCCGTGGCCCGCTTCGCACCCTCGGACACCACGTTCATGAACGACATGGACACCCTCATCCCCAACCTGACCGACGGTAACGCCAACACCGCATGGATTAGCTACGGCTTCGGCACCGCCAACTACGCCGGCACTATCAAGGAATTCGGCCTGGCTCTGAAGTTGCAGACCCCCACCGTCGTCTCCAAGCTGACCATCCAGCAGAACACCGGCACCGGTGGCTCCTTCACCGTCTACACCAACAGCTCCGCATCCCTGAACGGTGCGGTTGAGGTCGGCAAGGGCACCTTCGAAGGCAAGGACGCAGTCGTCACCCTGGACACCTCCAAGCAGAGCGCAGAAAAGGGCGCCTACGTAATCATCGTGGTCAACGAGCTGCCCCGCCTCTCCCTGCCGATTGGAAATTGGAGTTACGGTCTGCGCATCAACGAAATCAAGGTGGACTAATCAACCCATAACGCGACGCTGACAGGGCGCTCGCACCCCAGACATAAGGGCGGGGCTTCTGAACTCAACGGTTCGGAAGCCCCGCCCTTTTTGATGTCTATTTATGACTCTTTATGGCAGGGTGGCTACTCAAAGATTCACAGTGCGCGGAGTATCTGGATAAGGATCCCCCAAAAATGGAATAATCGAGGATAAAGCTCTGTTATAAGGGCAGAACGAAAGACCTACAACGGAAAGACATATCCGATGACTGAGAATCTGGGAGGCCTCTTCGGAGGCTCCGCCCTGGGCAATCTGAACCTCGCTTCCGCACCCGCCACCAAGGCGGCACCGGCAGCCGAGGTTGAGGCCGACGCAACCGTCCACAACGTCATTATTGTGGGCTCCGGCCCCGCTGGTTACACCGCGGCAATCTACGCGGCACGCGCCGAGTTGAAGCCTGTCCTCTTCGCCAGCTCCCTGGCGCCCGGCGGCTCCCTCATGAACACCACCGAGGTCGAGAACTTCCCCGGATTCATTCAGGGCATCCAGGGCCCCGAGCTGATGGAGAACATCGGCCAGCAGGCTGAGCGTTTCGGCACTGACATCCGCTACCAGGACGTAGAGAAGGTTGAACTCACCGGCGACGTGAAGAAGGTCTACACCGCTGACGGCGCCGTTCACCTGGCAAAGACCGTCATCATGACCACCGGTTCTCAGGTCCGTAAGCTCAACATCGAGGGCGAAGACCGACTCTCCGGTTACGGCGTCTCCTGGTGCGCAACCTGCGATGGCTTCTTCTTCAAGGACAAGGAAATCGCAGTGGTCGGCGGTGGCGACTCCGCGCTGGAGGAGGCACTGTTCCTGACGACCTTCGCATCCAAGGTGTACCTGGTGCACCGCCGCGATTCTTTCCGCGCTTCGGAAATCATGCAGACCCGCGTGTTCAACAACCCGAAGATTGAGGTTGTCTGGGACTCGGCTGTCACCGCCGTTCACGGCGAGAGCAACCTCGAGTCGATCACCCTGACCAACACCAAGGACGGTTCTGAGCGCCAGCTGGCTGTTCAGGGTCTGTTCATCGCTATTGGCTCCGATCCTCGCGTGGAACTGGTACGTGACCAGCTGGAGATTACCGAGAACCACACCATCGCGGTTCAGGGTCGTTCCTCGAAGACTTCCGTTCCCGGCGTTTTCGCTGCCGGTGACGTGATTGACCCGACCTACCGCCAGGCAATTATTGCTGCCGGTTCCGGTGCTGTTGCCGCTCTGGACGCGCAGCACTACCTCGAAAACCTCTAAACTATTCGTATTACTCGCAGGGGAATCCACCCCGTGTCAGAAAGGAGCACTCCATGAGCAGTGCACAGCAGGCAACTGATGCCACTTTTGACGAACTGGTTCTGAAGAACGACAAGCCCGTTATCGTGGACTTCTGGGCTGAATGGTGCGGCCCCTGCCGCATGGTTGGTCCCGTGATTGACGAGATCGCTGGCGAGTACGCCGGTCAGGTCGACGTGGTCAAGGTAGATGTTGAGGCGAATGGCGATACCGCTATGAAGTACGGCATTACCTCTATTCCCGCCATCTACCTTTTCAAGGATGGCGAGGTCATCAAGAAGACCGTAGGTGCTAAGACGAAGCCCGCTCTGCTGGCTGAGTTCTCCGAGCACCTGGGCTAATCTTTCGAGAAGCTAAAGAAAAACCCTCGGTGATATTTCACGTGAAACATCACCGAGGGTTTTTTTGTATATACAACTGATTTCAGTTGCTAAATATTGTTTTACGCGAAAATTTAGCCCGAGAAATCAGAATCCAAAACGCGGATAATGCGGTTCAGATCCTCAACATTCGCAAATTCGATGGTCATCTTACCCTTGCGAGCACCCAGCGAAATCTTCACCGAAGTATCGAGCTTGTCAGCAAAAGCCTCCGCAATATAATCCAGGCGCTCACGGTGCTTCTGAGGCTGAGGAGCCTTGCGCTCCTTCACCTCCGCAGCGCCGGATGCATGGTTCACCAGCTCCTCAGTTGCGCGAACCGACAGTCCCTCATTCACAATCTTCTGTGCAAGAGTCTCAATCTGAGCCTGGTCCGTCAGAGCCAGCAGGGCGCGCGCGTGACCCGCGGAGAGAATACCCGCCGCAACGCGACGCTGCACCAGAGCCGGCAGCTTCAGCAGACGAATCGTATTCGAAATCTGGGGGCGAGAACGACCAATACGCTTAGCCAACTGCTCCTGAGTAGTGTCGAACTCCTCCATGAGCTGCTGGTATGCCGCCGCCTCTTCAATGGGGTTCAGCTGGCTGCGGTGCAGGTTCTCCAGCAGGGCGTCACGGAGCAGGTCGCCGTCTTCAGTCTCACGAACAATCGCCGGGATGGTGGTCAGTCCAGCCGCCTGGGTTGCACGCCAGCGGCGCTCACCCATGACCAGTTCGTACTTTTCGGCGCCGCTTTCGCGAGAGGGACGCACAACAATCGGCTGCAGAACACCAATCTCACGTACCGAGTGGATGAGCTCTTCCATGTCCTGCTCATCAAAGTCGGTTCGGGGCTGCTTGCGGTTCGGGTGGATATCGTGAACGTTCAGCTCGGCAAACTGGGCACCGGGAACCGGAACCAGACCGCTCTGCTCCTCAGAAGCGGACTGCGGGGTGGAGACATCTTCACCAAAGAAGAAATCCACCGGGCGGCGAGTCAGGGTGGTGTTGCGCAGTGCCGCACCCATATCCACGCGAGACTTCTTCTTCGATGTTTCACGTGAAACATCCTGCGAGGAGGCGGGAGCTTCGACCTTCTCCTCTGCCTTCTCAGCTTCAGCAGGCTTTTCCTGAGCGGGTGCAGCTTCAGCAGGCTTAGCCTCTACAGACTCAGCCTTAGCACTCTTACGCTGTTTCTCCGGCTTAGCCTCGTGAGCCATTTCGAAGAGGCCGTCAGTCATCGGCTCTTCAATCGGAGTGGACACCTTCTTGGGTGCAGTCTTTACTGCAGTAGTCTTTTCGGATGCCTTCGCCTCAGCATTACCAGAATTCTTCGTACTCTGAGGGATCAGTGCCCCCAGGCCACGACCCAAGCCGCGTCGCTTTTCAGCCATCGTTACTCCTTAGGACTCCCGGACGAGCCCACTCATTTTTTCTTCTTCATCTAGTGTAAACGAAATAAGCACTCGAAAGCAGGAGTAAAAAATGCACGGTGCATAATCAAAATTATTCCCAATAATTAATTCTCTAAGGCTGTTTTCTCGTGTTTCACCCAGAAAATTCCGCACACAATAAGCCCTTTTGGAATCATCAATAGACAATCCAAAAGGGCTCATTTCAAAAGATTTAGATTATGCGGATCGGCGCGAGAGTTCCTGTGCCGCCTCGCGGTAGGCGCGCGCGCCAGTCGACGAAGAATCGTAGGTGATGACGGTCTGCTGATAGCTGGGAGCTTCAGAGATACGAACCGAGCGAGGAATCTTGACCCCTAGAGTCTCCTCCGGGAAGTGCTCGCGCACCTCCTCTGCCACCTGGAATGCCAGGTTGGTACGAGCATCGTACATGGTCAGCAGGATTGTACTGATGCGCAGCTTGGAGTTCAGATGCTTCTGAATCATCTGAATATTCTTCAGCAGCTGGCTCAGACCTTCCAGAGCGTAATACTCGCACTGGATCGGAATCAGAATCTCTTCTGCCGCAACGAAGGCATTGACGGTCAGCAGGCCGAGGCTCGGCGGGCAGTCGATGAAGACATAGTCCAGGCGCTCCATACCCTGCTTCTCGCGCCATTCGGTGTAATCCATCAGGGCATTCTTGAGGCGAGTCTCGCGCGCAACCAGGGAGACCAGTTCAATCTCCGCGCCCGCAAGGTCGATATTGGCGGGGGCACAGAACAGGCCGGACATGTCGGGGCATTCCTGAACAATTTCAGAAAGTGGCTTATCCTCAATCAGAACGTTGTAGACGCTGGGAACATCCACGCCGTGCTCAATGCCCAGTGCGGTCGAGGCGTTACCCTGCGGGTCGTTATCGATCACCAGGACGTTCAGTCCAGCCTCCGCGAGCGCGGCTGCGAGGTTCACGGCGGTGCTGGTTTTACCCACGCCACCCTTCTGGTTCGACACGGTGAAGACACGCGTATGCACAGGCTTGGGGAGCAAATCTGCAACAGATTTCTGAGCTTGAGGAGTCATCGGGTGCCTTCCATATTCCGGGTGGTGTGTCTACGGTGATGCTTCGTCTGATGCCTCGCACGTGGCAATATTCTGCGGTATTCGTGCACGAGGAGGATTCAACCTCCGCTCCCCCACCTTTCACTCATCTCAGCATGTTTCACGTGAAACATACTCCGCGAGGTGATGAAGTCTGCAATGTTTCACGTGAAACATTGGTGATGCCTGTCTGGTCTCTGAAGGGCTCAGTGCCCTACTGCACCATCAGGCTTTGATGCAGAGGAGTCTAAGGTTTCAATCCTTCCTTAAGGGTACCCGGCATCAGGTCAATACTCCACGCGAGAGGTCATTCTATGTACTCTGCGGATGCAATTGCCGCACGCCCGGCAAGCCAGCGCACAAAAAATGGGCGGTACCGCGTAAGCCAGCCTATCCACTAGCTCAGGCGGTACCGCCCATTTGAGACGAAACCTTTAGAGGCGAACTCGAACCACCGTCGTCGGCTCTTCCAGTAGATCACCACCGGCGGTGAGGATCTCAGTCTCACGCGCACCGTAGCGGTTCAGCTTCTTCTTCGCCTTAGTAATCTCTTCCGCGGCACTACGGCCCTTCAGGGCCAGCAGCTCGCCGGTGCCGCGCAGAATCGGCAGAGTAATATCCAACAGGCCCACCAGAGCCGACACAGCACGCGCAGTCACCACATCAGCCTCAACAGCACCCACAGCCTGCTCGGCACGCGAGCGCAGCACGGTCACGTTCTCCAGACCCAAATCCTCAACAACCTCATTCAGCCAAATCACGCGGCGCTCCAGAGGCTCAATCAGGGTCAGCTTCAAATCCGGGCGGGCAATCGCCAGGCACAGACCGGGCAGGCCGGCACCAGAACCGACATCGGCAACCGACGCGTTCGGCGCAATGTACTCCTGCACCACGGCACAGTTCAGCACGTGGCGAGCCCACAGGCGAGGAACCTCACGCGGACCGATCAGGCCACGCTCAATACCGGTCGTCGCCAAGTGCTGCACGTAGCGCTCCGCCAGGGGCAGACGCTCACCGAACACAGCCTCCGCGGCGGCGCGCTCACTCTCATTGAGAGTAACCATCGAAGTCTCCATACTAGGCTCCTACCTCGGGAAGAGAAATCACCACGTGACGGCGAGGACCCTCGCCCTCCGACTCGCTGTACAGGCCAGCGGCAGCCACCACATCGTGCACAACCTTACGCTCATACGGGCTCAGCGGCTTCAGGTGCTCATCACGACCGGTAGCACGCACCTTCTCAATCGCATCAGCGGCAATCTTCTCCAGCTGCTCACGACGCTCTGCACGGTAGCCGGCAACATCCAGAATCAGGCGGGAACGGGTACCATTACCAGCCAGGACGGAGAGACGCACCAGCTCCTGCAGAGCCTCCAGCACCTCACCGTGGCGGCCAACCAGGTGGCGCAGTTCCTCATTGTCATCGTCGTCATTGAAGACCGAAAGATAGATGCGGTTATTGCGCACCTCAATATCGATATCGCCGTCCATATCGACAATATCGAGAAGCTCCTCGAGGTAATCAGCGGCGATATCGCCTTCTTCCTCGATGTCCTCAAAATCGTCTTCTTCGCCCTCAATGGGCTCCTCTACCAGCTGCTCCTCAACGAGCTGCTCGTCCTCATATTCCATAGCTTCAGTCACAATAATCCTCAGGGTGTTCGGAGGGGTGTCCTAGGGGTAAAAAGTATCTCATACACGGCGCCGGGCCCGCGCCACACGTGGCGAGAACCCGGCCCGACTCACGGAAGAAAACTACTTCTTTCCGTTCTGCTTATTGCGTTGCTGCTTCTGGCGCTTCTTACCGACCGGCTGCTGACGCTGACCCGCAGCGGCACGCTCACGAGCCTCCTGCAGATCCTTCTCGTGCTGCTCACGGGTCTTACCAATCGGGGGCAGGCCCTTCGCAGCACGGCGAGCGTTCAGCTCACGCTCCGCCTGAGAACCGGGGGTCGGGTTATTGCGGATAACCCACCACTGCTGACCCAGCGACCACAGGTTCGACACGGTCCAGTAGTACATAACACCCAGCGGGAAGTTAATACCGGAAACAGCGAAGATGATCGGGAAGATGTACATGATCATCTGCTGCTGACGGAACATCGGAGAGTTCAGAGCCGCCTCCGACATGTTCTTCACACTCAGCTGCTTCTGAATGTAGAACTGGGTCGCACTCATCAGAACAATCATGATGACCGCCTGAACAACGGTCGCGGTGGTGTCACCAGCGCCCGGGTGCAGCATGGTCGCGAACAGCTGAGCACCAAAAATCTGCGAGTCGTTGAACTGGTGCACCAGATCAGCCGGCAGCATGAGCACGCTCTCGTTGCTCTGCGCCGCGGTGGGAACACCCATCAGCACCTGGTACAGACCGAAGAAAATCGGCATCTGAGCCAGAATCGGCAGGCAGGACGCGAAGGGGTTCGTACCGTGCTTACGGTACATTTCCATCTGCTCCTGAGCCATCGCCTGGCGGGAGAGCTGGTCCTTCTTGCCCTTGTACTTCTCCTGCAGCTTCGCCATATCGCCCTGCATCGCGGTCATACCGCGCATAGCCTTAATCTGCTTGACGAACAGCGGAATGGTCAGGGTACGCATCACCAGGGTCAGGAAGATAATGCACAGAACCCAAGTCAGGCCGGACGCCGGGTCCATACCCAGCGAAGTGAAAAGAGTGTGGAACAGCCACAGGACCACGGAGACGATCCATTTAAACGGCCAAAGAATCAAATCAAAAATATTCACGCGGGAATACTCCTTAAGGACTCGGCTAAGTCATTGTGTGGGAGGCGCCGCCTACTCAGGGCGGGCGTCACCACCGGTGTGAGGGGTGTAAAGATGGGGGTGGTTGAGCAGAATAATTTTCGGTTCTGCTCCGGGAGCGAAAGTGCGCTTCCCCTCCGGGACTGGGTCGATACCTCCGGTTGCCCAGGGAACACACCGCAGAATACGGCGCACCGTCAGGGAAAGCCCGCCCATCGCACCGTGGGTGGTCAGCGCCTCCAGAGCGTAGGCTGAGCAGGTCGGGTAGTAGCGGCACACATTCCCGTAGAGGGGGGACACGACCTTGCGGTAGGCCTTCATGCACGCGATCAGCAGGTTCTGCGGTAGAACGTAGAGAGCCTGCAAGAAAGTTTCAGGCCTTACGAATTCGTTAGGTGCTAGTGCCAGCAGCTCGTCGGGGCCCAGAGTCTCGGCAGATGCGCTATAGGTGCCGCTGTGATGCGCGTGGAAGCGTTCTTCACAGCGGTCACGCTGGGAACGACTCACGGCTTCTCCTTGCTCTGAGACAGGTCGAGCTTAGCGAACGCAGCCTCGAGTGCCGATTCGTAGTCGCGGCGCAACTGATCCCAGCTGGCGCTCGCGGAGGCGGGAAGCGCTCGCACAGCAATGGCGTAGCCTTCCGGATGCGCAGCGCAGGTGAGCGCGGCAAGTTCACGCAACCGGCGCTTGACCAGGTTGCGTGTGACTGCGTTGCCCACCGCCTTCGACACAATGAAACCTACCTGGGTTGTTTTTCCAGGATTTTTCGCCGTAGATACAACGATGTTCCGACGTCCTGTACGGATGCCGGAACGGAAGGCGTGGGAGAATTCAGCGCTGGTGCGCATACGGTGCCGTTGAGGCAGCACGTGTTCCCCTTTACGTAGTGTGGGAGATTCGGCTCATGTGGTGAGCTGACCTCCGCGTGTATTTCACGCTTAATGATAGTTCGCCCGCCGATGCGTGTGCATCGGCGGGG
>NZ_KV795073.1:506139-620777 GCF_001808945.1 Rothia sp. HMSC071B01 | reverse complement strand
CCCCGCCGATGCGTGTGCATCGGCGGGCGAACTATATGCCGTGATTAGGCCGAGAGCTTTGCGCGGCCCTTACCGCGGCGGCTCGACAGAATCGCGCGGCCTGCACGGGTACGCATACGCAGACGGAAGCCGTGCTTCTTAGCGCGACGGCGGTTGTTCGGCTGGAAAGTACGCTTGCTCATACTTTGTCTCCTTGATTTTTGCGGTTCGTGCCCTCACGGGTATCGGAACCGTACGCTTCTTGGTGCACGGAGGTACCGCGACTATTCGCAGTAGGCGGTGCACACACAACAGCACAACTTTAGAAGAGTGGAGGGCGTAAATCAAGTTCTTGACGCTTTTTTCCGCGTGATTCCGGGCTCGTTTGTGGCGTGGAGGCGGTGATCGCGGCGGGTGTACAGGCTGTGGAGACGCTACGTGCTCTTGGGACGTAAACCCGGGGATATTTACGGCAGTACGGTATCCACTACGGTGCATATCCCACCCAAACCCCCTACTACCACTAAGTTATCCACACCCTTGAGCTTTTGGAGTTTTCCGCTAAATATCAGGGAAGAAGACCTGTTATGCACTTAAATCCACCGCTTATCCACTTCTGTAATTACAAGTTTTCCACCGTGTGGAAAACTCTTGTGGATAACTTTCTCCCCCTGTGTATTAAGCGGGTAGAATCTTAATGACCTCGCGGTGGTTTCCGGCATGATTTCTTTACTGCACCACCGCTTCACATCGAGTGAAAGTAAAGAATTCCATGACCGACTCCCTTCAGGCGCGCTGGGCGCATCTGCTCTCCATTCTTGCCGCCGATCCGGCGGTGACGGCACGTCAGCGCGGTTTCGTGAATCTTGCGCAGCCTCAGGGATTGATGGGTTCTTCTCGCCTCATCATTGAGGTTCCGAATAAGCTCACCCGTGCGGTCTTTGAGGAGCAGATTAGCGCTTCGTTCCGTGCGGCTCTGCACGAGGCGTTTGGCCCGTCGACCACCGCGCTTTTCGATGTGAATGAGTCGATGATTCCGGTTGAACCTGCAAGTCAGGACGTTTTCCATGGTGAGCGTGAGGTTCCTGTCGAGCACCAGCCCGCCCCTTCGGTAGCGGCGGCTTCTGCGCATCCTGAGGCGCCCGCCGGTTCGCGCGCTTTTGAGTACTACACCGAGCCGCATCCGGGCCCTGACCATTACGAAGTGCCCGCCGATGAGCAGGTCACTCGTCCCTCCCTGCAGGCTTTGGAGGCGGAACGTGCCGGATTCCCCTCCGCGCAGCAGTCGGCGGCTCCTGTTGCGGGTGCGCCGGCGCCTCGCGAGTACCCGGCACCCACTTTCGTTCCGGACGCCCCGGCGGTACCGGAGGCCCAGCAGGTGCATCCGCATGAAGACCCGGAAAACGCGCCGACTTGGGATAGCTCTGCCCGTCTGAACCCGAACTACACCTTCGACACCTTCGTGATCGGTCAGTCCAACCGCTTTGCGCACGCGAGCGCTTTCGCGGTGGCGGAGCAGCCCGGCATTGTCTACAACCCGCTGTTCATCTACGGCGGTTCGGGTCTGGGTAAGACCCACCTGCTGCACGCAATCGGCCACTACACCAAGTATCTGTACCCGAATTTGCGGGTGCGCTACGTGAATTCTGAAGAGTTCACGAATGACTTCATTAACTCGATTCGTGACGATGAGGGTTCGTCGTTCAAGCAGATTTACCGCAATGTTGACGTTCTTCTGATTGACGATATCCAGTTTTTGGCGGGTAAAGAAGCAACGATGGAGGAGTTCTTCCATACGTTCAACGCCCTATACAACCACCAGAAGCAGATCGTGATTACCTCTGATTTGCCGCCGAAGCAGCTGACCGGTTTCGCTGAGCGTATGCGTTCGCGTTTCGGCTCGGGCCTGAACGTGGATGTGCAACCTCCGGAGCTGGAGACTCGTATCGCGATTCTGCGGAAGAAGGCTCAGAACGAGATTTTGCCGGTGCGCGATGACGTCATGGAGTACATTGCTTCCCATGTCACGGCTAACATTCGCGAGTTGGAGGGCGCTCTGATTCGTGCGAGCGCTGCCGCCTCGATGAAGAAGCCGCCGGAGCCCATTACCCTGGCTGAGGCTGAGACCTATCTGAAGGATTTGCTCTCTGATACCGGTGGTGCGGAGATTACGTCGGCGCTGGTTTTGGCGACGGTGGCGAAGTATTTTGATGTGTCCATTGAGGATATGCAGTCGAAGTCTCGCACCCGTACGCTCACGAATGCGCGCCAGGTGGCGATGTATCTTCTGCGTGAGCTGACCGAGATGTCCCTGCCGCGTATTGGTAACGATTTGGGCGGCCGCGACCATACGACGGTGATGCACGCGGTGCGTAAGGTGAGCGCGCAGATGGCGGAGCGTCAAACGATTTTCAATCAGGTGACTGAGCTGACGAATTTGATTCGCCAGGAGCAGCGCGCCGCCGGCTAGATGTGTTTTTGTCCCTGTCCCGTAGCTTATTTTGTGCCTCGACTAGGTGTTTTATAGGCTTCGGGGCAGGGTTTCACGCTGGATCCAAGATTTTAGCGACTCTGAAAGCTAGATTTTTGGGATGTGGATAAGCTGTGCTTTAACTCATGCGTTCGTGTGGACGTTAAGTGCATGAATATTCAAAAGGTGTGGAATCGAGGAAATGTATAAATATCCATACACAATGCATCCTCAGCGTTGAGTGGTTTCTTCCACTTAATGTCCACAGGCTACTTCCGCGTCATTGCAGGCAAGGAAGGGGTTTTCCACCGTTTCCACAAGCGTTAACAATACTACTGTACTTAAAGAAAAAGTCCTCCCCATAACAAGTAGTTCTGCTCGACCAACCGGGCTGTTTCAGGTTTTTCTGTGCACCCTTACTGAAAACGTAGATTTTCGCGGATTTGGATCGATAGCTGCACTCTATCTCTGGGTTTGGATTTGAAGGTTGGGTTTGAAGAAGAAACCAACACCGAACCATCACCTAATTCGAACCTGTTTTCGACTAGGTTTGATACGCCTTCCGCCTATCTTTGTAATTACAAAAATACAGTGACCCTACATGCCTCATCTCACCCGATTTTTCGCTGCAGGATCGACTTTCGAGTCTCTGTGTAATTACAAAATCCGGTAGGATGGATAGACGCGCGCGCGGAAGATTCACTGCGCATCAGAGCACGCGATATTTCCGGCTCTTTCGCCCATAAGCTTTACGTGCGCCCCAAAATGACTCTCCAATTCCGTGAAAGGCGCCTTCTCGATGAAATTCACCGTTGAACGCGATGTCCTTGCCGAAGCAGTCGGCTGGACGGCACGCTCACTTCCGCTGCGTCCCACCTCCCCCGTACTCAACGGTCTGCTGATTACCGCCTCCGCAGGTGAGGTCAGCATCGCAAGCTTCGATCACGAGACCAGCGCCCGTCAGGTCATTGCAGCCGATGTTGAAGCAGAAGGCGTGTGCCTGGTTCCCGGCAAGATCCTGGCAGAAATTTGCCGCTCCCTGCCGAACGCACCCGTCGAGTTCACTGCAGATGAGTCCGTGATTCGTATTCACTGCCGTTCCGCTAACTTCCAGCTGGCTGGCATGCCGGTCGTGGACTACCCCGAGCTTCCCGAGCTTCCTGAAATTTCAGGTACCGTGGACGGCGCCGAATTCGCTGAAGCCGTCAAGCAGGTTCAGATTGCTGTGTCCAAGGATGAGACCCTGCCGCTGCTGACCGGTATCCGCGTTGAAATCAATGGCGACACCATGACCCTGCTCGCCACCGACCGCTACCGCCTGGCAATGCGCGAGATTAAATGGAACCCGCGTAACCCCGATGTTCAGGCGGCTGTGCTGCTGAAGGCTAAGACCGTCTCTGAGGTCGGTAGCACCCTCTCCGGTTCCGGTGAGCTGTCTATCGCCCTGCCCGCAGCGGGTGAGCTGATCGGCTTCGCAGCGGGTACCCGCCGCACCACCAGCGTCCTGATGGACGGCGACTACCCCAACATCCGTGCGCTGTTCCCCGAGCAGACCCCGATTCACGCGGTGGTTCGCACCTCCGACCTGGCTGAGGCTGCTCGCCGTATCTCCCTAGTGGCGGAGCGTAACACTCCCCTGCGTCTGAAGTTCACTCAGGGTTCGGTTGCTATTGATGCCGGCCGCGGTGATGAGGCTCAGGCGTCCGAGACTCTGCAGGCTCACCTGTCCGGCGATGACATCACCGTTGCGTACAACCCCGCCTACCTCTTGGATGGTTTGAAGGTTTTCGGTACTGAGTTCGTTCGTTTCTCCTTCACCGATGCGCCGAAGCCCGCCGTGATTTCCGGTCAGAACGAGCCTCTAGCTGAGGATGACCGCAACTACCGTTACCTGCTGATGCCGGTCCGCCTACCGTCGAACTAGTTTCAGCCTTTGCCGCCCCGTACGTCTTTCGGTGCCCTGTGTGCCGCGAGTATGTGCGGGGTTGCGCTGTTTTTCTGTGCTCGTCCGCGCGGAAAAACCTAGTATTGTGACCTCTCGCGGTGCCCTCCAGCCGGGTGCTGTGAAGCCCCCTAACTAAGAACCTCCAGCTAAGAACCCGCGTATGAACCCCCGTGAAAGGAGCTTCCGGTGTATATCGATCATATTTCGTTGTTGGATTACCGCACCTACGCTCTGCTGAGCCTGCCTCTTTCGGCGGGAGTTACGGTGTTTCTGGGCTCGAATGGTGTGGGGAAAACCAATATTGTTGAGGCGATCGACTATGCGGCGTCGCTATCTTCGCACCGCGTGAGCCATGACGGGCCGCTGGTGCGGATGGGTGCTTCGCGCGCCTATATTCGCACCCGTACGGTGCGCGGTTCGCAGCAGACGGTGACCGAGTTTGAGATTGCTCCGGGGCAGAGTAACCGAGTGCGCATTAATCGTGCCGCGCCGGTGCGTGCCAAGGAGGCGCTGGGTATTGCCCGCACGGTGCTGTTCTCCCCGGAGGACCTTCAACTGGTGAAGGGGGACCCTGCGGGTCGTCGTCGTTTTGTGGATGAACTGGCTATCTCTTTGCGTCCGGTGGTCGCTGGCTACCGTAGCGAGTATGAGCGGATTTTGCGGCAGCGTAATTCGCTGCTGAAATCCATGCAGCGTAAGGCGCGGGACGAGAACGCTTTGAGTACGCTCTCGGTGTGGGATGAGCAGCTGTCGACTCTGGGCGCCCAGTTGCTTTCTGCGCGTTTTCGTCTGCTGCAGCGTTTTTTGCCGCAGCTTCGCCGCGCCTACGCGGGGCTGACGGACGGCTCTAAAGAGGTCGGTTTCAACTATGAGTCGACTGTTTTTTCGAGCATGGGCGAGCGCTCAATCGAGCATGCGGCACTGATGCGCATTGAGGACCTCAAGGAGGCTTTGATGCGCGGTTTTGCGGAGCGTCGGCGCGATGAGATTGAGCGCGGCGTGACCCTGGTGGGTCCGCATCGTGAGGATATTACCCTGCTGCTCGGTGGTATGCCGGTGAAGCATTTTGCCTCGCACGGCGAGAGCTGGTCTTTTGCGCTGGCGCTGAAACTGGCGTCCTGGTTTGTGCATGTTGAGGATGATTCCTCGGCGGGTTCTTCGCCGATTCTGATTCTTGATGATGTGTTTGCGGAGCTTGATTCTGCGCGCCGCCACCGCCTGGGTGCGATGGTTGCCGACGCGGAGCAGGTACTGATTACCTGTGCGGTGCTCAGCGATATTCCGGAGGAGCTGGGCGACTACCGCCTGGTGTCGGTGACGGCGGGGCACGCCGAGTATGTGCAGCCTGCCGCTGGTCCTGCCACCGACTCTGTCACTGGCTCTGTGGGGCAGTCGAGCTCGACCGCTTCTGCGCTCGCGGAGGGCGGCGGCGATGAGTAACCCCGTCCACCCTCAAAACCATGTTTCACGTGAAACATTCGATGAGTTCACGGAACCGCAGTTTGCGGAGCCTCAAAACCCACGCGAGGTTGACGGCGTGGGTGAGTTCTACCGTGACGAGGTGGATGCCCCCTCCGCCCTGCTGACCCGCATGCGAGTGGCGGCCCAAGAACGCGGCGAGGCGCCCCTGAACGCCTTCTCGGCGAATAAAATCATGCGCGATTTTGGTGCGGTCATGTCTGGTACCGCCTCGAAGAAGAAATCACGGCGAGCGCAGGGCTGGGACCCCCGCGTTATGGGTGGTTATAGCGGCCCCGGAGAGAGCTCTCGCGACCCCAAACCCCTTGGCGGCATCGTCAGTGCCCTGATTCGTTCTCGCGGCTGGAAAGAACCCGTGGCAGTCTCTAGCGTGCTGGCTCGCTGGGCTGAGCTAGTGGGTCCTGAAATCGCGGCGCACACCCGCCCAGTCAGCTTCGAAAACTCCATTGTTGAAGTCCAGTGCGACTCTACCGCCTGGACGACTCAGCTGCGCCTGATGCACGGGCACCTCATTGAACTGTTCCGCCGCGAACTGGGTGAAGGTGTCGTAGCTCAGGTTCGAGTACTGGGTCCGAACAACGGACGCTGGAATCAGCGAGGCTATCGGCGCGCCACCGGCATGCGCGGTGTGCGCGACACCTATGGGTAATCTCCTGATCCCCTCTGACCCTCCAGCACCTTCTGATTGAACGGTATTAGGTCAAAATAGGCCTTTTTCTGCACGCAATGAAAGCTATAGAAGCGCCGGCAATCCCCACAAGGCTGTGAACTGTACCCCCTACCTCAAGAGGGGGTTGACCCACTCTAAACCGCCTTTGCGGGCTTTTGAGCGGGTGATAGCCCTCAAAAAGCTCAATAAATGACGCCTGCAGATGGTTTTATGCTCTCTTGCTCGGTAAAATAAAAGAGACAATGCGTAAAGTGTGTCCACCTATGGGCACCACCGGCAGCGCGGGTTGTGCAGGCACTTTCCTGTGCCCTCTGTGAGGCGTTCTAGGCTCCGCTCTTGGCTACCCGTAACTTTTCTTCGCCGGTTGCATCATCTACTCAAGGAGTTCTGCCTCGTGGCATCTGAACAGAATGCATCTGAACAGCAGCATGAATACGGTGCATCCGATATTACCGTGCTGGAAGGTCTGGAAGCGGTTCGTAAGCGCCCCGGCATGTACATTGGCTCGACCACTGAGCGCGGTCTGCACCACCTGGTCTACGAGGTCGTAGATAACTCGGTCGACGAAGCGCTCGCCGGCTACGCCTCCAAAATTGACGTGACCATCCAGGCTGATGGTGCTGTTCGCGTACAGGATGACGGCCGCGGTATTCCCGTGGATGAGCACCCCACCGAGCACAAGTCCACCGTTGAGGTCGTCATGACCGTGCTGCACGCTGGCGGTAAGTTTGGCGGCGGCGGCTACTCCGTTTCCGGTGGTCTGCATGGCGTGGGTATCTCCGTGGTGAACGCGCTGTCTACCCGTGTGATTACTGAGGTGCACCGCCAGGGCTACGCATGGCATATTTCCTTCTCCAACGGCGGTGTGCCGGATGGTCCCCTGCGCCGCGGTGAGCCTTCCGATAAGACCGGTACTATTCAGACGTTCTACCCGGATCCGGAAATTTTTGAGACCGTCGAGTTCGACTTTGAGACTCTGCGCGCTCGCTTCCAGCAGATGGCGTTCCTGAACAAGGGCCTGACCATCACCCTGACCGATGAGCGTGAGAAGTTCGTCGGTGACGAGGTTGCCGAAGAGGAGAAGGAAAACACCCTCAACCGCGTGCGTGCGAACGCTGACGGTTTCACGACCGTCACTTACCGTTACGACAACGGCCTGTTCGACTACGTGCACTTCCTCAACGCCGGCGCGAAGACCATCGTGAACGAGGAGATTGTCTCCTTCGAGTCCGAAGACACCGACCGCAACATGAGCCTGGAAGTGGCAATGCAGTGGACCGGTGCGTACAAGGAATCCGTCTACTCGTACGCGAACACGATTAACACCCACGAGGGTGGTACCCACGAAGAGGGTTTCCGTGCCGCTCTGACCTCCCTGGTGAACCGTTACGCACGCGAGAACAAGCTGCTGCGCGATAAGGACGATAACCTCACCGGTGAAGACGTACGTGAGGGTCTGACCGCGGTCATTTCGATTAAGATTTCTGAGCCGCAGTTCGAGGGTCAGACCAAGACCAAGCTGGGTAACTCTGAAGCGAAGTCCTTCACCCAGCGCGAGGTGAACGATCACCTCAGCGACTGGTTCGGTCGTAACCCCGCGGTGGCGAAGGATATCGTTCGCCGTGCAATCACCGCCGCTCAGGCGCGTATTGCAGCCCGTAAGGCTCGTGAGACCACCCGCCGCAAGGGTCTGCTGGAGACCAGCTCCATGCCCGGTAAGCTCAAGGACTGCTCCTCGAAGGACCCGTCGATTTCTGAGATTTACCTGGTGGAGGGTGACTCTGCGGGTGGTTCGGCTGTTCAGGGTCGCAACCCGAACACTCAGGCTATTCTGCCGCTGCGCGGTAAGATCCTGAACGTTGAGCGCGCTCGCCTGGACCGTGCCCTGTCCAATGCTGAAATTCAGGCGATGATTACCGCTTTCGGTACCGGCATCGGTGACGACTTCGATATTGAGAAGGCACGCTACCACAAGATCGTTCTGATGGCGGATGCGGACGTCGATGGCCAGCATATTACGACTCTGCTGCTGACTCTGCTCTTCCGCTTTATGCGTCCGCTGATTGAGGCGGGTTACGTGTACCTGGCTCAGCCGCCGCTGTATCGCATCAAGTGGTCGAACGCTCCGCACGACTACGTGTACTCGGACGCTGAGCGTGATGAGGCTCTGGCTCGTGGCGCGGCGAAGAACCTGCGCCTGCCCAAGGATAACGGTATTCAGCGTTACAAGGGTCTGGGCGAGATGGACTACACCGAGCTGTGGGATACCACCATGGATCCGGCTCGCCGCACCCTGCTACAGGTGAAGATGGAAGACGCAGCGGCGGCTGACCAGATCTTCTCTGTTCTGATGGGCGAGGACGTTGAAGCTCGCCGTGAGTTTATCCAGCAGAACGCAAAGGACATTCGATTCCTCGATATCTAGCCCGAAACGGCATATGCCCCGTATGGAATATGCCAAATGAGCTATATAGCCGAGCGAGTCATTGAGGAATGAGAAAGTAATGAGCGAAGAACAGCAGAATAAATCCACTGAGGTTGATGTAGTTAGCAACGGTGGCGCTGAAAATGTAGACCACCACGGTCACATTGAACAGGTGGACCTGCAGACCGAAATGCAGCGTTCCTACCTGGACTACGCAATGGCGGTTATTATTGGCCGCGCCCTGCCGGATGTGCGTGACGGCCTCAAGCCCGTGCACCGCCGCGTGATCTACGCGATGTACGACGGCGGCTACCGCCCGGACCGATCCTTCAATAAGTGCGCCCGCGTGGTCGGCGACGTGATGGGTCAGTTCCACCCCCACGGCGATGTCGCTATCTACGACACTCTGGTGCGTCTGATTCAGAGCTGGATTATGCGTTACCCGCTGGCTCTGGGTCAGGGTAACTTCGGCTCCCCCGGTAACGACGGTGCTGCAGCGCCTCGATACACCGAGACCAAGATGGCTCCCATTGCTCTTGAGATGGTGCGTGACATCAACGAAGACACCGTTGATTTCCAGCCCAACTATGACGGCAAGTCCCTGGAGCCTACCGTTCTACCCGCGCGCATCCCGAACCTGCTGGTCAACGGTTCTTCGGGTATTGCTGTGGGTATGGCGACCAATATTCCGCCGCATAACCTGCGTGAGGTTGCCGAGGGTGTGGAGTGGTTCCTGAAGAACCCGCACGCCACCAACGAGGAGCTGCTAAACGCTCTGATGGCGCGCATTAAGGGCCCCGATTTCCCGACCGGTGCGCAGATTCTGGGCACCAAGGGCATTGAGGATGCGTACCGTACTGGCCGCGGCTCTATCACCATGCGCGCGGTGGTCAACGTGGAGGAAATCCACGGTCGCACCTGCCTTGTGGTGACCGAGCTGCCGTACCAGGCGAACCCGGATAACCTGGCGATTAAGATTGCTGAGCTCATCAAGGACGGTAAGGTCACCGGCATCGCGGATCTTCGCGATGAGACTTCGGGCCGTACCGGTCAGCGCCTGGTGATTGTGCTCAAGCGTGATGCTTCCCCGAAGGTTGTGCTGAACAACCTGTACAAGCACACCCAGCTGCAGGAGAACTTCTCCGCGAATATGCTCGCCATTGTTGATGGTGTGCCGCGTACCCTGTCCCTGGACGCGTTTGTGCGTCACTGGGTGGATCACCAGATGGACGTTATCGTTCGTCGTACCCGTTACCGTCTGCGTCAGGCGGAGGAAGAGGCGCACATCCTGCGTGGCCTGCTGAAGGCTCTGGATGCTCTGGATGAGGTTATTGCCCTGATTCGCCGCTCCCCCACCGCTGATGAGGCGCGTAGCGGCCTGATGGAGTTCTTGCAGATTGATGAGGCTCAGGCTCAGGCAATTCTGAACATGCAGCTGCGTCGTTTGGCTGCTTTGGAGCGTCAGAAGATTCAGGATCGTCACGATGAGCTGATGCGCATGATCGCTGAGTACAACGCGATTATTGCTTCGGAGACTCGCCAGCGCGAGATTATCTCTGAGGAGCTGGGCGAGATTGTGAACCGCTACGGCGATGAGCGTCGCACCCAGATTATGTACGGCTACAACGGCGACATGTCCATGGAAGACCTCATCCCCGAGGAAGAGGTCGTGGTCACGATTACTCGCGGCGGCTACATTAAGCGCACCCGCAGTGATCAGTACCGTAGCCAGCACCGCGGCGGTAAGGGCATTAAGGGTGCCTCCCTGCGCGGTGACGATGTGGTGGAGCACTTCTTTGTGACGACCACGCACAGCTGGATTCTTTTCTTCACGAATCTGGGTCGCGTGTACCGTGCGAAGGGTTACGAGCTGCAGGAAGCCGGTCGTGACGCGAAGGGTCAGCACATTGCGAACCTGCTGGAGTTCCAGGGCGGTGAGCATATTGCTCAGGTGATGGAGCTGAAGAGCTATGAGGATGCTGAGTACCTGGTGCTTGCTACTCGCGGCGGCATGGTGAAGAAGAGCCGCCTGAGCGATTACGATACGAACCGTACTGCCGGCCTGATTGCGATTAACCTGCGTGAGGGCGATGAGGTTGTTTCGGCGTTCACCGTTTCGGATAAGGACGATATTCTGCTGGTGTCGCGTAACGGTATGTCGCTACGCTTCCACGCTGATGATGCGTCGTTGCGCCCGATGGGTCGTTCGACCTCCGGTGTGACCGGTATGAAGTTCCGTGAGGGCGACGAGCTGATTTCTGCGAATGTGGTTACTGAGGGTTCCTTCGTCTTCGTGGTCACTGAGGGTGGTTACGCGAAGCGTACGAGCGTGGATGAGTACCGCGTGCAGGGCCGTAACGGCTTCGGCATTAAGGTTGCTAAGCTAGTTGAGGATCGTGGCGCCCTGGTGGGTGGCCTCATTGTGGACGAAGAGGACGAGGTGCTGGTGGTTATGGCCAGCGGCAAGGTCGTTCGTTCTAACGTGAATGAGGTTCCTGCGAAGGGACGCGATACTATGGGTGTTATCTTTGCAAAGCCCGGTAAGGGCGATTCTATTATTGGTGTTGCACGCAACCAGGATCGTCAGCTGGATGATAGCGACGATGAAACCACTGAGAACACCGAGGCTTCGGAGTCTTCTGAGGCGCCCGGTACGGACAACGAGGGTGAAGCGGCGGCTGCCGATCTCACCGCTACTGGAGGTAACTAATGAGCAGCACTCCCGCGAGCTCCTCTCCTGCGTCGGCACAGCGTTCGGCGTCGGCTGGTGCATCTAAGTCTTCGGGTGCGGCTAAGGCTGGCGCGCGTCGCCCGGCTCAGGCGCGTTCGGGCCAGGCTCGTCCTGGCGGTACCGCTAAGCGTCCTGTCGGCAAGCGCCCTGTAAACGCTAAGCGTCCGACCGGTTCGCGCCGTCAGCTGGTGCGTCCGGCGCCGCGTTCGAAGATTCGTCGTGCGCGTCTGGTGGTTCAGAAGGTTGATACGTGGTCGGTTGCTAAGCTGATCTTCCTGCTGTCTATTGCCCTGGGTATCGTGACCGTCGTGGCTTCGGTGATTCTCTGGCTGTTCCTGCAGGCTTCTGGTGCGTTTACCGGTGTGAACCAGCTGATTAGCTCGCTGGGTACCGGTTCGACCACTGTGGATATTTCGCAGATGATTTCGCTGGGTCAGGTTGCTTTGGTGACTACTATTTTTGCTGTGGTCAACACTGTGGTCTTTACTCTGCTGGGTATGATTGGCGCGATTCTGTACAACCTGGCTGCGAAGCTGGTTGGTGGCGTGACCTTGACTCTGAGTGATGAGTCCTAGTTTGTAGCTTTTGAGCTTTGTGTGCGGGCGGTTCTCCTCTGGATTGAGGTGGTGCCGCCCGTTCTGCATGCTTAGGAACCTCGCAACAGTAAATGTGATGCAGAACATGCTTTTTCGATTTGGTGTTACCCTCAAACACCTGTATAGTTATATCTCGTTCTACGGAAGAAATTCCGCAGAAGGAGGGCGTATAGCTCAGACGGTTAGAGCGCTTCGCTGATAACGAAGAGGTCCCAAGTTCGATTCTTGGTACGCCCACTCCACACTATGAAAGGCAATAATGAAGAAATTATTGATTCTTGCTGTTCTTTCGTGTGTCACTGTGGTGGTCTTGAAGAAGTACCAGAGCAATGAAGTCGTAAAGGCTTGGGAAAATAACTAAACAGTGGTTTCCGCTGAGACGGGGGCGTGGCGCAATTGGTAGCGCATCTGCTTTGCAAGCAGAGGGTTAGGGGTTCGAGTCCCCTCGCCTCCACTTTCCGGTGATTATAGCAAGAGGGAAACGCCTGGTTCCATTCCGAACCCAGAAGCTAAGACTCTTCGCGCCGATGGTACTGCACTTTTGTGGGTGTGGGAGAGTAGGTCATCGCCGGTTTATTTTTGAAAAAGACCCCGTATCGAAAGATGCGGGGTCTTTTGTTATATTCGCTGATGCGAGTGGCAGATTCGGCATGGGCGCCTCGTGAAGCTGGCGTATTGTGCGCGCTACGAATTGGCAGCTGGGGCTGTTCCTTCTCGACGCTCAAGCGTGCGCCGCTATAGAAAACCAGCTACCGCAGAGAACTTGTGCCGCCGAAACCCCAGTACTGTAACCCCAGTGCCGCAAAAACCCACAGGGGCATCCTGTACGGGTAGCTTGGTGATCCAAATGAGGTCTGAATAATAAAGGTGTGTCACAAAAAGAAAGCTGGGAGGTTCCTGAAAGTGAACACTTGGTGAACACACTTTAGGCTCTTGATGGATATAATCACCCTTCTCCCCCGCACTCTCGCATAAGCCACATAAACCAACTTAAGCATTCCGATAGGTGCACCCTTTTTTCCGCGGAATATCGGGAGAGTTTCCCCTGAAATATGGGCTCTATAGTAAAACCCTCACGGAAACCCGCTCAATACTGTGGGTTTATCTGTTATTTCGTGTTAATTCGGAATACTTTAGATTTCGCGAAAACCGACAGATAATTTTCTTGTGACTACAGAACTCATTATTCTCGTGATCGTGGTGCTGACCGCGCTCGCCTTCGACTTTACGAATGGCTTCCACGACACCGGCAACGCGATGGCAACCTCCATCGCCACCGGTGCGCTGAAGCCTAAGACCGCCGTGGCGCTGTCTGCGTCCCTGAACCTCGTTGGCGCGTTCCTCTCTGTTGAGGTGGCGCGTTCGGTCGGTAGCGGCATCGTGAACCTGGACCGTATCGATGTAACAACGGACGGTCCGGCATTGATGCTCATCGTCTTTACCGGTCTGGTGGGCGGTATCCTCTGGAATGTTTTGACCTGGCTTCTGGGTCTTCCCTCCTCCTCCTCGCACGCTCTGTTCGGTGGCCTGATTGGTTCGGCTATTGTCGCGATCGGCTTTGACGGCGTGCAGTGGATGGGCGTTCTGTCCAAGATTATTGTTCCCGCGGTCCTCTCCCCCGTCATTGCGGCTATTGTGGCGGCAACCGGCACTTGGCTGGTTTACCGTATTGCTGCCCCGGTGGCTGACGACCGTAAGCACGGCGGTTTCCGCAAGGGACAGGTTGCGACCGCATCCCTGATGTCTCTGGCGCACGGTACCAACGATGCACAGAAGACCATGGGCGTGATCTTCCTGGCTCTGGTTGCTTCGGGTACTCTGCGCAACGATGACGCGATCCCCCTGTGGGTGAAGGCTTCCTGCGCTATCGCTATTGCTCTGGGTACTTACCTGGGCGGTTGGCGCATTATCCGCACCCTCGGTAAGGGCATCGTTGAGGTTGACACCCCGCAGGGCGTTGCCGCTGACGGTGCATCTGCTGCGATTATTCTGACTTCCTCCCACTTCGGTATGGCACTGTCCACCACTCACGTGGCGTCCGGCTCGATTCTGGGTAGTGGCCTGGGCCGTAAGGGTGCTGAGGTGCGCTGGTCTGTTGCTGGCCGCATGGTGGTTGCTTGGCTGATTACTCTGCCGGCTGCCGCGATTGTGGGTGCTCTGACCTGGCTGATTGGTCATGGCCTGAATGCTCTGACCGGTACCCAGTTCATTGGCGAAATGACCGTGTTCGCTTTGCTGGTAGTCTTCTGCTTCCTGATGTGGCGTCATTCCCAGAAGGACAACATTGACGCTTCGAACGTGACTGGCGACTGGGATGAAAAGGAAGGCGCTGCAGTCACCAGCGCTGAGGCATCCGCAGAAGCCCAGACCCTTGCTACTGGGAAGGCAGGTTCGTAGTCGTGGAATATCTGATTGACATTGTGAACAAGGTTATTCCGGTGCTGATTGCCGGTTTGTTCTTTGGTGCGGGCCTTCCGGCGCTCTATGCGCTGGGTCTGCGTATGCTGGCTGGTCGTACCGAGTACACCGCGGACGGCAAGCTGGTTGAAATTGAGCCTCCGGGAACGGCGGCGAAGATTGCTGCGTTCTGCATTTTTGCTATTATCGTAGCAATCGTAATCATCGGTATTCTCTGGGTCGCTAAGGACTTTATCGACCACACTTTCGGCTGGAATATCTTCGGCGTAACCGGTGGAGGCCACTAATCCCGTGAACACTAAATTGCATATAATGACTGCTTCGAAGGAGGGGCTCGATGCCTGATAAGAGCATGATCTCTCGAGTAATCGACTGGCTGAGCGTCGGGTATCCCAAGGATGTTCCGGTGCAGGACCGCGCGGCAGTGATGGCTATTTTGAAGATGCGTCTGACCGATGAGCAGCTGCAGGAAGTTGTTCGCCAGCTCATGCAGTCTCGTGCTGCTCGTGGCGAGGCGTATGTGAGCGACCAGCGCATTAATGAGTACATTCGTCGAGTGGTGGATCATACCCCGACCCCGCAGGATATTGACCGCGTCGCTAAGATTCTTGGTGCGCACGGCTTCCTGATTGCGGAGAACCACGTGAATGAGGACGCGGAGCCTACGGCTGGCGGTACCGAGTACGTGACCTACGATGATCCGACGACCGGTGAGATTCGTATCGCTGAGTTGGCTGCTGAATCGGCTAACATTCCGGCTCCGAACGCTACTGCTGCGCAGGACGACTAAATAGCCTGCGGTGAGAGTTGAGAACTCTCATGAAGCTTGTGACCTATGGGGTGGACTGAAGTCCACCCCATAGGTTTTCTTTATGCCCTTCGAATGCTGCGCCGCGGGTTGTCAGCTCACCCATAGGTGCGGGCGGTATCCTAGAGAGACTCACTCCCTCAAACTAATGGCGGGCTTTGTGCTCGCCCTAAAACTGGAGAATCTGTGTCTTCTTCACCTACTCCTGAACCCGAAAACTCTCACCTTACGTCCACTCAAGAACCCTCTCAGAGCGTTTCTGAGACGGCACCCGTCGCCGCTGAGGAATCCTCCGCTAAGAGCTCCTCAACCCGTGTTGATGCCGCTAAAGAGGCTATTGTCGAGCAGGCGCGCCGCCTCGTGGTTCCTCGCCGTTCCCTGCTTCTGACCGGTGGCGTGATTGCTGCCGCCGGGGTGCTTGCCGCGATGCCTCAGATTGCAGCGACCGGTGTTCTGGGTGAGGACGCGGCGGCGGTGGTTTCAAACGAGAAGCTGCTGGCACGCCGTGAGCGTCTGGTTCGCGAGAATATTGATACCCGCTACCTGAAGATTGAGTCGCTGGGGCGTATCTATGTGGGTAAGGGCCGTAGTGAACAGGACCTGCGCCTGGTGGGTTCTTTCTCTCTCACGGAGGATGCACAAGCCGATTTGGCAGCGGCGGCTACGGCTCTGACGAACCTGTCTGTCTACGGTTCTTTGCACCGGCTGAGCGTCACCTACGGTGGCGTGGACTCGGCGAATGACCCGCAGAACGTTGCTAACACCGCTACGGATGCTCCGGCGAGCCCGCTGCGTGTCAATGATTCAGCACCCCTGAAGGAAGAGCAGTGGCTGAAGGTGCTGGCTGCTAACGCGGCGTTGGGAACTAATGTGAGCTATGCGCAGGTGGGTCTGCTGGCGGATGAGTTGCGCCTGAATGCCGTTGTGATTGATGAGAACTATGAATCCCTGCTGAAGCGTTTCCGCTCCCTGGCTGAGCTGGATCTGAAGAACGAGCGGGTGCAGCAGATTCACCTGAATATTCAGTTGGCTCCGGAGAAGGCAGTAACCCTGCCCTCGGGTGCGCAGTCGAAGGTTTCGGTGAGTGTTGCGGAGTCTTCGCGTGTGGCAACGGTGGCTGATGTGCTATCGAAGGCCGCCACGAGGAAGGAGCTGAATACCCTGGCATCGTTCTCGCTGGTGTGGAATGCCCGTGAAAAGTACCCCTCAGCGAGCCAGTGGGATGCTTTCAAGCTGGGCTTCAAGGGACCGGAGTCGAAGGAGGAGTCCGCGAAGGAGGCGCAACGTACCGCGGTTCGTAAATATCTGCAGGAAGTGAGTGGCCCCCTGCAGGCTCTAACGAAGCGGGAGGCGACAGTGCCGGGTGAGGTGATTACCTAAGCCCTTCAGGGGTGTGATGGGTCTAACTAAAAAAATACGCCTGAGGATTTGGCGAAGCCGCAAAAGGTGTTATAGACTAGTAGAGCACCACGGGGGCGTGGCGCAATTGGTAGCGCATCTGCTTTGCAAGCAGAGGGTTAGGGGTTCGAGTCCCCTCGCCTCCACTTTCCGGTGATTATAGCAAGAGGGAAACGCCTGGTTCCATTCCGAACCCAGAAGCTAAGACTCTTCGCGCCGATGGTACTGCACTTTTGTGGGTGTGGGAGAGTAGGTCATCGCCGGTTTATTTTTGAACCGAGAACCCCATGTCGAAAGACATGGGGTTCTTTGTATATCCGGGTATGTCAGAAAAATACCGCAGGGGGCACCCGGGGAGATTCAGCGCTCTATCTGTAGCATCTGTAGCGCCTCCTCTCTCCCTTTTCTCCCCCAAAAAAGAACAAACAATAGCCGCCCGCTAGAGTAAAACTCTAGCGGGCGGCTATTTTTCATAAAGCGCTCTCTTACGCCGCTAGCGGCGCCTCAGAAAGCTATCTTAGATCCCCTGAGAGAAGGAGATACGGGGGAACGCTTATGCGTTCTTCCAGGGGTCCTCCACGGGACGAGCTGCGTTGTAGGCTGCGGCGCCTGCAACACCCAGAGCAACCAGCAGACCCAGGAATGCCAGGCCCTTACGGGGGCGCTTGCCGCCGTTACGCTCAATACGAGCCAGTTCCTTCTCAGCGGCACGAACAGTCTTTGCGGTAGCCTTACGAGCCTTCTTTAGAGCCTTCTTGTTGCCGGTCAGCTTCTCAGCGAACATCTCAGCGGTCTTGCCTTCCAGCGCGGACTCAACAGCAGCCAGAGAAGAGACAATAGCCTGAGCCTTAGCAGCCTTGCGTGCCTTACGCTTCTTGCAGCAGAACATGGGGTGACCTCCATCGGTTGAAATGCGCCAGCAGCCAGAAAACGCCGCCGCGCGCGTAGTGTTCATCTCTCAGGATATTCAATTCCCGCCCAAAAAGCCCGCCCAACGGTGCGCCCGGGGCGAAAAAACATGTTAGATGGCGAATGAGCGCCGCCCCGTGCCACAATAGAGCCATGACTAATGCAACTGCTAAGGCAACTATCCACACTAACTACGGTGACATCGTCGTCGAGCTCTTCGGCAACCACGCACCGCTGACTGTTGAGAACTTCATCGGCCTGGCTGACGGCTCCCGTCAGTGGAAGCACCCCCGCACCGGTGAAATCATGAACACCCCCCTGTACAAGGACGTCGTGTTCCACCGCATCATCAAGGACTTCATGATTCAGGGTGGCGACCCCCTGGGTATGGGCGTTGGTGGCCCCGGCTACCAGTTCAAGGACGAGATTCACCCCGAGCTCTCCTTCTCCAAGCCCTACCTGCTGGCAATGGCTAACGCAGGCCCCGGCACCAACGGTTCTCAGTTCTTCATCACCACCGTTGAGACCCCCTGGCTGAACGGCCGCCACACCATTTTCGGTGAGGTTACCGACGAGGCATCCAAGAAGGTTGTTGACGCTATTGAGGGCGTTGAGACCGGCTTCCAGGACCGCCCGGTCAAGGACGTTGTCATCTCCTCGATCGACATCGAAAAGCTCTAATAAACCCCATCAGAAGGCTCATACGAGCATTCTGCTGAAGGTGTTGAGAAAACACGTATAGTTCAGGGGCCCGCCAGGATTTTTCCGGTGGGCCCCTGCGCTTATATGCCCACGCGCGCCATCCCCCGCACATCACCCCGGTTGATCCGGTACACAACCCCTGGAGGTTCAGTGGAGAACTTTCCCAACTACGCAGGCTACGGGCAGACCCCCACGGTCTGCGTCAACCACCCCAACCGCGTTAGCTACGCCCAGTGCAAGCGCTGCAACCGCACCGTCTGCGGCGAATGCCAGGTAGCTCTGGATGTGGGCATGGTCTGCCCCGACTGCTACCGCGACCTCACCGGTGGTAGCTCGAAAGCACAGGGTTCGAAGGCAAAAGGCTCGTTCCTGGCGCGCCACTGGCACATTACGTACACGCTCATTCTGATTAACGTCGCGATGTACGGTCTGCAGCAGATTATCCCGAATAGGTGGATGGTCAACCACGGCATGATGTGGTGGCCCTATGTTCAGCACGGTGAATATTACCGCCTCATCAGCTACGGTTTTCTGCACTCACAAAACGACCCGATGCACCTGGTGTGGAACATGATTTACCTCTTCATCTTCGGTGTATCTCTCGAACGTATGATAGGGCGCTGGAAGTTCCTTGTGGTGTACCTGGGCTCAATCGTCTTTGGTGCCTTCGGCGTGCACGTGCTGACTCCTTCAACGAGCGTGGCGGGCGCATCAGGCGGCGTGTACGGCCTCTACGGTGCCTTCTTCGTCATCCTGCTCCTTAGGAGGCAGAAGGACACGGCGCGCCTCTTTATGCTGCTTATCGGCATTGGTGTGGTTCAGAGCTTCTTCAACCCGAATATTTCCCACGCATGCCACGCGGGTGGCTTTATCGGCGGTGTACTGCTGACCCTGCTGTTCGTCCCGTTTGTGAAGAAGCCCGAGTCCTCGGATCCGCCGCAGCAGAGCCCGCAGCAATGGCAAAACGGCAGGTACTAGCCTGAAAATCCGCAGAAAATCTTCGGAAAATCCGGCACAAAATCCTTGGAGAGGCAGTGGAGAACTTCCCCAACTATATGAACTACGGGCAGAGCCCCACGGTCTGCGTCAACCACCCCGACCGTGTCAGCTACGCCCAGTGCGGGCGCTGCAACCGCACCATCTGCGGTGAATGCCAGACGGCACAGGAAGCGGGTGTAGTCTGCCCCGAATGCTACCGTGACCTCAATGGAGGCGCCTCGAGACCGAAGCGTTCCTTCATCGCCCGTCACTGGCATATTACGTACACACTCATTCTGATTAACGTTGTGGTGTACGGTCTGCAACAGATCATTCCATTCCACTGGGTGTACAACCTCGGCAGGATGTCGGGTCCCCGTGTTCACCACGGTGAGTACTACCGCTTGATTACGCACGGTTTTTTGCACTCGCAGAATGACCCGATGCACCTGGTGTGGAACATGATTTACCTCTTCATCTTTGGTGTATCTCTCGAACGAATGATGGGGCGCTGGAAGTTCCTCTTCGTATATATGGCTGCTACCCTGGGTGCTGGCTTCAGCGTGTACATCTTCACCTACTACCATGGCGTCGTGGGCGCATCAGGCGGTGTGTACGGCCTCTACGGTGCGTTCTTCGTCCTTCTGCTTCTTCGGAAGCAGAAGGACACAGCGCGCCTCTTTATTCTGCTCATGGGTATTGACATTGTGCAGAGCCTCTTCCACCCGAATATTTCTCACGCGGGACACTTTGGCGGTCTTGTCAGTGGCGCACTAGCAACCCTGCTGATTATCCCGTTCGTGAAGAAGCCCGAGTCTTCGGAGCCGCAGCAGCAGAGCCCGCGACGGTGGTTCAACGGCAGGTATTGAGCCTGAAAATCCGCGGAAAACCGCCGCAGACGAGGGTTATCCACAGAGGTTTTCCACACTGTGTATAACTACATTCGTGTAATTCCACGAGTGTGAGTACATGTTTAAAACCTGTGGATACAGGCTAAAACACTCGAATTACACGGGGTGAATTACACGGGTGTAAGAGTTTTCCCCAGATTTCTCCACAGATGTGGAAAACCTTAAGTACCAGGCTGTGTGTAATTACAAAAAATTTCGGCGCAAAGCGCCGGATAGAACAAAAAGTGCCCGGAAGAATCAATCTTCCGGGCACTTTTGCGTATCGAGCCCCTCACGGGGCGAAGAAGCAGCGGGCGCGAACCTAGTTCGCCTGAGCCTCCGCCTCCTCAACCTCCTCGGGGGTGAGCTCCACACCGGTGTACAGGCGGAACTGCTCAGCGGCCTGCAGAGCAATCACCTCGCCGCCGTGAATAACTTCCTTACCCGCCGCGCGAGCCGCACGGACCAGCGGAGTCTCAACAGGCATCGCCACCACGTCAAAGACCACCTGCGCCTCAGCAATAGCCTCCTGCGGGTAGGACAGCTCCTCGCTCTCCTCACCGCCAGCCATGCCAATCGGGGTCACGTTCACCAGAATCGGCGCTCGCAGGTTGCCCACCTCCGGTGCCCAGGCGTACTCGTAACGCTCAGCCAGCGCGCGGCCGGTCTCCTCATTACGGGCAATAATCATGCCTTGCGAGAAGCCCGCATCAAAGAACGCGCCAGCCACAGCAGCCGCCATACCGCCCGAACCGCGCAGCAGGAACGGCAGAGACGGATCCACATTATGCGAACGCAACAGGGAAGCCACCGCAATCACATCCGTGTTGTACGCCTTCAAGAAGCCGTCAGTGTTCACAATCGTGTTCACCGCACCAATAACCGCAGCCGAGTGGTCCATATCGTCCATCAGCGGGATAACAGCTTGCTTGAACGGCATAGACACCGAGCAGCCACGAATACCCAGAGCACGCACGCCGGCGATAGCACCCTCAATGTCGGTGGTGGTCATCGCCTTGTACAGGTAATCCAGACCGTGCTTCTCATACAGGTAATTGTGGAACTTAATACCGTGATTTGACGGGCGACCAGACAGAGAAATGCAGACCGTCGTATCGCGGTTCAGTGCCGGGCGAGCCATCTTAAGCCTCGCCGCCAGCGTCGAGAGTGTTCTGGATCAGCTTCTTCACCTTGTTGCGGCTCACCAAGTCAGCGACCACAAAGTGGGTGTCGCCGGTATCCACGGTGGGAACAACCGCGTTGCCGTCGTTGAGGGACTTCACATGCGCCTCAGCCTGCGGATCCTCCCAAATGTTCACCCAGGTAGCGTGGTCGCCCAGCTCGCCCAGCTTAGAATCCAGAGCCTCGCAGTAGGGGCAGCCGGGGCGCCAATAAATGACGACGCCGCCATCCTTCATGACCTCGCGTGCCTTCTGCTGATCGGACTGCTGACGTTCAAACATAGTTCCTCCATAAACAGGGTGCTCCGCGGTCTCCAGGAGGCGCTAAAACCTGCCTGAGGGCGCAGCTCAATAAGTTGATGTATCAAGCATAGCCTGAGGTTACAGGGGCAGGGGAGAGGTCCTCATAGGGCGAACGCCCGCGCCGCACCCCGGCAGCCCGTGCAGCACTCCCGCAGAAGCCTTCACCCTGCTCTCCAGAAGCCTGTGCCCCGCCCCAGATGCCTTCCCCCGCGCATTAACGGCATACGCCCCACACCAAGGTTGCCGGACCAATGATGCGGGGCGTATACAGTTCGCGAGAAAGCGCGAGCACTTGTGCTGAGTAAGAGTAAAAGAAGAGTGAAAACAGGCTACCAGGCGGTAACCGAAGCTGAGCAATATGCCGAGTGAGTCGGTGAATGAAAGAACCCAGGCGGGGCAGAACGCCCCATTATTCGAGAGAGATGTTGAGTGAAAGCCGTTGAGTGAAAGCCTGTGATGCAAACCCAGGGAAATGGCGCCCTACCCCATGAGGAAGCGAGGCAGGGCGCCAATCCAAAGGAGGCTGTCGCCTTACTTGCCGAACTTCTCGGTCAGCTTGGAGACGTTCTCGGTCACGACCTCTTCAACCTTGGCAACGTGCTCGTCGGTGACGACCTCCTTGCCAGCCTTCTCGTTGATGACTTCCTGAGCCTTGTCGAGGCCCTGCTCAACGGTGCCCTTGATATCGAAGCCCATGGGGGCCTCCTTTCTGCGCTTTCGCGCTCTAAAGCCTCACTTCAAGTGAGGGGTCTGCCCGGACGGGCAGAAAACTGGAGTGTGATGCTTTGGTGGACGAAACCTGCAAGCTGGGTTTGTATGTGACGGTAGAACCCAGTGTAGATGCTATCCATATGCCGGACTATGCGCATCGAAACTTTACAGCTCACGGATTGCGTCCGTCGATAAGTGTACATACCCGCGAAGGCAAGAAAAACCACCCTCAGAAAACGTGGCGCCACTTTTGACCAATGACCAAAAAATTATGGCTTATCAGCGCGTTATTACGGGGGATAACCGGAGGAAAATTGCAGAAACTCGCAGGAAACTTCCAGCTATGAATATTGTTCAAAACCCCGAAAAAACGCCCCTGTGACACCCCGCCGATTTATGACAGACCTCAGCGCCCAACCCTACAACACCGGAATATCCGTAGGATCAGCGCCCGCAGCCCAATCATGAGACGCCGCAAAACCAGCAACCATCGGCAAAAAACGAGGCGCCGCATAGCCGCGCACAGCATACGCAGTCGCCACCGCATCCGCGGCAGCCTCCAGCTGAGAGGTCGGAATCAGCGCCATCACCGCGCCACCAAAACCACCACCCACAATACGGGCACCCAACGCGCCCCGATCCAGGCACACCTGCACCGCATCATCAATCTCCGGGCGAGAAACACGTAACTCATCACGCATCGACACAAACGACTCCGTGAAAATGCGGCCAGCCTCCTCAAATGCCGCGAAACCAAGCTCATCAGCGTGCTGCAGCAAATAGCTCGCACGACCCACCAGAGTCATATCGTGGAACGCATGACGCACCCAACCACGCGGGAACGAACACGGACGACCCGCGTCCTCCAGCGCATCCAGGGCACGATTCACCGAAGAATCCACCAAATCCGCACGCCACGCCTTCGCAGCACGCGCATCCATACCCGCACACGACAAATCCTCCGGTAGGGCATCACGCAAAAAACGCAGACCCAAAGCATCAGCGCACGCCTCAGACGCCGCACGACGAGCCGCAAAACCGCCATCCGTCAGCTCATGCGGAGTGTTCGTATCAATCACCAAAAAACTCAAGCCATGCTGAGCAATATCCACCGCAACCGGCTCAATCGAAAAATCACGGAAATCAACCACCAGAGCCTGCTCCGGATGCGAACGCAACGACGCCGTCTGATCCAGGCCACCCGTATGCGCGCCAGCCATCTTATTCTCAGCCGTAATACACACCTGAGCCAGACGCGCACGCAACGCATCACTATCAGCCGGGGTAGCATCCGCCTCCGGGCACTCATCACGCACCGGACACGAAAGCTCCAACAACGCCAACGCCGTAGAACACTCCAAAGCCGCCGAAGACGACAAACCGCCACCCACCGGAACACGAGAATTAATCAGCAGATCAGCACCAAACTCATCGGGCAGCATAATATCCCTGCCACCCTCCTGATTCATCGCCCACGCAACACCCGCCACATAGGTGAACCAGCCCTTCAAATGACCCGGCTGAATATCGCGAATCACAACCGTGCGCTCATCACCGGGCATCTGCAAAGAAGACGCGCGCAACACACCATCACGACGCAACGCACCCGCCACATAGGTGCGGTACGGCAGCGGCATCGGCAGGCACGAGCCACCCAAAAAATCAATGTACTCGCCCAAAAGATTCAGACGCCCAGGCGCAGACCACACACCATCCGGCTCATAACCATACGCAGTAATAAACTCCTCACGCACACGCGCAATCTCCGCGCTATGGTCCGGAAGAGCCGCCCACTGGGCGGTAGCGGTCATCGACATGGAACACCTCTGATCAAGCCCCGAAAGGGGCGCTAGGACGTAAACGACACCCCACCTGCACCCGACACCCAACGGGCATCAGCGCAAGCACGTGTCACCTCTAGACTAAAGCAGAAAACCAGCGAACATCGACTCAGCCGCCAAACCGCACCGGTATCAGCGTGCGGCAGGGCAGCCAAAAGCCAACGCACGCAAAAGCCCCGCACCCTACAAGGGGGCACGGGGCACCATACACAACTAATAAACCAGGGCTAAGCGATTACGCATCCTGCGTATAGGGCTCCTGCACCACCATCATCGTGTCAATGGCAGAAAGCAAATCCTGGCGGTAACGGTTAAACGCATTCTCAATCAGAGGAACATCGCCACTCGCCACAGCCTCCTGCGGAGAAATCAGCGGCAGAGTCTGATACTCCTCCACCAGGCTCAACGCAATATGGGTCAACAAACGAGCACGACGCAGCGCCTCCGCATGACCCAAACCAAGAGCCTGGAACTCATGAGCCATAGCCACCACAGGCTTCAACTCACGAGGATGCAGAGCCAAGCTTAAACGCACCACCTCAGGGCACTCACGAATCGGGTACAGCAGAGAGAACAGAAGATCACCGCGGCGAATCATCGAAGCACGAATAGCCTCCGGATTCGGCTCAGCCTCCTCAGACATCGACTTCGGGGCACGAGCCAGAATGTAATCCGCCAACAGAATGAGAAGCTGCTGCTTATTCTTCACGTGGTAGTACAGGGCGCCGGGAGCCACGTGAAGCTCCTGAGCGAGTCGGCGCATGGAAAGGTCCGCCAAACCGTAGGTCGCCAAGACCTCGTAGGCGGTATCTAGAATCTTTTCACGGGAAAGTACCACCCTTTCATTTTAGGGTGTTCAACTCTACATATTGAGCAAGGTGCACCCCACCGCAAACAAAAATCGCGCAAATACGCGGCACAACCTCAAAAATGAATGTCGATTCTCACTCACTCAGAGCGAACGTTTCGCGTTTCACGAGCACTTTTGCCACCAAAAACCGCTCCAGCACACACAGAATAGGTAGCCGCCCACGCTCTCGGCATAAAATCACGTCTTAAACCGTCCAAAACCGCCAAGACAGGTAAACCTCGCGGGCGCACACCCCAAAATCAGGTGTTTAATATTCGGTATGAGCAATGCATTTTCTGAACTAATCGAGCGCGCCACTGCAGGCGAAGGCCTCAACCGCGAAGAAATCCACACCCTCCTCGTGGACGGTGACGGACAGGACTTCGCCCTCATCGAGGCAGCCTCCGTCGTGCGCCGCAACGAATTCCGCAACATGATTGCGATCCACAACGAAGACGAAGCACTCGCCGACGCCCTGGGCACCCGCTCCATCGCCGTGGACTCCTACGAAGTACTGGATATCTCCCGCGATATCGACTCCGAAGAACTCGCGGCAACCATCGAACGTATTGCTGAATCCTCCGCCATCGGCGTGACCGTACTACTGCCCGAAAACGCAGTACCCATGATGCTGATGCGCGTGCTGTCCATCCTGCGCCTGGCGGCGCCCGCCAAGGTCATCCACCTGCCCGAAGGCTACGAACAGTCCCTGCGCTCGCTGACCTCCCTCGCAATGCACGTGGTCAGCGCCATCACCATTACCGACGACATTGAGCAGTGGCCGATGGTTAACGAGGTGCTCAAGGCACTGCGCCACGGCGGTATCGTCATCTCCGGCACCGGTGGACGCGATGCCCTCGCAGGCTACCTGCGTTACCTCTCCGACCTGGGCGTGGACCTCATGGGTCACCGCGATGCACGCGGCTCTGCCTGCGGCTCGGTCGACGGTGGCGGCTGTGGCTGTGGCTCGGGTGGCTGCGGTAGCCACGATGAGTCGGCACCTTCCGCCGGTGGTTGTGGCTGTGGCTCGGGTGGATGCGGTTCCTCCGCTGAAGCTCCGGCTGAGTCTCACGGCCACTCCCACGGTGGCGGCGGTTGCTGCGGCGGCCACGACGAACCGATCGAAGAAAAGGGAGGCTGCTGCGGCGGCCACGACGAGCCCGAACCGGTCGTGGAGGAGGAAGCTCCCGCTGGCGGTTGCGGCTGCGGTGCTGGTGGATGCGGCTCTAAGTAATCCGCTAGAGGTAACTACCCCAAGCAATATATTCCAAATATAGAATTTTCCCCTGAATAACCTACTGAAAAGTGAGGATATTCAGGGGAAAACTCTATATTCCACATAAAGCATTAGGCTTAGAGGTAAACAACGCCACAATAAACGCTGCAGAACCCCCATATCCGAAAAGCGGAATGAGCCCCTCCGGTAGAGTAGAAAGACGTAGCCGACTAACCCTAGCCGCGCGAAAGGAACAACACCGGACCAATGTTTTACCTCTCCGTTATTGTCATCATCCTGATTGCGACCGTGTTCATGGTCAGCGTCGGTGATCGACTCAACCTCCCCTGGCCGGTCATGATGACACTGCTCGGCACCGCCGCGCTCTTCATCCCCAACCGACCGGATCTTACTATCGACAGCGACATCATCCTGCCAATCTTCCTTCCGCCGCTACTGTGGGCCATCGGCGTTAAATTCTCCTGGGGCACCCTGCGCCGCCGCTGGAGATCCGTACTGCTCTACTCGGTCCTTCTCACCACCGTCTCCGCCCTGGCAATTGCCAGCGCAGCCATGTGGTGGGTCCCCGGCATGACCATCGCCGTCGCCCTTGCCGTCGGTGCCGCCGTCTCCCCGCCCGACCCCGTCGCCGTGGAAGCAGTCGCTGAGCCCGTCGGCATTCCCCGCCGCCTCATCGGCACCCTGCAGACCGAAGGTAGCTTCAACGACGCTATCGCAATCATTCTCTTCCACGCCGCAATCCACTCCATGACCAGCGGCCACCACATCGAGCCGCTCTCGGTCGCCAAGGACTTCGTGCTCGGCTCGATCCTCGCGGTCATTATTGGTTACATCTTCGGATGGCTCGGCGGCTACGTTCGCCAGCGCGCCCACGACGTGGTCACCAGCAACGCCGTGACCCTCGTGATCCCCTTCGGCGCCTACCTCGCTGCTGAAAGCGTGCACGCCTCCGGCGTTATTGCCGTGGTCATCGGCGCTATCCAGTTCACCAGCACCAAATACATGGCGGCACTCGAAGCGGAAGAACGCCTCTCCTCCACCTCCTTCTGGCAGATTATTGAGCTGCTCATGACCGGTGTCGCTTTCGGCCTCATCGGCCTGCAGGCAAGTAGTATCATCGCCACCGCCGACCCCTCCCGTATCGCAAGCCTCTTCGCTGACGGTGCCCTGGTCGCACTGGTCGCCATCCTGGTGCGCCTCATCTGGTTCACCATCGTCTGGCTGGCAGGACGCAAGAACCCCATCCACGAGGGTGCACCCGAAAGCTTTGCTGAAGTTATCGTTATGACCTGGTCCGGCATGCGAGGCCTCGTGACCCTGATTCTTGCCCTGTCCATCCCCGTGGTCAACGGCACCGAACAGGTACGCCAGGACGCCATCGTCATGATGCTCTCCGTACTCTTCTTCACCCTCGTGCTGCCCGGCCTGACCCTGCCCCTGCTCGTGAAGGTCCTTGGCGTGCAGGCTAACCATGAAGAAGAAACCGCCGTACCCGAGCTGCTCAAGATTGCGCAGGTCGCAGCCCTCGAGGCGCTGCAGGCTGAAGCGAAGGCAACCACCGACCCGGAAACCTACGCTCGCGTGAAGGAAATGTGCTCCGCCATTACCCGCCGAGACGAAATCAGCGAGGCACTGCCCGAAGAATACAAGCAGCACATGGAGAAGCTTAAGGACAAGAGGAACGACTTCGTGCGCCTGCGCGATGCCGCCCTCGTCGCCGCGCAGAACGAGGTTATTTCTGCTCAGGACCGCTACGACTCCCACGACGTGACCCGCGTGGTGCGTAAGCTGGACATCCTGGCGCAGGCAGAAAGCATCCGCTCCTCCGGCATGTTCATTCTTCCTGCCATGACCGCCGGCGCGGTCGCCATGGAACGCTACAACCTCTGGAAGAAGCACCAGGGCACCCTGAGCACCCGCGCAATCCCCGTGGTGGAAAACGCGCCCGCCTCGCCCCTGGTCACCAACGAGGTAACCCCCACGTCCTAGCCGGTACCTGCACTGCGCGCATGAACGTGACGTTTCTGCCCCTGCCTACGCCACCGAGATAAGCCATCTGGTCTTTAGCTCACAGGCGATAGACAGGGGCAGAAGCAGATTAAGCCTCAACTATCACCTAAAATGAGACAGGAAACGTAGTGAACGTACGTTAGCTCTCTCAAACTCACGAACACATTGAAAGTAGACATGGACTTCAAGACTCTCTCGCCTGCGTACCTGACCTCCCTCGGCGTAATTTTTTGCGGCGCGCTCTTGATTGGAACCTCCAACCCCTGGCTCCTGTGGCTCGGCTGGATCCTTCTCATCCTTGCGTTGGGCCTGAACGTCCTCGCCTTTGTGCTGTCCGTGGGTAAGGCGAAGGGTGACCCGACCCCCGCACTGGTGACCAACCTGGACGGTTTCGAATCCTCCGTGGAGAACCGTATCCGCGAGCGCGCAGAGCACCGCCGCGAAGAACGAGAAGCCGCTGAGCATGAGGCAGTTGAGCACGATGCTGCGGCGCAGGTTGATCAGGAAGTAGCTCCCGCTGAGGCAGCTGAGACCGTTGAGGCGACCGCGCCCGCTGAAACTGCAGAGGTCCGCGAGGAAGAGCCCACCGAATCTCAGCCGATTGTTGATCGTGCCCCCGGCCGTATGAGCGTTCTGCCCTCGCGTCCCCGTTCGGGTCGTACCCCCAAGCCCCGCTCCAACGCACGCTAGGTAGGTCGGTAGTGAATACGAAGTTTTTGCTTTCCCCGGCGTACCTGGTTTCTGTTGCCCTGATGCTTTCCGGCGCGGTGCTTTCCGGTGGTCGGTTCATGCTGATCGGCTGGATTCTGTGCATTGTGGGTGTCTGCCTGAACGCCATGACCCTGGTGGTGCTGACGAATCGCGAGCAGCTGTACACCATGGAGGCGAAGGCTGCCCGAGGCACCCGCCGCGGCTTTGATGACCGCCCCGCTGTGGTGCAGCGATTGGACGAGGCTCCGGCTACTGACAGCGCAGACGAAGGATCTGCGGAGTCCGTCGAGGAAGCCGCAGAAGAGCCCGTTGAAGCACCCGCGCAGAAGACCAACTAGGGTGTAACCCCCTAAGACGTAAAAGACCCCCGCAGAGGGTATCTGACGTGAATAAAAGACCGTAACCGCCCCCGTACAGGGGAGTGGTTACGGTCTTTTGTTGCGCCTGAATGCTCACCTCGACTAACGCTCGTCGAATACTTTTGTTTTTGGAGGAGGGGTGAGCGAGCGCAGTGGGGTCTTTAGCGCTGAGTACCCAGCTTCTGTGCCGCGAAATCCGCGTACTCTTGCACGTGCGCGCGAGCCTGCTTGGTCAGCGCCTTATTCTCATCCAGGATACGCGCCGACTGCGCCGCCATCAGCTTCAGGTACTGGCGGTCGCGGGTCTTCTTCCATGCGGTGCGTGCCGCCTCCAGCTCCGCAAAATCGTTGAGCGCCTGACGCTGCATCGTGTAGCGGACCCACATGAGCACCAGAATCAGCACCAGCGGAATGAGACACGCCCAGCTCTGCCACAGCCCGTACAGTGCCGCCGCAATGGCACCCAAAACAATCAGCACCGGGGAAATGGAGACGATGGGGGACTCGGGACGGTTCTTCTGGTTCTTCACGAGTGATTCACGCGCCATAGCGCGGAAGGTGTCAGAGAAGCTGGACGGGTCGTAAGACTGGGCAGGCTCCGGTTGCTGGCTCTTCTGGGACTGGCTCTTGGGAAACTGATCCTTGCCGGGCTGGTTCTTACGGGGCTGAGAAGCGGAAGGGCACATAGAAACCTTACGGGGGTAATGGGAAAGCGGACGTTTCACGTGAAACGGGGGAGTAGGCGGCGAGTACGCGGAAGCGGGTGGCAGGATTAGCGCTCGCCGCACCTAAACGCCACCTCGGCAGCTTCTACAGGGAAGCCTCAATAAACTCGTACGCCTTATCCACACAATCGGTGGTGACAGCCTTAACCTCATCGGGGGAGTAGCAGAACGACGCCGAACGGTCAGCGTAGCGGTGCATGTCGATATCGTTCCACGAATCACCAATCGTATGCACCTCATAGGAGCTACCCGGATGCTCCGACTGCAGGTACTCCACCAGATGCTGCAGACCGGTGCCCTTTGTGCAGGCGGGCGGCACAATATCCAGGAAATCCTGGTTCTTGTGGCAGTCCACCGAATCACCAAAACGCTCCAGAATCCAGGTGTACGCCGCCTCGCGAATCTGAGCATCCGGAATCCACAGGGGCACACCCACGTACTCGTGGTTCTGCAGGTCGTCAGCCGGCAGGGGAGTGAACTCCGGCAGGATATTCGTCGAGGAGCCCACCCGGTCGCAGAGGCTGTAATCGTTATCCAGAGTCGTCGCGAACAGAGCCACGCCGTCCACGGTGCTGAAATGCTCGTAGCACGCTTGCACAACACTCACCGGAAGAGGCTGATGGTAAATCACCCGGTACTGCCGGTCAGTAATCACCGCACCCGTGTACAGCACGTGGTAATCAAAACGGATGGCGGTCGGGTTCAACGCCAGTTGCGTGGCAAAAATGCTCTTGCCCGTGCACGAGACCGCCAGGTTACCCTCCGCCTGCCAGCGGGCAATCGCCTGCTCAGTGGCAGGCTCCACGGCACGGTTAAACAGGATCGTGCCGTCAAGATCGAAAGCCATCAATTTGGTCATAGAAACTCCTTCGCGGGAGGGCTGCATTGCCGCGAATTGTGCGCCGCAACCCATAAAAAACGGGGGTGCCGCCGGTACTTTTAAGTGTACCGACCGCACCCCCACCACTTGAGATATAGCCCCTGAATCTCACGCCTTCACTGAAGGGTGAAAGGGCTCATTCCTCATATTTTTAGAGAGCCAGGAATCCCAGGTAGGAACCGAGGATGCCCACGCCAAAGAGGGCGAAAATCAACCAGATGGCGTTAATCTTCTTCTTCAGAAGCCACATGCACAGGAAGCACAGACCCAGCGAGGCCAGGCCCGGCAGCAGATCGTTCAGCACGGACTGGACGGTCACATTTACCGTCTCGCCCGCCTGGTTTGTGTAGCTAGTCAGTGGCAACGGAATGTTCACGCTCGTCCAGCGGTACACCAGAGCACCCATCACGAACAGGCCCATCACGGAGGCGCCCTGAGTAATCTTCTGCAGGGTGTTGCCGCCCGCCTCGGTCACAATCTGGGTGCCCTTCTCGTAGCCGTACTTGAAGCCGTACCAGCGGGTTGCCCAACGAATTGCGGTCATGCCGAAGAAGAACAGCAGCGGGCCCAGAATATTGCCGGTCACCGCCAGGGATGCGCCCAGAGCCGCCAGCACGATACGTGCGGTACCCCAGAAAATCGGGTCGCCCACGCCGGCCAGTGGGCCCATCAGGCCCACCTTAACGTTGGTGATGGCGGCTTCGTCAATGTCCTTACCGGCTGCCTTCTCACGCTCCATCGCAGCGGTCACGCCCATAATCGAGGATGCAACCCACGGCTGGGTGTTGAAGAACTCCAGGTGGCGGGTCAGCGCCTCCGCCTGGTCTTCTTTCTTGGTGTAGAAGCGCTTAATGGCCGGAATCATGGAAACCGCGAAACCGATGGACTGCATGCGTTCGAAGTTGAACGAACCGAGCAGGAAGGTGGAGCGGATGTAGGTGTCGACCTTATCGCGCTGGGTGAGCTCGGGAACTTCAACGAGCTCGACGTTCTTGTTTTCAGTCATGGTGATGCTCCTTATTCGAGCTCGTTGTCGAGGTCATTGGCGGCGGCCGGTGCTACGGCGGGTGCCTCACTCTTATGGAAGAGCGGGTTCAGCTGCGTGTACAGCAGGCCCAGGCAGGCGCCGACCAGGCCGATAGCAACCAGGTTGAACTGTGCCGGGGTGGACAGTGCCACGAGGACGTCCTTTGAGCTTCCGCCGGGTAGCGGCACAATCGACTGGGTTGCCGGGATAGCGGCGGCGGCGATGAAGCCGAGGAAGAAGAAGGGCATGAGGGCCTTCGAACGCATCATGTTGATGACCATTGCGAAACCGACCACGGTAATCATGCCACCGGCAATACGCAGACCGATGGTCACCTGTTCCGGAATCATGCCCAGCAGGCGGGTCAGCTCGTCGGAGCTAATCAGCGCCACAATAGCGGTCGGGATAGCCACGCGCAGACCCTGCAGAGCCATACCGCTAATGTGCATCAACTCAATACCGCGGAAGTTAGCCGTCTTTGCGAAATTATCCGCCTGATGCTGGAAGAACACCGTAATGGTACGAACGAAAATGGTCAGAACCTGACCTGCTGCCGCCAGCGGCACAGCAATAGCAATACCGGTGGTGATGTCCTGGTGACCCTGAATCACAACAACAGCGGAGATGGTGGACGCCAGAGCTGAGTCGGGAGCCATCGCCGCACCGACGTTCATCCAGCCCAGGGCGATGAGCTCCAGTGCGCCACCGAGCATAATGCCGGTAGTCGGGTCACCCAGCGCAAAACCCATCAGGGTGCAAGCGACCAGGGGGCGGTGGAACTGACGCTCGTCCACCACGGATGCGACGCCCGCAATGAACGCCACGAGAACAACGAGAATAAACGTCAGGGCGCTCATGCGTCCAGGCCTTTCTGCTTGAGGATCTTTTCCAAATCAACCGGGGAGTGGTTGGGCAGCTGCTGCACCGTCAGCTTCACACCGCGCTTAATGAGTTCGCGGTAGGCTTCCAGGTGTTCCTCGGAGGCGTACACTGCGTCCGAAAGCTGAACCATGCCGGTCTTGAAGGTGACGCCACCAACGTTCACTTCGTTGATCTTGACGCCTTCGTCGAGCAGTCGCACCACGTCAACGGGGGATTCCACGACGAACATGGTCTTCATGCCGGTGTACTTGGGGTTGTTGTACACGCGGCCAGCCTTAGCGATGTCCAGGACGTTGGTCTTCACGCTGGTCGGCGCGACCTGCAGCAGCAGGGACTTGCGCAGCTGATCGTGTGCCGCATTATCGGATGCCGCGATGAAGGTCTGCGGTGCGATATGCGGAACCCAGGTGCCTGCCACCTGACCGTGAATCAGACGGGAGTCGATGCGGGTGAAGATAGCGTCCATGGTGCCGCCGGGAACCTGCTGAGCAGCCGGAACCTCGACCGCCTTGGTCTCTGTGGGCTTCGCCTCGGCGGGCTTGGCGGCTGCGGGCTGGTTCGCCTCCTGGAAGGAGCGAATACCCTTAGTGCCAGCCTTGTGCGCCTTAGCGACCAGGGACTTGAGGGTTGCGTTCTTACGGCCTGCGCCGGAGATGACCTCAATAAGCATCGGTACGTTGACACCGGAGACGACGTCGACGCCCTCGCGGGTGGCTGCGAACTGCGCACCGGCGTTGTAGGGGCTACCGCCGAAGAGGTCGACCAGCAGCAGGGTTTCTTCTGCTTCAGACGCCTCAACGATGCGGGTGTACTCTTCGACGAGATCTTCGGGGCCCTGACCCGGCAGGAAGGTGACCGGGTGGACGTTTTCGAAGTTACCGAGGATCATGCCGGCGGTCTTCAGCAGAGCCGGAGCCGACTCGCCGTGTGCCGCCACAATGATAGTGACCATAGTGGTCCTCTCGTTTTCGTGACATGGTGTGTAGGGGCCCCGTGAGGGGCCTCATAATTCTCAGATAGTAACACGTTGTTTTTGTGTTTTGTGGGTTTTTTCTGAGCATGCACACTTTAGGTTCTTGTGACATTTTTTCACGTGTTGGAATATGGGTTTTTGGTGTCAAAACACGTATTTATTGCCAGGGTGTAAAAAATTTAAACAGAACACTGAAAAAAGGTTGCCGAAGTGGTGGATAAAGCGTTATTTTCGTGAAATTTCAGGAATGACGGCATATTGTAAGCGGACTGACGAGGTGCTTGTTATGGGATATTTTGGACTGTGATAGTGTAAGAAAATGATTTACAAAGAAAATACCGAACAAAAAAATGGATGCATGGATCAAAAGATGTGGGATTTATATAAAACCCACATTTTCCTGCAATCTGTCCACAGAATGGTATTTCTGGAAGACGCCGCTAAAAACCGTCATTTCAAAATTTAATCGACGCGCTAACGCGCGAAGAAAAACCCAGGAAAACGACAATTTAGTGACAGGTTGTATATATAAATAGCAACTCACCTTTAACGGCCACATTCCGCCCGGCAGCCCCCCTCTAGAATCCTCACTCCCAGATTCCCCACCCGAACCCCTCGCCGGGATTCTGGGGCATAGATTTCGAGGCGTAGAAAAATCTGAGGCATAGAAAAAGCGACCAGGAACCCCCGGTCGCTTTCTATCGAACATGCGCTACGCGTTAATGCCCCACATATCCCGCGCCAGACGCGCAATATGAATCGTCAAATACGTCAACTCATCACGAGTCAGGCTCTGCTTCAGCTGCATCTGCAGTACCAGCAAAACCTTCTGTGCACACGCGTAGGCGCGCGGTGCATCCTCACGAAGAGCCGCCAACAAACTCGGCTGCGACACCTCATCAACATCCTCCGCGCGATTCGCGGAGGTGCGGCTCGCCCGTACAAACAGGTACCGCAGATGCGTCACAAAACGTGCCGCACTCATTGAATCCGGGTCGAGCTTGCGCTCGTAGCTTGCCTCAATAATTTCAAAAACCTGCGCGAAAACCTCAGTCATGCGGAATGCCTGAGACATATCCGCCGTCGCAAATTGCGCGTTGACCAGGTGCAGCGCTAGGGGAATAGCCTCGTTCGGGTCCAGCTCAACATTCAGGCGCTCGCGAACCATCGCCAATACTGCGCGGCCGTACTCCACCTCGCGTGGGTAGAGAACAGTCACCTCCGGGGCGAGCGGATACTGCACCCGCACCCCGTCACGCGCACGAACCACCGCATAGTGCAGGTGATCAGCCAGCGGAAGAATAAACGAGTTCGACAGCTCCAGCGCACCCTCGGCGCGCACCTTCGACTCCAAAAGCGTGGCAATCGACAGAATCTCCGCCGGAATCTCAGACAGAGTCATACTCAAACGCTCACCCGACATGCCCTGCTCCGGCACAAACGTCTGCTCCACCGCAGACGGGTCAATCAGCTGACCCTTACGCTTACCAAAGGCAATGCCGCGACCAATCATCACGGACTCCTTGCCCAAATGATCCACAGTGAGGACAACATTATTGTTATAGATACGGCTAATGCGCATGTGTCCTCCTTTGCGGGTGTTGGTCGCCGGAACAGAAACGGCAAATTCAAAAGATACGCAAAGGTGATTGAGCGTTACCTAAGCTAGTACAAATTCTACCGAAAGTTTGAAGCTGTCATGAAGGGTTGACGCGCAAATGCGGGGTAAAGCTGTGCCCCAGCTGTGACGCGGGCAAGCATTCCATAAGTTTGCGGCTGAAAACCGGCTCCCGCCTCACCGCGAACCCTAAATCGCGATACCCTTAATCACATGAGCAGCAAAGCAACCGAAATCGCAAAGAACCTTCCCACACTAGAGCATCCGGACGGTAGCCCCATCCGCGCCCTCGTTGTTGATGATGAGGAGATGCTCAAAGAACTCGTCAGCATGGGTCTGAAAATGATCGGCTGGGAGGTGCAGTCCGCAGGCGACGGCCCCTCCGCGCTCGCGATTGCGCGCGATTGGCGCCCCGACGTGCTTGTGCTGGATATTATGATGCCCGGCTTCGACGGCCTGGAGTTGCTCTCCCGTATCCGCAAGTTCTACCCCGAGGTTCCCTGCCTCTTTCTGACCGCTAAGGATTCGGTTGATAACCGTATTGAAGGCCTTGCCGCCGGTGCGGACGACTACGTGACTAAGCCCTTCTCCATGGAAGAGGTCATGATCCGTTTGCACCGCCTGGTGCAGCGCTCCGGTGTTGCCTCCATTGATGATGCTGAGCTGGTCGTTGGCGACCTGGTGCTGAACCAGGACACCCGCGAGGTGACCCGCGGTGGCGAGCAGATTAACCTCACTGCAACCCAGTTCGACCTGCTGCGCTACCTCATGGAGAACGCGAAGCGCGTGGTCTCCAAGAGCCAGATTCTTGATAACGTCTGGAACTACGATTTTGGTGGTCAGGCAAATATTGTGGAGCTGTACATCTCGTACCTGCGTAAGAAGATTGATGTGGGTCGCGAACCGATGATTCACACCGTGCGCGGTGCCGGTTACGTGCTGCGTCCCGCCGTCTAAGTTTATTCTCTGCTCTTCATATGGCGCGGTATAACACCCGGTTATACCGCGCCATATCAGTTATATTCTGTATTTCGAATATAGAAAGAAAGGATGTTCGTGGGCTCCTACTCACCCGGTGAAACCGCCTCCCCGGATAACGAAGCAACCCGCCCCCTGCGCGCGGGTGCCCCCGCACGAGACGGTGCCGCCCCCTCCCCGGGGAACTTCTTCGTGCGCCTACGCGCAGCCTGGAAGAGCATGAGGAACCCCGAGGCATCCCCCGAAGAGCTCGGGTACGTACCCCACCTGCGTTCGCGCCTTATCGCCATCCTCGTGACAGCCCTCGGCATTGCATGCCTCATCATTGGCCTGTCCACCTACGTGACCCTGCAGAACTCCCTCTACCAGCAGGCACAAAGCGACCTCAAAGAAACCAGTCACCGCGTAGTGCAGCCGACCTCCCGAGACGGCAAGCGAGAAGAAGTGGACTGCAGCGACCTGCAGAAGAGTAGCTCTCTCTTTGCGCCCGGTCAGGCGTCCGGAACCATCATTACCTGTGTTGAGTCCGAAGGTGCCGTGGAAATCGCCAGCAAGCTCGCCAAGGACGGCACTGTACAAACCCTCTCCGCCAATGACCAGGTAACCCTCGGAACCATGGCACTGAACGCCACCAAAGAAGAAGTCCGAGAGGTCAAACTGGAATCCGGCCTGTACCTCATCAAAATCACCCCGAAGGCTAATAGCAGCGCCGACGCTCAGGTGGTTGGTATTCCGCTCGCCAACGTACAGCAGACCCTCACCATCTTCGTGATTGTGGTAGCCCTCGGTTCCATCGCAGTGATGGTCGGTGCCGGCGTGGCGGGCTCTTACATTATTCGCGGCACCATGAAGCCCCTGGAGCGAGTCTCCGCGGTGGCAACCGATGTGGCGCACCTGGACCTGGAAGAGCACACCATCTCCTCGGCGGTGCGAGTGGAGCCGCGTGATTCCGACCCGCGCACCGAAGTGGGTGCCGTGGGCTACGCCCTCAATCAGCTGCTCGATAACGTGAACTCTGCTCTGGAGGTGCGCGAACGCACCGAACATCAGATTCGCGCCTTTATTGCGGACGCCTCCCACGAGCTACGCACGCCCCTTGCCGCCATTAAGGGGTACTCCGATATGCTCCGCTGGACCGAGCCGCTCAGCGAATCCGGCCAGTCCTCCCTGGCGCGTATCGACTCGCAGACCGAACGTATGTCCCGCCTAGTTGAGGATCTGCTGACCCTCGCTCGCCTGGACGAGGGTCGCGAACCCAAGTTTGAGCAGGTTGACCTGACCGAGCTGGTGCTTGAATGCACCTCCGACATGCAGGCGGCAGCGCGCACCCACGAATGGCACCTGAACCTGCCTGACGAGCCGGTTGAGGTTGTTGCCGACCGCTCCCAGATTCAGCGCGTGATCTTGAACCTGCTCTCGAATGCCCGCAAGCACACGGACGAGGGTACTCGAGTGACCGCTGGCCTGGCCGTGGATACTGCACGCCGTGAAGCCGTGGTGACCGTGACCGATAACGGTCCGGGCATTGCCCCTGACTTTTTGCCGAAGATTTTTGACCGCTTCACCCGTGCCGATAAGGCACGCTCCGGTTCGGTTGGAACCACCGGTCTGGGGTTGGCGATTGTGCAGGCGATTGTGCAGGCGCACGGCGGTTCGATTCAGGTGCAGAGTCAGCCTGGGCATACGGTCTTTACGGTGCGTCTGCCTTTGGAGGCGGCGCGCGCCTAATGCGCCTGCTCGGTGGCTTGCTGAGCGGCTCGCTGAGCGGGTAGCCGGGTGAGTGCTCGAGGGGGTGGGGTGTGTTGTGCATACCCCGCCCCTTGGTGCGCGTTTTTGGGGTGTTATAGCGCCCTGACGTGCTAAAACACTAAATTGCTTGTTGAGTAAAGATTAAATCTGCACTTCAAGTTTATTGCCTTGAGTGCAAATATGTGGTGAATCTAACCCCCAAATAGTTACTCCCGGTGAAACATTGCGCGTATTGTAAAAAGCATGGCTAATCTTGTTGAATCCCCCGCAAACATCACGGACAAGCGTTCCGCCCGCAAGGCAGAGAACCGCATCGCAATCGTTGAGGCAGCAGAATCCCTCATCCTCGAGGGCGGCTACGGCGCCCTCAACGCAGAAGCACTCGCGGAACGCGCAGGCGTCTCCCGCCGCACCATCTTCAACCACTTCGCCTCCGTAGACGACGTGCTGGTCACCCGCATGAACCAGTACTTCAACCGCATCTTCGAAGAATGCGACTTCACCATCTCCGGTGAAAACGCAAGCATGGAAGCCGAAATGCTCTCCATTGCCCGCAAGGTCTTCATGAGCAACACCCTCGAAGAGTACATCGCACCCTTCGCACACCTGCTCTACGCCCTCGAAATGGACAGCCCCGCGAAGTTCGAAGAATATTCGCACGTCATCCTCGAGCGCACCTACGACATCTTCCTTGAGCAGTACCTCGAGGCGTACCCCGACCTGCCCTACCTGCGCGTGGCAGTCTTCGCCTCCAACCTCGCCGAAACCATCGGTGAAGGCGTCTACTACTACCTCACCCGCGCCGAAGAAATGACGGTCAAGGTCGCAGCGGAAGCCCCCGAAGGCACCCACCCCGAAGCACTCGCCATTGAAGCAATGCGCCAGTGCGTACTCGAAGCACTCGACTACCTGGATCGTCTGGTCCAGGGCGAATTCGCAAGCTAAGCCCCATAGCGTTAACGCTCAAACACTCTCGCTTCGGGCACCTCATCTGCAGGTGCCCGGGGCGGGGTGTTTTTTGCCCAAAAACAGGCAGTAGCGTTCGTAGTGTAGGGCAAAACTATTGGGTAAAACGGCAGGGCAAACACCACGCGCACCCAACACCCAAACTCTTCACTCACTCAACTTCAAAGGACTGAATCATGGCTACATGGCTCTACCGCATCGGTGAAGCCGCCGCCCGTCGCGCATGGGCTGTCATCCTCATCTGGGCACTCATCATTGCCGGTGTAGCGGGTGCCTACACCGCGTTCCACGGCAAGCTCAGCAACACCTTCACCATGCCCGGAACGCAGACCCAGCAGCTCTCCGACGAGCTCGCACAGCGCTTCCCCAGCGCCAACCGCGGCTCCGGCCAGATCATTCTCACCACCGGTGACGGCACCGCCCTCACCGAAGAGCAGAAGCAGGCATTCTCCGCCGCACTGAGCGCACTGCCCAGCGAGGTACCCTCCGTGGATGCGGTCACCGACCCGTTCACCACCACCTCCAAGCTTGCAGAAGCAAAAACCCAGCTCGACGAGGCGCACGCCAAGATTGACGCCGCCCCCTCCCAGATCGAGGACGGCAAAAAGCAGCTGAATGCCGCTACCTCGCAGCTTGAGGACGGCATGAAGCAGATTGCCGAGAACGAGAAGAAGCTCGACGACTCGCAGGAGCAGATTAGTGCAGGTCGAAAGCAGCTCGCCTCCGCGCAGAAGCAGCTGGACGACGCACAGGCACAGCTGAAGGACGGCTACGCCCAGGCGGAGACGGCCGGCTCACCCGCCGCCATGATCGAGCAGCTCAACACTCAGCAGGCGCAGCTGACCGAGCAGCAGAACGCGCTCAATCAGCAGCGCGATACCCTGACCGAGAGTCAGAAGCAGGTTGACGCGGGTCGCGCAGAAATCGCCTCCAAGAATGAGGAGCTGGCTGAGGGCAAGAAGAAGCTGGACGAGCAGCGCAACCAGCTTCAGAAGACCGAGAGTGAGCTGCCGGCACAGCGTGAGCAGCTGGAGCGTCAGCAGAAGCTCTACGACTTCACCTCCGGCTACCGTATGGTCTCTGAGGATCAGTCCACGGCGATTGCGACTGTCTCGTTTAAGAAGAAGATTTACGAGGTGCCGTCCGCCGAATTGCAGAAGGTCATGTCCGACATTGAGTCGGCGAACCTGCACGGGGCGACCGTCCAGTTCGACGCGAACCTGAGTGAATCTGCGCTTGGCGGCGGCTCGCACACCGGTGAGGTTGCGGGTATGGCCATCGCCTTCATCGTGCTGATGGTTATGCTCGGCACCCTCGTGGCTGCCGGCCTGCCGATTCTCATGTCTTTGGTAGGCGTGGTGGTGGGTGTGCTCGGCACGCTCTCCCTCTCGTCCGTCGTGGAGATGAGCTCCACCGCCTACACCTTGGGCCTGATGCTCGGCCTGGCGGTCGGTATCGACTATTCGCTGTTCATTCTGAACCGCTACCGCACGAACCTGCTGGACGGCATGCCGAAGGTCCAGGCGATTGCCCTGGCGAATGGCACGAGCGGTAACGCCGTGATTTTTGCGGCGAGCACCGTGATTATTGCGCTTGTTGCGCTGAACGTGACCGGTATTCCCTTCCTGGGTGTGATGGGTAATGCCGCCGCGTTCTGCGTGGTTGTTGCCGCCCTGATCGCGGTGACTCTTACCCCGGCGGTGCTGTCCCTGGCGGGTACCAAGATTATGTCTAAGAAGCTGTGGGCTTCCATCGATACCCCGCAGAAGATTGCGGAACGCCGCGTGCAGGATGCCGAACGCACCGAGAAGCCGAACGGTTGGTTGCGCCTCGTGCTGGCGCGTCCGCTGTTGACCCTGGTGGTGGGTACGCTGGCGCTGCTGGCGGTTGCCGCCCCCATGTCTCAGATGCGCCTGGGCCTGCCGGACGCCTCGAACTACCCCTCCGATAGCGCCGCGTACAAGTCGTACGCGCTGGTCAAGGACAAGTTCGGTGAGGGTATGAGCGCCCCGCTGGTCGCGGTCGCGCACACCCCCGCGAACATGAGTGAGGAGCAGGCTCAGCAGGCGCAGATTGATATCGCCTCTGCAGTCAAGGAACGCGGCGGCGCGAACGTGCAGGCTGTGGTTCCCGGCGGTATGACTGATGATCGTACCCTCATGATTTTCCAGGTGATTCCTGCCCACAGTGCAAGCTCCGTGGAGACTGAAGAGCTTGTCCACGAGCTGCGAGCCGTGACCGTTCCGGTTCAGGGCTCTGAGGTGTCTCTCGGTATTGCGGGTCAGACCAGCGGCAATATTGACGTCTCCGAGGTGCTCGCGCAGAAGCTGCCCCTGTACCTGGGCGTGGTGATGGGTCTGTCCTTCCTGGTGCTGATCCTGGTGTTCCGTTCGATTATGGTTCCGCTGGTTGCCTCAGTGGGCTTCCTCTTCTCGGTGCTGGCGAGCTTCGGTGCCGTGGTGTCGATTTACCAGTTGGGCTTCATGAGTTCCCTCTTTGGCGTTGATCACCCGGGTCCGGTGTTGTCGTTCTTGCCGACCCTGCTCATCGGTATTCTTTTTGGTCTTGCCATGGATTACCAGATGTTCCTGGTGACTGGCATGCGTGAAGCGTACGTGCACGGCAAGGATGCAGCGACCGCCATTGTGAGCGGTTACAACCATGCGGTGCGTGTGGTGGTGGCTGCTGCGATCATCATGATTTCGGTGTTTGGCGGCTTCATCTTTGCTGATTCGACGATGATCCGTCCGATGGGCTTTGGTTTGGCGTTCGGTGTGCTCGTGGATGCGTTCATTGTGCGCATGACGCTGACCCCGGCGATTATGGCTCTGCTGGGGGATAGGGCGTGGTGGATGCCGAAGTGGCTGGATCGCCTCACTCCGAATATGGATGTTGAGGGCGCCGCCCTGAGTGAGAAGATGAGCGAGAAGATTCAGCATGAGCGCGAGTCTGCCGCTACTGACTCGGGTAACAAGCTCGGGGAAGGGTAAAGTATTTAGTGTGCGCTACAGCGCACTCTAAAGACTTATGCGATGCGAAAGGGCAGGTACACGGCGATGAGGAACCGCGCGAGTATCCGACAGCGGATAGGAGCCGTTCTGAACCGTGTGCCTGCCCCTTTTCTTGTCTTTTTGGGCGGCGGCACGGGGGCGCTGTGCCGCGTGTACACTCCCGGTGGCGTGCTGGTGGCGAACCTGCTGGGTTCGTTTACGCTGGGCCTGCTAACGATGGTGTGGAACGCCTACGCGCGCCGTGACGGTGAGGAGCGGATTCATTCGTTCCGTCTGCTCTTTGGTGCCGGCATGATGGGTGGCTATACGACATATTCGTCGATTGCGGCGGTTTTGGCGCAGACGATTTTTCTGCCGTACACCATCAACTACACGTACATGATGCTGGCTGTGGCGGTGCTGCTGGTGGGTGGTTTGGTTGCCGCCGCGGCGGGCATGCTGACGGGTCGTTTTGTGGCGTCTCGCTTGGTGCCCGCCCGTGATGTTGAGGAGGGCCGCTAATGTTTTTTGCTCTGATGGTTTTCCTGTGCGGCGGTTTGGGTGCGATGACCCGTTTCTTCTTGGATAAGGCGATGTCGCCTCGCCTGCGTACGGAGTCGTCGATTATTAGCCCGGTGTTCGTGATTAACCTGGTGGGCTCGTTCCTGTACGGCCTGCTGATTATGCCGGTGTCTAATCCTCGCGCGCTGGGGGTGCACTATAACGCCACGGATCAGGTGGCGTTCTGGTGCACAGTGATTACGACCGGTCTGCTGGGTGGGTTTACGACGTTTTCGACCGCCATGGTGGAGGCGCTGACCGCCCGTTCTGAGGGCAAGATGGTGAAGTTTCTGATGCTGTTCCTGGTGCAGGTTGTGGGTGCGATGGTGGCAGCTCTGGCGGGTGCGTTGCTGTTTGTGTTGCTATTTGGTCGGTATATTGCGCCGGTGTTCCCGCCGGATGTTCTGTACTGACGGCACCGGCTGTGGTGGTTCTCATGGCGTGTTTGGGTGCGTGTACAGCTTTTTCACAGTTTCGCCTAGGGTGAGCCATAGAGCGGTCTTTTACACTGGTGGTGAACGATATGCGGCGGGCATGAACTGTAACCCGCTATATACCACCAAGAATATATGTTAGAACAGGCATATATGCAGGTGGGGTTCATATAACTCACTCTCACGACCCAAGGAACACACGGCATGCAGGAACTACTGAATAAACACATGATTGGCACCTTCGCCATCGAGATTGCGGCGCTTACTGTCGCGCTCTCCATCATCGGATTTATTGGTATGCGCCTGCGCACCAAGAAGACCGGTCGAGCGCACAGCATCCGCCAGTACCTGTTGACCGCGTCCTTTGCGCTGTTCCTTGCTTCTATTCTTTCTCTGACGCTGACCCCGATTGGCTCTTCCAATAGCGTCACGAACCCCGAGCTGTACTACCCGCGTTTCTATGTGGGCTGGAGCTGGCAGCAGGCGTGGGATCTGACTGCCGGCATGGGTCTGCGCCGCTTCGCAACGACCGTGTATGCGCAGCTCTTCTTCAATATCGCCATGTTTATCCCCTTGGGCTTCTTTACTGCGGGCTGCCTGCGCTGGGGTCTGCGCGCCACGGCGCTGAGTGGCTTCGCGCTGTCGAGCTTCATTGAGTTGAGCCAGTTGACCGGTAACTGGGGCCTGGCGGGCTTCACCTACCGCACTTTCGATGTGGATGACATTGTGAATAACACTGCTGGCGCGGTTCTCGGTGCGGTCTGCATCTGGGTGGTGCGCGCGATTCAGAAGCGTCGCGCGGCTAAGCATGACCGGGCGCTGGCAATGGCTACCGCCGCCTAGTAGATTCTCGGATCGCCAGACGTTTTCATAACATGATTGATATAATTCATGTTATGAAAACATCTGCTCCTAGCCTCCTTCCTATCTTGCGTAGCGACCTGCAGGGTGAAGTGATGGCATTGTTGTTCTCTCACCCTGAGCAGCAATACACGGTGTCACAGATTGCTGATGCGACACGTGCATCATTGCCGACTGTTTCCCGAGAGGTGAATCGTCTGGAACAGTCCGGTTTGGTGACTGTCCAGAATGTTGGTAGGACCCGTATGGTGCAAGCCAAGGTTGATAATCCGGTGGGCCAGGCGATGCGTCAGTTGATTCTGGTAACTTATGGTCCTGTTCCGGTGCTCCGGGATACTTTGCAGGGTGTTTCCAATATTGAGGGTGCCGCTATTTATGGCTCGTGGGCTAGCCGTCGTTCTGGGGTGGCTGGGCACGTGCCGAACGATATTGATGTGCTGGTTGTGGGCTCCCCTTCACGGCAGAAGCTGTATGAGGCTATCGATGATGCTGAGCAGAAGCTTGGCTATGAGGTAAACGTGAAGCGGCTATCTCCTGAGGCTTGGAATTCGCAGGATGGCTTCGTGCAGACTGTGCGGTCGCGTCCTATGGAGGTTCTCTTTGGGCAGCTGGAGGTGAATGATGTCCACGCTGAAGCCTAATGCCCCAACCCCGGGTCCCTGGACTGTAGGCCGGGAACGCATTCTTGAGCTGATTGAATCTGGCGAGCTGGAGCGGGTCGTTGTAAATCGTGAGTATGCTCAAGGCCTGTTGTTGCGTGCTCGCCGGCATCTCAAGACGGCGCATCGTCTGGTAGTTGATGATCCGGAAGGCGCCTATACGCTCCTCTATGATGCTTCGAGACTAGCCATGACTGCCGCCTTGGCGGTGCAGGGTCTGCGTCCGACTACTCGGGGAGGTCATATCGTGGTGGGTGATGCCTTGCGTGCTCAGCGAGGCCCTCATGATGCGGTGGGTAAGCTGTATTCTCGCCTGCGTCGAACTCGCCATGAGGTTGAGTATCCTGGTCTAGATTATGAGCCTATAGCTGTGGAGGAAGCTGAAGAGGCTTTGGAAGATGCAGAGTATATCGTTCAGGAGATGACTCTTTTTATTCCTAAGCTAGGACCTTTCTAGACTGTATTTCTTTTCGGCACCCCTGAATGAACCTCCTTCCGTGAGGTAGACGCAACGAACCCCTCATTTTCATAACCTGACCGATATTGTGCAGGTCATGAAAATGAGGGGTTCGCCGTTTTTAGATGAAACCCTAGACAGGGAAGTTCTCGGGTGGGAAGACTACTCGTCCTCGGTCAGCCGGTTCACGACGCGGGTGCTACGGTTGCCCTTCACCTCTTCGGGGAGCAGAATCGGCATGGAGCCGGTCGGCGTGTAGGTTGCCGCGCGTGCCGCCGCGGTAGCGTGGGTATCCTCAAACTCGGGGATAACCTCGGAGCTGGGTGCACGGTACAGGTGGCTATTAGCCCACCACGCGAAGAGCAGAACCGCAATCGCCAGGGCGCTGGAGACGAACAGCCACGGGCTGACCTGACCCTCGTAGTAGAGCTTGAAGAATGCGCCACCCATGAAACCGCCGGCAATCGGGCCGCAGATCGGAACCCACGCGTAGAACCAGCGCGAGGAGCCCTTATCGTGGATGGGCAGCAGGGCGTGCATGAGGCGCGGACCGAAGTCACGGGCGGGGTTCAGGGCGTAGCCGGTCTGACCGCCCAGGCCGATGACGAGTACGGTGACCATGAAGCCGAAGGCGAGGGGCTTGAGCACGTCGTTGAGGTTGAGAGAGAGTTCCACACCGCCGCTGATGGACGGCTTGAAGTTTACGCCGGTGTACAGTGCCGAGAAGACCAGCATGAACGTGCCGATCATTTCGGAGAGGGCGTTGGTGAAGTAGTTGTGAATAGCGGGGACGGTGCCGAAAACGCCGAGCTTAATCTTCTTGTCGGCGGTTGCTTTCCAGTGCGGCAGGTAGTTGAGGTAGACCAGTCCGGCGCCGACCATTGCGCCGAGTACCTGGGCGATGATGTAGCCGGGGACCTTCTCCCAGGAGAACTCGCCGAACGCTGCCAGGCCGATAGACACAGCGGGGTTGAGGTGGCCGCCGGAATAGGCGTGGGAGGCGTAGACGCCGAAGGTGACGGCGAAGCCCCAACCGAAGGCGATGGTGAAGAAGTTGTCGCCGTGGCCTTTGGATCGGCGAAGTTCGACATTGGCGATGACGCCGCAGCCGATGGTGCACATGATGAGCGTGCCGAGGAATTCGGCGAGGTAGGGGCTGATGGTGTACACGGGGTGTCCTTCAGGTAGTGAACTGCGGGTGGTAAACCGGGATTCGGTCGGGTGCGCAGTGCCGAGCGTGAGGGAGGTGTGGTTTTGTGTGGGGTTATGCCGCCCGAGTGGCGTGTTTAAACCTTTGGCATCTATGGAACCCTGAATGCCCTAGAAGGGCAATACTTTTGTGTTATTTCACCCTTAGACATAAGCGGTTTTTCGGGTTTTTCGTTTAAAAATAAATGTGGCGAATGAGGGGAAAATCGGTCATAGTCCACAACTTGGACTCATTCCATAAACTCGCGGTTGAACCCATGGAGAAACTCACGAATAAACCCGCGATCAAACCAACACTCACCCCCGCCATCAGCACCCGCCCACACCACTTGCCATCAGCATAAAAATGCCCGGGCACCTCACGGGGTACCCGGGCAGTTTCTGTAATTTTTATGCGGCTCTAACTGCGGCTCTTGCGAACCGCGGTGGACTGGCTGTTACGCCGCTACACGGCTACTACTTGGCGCTCGCCCAGTCGAGAATCGCCTCGAAGAAGCGCTCGCATTCGCTCAGCTGCTCCAGCTCAATCCACTCGTTCGGGGAGTGCGCCTGGGCAATATCGCCGGGACCGCAAATGATGCTCTGCACGCCGGCGCGCTGGAACTGGCCGGCCTCGGTGCCGTAGGTGACCTTCTGCGGTGCGCCGTCGGTGCCCAGCCACTCGTGGGCGAGGTGCACGATGGGTGCGTCGTCCTCGGTGCCCAGGCCCGGCACGGCGGCGAGTAGCTCGTGCTTCACGCCCACGCGGGAGGTGAGGCTACCGGGCTCCGCGCCGGTCAGCTTTTCGGCGCGTGCGGCGCGCGCCTGCAGGTCGGGCAGGATGACCTCCGAAAGCTCGCGGTCAATACGCTCCACGAAGGATTCGGTGGTCACCTGCGGCAGGGTGCGCACATCGTACTCTACGACCGCCTGCTCAGCGACGATGTTGTACTGCAGGCCGCCGGTTGCCAGGTTCACGCTGCCGGTGGAGTGGGGAATGATGAACGACTCGTCGAACGGGCCTTCTTCTTCCCACTGGTCCGCCATGTCGGTGAAGAAGGTGATGAACTCGCCTGCTGCGGCAACCGCGTTCACGCCATGGGTGGCGAGGGAGCCGTGCTTGGGCACGCCGGTGAAGGTGACGCGGCCGCGGTGTGCGCCCTTGTGCGCGTCGATAATGCGCATGCTGGAGGGCTCACCAACAATCGCGTAGTCGGGGGCGAGGTCGCGCGCCACGAACTCCTCGATAAGGGAGGGTGCACCGACGCAACCGATTTCCTCATCGTAGGAGAACGCGAAGTGCAGGGGAGTGCGCAGCTTCGCCTCAGCAACGCGCGGCAGCAGCCAGAGCGCGACGGCGAGGAACCCCTTCATATCGCAGACACCGCGGCCGTAGGCGCGGGTACCCTCCACGCGCAGGGTGAACGGGTCGGCGTCCCACGCCTGACCGGCGACGGGTACGACGTCCGTGTGACCGGAGAGGATAACGCCGCCGCGGGTGGTGCCGTCAGCGGCAGGGATGGTGACCAGCAGGTTGGCGCGGGTGCCGTCCTCGTTGTAGGTGCGCACGCCGCTGTAGCCGTAGCGGGCAAATTCGGCTTCGATGAGCTCGATGAGCTCCAGGTTGGAGCTGCCGGAGATGGTGGGAGTCGCGATGAGCTTTTCGAGCCAGGGGAGGGATGCGGGCTGGGTGGTTTGAGCCGTCATGACTGTTCCTTCTGTGCTGTGTTGGGTGCGCTGTGTTGCTGCGCGCTGTCGTGTGCCGCGGTCGCTTTTATGTTCAGGGTACGCCGCGGGGCGGTATTCGTCGCCTCATGGTCGTCGAATACCGCCCCGTGACCCCTGTGCGGGGTTAGATGCTGTAGTTGTTCACGTTCGAGTGGTCGCCCAGCGCGTGGAAGTTGCGCGAGTGGTAGACCAGCGGGGTGCCTTCGCAGTCGTTGCGGATGAACTCTTCAACCTGTGCGGTGAAGACGAGTGCGGGGCCTGCCTCAACGCGGCTGAGCGGGGTTGCGCGCAGTACGCGGCGCACGCCGTGGACGAGGGGCTCGCCGGTGTGGACGAATTCCCAGGTGCTGGGGTCGTCGAAGCGGGGGTAGTCGTGGGTTGCGAAGTTTTTCGCGAGGGTGACATTCTCAGCGTCGAGCATGTGCACGAGGAAGGAGGATGCTGCCGCGATCTTTGCTGCGGAGCCGCTGTTGGCCTTGAGGGAGAAGGCGATGATGGGCGGTTCTGCGGCGACGGAGGTCAGCGAGGAGGCGGTGAAACCTGCGGGTGCGCCGTTTTCGTCGGTTGCGGTGATGATGGCGACGCCTGCGGGCTGGTGGCCGAAGGCGAGCTTGAACTGCTCGGAGGTGTCGGCGAGGGGTGCCTGTGCTGCAATGGTTTCGGTCATGATCGACCCTTTCTTCTGCGGCTGCGTTTGAGGGTTCGTCCTGTGGTGTTTGCTCGGGGCGACCCTTTAGTTAAGGGGAGATATGTTTCAGGGTAAAGCTAATGGGTGCTGAACACCTTATTTATTGCCCTATGTTTCTTAGGTGAACCTTTCGTGACATTGAGCGTGAAATATTACGTCATATTCTTCGCCGGTTGGGAGCGTCCCGGAGGTGTTCTGCGGGGCACCCCGTGAAAGGCTCGGAACGCTTGGTTTTGGGTGCTGTCCCTCTCTCTTCCGCGGGGTTTCGCGGGGGTGATGAGGGCTCTAGGGTATCCTTGCTTGGTACGCGAAAGCGCACCGACCCCCGTATTTGAGGGGTTTTCCGGTGCGTGAACTGTGGGGAGAAGAAGGTTAATGAGCTGGTTGGCAACTATTCCGCTGCTACTTTTTGCGGTCGTGTTGGCTTTTGGCCCCGGCTATGCAATGGGCTGGGCGCTGCGTGTTCCCGCACGTCTGCGCGTCTTCCTCTCTCCGCTCCTGTCCTTTGCCCTGATTGCCGTCTCGGCAATTGTGCTGGGTAAGACCGGCATTGCGTGGAACCTGATTTCCTTCGTAGTGGTCGCGGTCGTGTTGGTGGCTGCGGCTGCTGGTCTCATGTGGCTGGTGGGTCGCCGTTGGCCTGCTCTGGCGTCTGCCTCGTGGCCGGGTAATGATGTTCCTGTGGCGTGGCCGGTGGTGGGTGCTGTTTTAGGCGGATTCCTGGTGCTGCACATGACCGAGGACATGGTCTACGGGCCTGAGGCGTTCTCGCAGAGCCTGGATAACTCATTCCATATGAATGCAATCCGCTGGATTCAGGAGCACGGCGACGCGTCGAGCCTGACCCTGGGTGCGGTATCTGCGGCAGACCAGCAACCGGCATTTTACCCGGCGGGTTGGCATGATTTTGTGTCCCTGATTTATAGCACTACGGGTACGAGCATTGCGACTGCCACCATCGTGACCGTGTTACTGGCTGCCAGCATTTTGTGGCCCTGCTCGCTGGTGGCGCTAAGCCTGAGCATCCCGAAGCTGCGTCGCCTGCAGGCGTTGGCAATCCCTGCGCTGACCTGTGGTTTTGCCGCCTTCCCCGGTCTGTTGTTGCGCTGGGGTGTGCTCTTCCCGAATCTGCTGGGTTACGCTCTGGTGCCATCATTTGTGGCACTCATGGTATGCCTGGTGCAGGTGATGGTGCGCGGCGAGTACGCAGCTCTGCTTTCCCTGTGTCTTGCCGCCCTGGTGGGTGTCGCGGGTCTAGCGCTTGTGCATCCGAACGCGGTGGTGTCTGCTGTGGTCTTTGCTCTGCCGCTGGTGCTGGCCGGGGTGACGTGGGTAGTGCGCTCGCGCGAGCTGGCCTCTCGCCAGAAGTGGGTGGGATCCGCTCTGCTCGGGCTGGTAATTCTTGGGTGTGTGGGTGCCTGGTGGTTCCTGCGTCCTGGCGCATCTGCCAGCAACACGTGGGAGCCTATGCTCACCGAAGGTGAGGCGCTCTACCAGTTCCTCTTCTTGGGTCTGGAGAACGCCAATCAGTTGAGAGATACGTTCAATCCCTCGTATCTGGCCGGTTTCCTGGCCCTGTGGGGCGCGGGGTACCTGCTGTACAAGCACCGCAACCTGTGGCTGATTGCCAGCTGGGTGCTGATTGGTTACCTATGGATTGTGTCCGCCTCGGTGCCGCGCGGTGAGTTCCGCTTGTTGATGGTTGCTCCCTGGTACACCGACCACTTCCGTCTGGCGGCGCTGGTGGTATTCCCCTCAGTAGTCCTGGCCGGTATCGGCCTGGGTGGTGCCGTGGAGGGCATCTTCGTACGCATCATGCACTATATTCCGCGTGAGAAGCACGCGAAGGTTGCCCCGGCAATGATGGGTGCCGCCATGGTGCTGGTGCTCGCGGTTGCGGGCCTATCCTCGCGTGTACCCTCGGTACAGGAGACAACTCTGGCGGTATCGCAGGAATACCGAGTGACCCCGACCTCTGTGGTTCTGAATCAGGATGAGATGAACGTTATTAATGAAATCCCGAAGATTGTGCCGAAGGGCGATGTGATTGTGAACAACCCCTGGGACGGTAGCGCCTATATTTACGCGCTGGCAGATCGTCACCTGACGGGATACCACTTCGAGTTTGAGACTTCACCCAAGTACTCGGCGATTATGCACAACCTCAAGGACGCTCGTACAAATCCGGAGGTGTGCCGCGAAGTGAACAAGTACAAGGCCCACTGGTACGTTCACCTGGAGAACCAGTTGAACTTCGGCCCAGACGCACAGAAAAACTACGACGGCCTCGTAGCTGCTATCGACACGGACGTGCTGACCCCGGTGTACTCCTCGGGTCCGATGACTCTGTACCGCATTAGCGCTTGCGATAATAACTAGTATCTGGCACTTTTGGGCTGCCTGAAGTATTGCGGGGGTGGCGTGGAGACTAGACCACCCCTGCGGTGCTACTTCGAGCGTCGTTAAGAGAGTGCTGATAAGATGTAAAACCGGTATGCCTTTGTGTGCATACTAGCTTCCGTATGCCATATACACAAGAGATAGCACCGCATGGAATCAGAGACTTTTAAGCAGACCCCTCGACCCCTCATCATTATGCCCGCGTGGAATGAAGAGGAAGTTATTGGGGGCACAATTGAAGAACTTTTCCGCATGATGCCTGAGGTCGATCTGGTGGTCGTCAATGATGGATCCACCGACCGCACCTCTGAGATTGCGCGCGCTACCGGCGCTTTCGTGATTGATCTTCCCTACAACATGGGTATCGGTGGCGCTTTGCGCACCGGTTACAAGTATGCTCGCCAAGCTGGATATGATTGCGCGATTCAGGTTGATGCTGATGGCCAGCATGACCCGAAGGGTATCCGCACTGTGCTTGCTGGCCTGGAGGACGTCAACATTTCGATTGGTTCCCGCTTTGCTGAGGCGACGAACTATAAGGTGTCTGGTCCGCGTAAGTGGGCGATGGTGGTTCTGGCCCGTATGTTTACGATGATTTCAGGCGAGAAGTTCACCGACGCCACCTCCGGCTTCCGTGCAGCAGATCGCAAGGCGATTGAGCAGTATTGCGAGCATCTGCCTGCAGAGTATCTGGGTGACTGTATTGATGCCTGCGTGATGGCGATTCGTTCTGGCTTGACTGTAAAACAGGTGCCGGTTGAGATGCGTGAGCGTCAGGGCGGTACTCCTTCTTCAAGCCCGTGGAAGTCTGCGGTGTACCTGGTTCGTTCTTTCTTCTCGTTTGGCATGTCGATGACTCGCCAGAAAACGAATGTGGGGTCTAAGTAAATGAGTGCAAATATTTTCTTCCTTCTCATCGTGGTGGTGATGGAGGTTCTCGTTCTGGCGCAGGTACGCAACCAGAAGATGAAGGAAAAGTACGCCGCACTGTGGCTTATCGTTGGCGTCATCATGATTGTGCTAGCGCTTTTCCCGAAGCTTTTGGATGCCCTCTCGCGTCTGGTGGGTATTGAGACCCCGGTCAACCTGCTGTTCCTACTGGCGATTATTATGCTGATGGGTATTAGCTTGCACTTGACCCTGGCTATCTCGAAGATTACGGATGATATGCGTACCCTCGCTGAAGAAGTTGCGATTATGAAGGCTCTTCAGCGTCAGCCGCAGGGCGCTTCCCGCGCTACGGAGCGAGAGCAGAAGAAGCCCTAAAGCCCCTGATTTTTATACGTTTCTACACGTTTGAGCTTGGAGTAATACCTCATGACCGTTGATATTCTGTTCCCCTACTACGGCGACGTTGCCATGATGAAGCAGGCTGTGCTGTCTGTGGTCGGTCAGACCAACCCGGACTGGCGCATGATTGTTGTTGATGACGGCTACCCGGATGATTCGATTCCCGGCTGGTTCGAGTCGTTGAAGGATGAGCGCATCACCTACATGCGTAACGAGAAGAACTTGGGCGCGAACGGTAATTACCGCAAGTGCTTGACCTTCGTAGAGAATGACCTGGTCACCGTCATGGGTGCTGATGACGTCATGCTCCCCAACTATGTGCAGTGGCTGGTGGATTCGGCGGCGAAGCACCCTGAGGCATCCATTTTCCAGCCCGGCGTGGTCGTGATTGATGAGAACAACGGCCTGTCGAACACTCTGGTGGAGCAGACTAAGGCGTTCTACCGTCCCAAGGGTGAGGCTGTTCTGCAGGGTGAGGAGCTGGCTACCTCCCTGCTGCGCGGCGCGTGGTTCTACTTCCCGTCCCTGGGTTGGCGTAAAGACGCTATCGTGGGCACCGGCTTCCGTGAGGGCCTGAACGTTGTGCAGGATATGGCGCTGATTCTGGACATTACGATGCGTGGCGGCTCCCTGTACTACGATCCGCAGGTTGCGTTCATGTACCGTCGTCACGGTGGTTCTGACTCGTCCTGGCGTGCCCTGGAGGGTACCCGCTTTGATGAGGAGCGCCGCTACATGAACACCATTGCTGATGAGATGACTGCCCTGGGTTGGACGAAGGCTGCCCGCGTGGCTCGTATTCGCTTCTCTTCGCGCGCTCACGCGCTGACTCTGCTGCCGAAGGCGGCCCTGGCGAAGAAGTGGCAGGGTGTTAAGAACCTTGCCGAGCATGTGGTGAAGTAAACCTATATTTGTGTGCGGTGCGTCGTACATCCTGCGGTGGATGTGCGGCGCATCTGCGTATGTAATGATGGTTTGTGTTGGCGGCTATATTGGCGGCTAGGAATGAGGAGGACGCGGTGAGCGAGTCGGTACAGCACCCCGATAAGAGCGGGGTGGAGGAACACCCCTCTCAGGAGGCCCAGTCTTCGGGCACGGTCACCCGCTACCAGTCCCTGGCGCTTTTGGGTTCGTCCCTGTTGGCGGCGGTCTCCACGCTGGTGGTGACCATGATTGCTCAGCGTGCCCTGAACGGTTCGGAGCTGACGGAGTTCCTGCTGTTCTGGGCGGCGCTTTTCACTGTGACGGGTATTATCACGGGTATTCAGCCGGAGATTACGCGCGCGGTGGGTACGGCACGCACCCGTGCTGTAGCTGACAGGGCTTTAGCTAACAGGGCTGCATCCGGCGGGGCTGCATCTACTGAGGGTTCCGCGCCGCAGGGCGCTCGCGTGGTTACGGTGACCGCGGCTCTGGGTGCTATCGCTGGTGCGTTGGTGTTGGTGAGCTCCCCTCTGTGGGCGGGCCAGCAGATTCCGCATTCGGCGGCGGTGGGCGTGACCGTTATGGCGGTGGGCGTGTTCCTCTACGCCCTGCAGGCGACTATGAGCGGTGTGACCGCCGGTGAGGACCGCTGGTACCTTTTCGCGGCGGTGGGCGGTCTGGAATCTGCCGGGCGCCTCATCCTCATGCTTGCGGCTGCGCTCATGATTCCTTTCCTTGCCGGCCTTGAGGTGGCAACCGTCGTGCCGATGGGTCTGTGGCTCATCCTGGCGTTCGTGACCGTTTCGGGTCGCCGTCTGTGGGTTGCCCGCGCCGATGTGCCCGCGCGCCGCCTGAGCTTAAATATCCTCTGGTCGTTCCTGTCCTCTGCCGCCGCGGCGGTGCTGATGATGGGCTTCCCGAACGTGCTGAAAGCGAGCGGCGCCGCGGAGAGCGAACCGGTCGTGCTGGGTACCCTGATCCTGGCGATTTCCATTACCCGTTCGCCGATTATGATTCCCCTGCAGGCGTTCCAGGGTGTGGCGGTTTCCGCCTTCTTGAAGCAGCGCCACCGCCCCGTAGCGGCGTTCATTAAGCCTGCCGCCGCAGTGGTGGCTGTGGGCGCTGCGGGCGCGTTGGCGGCGTACCTGGTGGGTCCGCTGCTGTTCCGCCTGATTTACCCGCCTGCCGCAGGTGCAGAGTCCGCGTACGAGGCGGCAGCCTCCGGCATCACCCTGGGTGCGCTGGTCTTCGCCTCGGCACTGCTGGCGCTCATGACCCTCTCGGGCAATATGGCGCTCGCGGTGAACCAGCACCGCATCTACCTCGCCGGTTGGGTGGTTGCCGCGGCGGTGACCTTGAGCTTGGCGTTCCTGGTCCCCGCGCCGCTGGTGCCGCGCGCTATCGTGGCGCTGGCGGTCGGCCCGGTCTGCGGCTTTGTGGTGCATATGGTGGGTGTATCTGTCACCGCCCCCAAAGGATAATCCTGCATTAAGAATGCCCCTCGGCTGACATTCAGCGGAGGGGCATTCTCTGCGTAGCGGCTAGGCTGCAGACTGGACTGTAGGCTTCTTACCCGAAACCAAAGGGTTACGGGCGAGAGCCATGGCCCGCTTCTCAACAAAGGTCCAAGAAAGCCATGCTAGGCCGAAGGTGATGATGGCGTCGAGGATGATATTAACCGAGATTCCGAGGGAAACGCTTCCCAGGAGTACAAGAATCTGTTGTACCGGCCAGGCGTAGATATACACGCCGTAAGAGATATCGTTGGTTTGCCCCAGAGGAACGTTAAGACAGGTGCCCAGGGCAATAATTCCGAAGGCCAGAACAATCTGAGTCCACTGCATAATGTTGGCGTGAGGAACGAGCCAGGTGAAGTAGAACCCGGCGAGAGTACAGATTGTAGCCAGGAGCGGAGTGATTACCGGACGGAGCGTGATACGGTGGCTCACGAGGTAGAGTAGAGACCCGGCAAAAAAGAAGGGGTAGAGGCGTGCTGAAGCCTTGAGGTTTCTAGGGTCGAGGCCCAGCGCCCAGGTCATCCAATCGTAGCCAAGTACCTGAATGAGTACGTAGTAGCTGAGGCTCACAAGGTAAGCGAGAGGAATAAAAACCTTTAGGTGCCGGCGAATGAACGGAAGATAGAAGATGGGGAGAAGTAAAAGGTAGCAGAAGAACTCGTATTCTAGCGTCCATGCTGAACCGTTCCATGAAGGGGAGGTAAACGGCACGTCGGCCGGTCCGTTAAAGAGTCCGTACTGCAATTGGGAGAGATCCCAGTTGTTGCGGAAATATAAGATGGCGTTGGGGATGTCCCAACCCATGGGGGCGTGGCCTGTGAGGACGGAGAGCGTTCCACCAATGAAAATTACAAAAAGGATGGAGACCCAGTAACCGGGGAAAATACGCAAGATACGCTTCACCAGATATGATCCCGCGGAACTCCGGTAGGCGCTGTGCGCAATTAAAAATCCCGAGATGGCGAAGAAAGCATTGACTGCAAAATCGCCAAAGACATAGAACTCTTTCCACAGGGGGTTTTCATCAACCTTTACACCCGCCACAATGTAGGGCGTGTGGGAGAAAATCACAAAGGTCGCGAGGACTAGGCGAATGAAGTTGAGAGAATTTGGCCGCTCAAAAACGGCGGAATAGAGAGACGGATACTCCGGTGCTGTATGTGCCATAAGTTTCTAGGGGATATGTGGATGAATATGCAGTGTGAGTGTAGCGTTGGGTTAGCGCAGAGATGAAACCGAGAGTAGAATCCCCGTGCTTTGTTCCAGCAGATATATGACTAACGCCTAACGTCAAAGTGTCTGGGATTAGAGGTTATAGACCCGCTTAACGTACGCACCGTACAGTAGACGGTACAGCGGCGTACTGGTCTTCAACAGCAGACCGGCGGCACCAAACACCGGGCGGATACGCAACGCAAGCAGCGCATCGCTCACCGTAAAACCGGTGCGGCAACCCGCCAGCACAGCCGGTGCGCTCTCACCGCCCACAATCAGCGCCTGCTGCGCGTTATTCAGGTACGCAATAACCCGGGCAATCGTCAGTGCCTCCTGACCGGCAGGCAGATGATACGTACTCGTACGCTGCAGAGACTTCTCAAAATACTCAAGCAGACGACGAGTTTCAGACAGGGGAGTAATACGGCTCCAGGTCAGGCTTCCCGCGCTCACCGCGTACGCGTACAGCGGCTCGTCAATGACGGTCACGCTCTGCGCTCGCAGGTAGCAGTCCAACAGCGCGCACTCATCTTCAGCGCGTTCAATCTGCGGGTATCGAACACCTTCAAATAGTTCACGGCGAATAATCTTATCCCAAGCGTAAGGAGACAGCTCATCCTTAAGCAGGGCGAACGCCGCCTCCTGACCGGTCAGCGTGCCGGGGGCGCCCTTCAGGCGCTGCGTAGTCGAACCGTCGGTCGCCACCATGTTGTGGGCGCAATTGACCACCTGCGCCCCCGTACGCTCCGCGTGGTAGTGCAGGCGCTCCAGGAAAGTCGGGTAGAGAGCATCATCAGAATCGGGGAACGTCACCCACTCGCCACGCGCCTCGTCCAGGCCTTGGTTACGCATCGCGGACAGACCCTGATTCTTGGGGTTATTGAACACGCGCACGCGCTCATCCGGGTTCTGCTGCAGGTACTCGGCAATCAGTTGCACTGAATTGTCCGGGGAGCCGTCAATCATGACCAGCAGCTCAAAGTCGGGGTCGGTCTGCGCCAGCACCGACTTAATCGCCGCAATGACGGTGGAAGCGGTGTTGTAGACCGGCATGATAACGCTAGTGCGGGGGACAGAAGTCATCAAGAGCTAAGACCTTTTGAGAGAACGATAAGAGAACGAGTATTACATTCCGTAGGTGCGTTTAATATAGGCCCGATAAATGGGGTAATAGATTGCGGGTAGGTACTTGAAGAGTGCTCCCGCAATCCCAAAAACAGACCCGGAGGAAATCGCCAAATACAGGGTGCGGGGCGTGATTTCTTGACGGCATTGACGTAGGAATTCCTGACCGCCTGAAGGGTTCTGACGTAGAACGCTATTGCCGCTATTGACAAAATTAATGATGCGCGAAATCGCGAGGGCGGACTGGATCTTCCTACTAACGTGGGGGAAGCCTACCGTTGCATCCACGTAATCCATGAAGGCGACTAAATCTTCGAAGGGAGGAGTTGAACCCCAAGTGATAGATTCGGGGTTCACAGAGTAGAGGTTGAGGGAATCGGGGATAACCTTCAATGCGCGGGCTACGGTACAGGCTGCAATGCTGTATCCGGCGTCTTCCACTCGGTTAAAGAGAGGAAATTGGATGTCTTTGAGAGGGGCACGACGAAAAATTTTGTCCCATGCAAAGGGCGCGATGCGGCTGCTAAGAACCCGTGCTAGCGCGTCATCACCGCTAAAGGTGCCTACCTCGCCCATGAGACGGTACTGGGTTGATCCGTCAGGGTAGTAGATGTCGTGGGCACAACCGACGACATCGACATCGTCGGTAGCTGCAGCGTGCATGACTTCTAGGAAGTTGGGCTTGTATGCGTCGTCAGAGTCGAGGTAAGCGAGCCATTCGCCGGTCGCATGGCTAATTCCAACGTTGCGTGCACCGGCCAGCCCAAGATTTTTTTCATTAAGGTGGTACGAGATGCGTGGGTCCTGGAGTTTCTGGAGATACTCCTGAATTACACGGTGAGAATCATCTGGGCTTTGATCGTTGATGATGATGAGTTCAAAATCCGGGTCGGTTTGAGAGAGTACGGAGTCGATAGCCCGAACTACAGTGTTTGCGGTGTTGTAGACCGGCATGATAATGCTGGTGCGGGGTGACGGCATAGTACCTCTTCGAAATGCGGCGGATGGAACTACATACAGGTACATCATACGGTGGGGGTGGTGGGTAATCGAAATATGTTCCACCACCCCCACGATATATGACGGACCTACTGGTGGGGAGGAATATGCGTAGTATTGTGGGGCTTGCGAGTATGGTCGGTGTTAGCCCAAGCCATCCACAAACCCCAGAGGGCTATCGCGAGACCAGCCCACACACTTGCCTGCTCCTGCGTAAGGATTCCGTATGTCTGCAGGACGGCAGTGGTAGCCGGAATAACCGCGTATAGTTGCTTACGCCATCCTGGACGGTGTCTAAGCATGGCGCTTTGACTTTGCGAGCTTCTCGATATCTTCAATACGCTTAGCAATGAGAATCATCTGATGATCGAACCATTCCACAACGGTTCGAGTGTTGACAGTAGCGTTGCCAAATTTAGCAACCGCAAGATTACCTTCTCGAACAAAGGGCTCGTTGTACACATCGGTTAGGGCTCGATGCGCTGCGCGGTAGGCGGATGCTTCAGAAATAGGTGCCATGATAATCTCCTTGGCGGTTGGGCGGCTATGATGGCCGCGGTTTAACAGAAAACCCCGCCAGGATAAACCCGACGGGGTGAACTACAGCAGTGAAATAACAGCTTCCTGCGGTAGCTTTATCTGCCCGGGAAAATGATGTAATCCTACTGGAACGGTTACCTATTTTCACAGGCAGAAGTTTAATGGGGACGATATTAGTCCTGGCTATGAAGTAGCAGGGCTAGGGCCTTCATGCTTTCTAGCCCTTCCCACACAGCAGAGCAAGAACGACAAGATGCCCTTTCAGTGGTGTAATACAGTGCGGATCGGCGTATTGATGTTGAACCGTCGCAGCTTGTTTTCATGACTTCCTGCTCCCCGCAGTTAGGACAAAATCCCTGCAAATCATGACTGGGATGGCGCAACGCAACAATGGCCCGAATCCAACTGGTCGTTGTTGCCAACGCCTCATCATGAAGCTCCTGATGTAGGTGATTGCGAATCCATGCAGAAACCTGATTTTTCAGCGGTGCACCTGGGAATGAGGGCATAACAACGGAACGAATAGACTCTTGAACTTCTAACGCATTAGCAGAAATAGGTATGCGACATCCAAAGCGGCTGGCGCTAGATGCTCCTCCGGTACGTGAACCACCGGCGACATAATCTGCCAGCTCATCCAATAATGCCTGATGCCGTGGAATACGGAACTTTGCGCGGTGCAGACATTGACGGTCTGCGTCCTTCACTGGCGTGCCCACGGTTAGAGCGATTAGATGCTGCTGCAGTTGCTCGCCAGACGAAATGGTAGCCATATGATGTAGCCTCTCTGCTAAATGAGTGAATTATTGATATCCGCTACAGTGCGGAAGGTGTGTGAACCATAGTGTTGGCTCTACAAAGAGTTGCCCTGCTTCTGCTTCTTGGCAGCGAAGTTGAAGCATGTGACAGGCGTTTTCTCCGTGCGCGTAGGAATGACACTAGGCCAGTATCATGAACGACCCATTCATCCTGTCCGCTCTTCTTGCCGATTGGAGCTTCAGTATCCTGGTGCGCATTCTGTCGCTTCAGTTGCCGGTAGTGCTTGCGGCATAAGGGGTGCCCGGCATGTCGAGAATCCGCATCTATTGGCTTCTCACAACGCGTGCAATGAGAAAGTGCAAGAAAAAGAACCGGATTTGCTCGCGAAGGGTAAATTCGCTGCTTTGAAGTTCGTCGAGCTCGAGGGTTGACAGGAAGATAGACCCGCGGTGAATCAAGAGGGACGGTACCCTCTGGTGCGTGGATACATGCACGGCAGATGGAATAGATGGGATTCCACTGATTCTCTATCACGAGCGGTTGCCCGTAGTTCTCCGGGCGTACGCTACTTGCTGGTAAGGAGAGACCTGCTGTACGCCAACACCGGGGGCATATTGAGTGCCCCTGCATTAGATAGGGACTATCGTGGGTCTGTATAGCACGGCGTCGCGCCTGACAGGTGCGGCAATCCTCTCTATAGGAACTGGTTGGCTCCCTGCACCCTGCGCAGGGACGGGGTAGGTGTTTCATGGTTTCTCCTGAATATTATGCCTAGTCAAAAGAGTAAGAAGATACTTTTCAGTGTTCTAAATCGCCCTTTAATATTTAGGTTAGGGGGGTGTATTTGAAGGTAGATGAGGCTATTTAATCCGTAAATCAACTTATATTGGTTTATTTATCGATAAATATTCATTAGGTGAAATTTTATGATTTATTGAATGCGTTATATTTAAAGTTTTATGGGTGTTTGGGGTAGGGCCTAGAGACCCTACCTCAAACACCCTGATGGTTATCTCTTTTGTTCCAGTAGATAAATCTAACTAGAGCGCACGCACGGCTTTTTCTGCCTCGTCGAGACGCTGCTGAAGGTACAACATGGAGTTGTCGAACCAGTGAATCACGCCGCGCAGGCCAGTGAGGCGGTTGCCGAATGCCTTTTCTGCGAGCTCTCCCTTGCGGATGAAACCTTCATCATAGATTGCATTCATCGCATTCTTAGCCGCGCGGTAGATAACCTCTTCTTCGTTTACTTCTGCCGGGGGACGATAAATCGTGATCGCCGGACCACCGTTGTACGACCAAATCGTGTCGTGCGGATTAATAGAAATACCATTGTGGCCAGCGTTGCAATGGATAATCGTGTCGTGATCATCATAGAAAATGCCAGTATGACCGGCAGCACCATAACTCTGTCCACGCTTACCCCAAATAAACACATCACCACGTCGTGCCGGGTAATTACCCGATGCATCTGGTCGAACCTGAGTCCAGCCGTACTTCTCCAAATCATTAAACAGAGACTCTGTACTACCAAGTCCCGTACTCTTCGGAAGAAGTCCCGCCTCATGCAGGGCCGAATAGACAGCCGAAGAACAATCGTAAGAATGCGGGCCAGTTCGATAATCCATCGAATAGGTCACCTTGCCCTTACGCTGCTCCATCCATGCAATCGCCTGATCAATCTTGGACATAATAAAATCCTTTCGGAAAGGCGGTAGCCCCGCACTATGAACCTCCCGGGAAGTCCATAGTGCGGGGCTACCGCAAAATGAATTGGACACTAAAAATGCCGACCAGCTTTATCTTGGTCGGCTTGACTGCTCGGTAGGCACACTCCTGCCGAGGTGATATTCACTTTACGTGGGTTGGGGTGCGAAAGTCCTGTCGCGTATTTTTGAAATTACAAATTTCTTTACCGTTCACTCCGTCTCCGTATTTCTTCTTACTTCACACTCTGGGAACTTAGGTTAACCTATGGAAAACAGGCGGTGCGCTCCCTAGACTGGAAGGGCACATTGACAAACCGCACGGGCCGCCCACACCGCGGCCCCGCCCCTCCCAACGGGTATAGCACCGAAGGAGCCACCCATGAGCCGACGCACCGACGCGCCCGCCCGATCACCACGACGAGCCGCCCTCGCCAGCTGGATAGGCTCCGCCCTCGAATACTACGACTTCGCCGTCTACGGCACCGCCGCCGCCATCGTGCTCAACCGTATTTTCTTCCCCGAAGACACTGCCGCCATCGGCATCCTCAAGTCCATGGTGGTTGTGGGCGTCGCCTACGTTGTGCGCCCCTTCGGCGCCATGATTGTTGGACCCCTCGGTGACCGCTACGGCCGCCGATTTGTCCTGATGCTCACGCTCTTCCTGATGGGCTTTGCCACCTTCGCAATCGGTTGCCTGCCGACCTACAGCGAGGCGGGTATCCTCGCCCCCACCCTGCTGGTCATCTGCCGCATGATTCAGGGCCTCTCCGCCGCCGGTGAGCAGGCAAGCTCCATCTCCATCTCCCTGGAGCACGCCAACGAGCATCAGCGCGCCTTCACGACCAGCTGGACCCTGCAAGGCACCCAGTTCGGCTCGCTGCTGGCAACCGCCGTGTTCATTCCCTTCGCCGCCTTGCCGGACGAGCACCTGCTCAGCTGGGGCTGGCGCGTACCCTTCTGGCTCTCCGCCTTCGTGGTGGTGACCGCCTGGCTGATTCGCCGCACCCTCTCCGAGCCGCCCGCCTACCTGCAGCGCGAAAAGCTCACTGAATCCCCGCTCATGCTGGTCTTCAAGCACCACAAGCGCGCCGTGCTCACCATTGCCGTGTGCGCCATGGTCAACACCGTGAACATGGTCTTCACGACCTTCGCGCTCTCCTTCGCCACCAAGGGATACGGCCTTGATCGCAGCACCATGCTGCTGGTGCCGGTCGCCTCCAACACCCTCGGCCTGATTGCGATTCCGCTCGCCGCCATGCTTGCCGACCGGATCGGTCGTAAGCCCGTGTTCATTATCGGTGCGGTTGCTTCGTCCCTGCTGATGTTCCCGTACCTCGGCGCGATTACCGAGGGTAACTGGGTGGGTATCTTCGCCTACGGCGTGCTCATGCACGGTGCGCTGTACTCCATGGCGAACGGCGTGTGGCCCGCTTTCTACGCGGAGATGTTCCCGACCCGCGTGCGCGTGACCGGCCTGGCGCTGGGCACCCAGATTGGCTTCGCAATTTCTGGAGGCGTGGCGCCCGCCGTGGCAACGAGCCTCGCCGGTGCCGACCTGCATAACGCGGTGCTGCCCGCCGTGTTCACGGTCGCCATGTGCGCGCTCGTGGCGTTGGGCGCGCTGACGGCTCGTGAAGGGTACAAGAAGTCCCTGGCTGAGCTGGATGCATAACCCGAACAATATATTCTGTATATAGAATAAATACAGGTGGGGTTGGATAGATATCTATCCAACCCCACCTGTATGTTTAACCTTCTAAGCCCCCTGCTGAGCCGCAATCAGCACCTCAAAATGCACCGCCATACGCTCAGCGTTCGGTTCCAGTCCGGTGAAGAGGCGGAACGCATCCACCGCCTGACCCACCGCCATGTAGCCGCCCGTCAGCACCTCGCACCCGGCGGCACGCGCCGCGCGCACCAGCTGCGTCTGTTGCGGCAGGTAGATGACGTCCGCAACCCACAGGCCCTCACGCAACACCCCGGCGCTCAGCGCCGACTCGCTCAACGGCATACCCGGATGCACGTGCATACCCACCGGGGTTGCGTTCACCAAACCCTGAGCTTGTAGTAGAGCTTCAATCAAGCGCTCATCGTCGGTCAGCACCTCGATCCGAGTCTGCGGGAAAAGCTCGCCCAGCTGCTCCGCAAGCCCCTGCGCCTTCGCCGCGTCACGCTCGAAGAGGCTCAGGCGGCGCACCCCCAGACGGCACAGTGCGTACGCCGTGGCGCTACCGGCACCGCCGGCACCCAGCTGCACCACGTGCTCCAGGCACGCCGGATCCTCCGCCACCTGTGGCAGGCCGCGCTTCAATCCCGCAATGAACCCGGAGTAGTCCGTGTTATCGCCGTAGAAGCTGCCGTCCTCGCGAATCACCACGCAATTGACTGCGCCGAGGGCACGTGCCGCATCCGAAAGCTCGTGCAGGTGCTCCATGACCGACTGCTTGCACGGGTGCGTGATGTTGAAAGCGTTAAAGCCGAGCAGTGCCGCCGCATCCAGAAGCGCCGGGGCGGAGGCGCCATCCAGGTTCAGGGCGTCCAGGTCGACGGGGCGGTACAGGTAGCGCACCCCGTGCGCGTCCGCCTCCGCCTCATGCATGGGAGGGGTCAGGGAAGAGGTGATGCCATCACCAATGAGGCCCATCAGGAAAGATTCAGTACGCAAACTCATAGTTTCACTGTACGTGTCCGCCTCGTAAGATGCACCTACTTTCTTGAACCCGTACCAAATGCGCGCTGGAGTTGGGAAGAAGATAAAAATAATTTCTACGCCCACAAGAGCGATATGTCTGACAGAAACACCTCGAAGGTATAAGCTTGGTATAAGTGCTCGCGCGCCACGGCGCGCACATGAGACCACACAGACACCGTCACAGTGAAGTGATACCGATATTCGGAGGATAGATTGTCAATGACTGACAAGGCTATGGCACACTTCGCTGGCGCCGATGCATGGGTCGAGCAGTATTTCCTGAACAGCCCCGAAGATGAGCGTGAAGAGTTCACCCCGGCAGAGTTAGAGGATTTGGCTCGCACCCACCGTGCGCTGGCTCAAATCCGCCTGCCCAAGACCGCTGTCGTTGCCGCACGCAACGACGAGTACAACACCACCCTATACGTCGCGACCGACGACATGCCGCACATCGTCAGCTCCCTGACCGCATGCCTTGCCGCGCACTTTGGTGGTTTCGTCACCATTCTTCACCCTACCTTCCTCGCTGAACGCGGCCCGGACGGTACCCTCCTGAGCCTGCGCGGCACCGGCATGCGCGGCAACCTTGCCAGCGGTGATACCGCCACTCTTGGCGTGCCCTCCCTCAAGCTCAGCGAGAACGCCCCGGCGGGTACCACTGTCGCTATTGAATCCTGGATTGCGGTTCGCCTGACCCGCTACCTCACTGAGGAAGAGCAGCGCCGCTGCGAGAAGGAAGTTGAGCGCGTCCTCGCTGATGTTCGCGCCTGTCACACCGACCTGGATGCCATGGTCGCCCGCGTTTTTGACCTGGCGCAGTCCATGTACGACCTGCGCGGCGCAACCCTGGGTCACGGCGAGGAATCCTATGCCGCCAACCCGCGCGGTGTGGAGCCTGCATCCCGGGTGGAGGTGGCACAGGACTTCCTGCGCTGGCTGACCCGCGGCAACTTCGTGTTCATGGGTGTTAAGGAGCGTGTGCTGGATGGCACCTCCGGCGCTATTTCGCTGGTGGACCGCCCCGGTTCGGCGCTCGGTATTCTGCGCACCACGGAGGGTAGGAGCCGCATCCCCCTTTCGGGTGAGACCCTGGAGCGTGCCCTGTTCCCGCGCCCCCTGTACATCACGAAGGCGAATTCCCGCTCCACTGTCGCACGGAACGACTACCTGGACTACATTGGTGTGCGCCGCTTCGACCTGAATGGCCGCGTGATTGGTGAGTACGTCATTCTGGGCCTGTTCACCCGCCAGGCGTACGCACTGCCCGCTATTGAGACTCCGCTGGTGCGTGAGCGTATCGCGATGGTGCGCCGCCGCCTCGGCTACCACCCCGGTTCTTACTCTGACAAGGCGCTTCTGGGTGCCTTGGAGGATTACCCGCGCCTGGAGCTGCTGCACGCTTCCGCTAATGATCTGACCGATACGTTCGGCGGCATCATGGGCCTGGAGGAGCGCCGCAAGACCCGCCTGTTCCTGCGCGCTGACCGGTTCAACCGGTTTATTTCCGCCGTGGTGTACCTGCCTCGGGATCGTTACAACACGAACGTGTGCTCCCGTATCCAGCGGGTGTTCCAACAGGAATTTGATCTTAGTGCCATCGACCATGAGGTGTACCTGTCCTCCTCATCGTTGGCGCGTCTATTTTTCCGCATTCGGCTCACCAACCCCAACGATGTGCCGAAGACGGATCATCAAGCTCTCGAAAAGCGACTGCAAGAAGCCGCCCGCTCCTGGGTGGAAGCAACCGCAGCTGCTATTGAGGCATGGAAACCCGGAGCGGCAGGCCGCCGACTCGCATCAGCCTGGGCAGATGCGACTAGCGCAGCCTACCGAGCCGATTACACAGTAGAACAAGCAATCGAGGATATCGTGATTCTTGAATCTCTCTCGGGCCAGAAGCCCGCCGCAATCAAGGTTGAAGCCGGCGAAGCCAACACCACCCGACTGAAGACCTACCTGTCCGCACCTCACACCCTCACCGAGCTTCTGCCGGTTATGCAGAATATGGGCCTGGTCGTTGTTGATCAGAAGCCCTACGAGTTCAAGCCTGAGGATGGCGAAGACTACGGCTACCTCTACGACTTCGGAGTTGAATTCCCCGAGGGCGTGGACGCAAACGCTGTGGCTTCCCTGTACGAGGATGCCCTGAACGCCTACCTGCTCGGTGAGCGCGAGTCCGATACCCTGGACCGCCTGATCCTGGCTGAGGGCCTGACCTGGCAGGAAGTACGTCTGTTCCGTGCCCTGAACCACTACCTGATTCAGCTGGGCCTGGGCTACACCCCGTCCTTCATGTCGAACACCCTGCTCGCAAACCCGGCCATCACCAAGCACCTGGTCGAGTTCTTCGAGGTCAGCTTCGACCCGAACAACGGTCTCAACGATGAGCAGCGCAACGCACGCCGTGACGAAATCGAAGCAGCCCTGGTTGAGGAACTGAACCAGATCCCCACCCTGGACGCTGACCGCTACCTGCGTTCCCTCGGCAAGGTCATCCGCGCTATCCTGCGCACCAACGCATACCTTGCTGACCGCCCCGCACTCGCGTTCAAGGTGGCACCGCAGGAGATTGACTTCGCACCCCTGCCCCGCCCCAAGTTCGAGATTTTCGTCTACTCCCCGCGCGTTGAGGGTGTTCACCTGCGCTTCGGTAGCGTCGCACGTGGTGGCCTGCGCTGGTCGGATCGCCGTGACGACTTCCGCACCGAGGTGCTCGGCCTGGTCAAGGCCCAGATGGTGAAGAACGCCGTCATTATCCCCACCGGCGCGAAGGGTGGCTTCTACCCCAAGCAGTTGCCCGACCCCGCAGTGGATCGTGACGCATGGATCACCGAGGGCCGCGAGTCCTACAAGGTCTTCATCGGCTCCCTGCTGGATGTCACCGACAACCTCGCAGTTGGCACCGACGGCTCCGAGACCGTTGTCCGCCCCGAAGGTGTTGTAGCACGCGACGCTGACGACTACTACCTGGTGGTTGCAGCGGATAAGGGCACCGCAGCATTCTCCGACACCGCAAACGCAATCAGCCTGGAGCGCGGCTTCTGGCTGGGCGACGCCTTCGCATCCGGCGGCTCCGTCGGCTACGACCACAAGGCTATGGGCATCACCGCACGTGGTGCATGGGAGTCCGTCAAGCGTCACTTCGCTGAGCTCGGCCACGACGCTCAGACCGAAGAGTTCACCGCAGTCGGCATCGGCGACATGTCCGGTGACGTGTTCGGTAACGGTCTGCTCCGCTCCAAGGCAACCCGCCTGGTCGCAGCATTCGACCACCGCGACATCTTCCTGGACCCGAACCCGAACGCGGCAGTGTCCTTCGACGAGCGTCAGCGCCTGTACAACCTGCCCCGTTCCTCCTGGCAGGACTACAACCGCGACCTGATTTCCGCCGGTGGTGGCGTGTACTCTCGCGGTCTGAAGTCCATCGAGATCACCCCCGAGGTGCGCGAGGTTCTGGGCCTGGATGAGTCCGTCACCGAGCTGGCACCGACCGAGCTGATTTCCGCAATCCTCAAGGCACCGGTCGACCTGATCTACAACGGCGGTATCGGTACCTACGTGAAGGCATCCACCGAGACCAACGCACAGGTTGGCGACAAGGCTAACGACGCACTGCGCGTCAACGGTAAGGACCTGCGCGCCAAGATTGTTGGCGAGGGCGGTAACCTCGGCTTCACCCAGCTGGGTCGTATTGAGGCTGCGCTCAACGGCGTCATCCTCAACACCGACGCAATCGACAACTCCGCAGGTGTGGAAACCAGTGACCGCGAGGTCAACATCAAGATTCTGGTGGACCGCCTCGTGGCACACGGCGAGCTGTCCAGCGAAGAGCGTGCTTCCTTCATCGAGTCCCTGCAGGACGAGGTCGGCGGCAAGGTCCTCGAGACCAACGTTGAGCAGAACGTTCTGCTGCAGGGTGAGTTCCACGGCTCCTTCCTGGGCACCAACCTGTACAAGCGCCTCATGCACGACCTGGAAGAGCACGCCGGCCTGAACCGCGCCGTCGAGTTCCTGCCCACCGACGAGGAGCTGGACGAGCGTCTGGAGACCACCGGCGACCGCCTGACCCGCCCCGAGCTGTCCGTCCTGGCTGCGTACGTGAAGATTTACCTCACCCACGCACTGGAGCAGACCGACTTCGCGGACGACCCCTACCTGGAAGGCGTTCTGCGCAGCTACTTCCCGGCAGCACTGGTCGAGCGTTTCGGTCAGCACCTGGACTCGCACCCGCTGCGTAAGGAAATCATTTGCACCCGCGTCGCTAACGAGCTGGTCAACATTGGCGGTATCACCTTCGCATACCGCGTGATGGAGGAGTTCAACGTCGGTATCGATTCCGTCGCACGCGCCTTCATCGTCGCTCGCGAGCTCTTCGAGCTGGGCACCGCAGCTAAGCTGCACCGCGAACTGCCCCCGAAGACCCCGCTGGACGCATGGTTCACCGTTCTGCGCGACAACCAGCGCGTTCTGGATCGTGCTGTCCGCTGGTTCATCACCGAGCGTGGCGTGGTTGCTGGCACCAGCATCTCTGAGCTGCTGGAGACCTTCGGTTCCGTCGTCGAGATGCGCCATAACCTGCCCGAGTACCTCTCCGGTACCTCCCGCGAGCGTGTTCGTGCAAAGCGCGACGCAGGCGAGGCATGGGGCCTGCCCGAGGAACTCATCGTCATCTGGATTCGCGGTTTCGAGGGTTACGCCCTGCTGGACGTCATCCGTTCGGCACGCGACCACGACTTCGAGGCAACCTCGCTGGCACCGGTCTACTTCGCAACCTACGACCGCTTCAAGGTGGACGAGCTGCTCGGCCTCATCTCCGACCTGCCCCGCAGCGACCGCTGGGAGATCCTGGCACGTCAGGCACTGCGCGGCAGCCTCTACGAGACCGCTGCAGGTCTGGCACTGTCTGTGGCAGAGGGCGCGAAGGGTGACTTCTCCACCGTGGACGGTGCGCAGAAGGCACTGGCTACCTGGATTGAAGAGCACCCGACCCGCGTGGGTAACATCGACCGCATCCTGAAGGAGATTGGCGAGGCCGCTCTGGACGTCACGGGTCACCCGCGTCTGGCTGTAGTGTCCGTGGCACTGCGTACTCTCTCGAGTGCATCCTAAATAGCTAAGGCCCGTTAGGGTCGCTTAGAGCATCCCGGTTCCCTCCCTGTGGGAGGAGCCGGGATGCTTTTGCGCAGGGACACATGGTGCATGCACAGGTAGTGCGGGGGATCCTTGGTTGGGTGAACCTTGTGCCGGTGTGCCAGCGCGTCAGCACCTCGCGTGGAGCACCCAAATCAAGGTTGTTGCACCCCGCGTATATTGCATAGAATATTGCTCTCACTAGATGTTTTGCATTCTTGTGTGACGCGCATTATATGGGTGTGTCCTAAATCCCTCCAAATATCAAGTAGAGGGTTAAGGAAACCAAAGGTTTTAGTTGATATATGCCGTATATTGATTCACGGCGGCATCAGCGCAAGCCATGGGGACCCGGCACTTCTCGGTACGACGACTCTTTCCCCTGGCGCGTCACACGGTGCTGTTCAAACACACTGCCCCTAATCTTTACGATTATCGACTGAAAGTCTGCAAGATTGTCTACCAACCACGGTACTGAGGAAAAAAGCAACAGCGCATGGCGCCTCCTCATTAACTTTCTGCTTTACGTCTCTCCGGTCGCCCTGCTGACCACCGTCTTCCCCATGGTCACCCCGACCATTAACCGGTACAACCTTGATGGTGTACCCCTGATTCAGGTGATTCTGGCGGCGTCCATTACCGTTCCTTGGCTCAGCCAGGCAGCCTGCCTGCCCCTTTACCGTGCTATCCAGATGGAGCACAAGAAGATTGCGGACGCCCGCGAAGGCCTGCGTATTCACGCTGAAACCCTTGAGCACCAGCTCAAGCGTGCCGAAGCACGAGCCGTACGCGCACGCATGTCCGAGCCGCAGTTCCAGGACATTACCGACCTGACCGCGTTCACCCGCAACTGGCTCTATCTCTTCTTCATGACCATGCCGCTGGTGCTGCTCTTCGCAATTCCGGTCGCCCTCGTTCTTCACTGGAGCCCGACTGCATTCGGTGCGTTCTTCGTCCTGGGCGTTCTCAACATTGCGTTCGCGCAGCTGCTGGTCATCCCGAACCTCGCGAAGAACCGCATCATCTGGTTCATCGCGTGGCTTGGCTACACTCTTGCCTTGTACTGCTACCCCGTCATCTGGTTCCTGCCGCCGCTGGTCGGTTCGCTCATCCTGCTGGTGAGCCTCGGTAAGGACCTGGTGCACCTGCTGCACTTCGCGCGCATCCCGCTCAAGGACATTGCGCTCGACGCCCTGCGCGGCTTCTTCACCGGCTCCATCATCTGGGCTGATAAGTACATGCTCTTCCTGGTCACCGGCGGTGAAATCAACGTTGTGGCAATCTACCTGAGCTTGATCCCCTGCGTTATCGCCTACAACTACTTCTTCGTGGTGGAGGCAGACCGCGTCAACGCAAGCATCCAGCACCTGTGGACCATCTTCGACCGCCTGCCCTACAAGGGTGTTCAGGCGGAGTCATCCAAGGCTCTGCGCACCTCCAACCACGCTATCCGCAACTCCCTGCTGATTTACATCGCCAGTGCTATCGTCACCGGCATCCTGATGTTCATCTTCCTGCCGCAGTCCTACCCGCTGGCGCTCTCCGGCCTGGTCGTGGCGTTCCTCTTCGTTGCAGTGGCACTGCTGATTTACCAGATCGAGTACATGACCATGTACGTCACCGTGCAGCTGCTCTCCGCAGCGCACCTGGTGCTGCTCTTCATCTCCTTCATGATCCTGCCCAACGAGACCGGCTACCTGCCCATCATCGTGGGCGAGACAGTGCTCGCCTTCGCATGCTACCGCGTCTACCGTCAGGCGTGGGCAGCACCCGAGTACTCCCTCTTCTGGCGTCGAGCCCTCGCCTGGTAAGAACCGCACGGTCCGCGAAAGATACACACGACAATGACTGAACAGATGTACCGAAACCACTATGCGCCGCTGCAGCTTCCGGCTCCCGGCCCCCACTACAGCGACCCCGAATACCCGGACGTTGACGTCGCCATCATCATGGAATCCACCTACCCCTACCTCAAGGGTGGTGTGTCCGCGGTGGTGCACGATATCGTCTGCGAAAACCCGGATCTGACCTACGGCATTATTCACATCGCCTGGGATAAGAACTCCCCCCACGAAGACCTCTACGGCATGCCCGAGAACGTCAAGTGGGTCAAGGTGCTGTACCTGAGCCTGGAAGTCAACCGCGAGGCCTTTGCGGAAGCCTGCGACCCCTCCGCACTGCGCATGAGCTTTGCGGAGCGTCAGGCGCTCACTAACCGCCTCATGGATGGCTTCAGTGCCCTCATCGCCGGCGACGTGAACCCCCTCTGGAAGCTCTACGACGAGGGCATCAACCCCGCAACCCGCAGCTACAACCTCTTCGGCCTCTTCGGAACCCGCGAGTTCATGCAGGCGATTGCGGGTCTGGGCTTCTTCTCCGAGGTGCCCTTCGGCGAGCTCTTCTGGAAGGTGCGCGACTTCGTCTCCATCCTCTTTGCGATCCTGCACGAGCGGATGCCGCACGCCCGCGTCTACCACGCCCACACCACCGGCTACGCGGCACTCATCGCCGCCGCAGCCGCACGCGACCACGGCACCAGTTTCCTGCTGACTGAGCACAACCTGTACATTCGCGACACCGTGAACACCAAGCTCGAACGCAACATGGCGAAGCCCGTCACCACCGACTACGCCTTCCTCCACGAGGAGCGTGAGCACCCCGGCCTAGGCCCGGTCACCCTCGACGAGCGTGCCTGGTCCGTCTGGTTCGTCGAAATGGGACGCTTCTGCTACCCCAGCGCCGACATGGCAACCTACCTGTACCCCAAGGCTCTGGAAGAGGCACGCGGTATTGGCGCGCCCATCGACCAGATGAACGAGGGTGAGAAGGACCGCGCAATCATTCTGCCCAACGGCATGCTCATCGAGTCCGTGGCGGAAGCCTACTACGCCCGCCAGGCGGCGCGTGCCCGCATCCTCGCTGAGGGCCGCGGCCACGTGTGGCGCTTCGTGTTCATTGCCCGCGTGGTGCCCATTAAGGGCCTGACCGACCTGATTCGCTCCCTCGCGGTGCTGCGCGATCAGGGCCTGGTGAACTTCCACCTGGACGTGCTCGGCCCCAAGGACCACCTGCCCGAGTACTACGAACTGTGCCTGCGCACCATCGAAGAGCTCAACATGGGCGAGTACATCACCTTCCACGGCACCGTGAACGTGCGTGCGATGCTCGACCGCTTCGACCTGCTGCTCATGCCCAGCTACAATGAGGGTCAGCCGATTGTGGCGCTCGAGGCGATGGCTGCGTCCATCCCGCTGGTCAGCACCGACGTGGGCGGTATGTCCCAGCTCATCGACGATGTGCTGGTCGCCCCCGACGGCCACGAAATCGGTAACTGCGGTATCTTGACCATCCCCGGCGATATTCACGGCTTCGCGGCGGCGCTGCGCACCCTTATGGAGGAGCCCAGCATCTACGAACGCTACTGTGTGAACGCCTACGACCGTATCGTCAGCTTCTTCCAGCTGCGACTGGTCATGGACCGCTACAACACGATCTACCGCGAGCTGGGCAAGCTGCCCCCTCGCGCCCCCGAATTCGACCCGGAGTACGATGGCGAATAAACTCACCCGCTTGGGCGGACCCGGCAAATTTGGTGCCTGGGTCCGCTACGGCGGTAAGCCCATTACCCAGCAGCAGCTCGATTTTGCGGTCAAGAACTACTCTGTCGCAATCCTGCAGCCCTGGGAACTGGACGCGGCACGCTACCTGAAGAAGCGTGCACCTCAAATGGTGGTGCTGGCGTACAAGTGCCTGTCCTCCACCCGCTCTTATGAGCCCGGCCCGATTTACTCGTCGGGTGTGTCTTACCCGCTGGCGCAGTCGATGGCGAACTCCGGTAAGGATTTCTTCGCCCACCGCCTCAACGGCGACCGTATCGAGTGGAAGGGCTACCCCAAGCACTTCCAGATGCAGGTGTGGAACGCTGACTACCGTTGGCACTGGGTGGATGCTGTGGTGCGCGAAATGCGCGACTCACCCTTCGACGGGGTCATGGCTGATAACGACGTGGAGAACGACTACTACGGTCTGGACCTGCCCATTCAGGGCGTGGAGTCTATGACGAAGATCCGTGAGCACCTGGATTTTCTGGTCGCCTACGCCGGTATTGAGCTGAATAAGATCGGCAAGATTCTGGTGCCCAATATTGCTGAGTCTCGTCTGCGTTACGGTAAGTGGGAGCGTCACAGCGCCTACGGTGGCGGCTTTGAGGAGGTGTGGCTCGGCTGGGGTCCGAACGACTACCTGTCTTCGCCCTATGCCGTGATGCAGGGTCGTGAGATTGCGAACGGCTCGGCGGGCGACGTGAACCTGGGGGCTACTTTTGCGGGTCTGGGTGGCCGTAGCGCCGCCTCGCAGAAGAAGGTGACGATTCTGCGTACCCCGCTCAGCGACCGCAAGGCTCCGATTACCGGCACGGATGAGAATTTCCTCTACGGTTTGGCGGGCTTCTGGGTGTTCGGTGGAGGTGCCTTCACCGGCATCAGTGCAACCCACCACGACGCCTACGACGAGATCCCGCACGCCCCGGAGCTCTCCTACGACCTGGGAGATCCGGTCGGCGGTATTATCGCTCAGAAGACCGCTCAGACTCGTGCCTTTACTCGTGGTTGGGCTGCTCTGAACACCGGCTCGAAGGATGTGACCGTGACGGTTCCCTCTAATCTGGTGGATGCGGCAAACCGCCCGGTGCCTTCGAGCTTCACGCTGCGGGCGCATCAGGGTGTGGTGTACCGCCGTAAGGCGTAATTCACCGCTCGCGTAGCTCTTCTGAGCTTCTGTGCGACACCCCTTATTTGCGCATATAACCTCATAAACAAACCCACCGGCAATATAGCCAAATGGCTATATGTACCGGTGGGTTTGTTATATGTGTGCTAGATGAGCTGGGGTAGCTTACTTAGCGGGGTAGGAGGGCACTTCGTAGCCGCCCATGCGCTCAAGAACGCGAATCACCTGGCAGGAGTAACCAAACTCGTTGTCGTACCAGACGTAGACAATTGCGGAGTCATCGGTCACCACGGTAGCCAGCGAGTCCACAACACCTGCGGTGCGGGAACCCACGAAGTCGGTGGAAACAGCCTCGGGGGAATCCGAGTAGCCCACCTGGCGGCGCAGCTCGCCGTCGATGGACTCGCGGCGGAACAGCTCGTTCAGTTCCTCAGCGGAACCTGCGGGCTTGGTCAGCTTCACGTTCAGGATTGCCATGGAGACGTCCGGGGTGGGAACGCGGATTGCGTTACCGGTCAGCTTGCCTTCCAGCTGCGGCAGAGCCTTCGAAACAGCCTTCGCTGCACCGGTCTCGGTGATGACCATGTTCAGCACAGCGGAGCGACCGCGGCGGTCACCCTTGTGGAAGTTGTCGATCAGGTTCTGATCGTTGGTGAATGCGTGAACGGTCTCAACGTGACCGCGCTCAACACCGTATGCGTCATCCAGAACCTTCAGTGCCGGAGTGATCGCGTTGGTGGTGCAGGATGCTGCGGAGAGGATCTTGTCCTCATCGGTGATGACGTTGTCGTTCACGCCGAACACGATGTTCTTCATGTCGCCCTTACCGGGAGCGGTCAGCAGAACACGAGAAATGCCGGGGCGGTTCAGGTGCTGCTCAAGGCCCGGAACGTCGCGCCAGCGGCCGGTGTTGTCCACCAGCAGAGCGTCCTTGATGCCGTACTCGGTGTAGTCGACAGTGGTCGGGTCGGAGGAGTAAATGAAGCGAACCGGAACACCGTTAGCGATGATGGTGCTGTTCTCCTCGTCCACCTCAATAACGCCCTTGAAGGGGCCGTGAACCGAGTCGCGCTCCAGCAGGGATGCGCGCTTGACCAGGTCCTTATCGCCGTTCTTACGCACCACAACAGCGCGCAGGTTCAGGCCAGAACCCAGCGGCGAGGAGGAGCGCTCCAGCAGAATACGAGCCAGCAGGCGACCAATACGACCGAAGCCGTACAGCACAACGTCCTGCTCCTTCGGCTGGTCACCCTGGTGGTTCACGGAGGAACCCAGCTGCTCGGGCAGCCACATGGACAGCTCGGGGGAGCCGGCCTCGTGGTGTGCCTTGTGCAGAGCAGCAATGTTAATCGAGCACGCGCCCAGGTTCAGCTCAACCAGGGCGCGAACCAGCTCGAGGGAGTGCGCGGGGTTCAGGGGCGCACCGTCGATGTGGGATACGAAATCGTGCAGCTTCAGCAGCTCAATGACAGACTTGTTGACCAGGCTGCGGCCGTGAATGCTCAGCACCACGCCGTTCTCGCGGTGCAGCTTACCGATGAGGGGGATCAGCTCCTCTGCGGTAGCCTCACGGTTAACCCAGGTAGCGGTTGCAGTCGTCACGTATGACCTTCTTCCTAACTTCGTCGTTGGAGGGTAGGCGCGACGATGCTGTCGCGTCAATACCGTGCCGGGCGTTAAGACCCGGCGTCGGTTTAAGTCTAACCCGTGCGGACCCCTTCAGAGCCTCAAAATTAGCGATATTGAGGCTAAAAGTCAGAAGAGACAGAAGGCAGTTTGTGAACCCACACGGCAAGCCAACATAAGCCCTCAAAAGGGAAAGCAAAACCACTTTAAATACCCACAAAAACACACGTCACGACCCGGAAAACATGAGTAGAATTGAAACCATGTTGACTGTAATCGGTGAAGCACTCGTAGACGTCGTCCACCAGCACGACGGAGAAACCCGCGCCTACCCCGGCGGATCGCCCATGAACGTAGCCGTTGGCGCACGCCGCCTCGGCCACCCCACCAACTTCGTCGGCCACTACGGCCCCGACGCCTACGGCAAGAGCATTGACGCACACCTGGAAGCATCCCAGGTGAACCTGCCCTTCGAGCACAGTGCTGAACGCACCTCCGTCGCCCAGGCCACCATCGGTGAAGACGGCGCAGCAGAGTACGAATTCGACATCACCTGGTCTCTTGAATCCGTCGCCGAGAAGCTCACCGAACTGGCACGCACCTCCGATGCAGTGCACACCGGCTCCATCGCCGCCATGCTCGAACCCGGCGCGCACGTAGTCGCCGCAGCTTTTGAAGCCGCCCGCGACAGTGCCCTGCTCAGCTACGACCCGAACTGCCGCCCCACCCTCATCCACAACGTTGATGAGGGCCGCGCCTGGGCTGAAAAGTTCGTGTCCCTCTCCAGCGTCGTCAAGGCCTCTGACGAGGACCTGCAGTGGCTCTACCCCGACCGCTCCCTCGACGACACCGCACGCGCGTGGCTTGACCTCGGCGCTGAGCTGATGGTCATCACTCGCGGCGAGGACGGCCCCATCGCCTTCACCAAGAAGTACCCCGAGGGCATCAGCCAGCCCGCACACCGCGTTGAGGTTGCGGACACCGTCGGTGCCGGTGACTCCCTCATGGCGGCACTCATCGCGGGCCTGCTCGACCGCGGTATCGCCGGTGCTGAGGCGCGCGCCAAGGTTGCCGCACTGACCGCCGAAGACATCGTCGACCTGCTGCGTTTCTCCGCGACCGCAGCCGGCATCACTGTCTCCCGCGCGGGCGCTAACCCGCCCACCCGCGAAGAACTGACCGCCGTACTCAACGGCTAAATAATCTACGCCTCGCCGGCGGATAGCTCACTCTGTCCGCCGGCGTCGCCATATCCACCCGCACCCCAACGCTGAGGAGCACCATGACCAACATCGGCACCGCACCCCTGCCCCGCGAACCCTACGCGGGCATGCCCGAACTGCCCGAATTCACCCTGACCTCCACCGACATTCAGGACGGCGGCACCGCCCCCGAATGGATGCGCTCCGCCCTCTTCGGCGTGGCGGGCGGTCAGGACCGCTCCCCGCAGCTGTCCTGGAGCGGATTCCCCGAGGGCACCAAGTCCTTCGTGCTGACCTGCTTCGACCCGGATGCGCCGGTCCCCAGCGGCTTCTGGCACTGGACTGTCTCCAACATTCCCGCCAACGTGACCAGCATTGACACTGGCGCGGATGCACCCGCCGGCGCTCTGACGCACCGCAACGACGCCGGTGTGGCGGGCTTCCTGGGTGCTGCGCCTCCGGCTGGTCACGGCCCGCACCGCTACATCTTCTGCGTCACCGCCGTGGATGTGGAGAAGCTCGACATTGACGAGAATGCCAGCCCCGCCGTCGTGAACTTTAACCTGCTCGGCCACGGTCTGGGTCGCGCGTTCCTGACCGTCACCTACGCGGAACCGGCGGCATAGCGGCACACCGGCTCGCTGGCACAGTCTAACGAGCCCCGCGCCACCAGACCCGCGCCCTGACCAGTACCGTACACTGACCAGCACCGATACACCCCACCATTGAAGGCATATCTGCATGATTAAACTCATCGCCAGCGACCTGGACGGCACCCTCATCGGGCACGACTTCCGGTTCCGTCCGCGGACCCTGCGCGCCCTTGAGGCTGCCCGCGCCGCCGGGATCGATATCGTCTTCGTTACCGGCCGCCCGAGCCGCTGGCTCACGCCCCTGCGCGAGCAGACCGACTTCGACTCCTACGCCATCTGCTCCAACGGTGCCGTGGTGTACCACCTGGGCGCGAACGAGGTAGAAGAGATCAACGGCGCAGATCCCGCGGTGATTGCCCGCACCCACGAACTCCTAGAACCCATGTTCCCCGACGCCACCTACACCCTGGAAACCGTAGACACCGTCTATATTCAGGGGCCTCACGACGGCGGTGAGGTGCTTGAGGGCGCCCGCGTTATTGAGTCGAGTATTGCTGATTCCCTGGAACGAATTGGCTCAACCCCGGTCATTAAGTACCTGATCCGTGTGCCCGGCATGGACCCGGATATTCTGCAGGCGCGCGTGCATCAGGCGGTGGGTTCGCTGGTGTCGGTGACCCGCGGCGTAGTTGGTGAACCGCTCGTTGAGATGGGTTCTAAGACTGTGAATAAGGGGCGGATCTTGGAGAAGTTCGCGGCACGCCACGGCATTGAGGCGCACGAGGTGATGGCGTTCGGTGACATGCCGAACGATGCTGAGATGCTCTGCTGGGCGGGGGAAGGCTTCGCTATGGCCTCGGGTCAGCCGGCGCTCATTGCGAAGGTGGGGCGCACCTGCCCGGCCTTCCATGAGGACGGTGTGGCGCAGACGATTGAGGCGATGCTCGCCGAACGGTCCTAGCCGCCTAGCACTGCTATCCAGCACTAGCGGCTGGGTCAGCCTCCGCAGACATAACTCAGACATAAACTTTTATGTCTACACATAAAAAATTTGAGTCTAGACATAAAAATTTATGTCTAGACTCAAATTTTTGTGTCTGATTTACATCTGATTTGTGTCTAGACTAAAATTTTTGTATGAACAACGTGGAATGGACCCCCGAATGGCTTACTGAAACCATCAAACTACTGCGTACTCACGGTAGCGATACGCAGTTTATCGAGGTTAAAAAAGCCCACGGAGGCTACCCCGGAAGCCTAGACGCAACCCTTAGTAGCTTCTCCAATAGTTCCACGGGCGGAATCATTATCTGTGGACTCGATGAGAATAATGACTTTGCACCTGTAGGCGTATACGACCCTGCAGACCTAGAAAAAACCCTCGGCAACAAGCTCCGCAGGGGCCTCAAGCCGCCGAACACCATGGAATCTGGCACTATCCTCTATGAAGGCACCAAAATCTTTGTTGCCACAATTCCTCCGCTGCCTCCCTACGAACGACCCGCCTACATTGGCGGTAAAGCGTACGTGCGTTCCGGCGACGGTGACCACGAAATGAGCCGCCACGAAACCGACCTGATGGTGGCTCAGCGGACACGCACCGGATTCGATGAGGAGCCGGTGGAATACACCTCCATAGCTGACCTAGACGAAGGCCTCAAAACTGCTTATCTGCGAGACGTACGCGCTAAATCACGCCGCCTTGCTGGAAGCTCCGATGAAGAAGTGCTCCGCCGCAAGGGAATTATTGCCCTCGGAACCGACAACCTTTCCCTTGCCGGCCTGTACGCCTTGGGTTCTTACCCCCAAGAGTTCAGGCCCTCGCTCAAAGTCACTGGAGTCGTCATCGACCCAAACGGTAAAGCTCGCAACCTCGACAAATTCGAGGCGGACGGCCCCACCCCCGCCATGCTCGAAGAGACTCTGGCATGGATCAATCGGAACCTGGCACACCCGGTTGTCGAGCTGTCCAATGGGCATCTCATCAACGGGCAGGAAGTACCCGATATTGCCCTTCGTGAGATTCTGTCGAATGCACTCGTACACCGCAGCCTCAACCCCAAAGCAGATACCGAAGAGGTGCGCGTCAGGATTTTCCCCGACCGAATCTCTGTAGAGAACCCCGGTGGTCTATACGGAATCACTCTCCAGCGCCTGCAAGAGTATGGAGAACGTTCCCGCGTGAACGACCGCCTGTATGACGTCTGCACGCACGTAACAACCCCCGACGACGGATACCGAGTCATCGAGGGCGAGGGTAGCGGCATCTACACTGCCCAGGAGGCGGTGCGTCAGGCAGGGCTGAAACCCATCCAATTCATTGATGGGGTCATTCGTTTTACCGCGATTATTAGCCGGGAGCCTCTGGTTGGTGCTCGTGCCGCCGACGTCGGTTCACCGAAGCAGAAGTCGGAAGCAGGCCCGCGCCAATCGTCACCTACGGTTCCCAGCAGCCGTCAGGAGGCGGTGCTCCTCGCTCTGCGCTCGCTACGTCACCCCGCCGGTATCGACGACATCATGGGTGCTCTTCCCGGGCCTTTTGCTGAGCTGCGGAAGCCGCAGGTCCGGTACGTTCTGACAAAGCTTCTTCAAGAGGGCGTAATCGTGCGTGAAGGTGGTCGAGGCAACCGCAATACGACATACCGCCTGGCCTAATCGAACATCGGGCTAACAACAAAAGCGGCCCGGATGGATTGGTTTCCATCCGGGCCGCTTTTCTGCAGCCTACGCCTCAGGAGTATTACTCCAACGGGCGGTCAGGCGCCTAGTGCACCTCAGTGCTCTTCTCAGGATCGAAGGGCTCCAACGGGTCGCCAGCAGCCTTCGTGTACTTCGCGATGAAGGTCATCAGGTGGAAGATAATCAGGGTCGCAGCGGTACCCAGAGCAATACCGGCGAAAGACAGCTCACCGAAGGTCCAGGTGTAGTCCGCAATACCCACAATCAGCGCCACAGCGGCGGTAGTCAGGTTAATCTGGTTCGAGAAGTTCACGCGGTTCTCGCTCCAAATACGGGCACCGAGCATACCGATCATGCCGTACAGCACGGTTGCGGCACCGCCCAGAACACCCGCAGGAACGGTCGCAATTGCCGCACCGAACGCGGGGAACATGGACAGCGCAATCGCGAAAATAGCAGCCACCCAGTACGCCGCGGTGGAGTACACCTTGGTCGCAGCCATCACACCGATGTTCTCAGCGTAGGTGGTGGTACCCGAACCTCCGCCGAACCCGGCGATGGTGGTTGCCAGACCGTCCGCCATGAGGGCACGGCCCGAGTAGTCGTCCAGGTTCTTGCCGCTCATCAGAGCAACAGACTTCACGTGGCCGATGTTCTCAGCCACGAGCACCAGGATCACGGGGATGAACAGGCCAGCGAGCTCCCAGTGGAACTCGGGGGTCTGGAACTGCGGCAGGCCAATAATGCCCTGAGTCTGCACAGCCGTGTCAATCTTAGAAAAGTCCACCTCGCCGCGAATGACAGCGGTAATGTAGCCGATGCCCACACCCAGCAGGATAGACAGGCGACCAATAATGCCCTTGAAGAGCACCGAAATCAGGATGATGGAGCACAGGGTCACCAGTGCGGTCACCGGTGCCACCATGAAGTTGTCCTTAGCGCTCTTTGCCAGGTTGAAACCAATCAGCGCCACAATCGAGCCGGTGACAACTGGCGGCATGAGCTTGGTGAGCCAGCCGGTGCCAGCAAACTGAACGATCAGGCCGACCAGGAACAGGGCGATACCCGCCATGACGATGCCGCCGAGGGCGCCAGCGGGGCCGTGCGAGTTCATGGCAGCCGCCAGAGGCGCAATGAACGCAAACGAAGAACCCAAGTAGGAGGGGACGCGTCCGCGAGTAATGAGCAGGAACAGGACCGTGCCGAGACCCGAGAAGAACAGGGTGGTTGCCGGCGGGAAGCCGGTAATAATCGGCACGAGGAAGGTTGCGCCGAACATTGCAACCACGTGCTGCGCGCCAATGCCGATAGTAATCGGCCAGGCGAGGCGCTCGTTCGGGGCGACGAAGGAACCGGGCTGAATGCTTCGACCGTCGCCGTGAATCGACCAGTCAAAGCCGAGAATTTTAGAGATGCTCAAAGGGAGCTCCTGAGGTGAATGTGGTGGTGTATAAAATTCCACATAATTCTACGCGCATATGGGTGTAGGTCACAGCTAAACGCCTATAAATATGAGCAGGGATACGTTAATTAGGGCATAGTCTTCTTTTATTGTGGGCTCCATATCCCGTATATAGCCCAGAATGCATCAATACCCCGTATATGCAATTCAAAGCATATACGGGGTATTGATGCAAAGAGCGAATAAAAACACTCGCTATACGTAGCTCATTAGCTTAGAGAGCGTCACGCAGGTTCTCCAGGTGATCGTAACGCGCCAACTCATATCGCAGGTGACCTTCGGTCGGCGACTGAACCGGCAGGAACGACGCCTCACGCAGGCGACGAGCAGTCGGGGAAGTAGCCACGTAACCGGCGCCTCCAACAACCTGCAGCTCAAAGTGAGTAGCAATGGTTGCAAAGTGCGAAACACCCAAACGCAAGCTCAGCAGGTCACGACGCTCAGCACGCTCCGGCTCAGACGCCAGGCGAACCAGTTCCTCACGCAGGCTCTGGTACTCCGTCAGAATCAGCGGGAACTCAGGACGGAACACACCCTGGGAGACGTCCAGATGCTTAGCAGCCTCCTGTAGAGCACCAGCGGCAAGACCCAAGCAGAACGACGACTGAACCAGCAGGAACGGCGCGGTCACATCGTGCAAGAACGCCTCAATGTTATCGCTCAGAATGTCCTCGCTCGGAACGAAAACGTCCTCGAACTTCAGAGTGCCAGACTCGGTGCCGTTCAGTGCCAGCAGGTTGCGGTGGTAGTCAACGCTCAGACCCTCAACGTTCTGGCGAACCGTCACGATGTAGCGGTTCGGGTGGCTCTCCGGGGCGTTCTGCACAGCCACCGGAAGAACAATCACGCCGCCCGGGTACAGGTTCGACGCCCACGACACGGAACCGTTCAGCTTCAGACCGCCCTCAACGAGAGTGCCCTCAACCTTAATCGGTGCCAGGCCCGAAGCCTCCTTGTACGCTGCCGCCATCGCGGTGGTGCCGCTGACGGTTGCATCCGCCAGACCCTCGGGCAGCTCGCGGCCCACAGCGTCAAAGAACGCGATGGTGGAGCGGTGAGCCCACAGGGAGAACGCCGTGGAGGCATCCTCGGTGGCAAGGTCGAACGCTACCGAAACCTGGGGGACCAGGGAGTCGCCGTCACGGCCCAGGGTAATCAGGCCGTCCTTAGCGATTTCGCGCAGGTTCTCGAAGGGGGAACGCTCGCCACGGTCAACCGCGCTAGCGTGGGTTCGGGCGAGTGCGAGCACCTGCTCGCGCTGGGGGTAGTCGTAGAGGGGTTCGAGAGTGAACTCGGACATGGGGTTTCTCCTAAGCGGGGAGTGTCACATCTATGCGTGCAGCTTGAACAGTCGGTCAATGGGGGTGCTGACGGCCTTACGGGCGCGAACAACAGCTTCTTCGTCGGGTGCGTCGTAGAAGCAGAGGCACTTTGCGGTGTCTTCGCGAACGTAGGTGCGCAGGAAGGAAACCTCGGGTACTTCAGCGTACTTGGGGGCGTTTGCCTTCTTGCGGGTCAGGTACTGTTCCATGGTGATTTCTGCGGGGATGTCCCACTCAACCAGGTAGTCTGCGTCCTTCTTGAGCTTCTTGATGTCTTCGAGCTCTGCGCCGACCAGGCGGACTGCGTCGGGGCCTGCGACGGCTGCGCGCTCACCGATGGCTGCGGTGAGGTCGGGGCCGAATGCGGTGCTCTCAGCTTCGACGATGACGAAGACAATCTTGTGGTCTGCGGAGACCTGGGTTTCGATGAGCTCGGCGCCGTGGCTCAGGGACGAGTTGACGGTCTCGATGAGTGCGGTTGCTTCGTCCTTGGACGGCTGTGCGGGGGTCAGTTCTACCAGGTAAAGTGCCATGATGTTCTCCTCGGCTTAGGGTTGAAGGGTTGTTCCGGAAGGGGCCTTCCGGTTTGTTATGGATTCACCTTAGACCCGTGGTTGAGGGCTGTCTAGTAGATTTCTGTTCGTGGCTTAATACGTCCTTTTTGACTCTAATGTTCGTCATGTGTGTTCATGCGGAGACATAAATCGTCACAGTTCCGTGCATGGGAACCCGCCTACAGCCGCAGAATTTTCGCGTGGGTTATCGAACCCGGAGGCGCATCTATCCGCGCCGTCCCGCTCGTGCTGCAAAGTCGTCGAGGGCGCGGTTGAGAGCGGGGACAGTCCACACTTTTTGCCCCTGAATTTTGACGCGTTCTTCACGCAGAATTTGCAACTCCACCATGCGGTTGAGGAGGCGATACACACTAGCCCGGGACCCCCGCGTGTGTTCCTCCACCATGCGTGCGGTGAAGGCGGGCTCGGTACAGCACAGGTCGGTGAGGGAACGCAGGAGAGGGGTTTTACGCTGGGCAATGGACAGCACCTCATCGCGCAGGGTTTCAATGTCTTGCGCCAGGATTTCTGCGTTGGTAATTGCCTTCTGTGTGGCGTCGATGAAGAGCTCGATGATGGGCTCGGCATCGCCTGCACGGTAGTCGGTGAGCGCCTGAATGTACCCATCGGTATCGTGCAACAGCCCGGAGGAGACGGGCAGAATCACGTGGCGGGTGACGCCGCAGGCGAGCAGGAGCGCGGAGATGAGGGCTCGCCCGGTTCTGCCGTTGCCGTCAGTGAAAGGGTGAATCGTTTCAAATTGGGCGTGCGCGATAGCCGCCTGCGCGAGGGGGTCAATATCGCGGCGGTTCATGAAGGCTACAAGGTCTTCGAGGGCGGCAGGAACCCTCTCGTGATGCGGCGCCACATAGTCGGCGGTTACCGGCGAATCGCCCTTAATCCACACCCACTGGGTGCGGAGTACGCCGGAGTCCTGCTGTAGGCCGCGGGTCAGTTCGCGGTGCATCGCGAGGATGTTATCGACGCTAATGTTTTCTGCGGTGTTCAAGGCTGCACGCATGGCGTGAACGTTGCGTGCCACCAGCTCGGCGTTAACGCCAACTTTCGACCCGCTTGCACCCAGGACAGCCAGTGAGAGCTTGCGGGCACTAACGGTGAGGTTTTCGATCTGCGAGCTGGAGGCGGATTCGCCACGCAGAAGAACCGCAGAGAAGGGGATGCCGCCGATGTGGTGGAGCCGCTCATCGAAGCGGGTCATTGCGGTGGCGTTCTCCTGGAGGCGCGCTCGCAGTGCGGGGCTGAGTTCGACGTTGAGTGCGGCAATGGAAGCGGGTACGGCGCTGGAGAAGGTGCCGGAGTTGCGGCGCGTTGCGCGTCGGGAGGCGAGGGCGTCCCGGTGAACCCAGGGGGTTTGCGGCTCCCATGTGAGGGCGGGCCAGGTGGTGGCTGAGGGCATGGTTCCTCCTCCTGGGTGTCGTTAATGCTGGTCGTGCTTGAGGGGTCTTAATAAGACAATACACTTCAATTTTCTTATTAAGGCGCTTAATAAGAAAATCTGCGCGGATTGTCTCATTAAGGAACATGCTCCGAACGCCCCTCCTGAACCCCCCTCGACATTCCGGGGCTCCGACTGCCGGGAGCATACACCGGGGCATACACTGGAGCATGTACCAGGGCGTATAGTAAGGGCCCCGAACCCTTGGTAATTCAAGGATTCTGGGCCCTCACATCTACACGCTCACGCTGCCCGAAGCAGCGAGTTGGCAGTGTAGATAAGCAACTTTGTGGCTACTTCACGCCGCGCATCATCTTCTGAACCGGCTTGTGCACCAGGAACAGCAGCACACCGGTCGCGATGGTGATAATACCCATCCAGGTGAAGTAGGGAACTTCAGTTTCCATGCTGTAGAACTGAGCCAACCAACCCGACAGCACGGTACCCATTGCCACGGAGGTGAAGTACAGCGCCATCATGTTCACGCGGTGCGCCTTCGGTGCGAGCTTGGTCGCCAGCGAAATGCCCACCGGGGAAATAATCAGCTCAGCGATGGTGCAGACGAATAGAATCAGCACAATCCAGCCGACGTTCACGCTCTGAACACCCGCCTGAGCGAGGAAGATCCAGAACGCCAGGCCAATAATAATCAGCGCTGCGGAGAACTTCACGGTGGTGACCGGCTGGCGGTCACCCCACTTGGTCCACAGGGCGGAGAACATCATGCCGAAGACGATGATGAAAATCGGGTTGATGGAGTTGACCAGGTTCGGGCTCAGTTCCATGCCCAGGATGTTCCAGTTGAGGCGCTCATCCGAGTACACCGCCATGACGGTGAACTGCTGCTGGTACAGTGCCCAGAACACGGCGTTTGCAATCCACAGGGGAATGAATGCGGTGACGCGGGAACGCTCATCCGCGGTGACGTCCTTAGCGGTCAGCAGCTGAGCGAACAGGGCGATAGCGCCGATGAAGATGAAGCCCATGACCCAGTTCTTGAGGTTGTCTGCGGTCATCAGGCCGGTTGCCAGCAGGATACCGAGAACGACCACGATACCGACCAGTGCCAGGAAGAAGTTACGCTTCTGAGCGCTGGTGAAGGGGGTGCCCACGTGGTGTACGGAGGCGGGCAGGTTCTTGCGGGTCAGCGAGTACTGAATCAGGCCGGCAGCCATACCGATAGCAGCCAGGCCAAAGCCGAGGTGGAAACCGCCGGTGCTCCAGCCCCAACCGGTCAGAATCGGGCCGATGAGTGCACCGGTGTTCACGCCGATGTAGAAGATGGTGAAGCCCGCGTCGCGGCGGTGGTCGTTGTCCGAGTAGAGGGAGCCGACCAGCACGGAGGCATTACTCTTCAGACCACCGGAGCCGATAGCGACCAGCAGCAGACCAATCACCACACCCGGAATGCCGGGGATGAGGGAGAGGGAGATGTGGCCCGCCATGATGCCGATAGCGGAGTAGAAGAGGGTACGCTCGGGGCCGAGGAGGCGGTCACCGAGGATACCGCCGAGGATTGCCATGAGGTACACGACTGCACCGTACGCGCCGATAACGCCGGTGGCGAGGTCCTTGTCGAGGCCCAGGCCGCCCTTGTCGGCGGTGTAGTACAGGTAGTAGATCATGATGCCCTGCATGCCGTAGAAGGAGAAGCGCTCCCACATTTCTACGGTGAACAGGTTCGCGAGCATGCTCGGGTGGCCGAAGAAGGTCTTGGTGTCCTTGGGTTCGGCACCTGTGATGGTGTTGGACATGGTGGTAATTCTTTTCTGTGCAAGCCCGGGGTTCTGTGTGACCCGGGCAATATGTGTTTAAGTCTATACCCTTGTGGGTGCATATGTATACATATTTTGTTCATATATTTCAAAGATTGAACTATCAATCAGTGCATGAAAAATCATTTCGATTTTTTCGTATGCATCATTTCCGAGTCTCACAAACCCCCAAATACCGGGCTAGATGCGCCGCACACCCCCAACGCGATAGAGTGGAACCACAATTATGCCCACCCGGCACCCCACCGTGCCGACCGGCCCGTCCTCATTCAATTCAAAGGAGAACCCCATGACTGCTGTACCCCAGATTGACCCCCGCGACGTTCCCGCAGGCGCAACCATCATCGACGTGCGTGAAGACTACGAATGGGAGGGCGGCCACGCCACCGGCGCCAAGCACATCACCCTCGGTACCATCGCTGAGCGTCTGGCTGAACTGCCCGCACCCGGCGAAGACTTCTACGTCATCTGCCACGGTGGCGGCCGTTCGAACCGCGCTGCAACCTTCCTGCGCGAGCACGGCTACGCCGCACACAACATTGCGGGCGGCACCAGCGCATGGTTCGCTGCCGGTCTGCCGATGACCAGCGAAAACGGCGAAGCACCCGCAGTCGTTCACTAAACCGCCAGTTCGCCTGCACACCATACAGCCATACAATGGAGTCCGTGACTGAAACTTCCGCGGACCGTATTTTTTCTACCTCGAACGCTCCCGCTTCTGCGTCCCCTCATGCCCTGCCGAGTATTCTGCAGAGCATCCCGTGGGATGCGCAGACGCGGGAGCTTATCGTGCGCCCGCTTCCTTTCGCGGTGAACTGCGAGGAGGCGTACCCGCTGCTGACCGGTGGTGCCGAGTATTCCTTCTGGCTGGATTCCGCGCGCGAGGAGTCGCCCATGTCGGTTGCCTCGTATGTGGGCGTGGTCCCGCCGCAGCTGTCGCCCCTGCGCGTGGATTCGGCGCGTGCGGCGGCTGAGTCTGGCGGGAAAGACCCCTTCGCCCAGCTGGAGGCGGCGCTCGCCTGCGCACCGCGCGTGCACCCGGATACCGCGGCGGCAACCGGTCTGCCTGCGGGTTTGCGTGGCGGTTACGTGGGCTATTTCGGCTATGAGGCGCGTGCCGCCATGGGCATGGAGCACGGCCACCCGGTGCCGGGCTACCTGCCGGCGCATGAGGCGCCGACCCCGGATTCTCTGTGGTTGCCGGCGGTTCGCTACCTGGTGCATGAGCATGCCCGCCCGGGGGTTGCAGCGCGTAGCTGGCTGGTGGGCGATGAGTCGTGGTGTGAGGCGGCGGAGCGGCTGCTGAGCGCGGCGCTGACTCCGGTGCTGAATGCGGCGCTGAGTGCGGCAGGGGAGTGCGCCTCCGAAAATGCTCCCGTCAACGCCCCTGAAAATGCCCCTGAGCTCGCCGAGCTCCTGCTCTTCCCGGCACCCGCCGCGGAAGCCTACATGGATGCCGTTCGTACTAGTCAGCACGAAATCTACGAGGGTAACAGCTACGAGGTGTGCCTGACCGCGCAGACGGTCGCGCGCATCCCCAATCCGAGCCCGGAGCTTTTCTTTGAGCTGTACCGCCGCCAGCGCGCCCACAATGCGGCGCCGTATGCGGCGTATCTGCGGTGCGGTGATTTTTCGGTGCTTTCTTCTTCGCCGGAGCGTTTTTTGAGCGTGGATGAGCAGCGTAACGCCCAGACGAAGCCGATTAAGGGCACGATCGCTCGTGGCGTTACTCCGGAAGAAGACGCCGCGGCGGCGGCATGGTTGCGTACCGATGAGAAGACCCGTGCCGAGAACCTCATGATCGTGGATCTGCTGCGTAATGACCTGTCCACGGTGTCTGACCCGGCGTCTGTGCGCGTGCCCGTGCTCATGGGCGTGGAGAGCTATTCGACGGTGCATCAGCTGGTGTCTACGGTCAGTTCGCGTCTGCGTGAGGGCGTGAGTGCGGTGGCTGCCGCGCGGGCGTGCTTCCCGGGCGGTTCGATGACGGGTGCCCCGAAGCCTTCGACCATGCAGATTATTGAGGGCCTGGAGGGTCGCGCTCGCGGCGTGTATTCGGGTGCTCTGGGCTTTGTGTCGGTGGATGGTTCGGCGAACCTGTCGATTGTGATTCGCACGCTCGTGGCGCACGATGAGGGCGCGGTGACTCTTGCCGCGGGTGGCGCTATCGTGGCTGATTCCGACCCGACCGCCGAGTATGAGGAGATGCTGACGAAGCTGCGTGCCGCGTTGCCGCCGTCGGTGGGTCGCGTGGTGGAATAGCCTAGCGCTGGAATAGCACAGGGAATAGCCTGCACCGCCTGCACGTGAGCCGCTACACTTGAACTATGACTAAGCTTTCTGAAAACCTCCCCATTGAAGAAGCCCGTGAACGCCTGCGCCAGCTGATTATGGAGCTGGCTGTGGTGCGCGGGCACGTGGTCCTCGCCTCCGGCAAGGAAGCCGACTACTACGTTGACCTGCGCCGCATCACTCTGCACCACGAGGCTTCTCGCCTGGTGGGTCAGGTCATGCTGGACCTGCTGGATAAGAACGGCATCGAGTTTGAGGCTGCTGGCGGCCTGACCATGGGTGCTGACCCGGTGGGTACCGCGATTATGCGTGCCGCTGGTGATCAGGACCGTGCGATTGACGCGTTTGTGGTGCGTAAGGCTCAGAAGTCTTACGGCATGGGCCGTCAGGTGGAGGGCCCGAGCGTTGAGGGTCGCCGCGTGGTTGCTGTTGAGGACACCTCCACGACCGGTGGTTCTGCGCTGACCGCTGTTGAGGCGCTGCGTAAGGCTGGCGCTGAGGTTGTGGCGGTTGCTGTGATTGTTGACCGTGCGACCGGCGCTAAGGAGCATGTGGAAGAGGTTGCGGGCGTTCCGTGCCTGTACGCGTACTCGAAGGATGAGCTGGGCCTGGACTAGTCTCTACTGGCTTGGACTAGGATCTCGTGAATTTTTAAGACGTTCCCGTTGCGGCGGGTGAACCCGTGCCGCTGGCTACTGTGTGTGGCTGGTGGTGCGGGTTTTTGTCTGTAAGATGGCTCTGTGGGCGCCGGAGTGGCGCTGGTTGTTGGCGTGAAGGTGGTTGTGATGGTTGAGAATCGTGAGGCGGCTGAGGCTGTACCTGCTGAGGCTGTGCCTGCGGAGGCGGCTGTAGCTGAGGCTGTTGAGGGTACTGAGCAGGGTACTGCCCGTTTTGAGGTGGGTGTGGGCCCGTGGGAGGGCCCGTGGCCTGAAGGCGACCATTGGGATGAGGAGCTGCTGCGTGAGGGCGACCGCCGTAACGTGGTGGATAAGTACCGTTACTGGTCGATGGACGCGATTATTGCTGACCTGGATACGCGCCGCCATGATTTTCATGTGGCGATTGAGAATTGGCAGCATGATTTGAATATTGGCACGGTGGTGCGTACTGCGAATGCGATGTTGGCGAAGGAGGTCCATATTATTGGGCGTCGCCGCTGGAATCGTCGTGGTGCGATGGTGACGGATCGTTATCAGCATGTGCGTCATCATCCGACGATTGAGGATTTTGTGGCGTGGGCGCAGGGTGAGGGTCTGGAGATTATTGGTATTGATATTTTTCCGGATTCGGTGCCGCTGGAGACGTATGATCTGCCGAAGAAGTGTGTGCTGGTTTTTGGTCAGGAGGGCCCGGGCTTGTCGGAGGAGTTGCATGCGGCGGCTAGGGATACTCTGTCGATTGAGCAGTTTGGGTCGACGCGTTCGATGAATGCGGCGACGGCTGCGGGTATTGCGATGCATGCGTGGGTTCGCCGTCATGTGTTTGGCCAGATTCCGTCGTAGTTCGGTGGCTGTTTATGAGGTGTTTAAAGGTTTCGATGTGTTGTGTGCGCGTCGGAACCTTTCTGTTGGGGGTTGGGGTGGCTTAAACCACGCATGGAATTACCTAGGGGTGTTAGTGTTAATGCAAGTCACAGGAGATGTGAGAATTGCACTCTCAATTTCGGTTTGGGGTGTGCGATGGATTTCCTGGCTTCGGCTCGCCAATGGTTGCGAGTTGTGGATATGAATGACCGCGGCGTCATTCCCCTGAAAGGAGTCGGTAACAATGAAGAAATCTGCTGCCCTACTCGCCTGCTTTGCTTTAGCTTTAAGTTCCTGTGCCGCTGCGCCTAAAGATACTGGCCTCAAAGCCCAGCTGGATTTTGAAAATAACTATATTACTCTTCCGCTCGATGAATACGACATGAGTGACCAGGCCCAAGATATAACATATAGGGCGCATTTGTTGATTCGTAAAGAGTGCTACGCGAAAAAAGGATACGATTTTGAAATTCTAGAAAACGGCTGGGTTTCTGGCAAGGCCGCCCAGTATGGCCTCTGGAATGTGAAGCATGTGGCGAATCATTTTACGTTCCTCAAAGTCGGAGAAGAGCAGGATAGGATTTATAAGAGCATCCCTGAAGACGTCAGGGCCAGCTGCCGCGAAGAGCATCGGGAAGAACTGGATATGCTCTATTTTGATGTGGCTGATGAGGAAAAGTACCGCCCCGTCGGTCGTATCCGTAGCGAAGCGTACCAGCGCGCGCAGGGTGACCCTGAATGGAAGAAAGCCCGCTCAGATTGGTGGGACTGTCAGCGTCAGGAAGGGTTGACGCCTCGCACCGGGGACGGTGAATGGACGAGCAAAGAACTGGCCAGTCTGAATGCTGATGATCCCAAAGTGTTGGAGGAGGTTATCCGCCTGGCCACCATTGAAGCTCAATGTAGTGAGAAGGTGAGGTTGGCTCAGCGTTTGGGTGATATTGAGGCGTCCTATCAGGGTCCTTTGATTGAGAAGAATCAGGCGTTGCTGAATGATTTGAAGGCCTATCGTGATGCGAAGATAGCGAAGGCGCGCGAAATTATCGCCACCCACCAGTAGCCACACCCGCTGAAGGGCAGAACGGGTGAACCAGCCGCAGAATGCTCACAAGTTGCCCCTAGAAAATCCGTGCATACGAAAATTTCACAAGAAGGAGCCGGGGAGTGTCACCACTCCCCAGCCCTCACTTTATTCACTCTCAACCTCGCAGCCCATGCTGGCGCACCTACAGGCCCGCCAGCTCAAGGCCACTCAGCGTCAGGCTGCTTAGTCCTTTAGCCCACCGGAACGTTAACGTTCACCAGCGAGTACAGATCCTTCGGATCATCCGGGCTAGCAACCAGGTCAATGAACTGCTGCAGGTCGGTGTCCTGCGTGGCCGCACGGGCATAACGCAGACCCGAGAAGTCAGCAATCGCGAAGCCCACCGAGTCGAACAGGGTAATCTGCTCATCCGACACGCGGCCGGGCTCCTCACCGGTCAGAACCTTCCAGAACTCCACCACCGGGAAGTCCGGGTCCTTCTGCTGAATCTCGCCCTCAATGCGGGTCTGCGGCGGGAACTCAACAAACACGGTGGAGCGGTCCAGAATTTCGCTTTCCAGCTCAGTCTTGCCGGGGCAGTCGCCACCAATAGCGTTCAGGTGCACGCCGGGCTTCACCTGGCGGTCCAGCAGAACCTTCGCCTGCTGCTTATCGGCGGTGCAGGTGGTAATAATGTCTGCACCCTCAACAGCCTCGTCCACGTCCTTAGCCAGGTGGATGCGGAAGCCCAGCGGCTCCAGGTTACGGCGGAACTTCTCCATCGCGTGCGGATCAACGTCGTAGACGGACAGGTCCTCAATGCCGAGCACAGCGCGCATACCCAGCGCCTGGAACTCAGACTGCGAGCCGGTACCAATCATTGCCATCTTCTTCGAATCCTTGCGTGCCAGGTGCTTAGCAACCATGGCGGACACGCCAGCGGTACGCAGCGCGGTCAGCAGGGTCATCTCAGCCAGGAACACCGGGTAGCCGTTGTCCACGTCAGCGAGCAGACCGAATGCGGTCACGGTCTGGAAGCCGCGTGCCGGGTTCGACGGGTGGCCGTTCACGTACTTGAAGGAGTAGGTGATGTTGTCGGAGGTGGGCATCAGCTCAATCACACCGAAGGGGGTGTGGGAGGCGACGCGCGGAATCTTGTCGAAGCTCTGCCACTTCTTGAAGTCTTCTTCGAGGAAGTCGACCATGCCGGCAATGATGTTGCCTACGCCGTCCTTCTGAATCCACTTCGCCATCGAGGCGACGTCAACAAATTCCACCGCGTGTGCGCTAGGACGTTCAGTCATGATTTTCTCCTTTGAATATCTGCACAAAACTTCTTTGTGCATCTGGTGGTCACTGCGGATATCTATTATCTCAAAATATATTGCAGGACACACCGTATTAGAAATGCTGTAGATATGTACTTTGCTTTATGTATTACACGGATGTAATACGGAACGAACACGAAAAGACGTGCAGGGAGGGGGGTTCTAGAGTCTAGAGCTCCTAGAGCCTAGACCTCCTAGAGTCTAGGGCTAGGGTCTAGAACCCCCTCATTCGCCTTCGCCGGGATATTACCGGGATTACAGGCAACCGGTCGGGTTAGCTACCCTTCGGGTTGTCCTCGTCCTCAAGGTCACCCAGGTCAATGTGGGTACGAGGCTCCGAAACGAGCTTCTTCACCACGGGGCGGGCAGCAATCACGGGCACGGAACCGGTGTAGCCTTCACGGACGCGAGCAATCTCGTTGACGCGGTCACGAACCGTGTACCAGCCGATAATCAGCAGCGGAATAACCACCAGCAGCGATGCCAGGGTGTAGGTACCCACCGGGTAATCCAGAGCCATCAGCACCAGCACAACAGCGAGGAACACCATCACAGCCCAGTCGCTGAAACGACCGCCGGGTGCGCGATAGTTGGGGCGCTTGTACTTGCCCTCACCGACCAGCTTCAGGTACTTCTGGTGCGACATTGCGATAGCCGCCCAGCTAGCCATGGTGCCCACAGATGCGATGTTCAGCACGACCTCGAACGCCTGCTCGGGAACGAAGAAGTTCAGCACAACGCCGAAGAGGCCAATCACACCGGTCAGCAGAATACCTGCCACCGGAACACCGGAGCGGGACACCTTGGTGGTGAACTTCGGTGCCGAACCTGCAACACCCATCGAGTGAAGGATACGGCCGGTGGAGTACAGTCCAGCGTTCAGCGAGGAAGCAGCCGCGGTAATAACGACCAGCTGCATAATCGGTGCGGTACCGTCAATGCCGATAGCGTCGAAGAAGGTCACGAACGGCGACTCTGCATCCTTGTATGCGGTGTAGGGCATGAGCAGGCAGAGCAGAACCACGGAACCAACGTAGAAGATCGCGATACGCCAGATCACGGTGTTGATAGCGCGGGGGATAACCTTCTCAACGTTCTTGGTTTCACCACTGGTGGTGCCGACCAGCTCAATACCGGCGTAGGCGAACACAACGCCCTGAACCACGATAAGAGCGGGAAGAATACCGTTGGGGAAGAAGCCGTCATTGGCTGCAATGAGTTCCAGACCGGGGCGGACGCCGTTGATGGGTTCACCGAAGACCAGGTACCAGATACCTACCGCCATGAAGGACAGCAGGGCAAGAATCTTAATGAGTGCGAACCAGAATTCCAGCTCACCAAAGAGCTTCACGGAGATGAGGTTTAGAGCCACGGTGATGATAACGACGATGAATGCGCTAAGCCACTGGGGAATGTCTGCGAAGAACTGGTTGTATCGACCGAACCAGCTGATGTAGATGGCGATAGCGGTGGCGTCTGCAACGGCGGTCATTGCCCAGTTCAGCCAGTACAGCCATCCGGATACGAATGCGGCCTTTTCGCCGTAGAATTCGCGGGTGTAGGAGACGAAGGAGCCCGAGGAGGGGCGGTGAAGGATCAGCTCGCCGAGGGCTCGAAGGATCAGGTAGCCGAAGAAGCCGATGACGGCGTAGATGACGGCGAGCATGGGGCCTGCGTCCTGCAGGCGGCTACCGGTGCCCAGGAACAGGCCGGTACCAATAGCGGAACCGATGGCGATCATCTGGAGCTGACGTGCGCCAAGCCCCTTGTGGAAGCCTTCCTGTTCGTGTGCGAACGGGTCGTCTGTGGGGGGCTTAGTGTATTGATTCGCTGCAGAAGTCTGCGGGTTCTTGTTCGGTGAGGTGCTCACGCTATGCCTCCTTGGATAGTTACGTCTGAAGCACGTGCTACACGAAATGTGGTTGGGAACACGTCTGCGGGTTGTAACGACTATAGCACGGTAATTTAGGTAAATATAACTCACATCACGTAATAATTTATATACATATAATGCATATCTTATGAATATATTTGGTTCATGTTGTATTGTGTGGTTTTCATTGTTTTGTGAAATAGATTAATTGAACCCTGAGTCCAAAAATCAATTACCCCACCACCGCACAGCACAAGAGCACCCACAACGGGGTGCTCTCACAACCTATTCAAAACGGGGACTTAGCCCTCCATCAGGCGATCAATCTTCGCCCGCAACGCACGCTCGCGACGATTCAACCACCACCAGCTTGGCCAACGCATCAACGACTTACGGCCCACCTGCACCACCGAGGGGAGCTTCGCCTCCGCAAGCGCCACATCAATCTCGTGGTCACTCGCACCCTCATCACGCATTTTCTCCATCAACTCAAGGGATTTCGCCATATCGCCATGCCCCAAAACATGCCGACTCTTACGCTCCAGAATCTCATCCAACTGGGCGCGCACCGGGGCAATAGCCGCCGCATTCGGATGCTCACGCTCAGCACGACGCTGCGCCTGGCGGGCACGCTTCTCACGTTTCGCGTCGAGCTGTTTTGGATTATTTTTAGCGCTCGCCTTGCTCATGGGAGGTTCCTTTCATCGCGTCCGGGTGATGTGTACGCTGCCCTGCACGCACAGAAGACATCAAGTCATTAACACCTCTACTTTACCGCGGTAATTCGCGGAAATTTCGCTGCAGTAAACCCAAAAAAACCCACAAAAAATTAACGATAAATAAGTCGTATCTTGGTAAAATAGTGCGAGTAGGAGGCGTCTCGCGCGCCAACAAAATATGGTGAACCGGCCCAGCATCGGTAACCGGTCGCATCTATCCAAGGAGTCAGCATATGGCTATTGCAACCCCCGAAGTTTACGCAGAAATGCTGCAGACCGCGAAGGAAAAGGGCTTCGCGTACCCCGCAGTGAACGTGACCTCCTCCCAGACCCTGAATGCTGCAATCCGCGGCTTCGCAGAGGCTGGCTCGGACGGCATCATCCAGGCATCCACCGGTGGTGCAGCATACTGGTCCGGCGCTTCCAAGAAGGACATGGTCGTTGGCTCCCTGGCCTTCGCAGCATACGCACGCGAAGTTGCTAAGCAGTACGACGTGAACATTGCACTGCACACCGACCACTGCCCCAAGGACAAGCTGGAAGGCTTCGTCCTGCCCCTGCTGGCAGAGTCCGAGAAGGCTGTTGCTCGCGGTGAAGACCCCATCTTCAACTCCCACATGTGGGACGGCTCCGCAATCGACCTGGACGAGAACCTGAAGATTGCTGCTGAGCTGATCGAGCGTACCTCCAAGGCAAAGCTCGTTCTCGAGGTTGAGATTGGTGCCGTTGGTGGCGAGGAAGACGGCGTTGAAGGCGCTATCGACGACTCCCTGTACACCACCGTTGCAGACGCAATCAAGACCGTTGAGGCAATCGGCCTGGGCGAGAAGGGCACCTACATGGCTGCTCTGACCTTCGGTAACGTTCACGGCGTGTACAAGCCCGGTAACGTTCACCTGCGCCCCGAGCTGCTCAAGGAAATCCAGACCGAGGTCGGCGCTAAGTACGGCAAGGGCGACAAGCCCTTCTACCTGGTCTTCCACGGTGGCTCCGGCTCCACCGAGCAGGAGATTGCAGACGCAGTGTCCTACGGTGTTATCAAGATGAACATCGACACCGACACCCAGTATGCATTCACCCGCCCCGTTGCTGGCCACATGTTCAGCAACTACGACGGTGTGCTGAAGGTTGACGGCGAGGTCGGCAACAAGAAGACCTACGACCCCCGCGTTTGGGGTGCAGCTGCAGAGGCAGGCATGGCCGCACGCGTGGTCGAGGCTTGCCAGCAGCTCGGTTCCGTCGGTACCTCCATCAAGTAAGGTACTGTTCGCCCGCCGCGGCTCCTGTAGCCGCTGCCGGGTGTGAACCTAAGCTTCGTTAAGCGAAAGCGGTGCCCGCTTCCTCATCATGAGGAGGCGGGCACCGCTTCTTTGTTGATGTAGCTAGAGTCGGGCGGGTTTACTTGCCGCCGCAGCCGCAACCACCGCATCCGCAGCCGCCGGACTTCACAGCCACCGAACCGGAGGTGGGGATACCGTCGCCAGTGTCGCCACCCATGAGGTTCACGCGGTTGCCGATTTCGGGGCCGCCGACCGGCTGGGGTGCCTTACCCGCCAGGGTTGCCGCGAAACCGGCGGGCTCCGCCAGGGGGCTCAGGTTCGGAATCATCGACGCCGCCGGGGAGCCGGAGGGGCCGCACGCAGCAGCTGCCGCGTTAGCCTTCGGCTGGGCGACCAGGTGGGCGCGCGCAAAACGCTTAATCTGCTCGGCGGTCGGGTAGGAGAAGGACACCTTCACCTCACCGTTGACGAGCATGAGCGGCAGAACCTCGCGGCCGTTCATCTCAATCTGCTCCGCCACGGGGGCGCACTCTTCAAATGCGGAAGGGTAGGAGTCGGTGGAGTACACCTCAATGTCCACGCCCGAATCCAGCGCCTCCTGCGCGGCACCCAGGAACTCGGAGCGCTCCATATCCTGCGGATCCTCCGGGTTCTCGCCGGGACCCGGAATAAATACTTCAAGAACGGTCTCAGCCGCTTCAGTCATCAGTTTCAGCCTTTTCTCTCTTATGGGCACCGGCTCGGGGGAGGGGTGCCAGTCCTTCACTAAGTGTACTCGCGACCTCAAGAGTGCAGAAGTGTGAGTTGAAGTTCCAGATTTGCGGAATATTTGCAGAATTCGAGTCGAATGACCCTCAGCTCGTGAGCTACGGGTTTAGGTGTTGTATTCTGAGTGCATATGCACCGGAGTGTGCGAACCCTGCAATTCAGGCAGGCGCCGCCCGGTGTGAAACCAAGAAGGCAACGACGCCCGCATCCGACGCGGACGCATCAGCGCTACAAATACACGCTATTCATAGCGCAACACGACCAGAAGGAGCATACATGTTCGGTTTCGGCAAGAAGAAGAAGGAAGCTGCCGCACAGGAAGCATCGTCCGCAGACGTCTACGTCGCACCTGCTACCGGCGAGTACCTGCCGCTGAGCGAAGTCTCCGACCCCGTTTTCTCTCAGGGCGTTATGGGCGACGGCTACGCAGTGAACCCCACCGCAGGCACCATCGTCGCACCCGTTGCAGGCACCATTGCACTGATTCAGGACACCCTGCACGCATTCATGCTCCGCACCGAAAACGGCGGTGAGGTACTGGTCCACATCGGTATCGACACCGTTGAGCTCGGCGGCGACGGCTTCACCAAGCTCGCTAACGTAGGTGACAAGGTTGAGGCAGGCGCACCCATTATCGAGGTCGACTGGGCAGCTATCGAGGGTCGCATCCCCTCCAAGGAAACCATGGTGATGATTACCAACACCGCAAAGTTCAACATCTCCAAGGACTCTGAGTCCCGCCGCCCCGTTGCAGCCGGTGACCGCGTCGCTCAGGCATCCAAGAAGTAAGCTGAACCAGCGAAAATAGCTCAGCTTCAACAGCGGTGAAAACCCGCGAAAATACTTAACGCAAAAGGTCGCGTCCTGCAGGCTCAATCGGGCTACAGGCGCGGCTTTTTTCGTTACACGAGAAATTTTTTAACGCCGCATGAAATGCCGCTATTAAAAGCGGCGGAAAAGGAGGAACACATTCACCCGCATTGCACAGCGGGTAAGAATGAGGCGCACATAATACCCTATTTGCTTGTGAACGCAGTGAATCACCGATAAAAAATCGTTATCCTACATAGAAGTTGCAGTTTGAGTTGAGAGAATCCGGACCCTCAGCTATAAACCAAAACTTCAATGACCAACCACACACATTACGCTCAACTCATAAACGAAAAAAGGACCACTACGGTGACTGCATTCCCGAAGATCTCCAAGAATCTGAGCCGCCGCGGCTTCATTGGCGCCTCCACTCTGGCGCCCGCCGCCCTCATGCTCCAGGCAGGCGAAGCCCACGCCGCAGCCAACACCCGCGCACAGCTCGCGGCAGTACACAGCGGCTCCCCCGCACATCAGCTGCTCTACAAGACCGATGAATTCTTCATCGCCCACCGCGGCGCCGGCAACATCAGCCCCGAACACACCGCCTACGCCTACGCAGAATCCGTACGCCGAGGCGCCCTCGCCGTCGAAATTTCCGTACGCACCACCAGCGACGGCCAGTTCGTCTGCATGCACGACACCAACATCAAGCGCACCACCGGTGCGTCCATGGACGTGCGCGGCCACACCCTCGCCGAACTGCGCCGGTACAAGGTCAACATGCGCAAGAACCTGGGTGAGAAGACCGACCTGTACGACATCCCCACCCTCGAAGAAGCCATCGCAGCCGTTGACGCCGTACCCGCAGGCGGCGAATATGCCTCCGTCGGCGGCAAGAAGGTCGTACTGTTCCTCGAAGCGAAGGACGGCCCCGCACAGGCAGGCCTCGTCAAGTTCATCACCGAACGCGGCCTGCAGCGCCGCACCGTCATCAAGATGTACCGTGACGGCAGCGGCGGCTTCAAGCCCACCTCCCGCTACCTGAAGCTTGCCAACTCCGCAGGCTGTGCCACCTGGTGCTACTTCGACGGCGGCGACCCCATCGATAAGATTTCCGCAATGGCACGCCACGAAAACGTGGACGCCATCGGCGTACCCTACTACGAGAAGCCGACCGGCGCTTCCCAGGGCTCCATGAGCGAAGAGAACGTACGCGCCCTCACCGGCCTCGGCAAGGCAGTCATCGTCTGGGAAATCCACCGCCGCTCCGCCTACGAAAAGTACAAGGCACTGGGCGTGAAGGGCTTCATGTGCCCCGACCCCTACTGGGTAATCGGTGACCCCTTCGACTCCAGCGTCAAGATCAAGACCGGCAAGCGTCCCCACGGCATGCTGCCCGCCGACCCCTCCGTCGCAGCGGACATGCCCGACCTGACCGGCGTAGCCATCGTGCACAACCAGCGCTACGACGAATCCGTACTGCTCGGCCCGCTGGCGAACTACACCACCCGCGAAAAGTACACCCTCGACTTCTCCATGAAGTGGACCGGTGCACTGCCGCAGCAGGACGGCCACTACGGCTACGTCGCTTTCGGTCGCGAACACGACGGCCCCTTCGGCATCGGCAAGAAGTTCGCCGCAAACCAGGAAGACGGCACCTACGTGCTCGCCATCCGCCCCAACTACCGCGGCAACTCCGTAGCGCAGATTCTCTGCTTCGAACCCAAGCAGACCAGCCCGCGCGTGCTGCACACCATGAAGCTGCGCCAGAAGGTCACCACCGGCCAGGCACTGAACTGCAAGATTGTGGTGAACAAGAACAGCTTCTACTACACGGTCAACGGCCAATACTCCAGCCCCATCAACCACAGCGCCTACCGCGGCCCGTACGTACACTTCGGCCGCTTCCACGGCACCAACGATGGCGGTCCTCTGGAGCTGACTCGAATCGAGGCACGTCAGTCCTGGATTTGAGAGGACCGGTGGGCCTAGTCCACCTAGGGGCCCGCCTCACCGCCGCTCAGCGGTGAGAACACGGGTACCGGGCAGAGCGGATGCAACACCGAGCATCCCTTCCGGGCAACGCTTTCCATAATCCCCAGCTAGGACCCTCGCGCACCGAGCGGGAATCCACCCCGAAGGGGGTCGCATCCACAGCGGATGCGGCCCCCTTCGGCGTGCCCGCGGCCTTCTCAGGGTGGGGAGAGTGCGAGCGGGGACGTGTAGGCGCGTAAGGGTGTATAGGGCGAGCGGGGCAGGGGAGAGAGCCGCCGGGTCGGTTCGAGGGGTAGGGGAGTGCGCGGTACTAGAATTAAAAGCGTCAGAGTCGACCGCACCGGCCGCCCCAACCCGAAAGGCACGCCATGACCACCTCACCCGAAAGCTCCGCCGAGAGTCCCGCCGCAAAGCCCGCCGCGAAATCCGCCCAGCTACGAGGCCGCACCGAACCGCACATGCAAAGCATCAACATGCCGCAGCGCGAACCCATCGACCCCTACGAGCGGCCCTCCTACCCCTTCTTCTACGTGCCCACCGACCTGCTTATCGGCGGCAGCTGGGTCACCGGCGACAACGGCTCCTTCCCCGTGCACAACCCCTCCTGCGGCCAAATCCTCGCGCACGTCGCCGACGCCAGCGTCGAACAGGGCATCGAAGCACTCGACGCCGCCTGCGACGCCCGCACCTCATGGGCGGCAACCAGCGTCCGCGAACGCGCCGACATCCTCAACCGCGCCTACACGCTCATGACGCAGCGCACCGAAGTCATCGCCCGGCTCATGACCCTCGAAATGGGCAAGCCCCTCGACCAGTCCCGCGGCGAAGTCGCCTACGCCGCGAACTATCTGCGCTGGTACGCCGAAGAAGCCGCCCGCAACTTCGGCCGCACCGGCATCGCCCCCGAATCCGGGCTGCAGATCACCACCGTGCGCCGCCCCGTCGGCCCCTGCCTGCTCATCACCCCCTGGAACTTCCCGCTCGCCATGGCGGCACGCAAGGTCGCCCCGGCGCTCGCGGCGGGCTGCACCGCGGTGCTCAAGCCCGCCTCCCTGACTCCGCTCAGCTCCCTATACTTCGCGGACCTGATGCGTGAAGCGGGACTGCCGGACGGCGTGCTGAACGTGGTGACCACCTCCCGCACCGGGGAGGTTGTCTCGGCGCTGATGGCTGATGAGCGCCTGCGGAAGGTATCGTTCACCGGCTCCACCGCCGTGGGCCGCACCCTGCTCGCGCAGGCCTCGCAGAATGTTCTGCGCACCTCCATGGAGCTGGGCGGTAACGCACCGTTCATCGTCTTTGAGGACGCGGATATTCCCGCCGCCGTGGAGGGCGCCTACGCGGCGAAGATGAGGAACATGGGCGAGGCGTGTACCGCCGCCAACCGATTCATTGTGCATGAGGACGTTGCCGAAGAGTTCACCCGCGCCTTCGTGGAGCGCATGGAGGCGACCGTCGTGGGTGACGGAACCGTCGACGGAACCGAATGTGGGCCGCTAATTCAACCTTCAGCGGTTGAATCCATACTTTTTATGGTCGAAGACGCCCTGGGTAAGGGCGCGCTCCTCGCCTGCGGCGGGTACATTCCCGAGCTTGAGGAGAACGTTCCGAGCGATACCGGCGGCATGCCCAAGAACCTGAACAAGGGCAACTTCGTGACCCCCACCGTGCTGACCGGCGTGACTGATTCGATGCGCGTGTGGCGTGAAGAAATTTTCGGCCCCGTCGCCCCGATTGCCACGTTCAGCGGCTACGGTGAGGAGGGTGAACGCACCGCCCTGAAGCTCGCCAACGACACCGAGTACGGCCTGGCAGCGTACGTGTACACGAGCAACCACCCGCGCTTTACGCGCATGGCTGCGGGTCTGGAGTTCGGCCTGATCGGCTACAACTCCGGCGTTATCTCGAACGCGGCAGCCCCCTTTGGCGGTGTGAAGCAGTCCGGTATGGGTCGTGAGGGCGGCCCCGAGGGTCTGGAGGAGTACACCGAGCTGCAGTACATCGGCGCGCCGAACCCGTTCGCCGGATAAGCCTGCTTGTCGGATAAGGTTGAAATATCGGTTACGGTGAACCCTGGATACGCCGAACCCTGAATACAGCGAAGCCCCGGCGGGCACCCGAGAAGGTGCCCGCCGGGGCTTCGCGCTGTCTACATCATGCGCGGGTGCTAGAGCTGATGCAGTGCGAGCAGCTCGCGACTGAAAGCATCTGCGGGACCCTTGCCGCACGAGTTGGGGCGCGGCTCAAGGGCGACCCGCTCGAAGAAGGTGACCCAGGAGCGTCCGTCGGTGTGGGAGGTGAGTGCCGCCTCCAGGGTGGGGTGTTCGGCGGTGTCTACCGCGGAGTCGATGCCCGCCTCGCGGAGCGCAATGAACGCCTCCCGCCCCGATGTTTCACGTGAAACCAAACCTCCAGAGGTTACTTCTTCACCCTTTTTCTCCAGTTCGAGGCGTACGGCAACCTCCGCCGCCTGCTCCACCGGAGTATCCGTGCTGCGGCCTCGCAGACCGTGCAACGACGGAATGGAACGACCCGCCAGCGACAGGTACGCCGCCAGTGCCGAAGGCTCCGAGAGGCGACCGTAGGTGTAGCCGGTGGGCAGCATAATGCCGACCGGGGCAAAGCGGTGACCGCCCGTATGCGAGCACTCCCAGACCGCATTACCCGGCAGGATATCCGCCAGGTGCGCCGCAATGGGGCGACCGCGCAGGGCACAGCAGCGGTCACGCTTGGAGTGGGTGCACACGAGAATGGCGGGGGAATCCATGAGCTCCGCGCCGGTCGCCTGAATCAACTCCTGCGGGTTGCCCAGGGGCAGTTCGAGGAGCTGCTCGGGGGTGCTCACGCTGAACGAGTAGAGCTTCTCCTCGCCCGGAGTGCAGAGCGCGTAGAGTACCCGGTGGGTCGGGTTGCCGGATGCATCCGGCGCGCCGTGCAGTACACGCCCCGCCTTGCCCGTCTGGCGGATCAGCAGGAACTTCAAACCCGCCTGCGAGACTGCCTCGCCCAACGCCTCCGAAAGCTCCTCACCGAGGGCGGAGCCGTCCAGCACGTCGCGGCCCCAGTGACCCACGTGCTCGAGCGCCAGCCAGGCGGTGGCGCGTCCGGCGGTGCCGCCGAGCGCCTCGTCGTCGTAGAGGGAGCAGGAATCCGTCGGGATGCTCGTGGCGCGGGTGCGTGAAGAGAGCTCATCGGCGTGTGCGGCACGCAGGTTGTTCAGCTCGGTGGGGTTGGTGGCGCGCGGCTCGGGGGTTGCGGGGGTGCAGGATTCAGTCATGGTTCCTTGATTCTACGCCTGCAGGATGTGAATGACCTATGTTGCCCCTGTATAGTCTAAATGCTGAAAAACAACCGCTCAAGGGTGATTTTTGGGGACTATCGGGCGGTCAACTACTCAGGAAGAAGTGCTGAGGCGACGCGGTAGAGGCGGTCCTTTTCCTTGGGGGTGCCGAAGAAGGAGCGGAGCATGTACCCCTGGAAGACCATCATGAAGGCGTCTGCAGTGTCGCGGGCGTAGTCGGCGATGAGCGCCTCCTGTTCGGGGGTGCGCTGCGCTGAATTGGGGTTGATTTCGTGTAGAACGCTGAGCTGTTCGGCTGCCCAGGGGGTGAGGGTCTTTACGATGATGCCCTGCAATAGAGGCATGGTGTCTGCGGTTGCCCTGGCGATTTCGGGTGCGTGGAGCGATCCGGCGCGGATGCGCAGCATGGCAGAGAAATTCTCGTTCGCCATCTGGTTGGTGTAGATGGTTTCGAGAATGTCCTGGGGGCCGGCGCCTTCGGGGAGTGCGGCGTAGAGATTTTTGACGTTTTCGAGGCGCTCGTTGATGGCGGTGATGAGGATGTCTTCTTTGCCGGAGAAATGCGAGTAGATGGACCCGGAGGACAGCCCGGAGGCTTTGATGATGTCGCTCATGGAGGTGTTGGTGTAGCCCTTTTCGAGGAAGCAGCTAACGGCGGCTTCGATGATTTGGGCTCGGCGTGCGGCTTTGGTGGCATCTGTTAGTCGGGGCATGGTTCCAGTCTAGGGGGTGAGGCTAAAGAACGCGTAAACACAACACTGATTCTTTTTGTGACTTCATAAACAAAATAGCTATTTCGTTTGCGCTTGGTAAAAACCGAGAGTAGAGTTCTGACTCGTAAACGAAATATGCATTTTGTTTGGAGATTGTCATGAACAACGAAACCGCCACCGCAGTCACCGCAGAAGCAGTGACCGCCGCAGCCCCCGAGCGCTCCTCCTGGATTAAGGTCAGCAGCACCTCCGTACTAGCATCCTTGGTGGTAGCACTCGTCGTCCTAGCTTTCACCTGGCCCACCAAGACCATGGAGGCAAAGAACCTGCCCGTCTCTATCGCAGGCCCCGAGGTGACCGTCAGCCAGTTTGAACAGTCCCTCAAAGATAAGGGCATTGAGACCTTTGAGCTGAAGCAGGCATCCTCCCGCGAAGAGGCTGAACAGCAAATCAAGCAGCGCGAAACCTACGGCGCAATTATCTTCACCGAAGGCGCTGCTCCCGAGGTGCTGACCGCCCCCGCCGCCAACACCGCATCAACCCAGATGCTCAACGGTGTTGCCACCCAGCTGAACGCGCAGATTCAGCAGAAGGCACTCGCCGCTAAGACGGAAGCCCTCACCCAGGCGGTGCAGGCGGGAGGCGAGCAGGGTGCGCAGGCTGCCGCCCAGCTGGAGCAGATGAAGGTGCAGTCCGAGCAGGCATCCGCAATGGCGGTGAAGACCACCGCAGTGGTGCCCCTGAGCGAGAGTGACTCCTCCGGTACCGGTCTGGCTATTGCCGCATTCCCCCTGGTCATGGGTGGAATCATCGGCGGCATGCTTTCCTTGACCCTGATTAACGGCACCTGGCGCCGCTTCGCCACCGCAACCCTGTACGCGGTCATCGGTGGCGCACTGACCGCCCTGATTCTGAGCACCTGGTTCGGTTTCATTCCCGGTGATTTCGCAACCCTGTGGGCAGCGTTCGGCGCCACCTACCTTGCCACCGCATCCTTCATGATTGGCTTCGGTAGCCTGCTCGTCCCCGCCGCAGGCCTGGGCCTGGGCGCCGTCGTCACCATGTTCATCGGCAACCCGATTTCCGGTGCAAGCATGCCGAGCGCGTTCCTGCCCGGTGTGTGGGGTCAGATTGGTCAGATGTTCGTGCCGGGTGCTTCCTCGACTCTGCTGCGTTCGATTGCGTACTTCCCGGAGGTTGCAACGAGCGACCAGTGGCTGGTGCTTGGTTCCTGGATTGCGTTCGGTCTGCTGACCGGCGTGATTGGCTGGGCTCTCAAGGAGCGCCGCACCGCAACGGTGGAGGCATAACCACCGCGGGTTGGATAACCGGCGCAACGTAGCCGGCACAATATGGCCGGTACAAGGTAAGAAGGGTGTGCGCCGTGTTCACTGAACACGGCACACACCCTTTTCTGTCGGACTACCGACTGCTATTCGCTGTTACTGGTTGTCGAGGACGTACTGTTTGAACTTCTCGTCCCGGCGCTTGAATTCTTTGAGCTCATTCTCCAGGGCTGCCTGGTTCTTGGCGACGAGCGGCTTCTGGTACTGCGCCTCCAGGTCGTAGAGCTTCTGCGAACGGCCTACATCCTGATTGCATTGCGCCTGGATGACGGCGATTCGAATTTCCTCTTCTGAGGGGGTGGTGCTATGAGGAATGTTCTTTTCTTCCTTGACGGTCATCTCACTATCGGGGGTGAGGCCTTTATCCTTGACGCATCGCTTCCATTCGTCGTCGAGGGACTTTTTGAGCTGTCTATCCCCAGCGGCGTTTCGAACGTCGGTCTCCAAACGTGTATACGTGGTGGAGCCGCCTGGTGACTCTCCAATTTGCTTCATCTCATTGTGGGCGCGCTGATAGCATTCGGTGCTGACATCCTTCCCAGGGTCGGATGTGGGTGCAGGGGAGGACAGGTCCAGCGTATTCGAGTCATTGGGCTCGTGGAGACCATATTTTTGGGCGCGCTCAACATTCCAGATTCCGTAGGTCCTGCCGAAGTTCCTGCCGGCCCCCTCGGTGCGGACAAACATCTCGTAATGCTGCCCGTGTTCGGCAAAGCACTTTTTGCGGGCGAGCTCAAGGGCCTTGGTATAGTATTCGTCCTTGCCGGTGGTGTCGTATGCGTCCAAGGGTAGAATCACCCGATCATTTTCTACGTCGAAAATCGCGCGGGCGCTTTCATCTTTCTCCAACGTGGGACCGAAAGAGCAAGAGGACAGCACAGTGCTGATGAGGGCAGCCGCCAGAAGCTTTTTCAAAGCTGACATGGTGTATATCCAATCTGTTACAGGGAGCCCGTGGCGTCGCGGCCACACCCCCCCGTAGACCACGCGAACGATGTGGCCTTGAGAACACTTCTTGAGAAGGTGACTTAACAATACCCCTAGTAGATGCGGTTTTGCGTTCAATAGGCTGGTGCGTGCAGCAGAAAATTTCTGCCGCAGGGCGGGTTTGGCGCCGGTTGCGGATTTGCCTGGTGAGATTACGGTGAGATTGCGCAGGATAGGCGGGCGCACCTGATTTGGTGCCCCGCCCGCCTCGCGCCACAATGAACACATGACCGCAGAAGACACCAACGCACTAACCAGCGCCAGGCTCGACCTCTGGCTCTGGTCAGTGCGCATCTTTAAAACCCACTCCCTCGCCGCCGACGAATGTAAAGGCGGCCACGTACGCGTCAACGACGCCCCCGCCAAACCCTCCCAAAAACTCAAGAAGGGCGACGTGGTGCGCGTGCGCTACCCCGGCTGGGAACGCGTCTTCAAAGTCGAAAAACTCCTCGTCAAACGCGTAGGCGCCCCCATCGCCGTCACCTGCTACGAAGACCTCTCCGGACCGCGCCCCGCCTACCTCTCCATGCCTCCGGTCGCCAAACGTGAACGAGGCAGCGGCCGCCCCACCAAGAAGGAGCGCCGCGCCCTCGACGAACTGCGCGGCCGAGGCGCCTAACCGCGCCCATCTCGCAGAGTGCACCCCGCCCCGCGCGCAGGCACCCGCCGCGGCGGCGGGGAGTAGCCTAGAAGGATGAGCACACAGAAGCACCCGAATACTGAACCCGGCGATACTGAACCCGGTAGCACTGCGTCCGGCGCGCCCGCAAAGAACGCCGCGAGCCCCAGCGCCAACGCCGCTGAGCCTTCACTGAACCGGCGCATCCTCGCGCTCGCCGTACCCGCCTTCGGCGCGCTCATCGCCGAACCCATCTTCGTGCTCACCGACTCCGCCCTCATCGGTCAACTCGGCAAAGCGGAACTCGCCGGCATGAGCATCGCCGCCACGCTCGTCACCACGGTCGTGGGCCTCATGAACTTCCTCGCCTACTCCGTCACGCCCGCCGTGGCGCGCGCCTTCGGCGAGAAGAACCTGCGCCGCGCCTGGCAGATCGGTGTGGACGGCGTGTGGGTCGCCTTCGGCCTCGGCATGCTCCTTATGATCGCCGGATACGCCTTCGCAGACCCGCTGCTGCGCGGCCTCGGCGCGACCGACGAAACCATGAGCTACGCCCTCGACTACCTGCACCACTCGCTGTGGGGTATTCCGCCGATGATGATTATCCTCGCGCAGGTCGGCACGCTCCGCGGACTGCAAGACACCGTCACCCCGCTCAAAGTCGCCACGGTCGGCACGCTCGTAAACATTGTGCTGAACTGGCTACTCATCTACCCGGTCGGCTGGGGTGTCGCCGGTTCGGCGACCGGCACCTCCCTCACCCAGTGGGGCATGGCGGCCGCGCTCGGTGTGGTCATGATGCGCGGCACCCGCGAACACGCCGTCCGCTGGGCACCCGACGTCGCCGGCATGCGTTCGGTGCTCTCGCTCGGCTCCTGGCTCATGCTGCGCACCCTGTCCATGCGCATCGCCTCCCTGCTGACCGTGTTCGTCGTGGCACGATTCGGCACCGAACACACCGCCGCCTACCAGCTCGGTATGGGCGTATTTAACCTCTTCCTCTACGCCCTGGACTCCCTCGCCATCGCCGCCCAGGCGCTACTCGGCAAGGAACTCGGCGAACGCGACCTCAACGTAGAATCCGAACGTGCAAAGGTGCGCCAGCTGAAAAACCGGCTGCTCCGCATGAGCCTCATCTACGGCGTCATCACCGGCCTGATCTGCCCGCTCATCGGCTTCTTCGGCTCCTGGATTTTCACGCAGGACGCGCAGGTGGCGTTCCTCTTCACCATCGCCACCGTCATCATTGCCCTCGGCCAGCCCATCGCCGCGTACGTGTTCGCCCTGGACGGCATCCTCATGGGCGCGCAGGACGTGAAATACCTGGCAATCGGCTGCTTCATCATGCTGGTTATGTACGTACCGGTCATGCTCGGCCTGCACTGGGCGGTCGGCGCCGGTGCCATGGATGCGCTCGCCGGGTATTGCGGCTTGTGGGCCGCGTATATTCTGTACTTCCAGGGAATCCGCGCGGTCATTTTCGGTCGCCGCGCCCGCTCGGATGTGTGGATGAAAGCCGGTGCCGAGTAGGGGCATCATAGGAGGTGCTGGGCAGGTGCGCTCTGGGCGCCTTGGGTACCAGCCCACCGGCTTCGTACACCCTGTAATACGACACCGGCAATACGGTCCCGCCGCTCGCGGGCGTATTTCCTGCGGGCGTAACTAATCACATTTTCCGCCGCCCGCACCCTCCGCGGGTGTAGCATGACAGGGTAATGAAACCCTCATGCAAAGGATGAAACCGTGACCGTAACCCGCGAAGAAGCTCTCGAAATTTTCGCCCGCCGCCGCGCAACCCGCGCCTACGACCCCGACCGCCGCATCAGCGACGAAGACTTCGCCGCAATCCTCGAATTTGCGCGCCTGTCGCCCAGCTCCGTCGGCACCGAGCCATGGAAGTTCCTGGTCATCCAGGACCCCGAACTGCGTGAAAAGCTCAAGCCGATTGCCTGGGGTATGGCGGGTGCCCTCGACGACGCAAGCCACCTGGTCGTACTGCTGGCGAAGAAGGGTCTGCGCTACGACACCCCGTGGATGCGCCGCACTCTCGAAAGCCGCAACCTCACCGAGGAGCAGATGGAGGCCGCACTCGAGCGCTACGGCAACTTCCAGAAGAACGACATGAAGGTCCTGGAAAGCGACCGCGCGCTCTTCGACTGGGCATCCAAGCAGACCTACATCGCCCTGGGCAACATGATGACCGGCGCCGCAATGCTCGGCATCGACTCCTGCCCCATTGAGGGTATGAACTACGAAGCAGTGAACGAGCTGCTCGTCTCTGCCGGCCTGTTCGACCCGGAGGAATACGGCGTGTCCGTGGCTGTGACCTTCGGTTACCGTGCCCGCGAGATTGCCCCGAAGAGCCGCCGCTCCATCGAGGACCTGGTCACCTGGGCCTAAGGTTCTGCCCGGTTCTCGGCGAGGTTTTGCCGGGCTGCTGAGCTCGTGCTGTTGAGCTCGGGCTTTCGGGCGAGGCGTTTGAGCCAGGCTTTTGAGCTCGTTGTTCAAGCTAGGCGTTCAAGCCGCCGCCCGTGAAAACTGAATATAAAGAAATGCACCGCCTTTACACGGGCGGTGCATTTCTTTATATCTTTTACCGTGCGAAAAGCACGGCGAGATATGCTTTTGAATTTTTCGTTCAGGCTATTTCAATAGCTAATGTTTGGGCAATTTCGCGTTATGTTTCGCTACTTCCTAAACGCCGTCAGACGCATAGAATTCAGCACCACAAACACCGAACTAAACGCCATTGCCGCACCCGCAATCATCGGGTTCAGCAGGCCCGCCACGGCGACCGGAATAGCCACCGTATTGTAGGCGAACGCCCAGAATAGGTTCGACTTAATGGTGCGCAGCGTAGCGCGGGAGAGGCGCAGCGCCGTCACCACCGAGGCAATATCCGAGCGGGTCAGCACAATATCGGCAGCCTCCGCGGCAACGTCCGTGCCCGAACCCATCGCAATGCCCAGCTCCGCAAGAGCCAGCGCCGGGGCGTCATTCACGCCGTCGCCGACCATTGCCACGCGGTGACCGGCCTCCTGCAGCTGGCGCACCACCTGCGACTTACCCTCGGGGGTCACGCCGGCGTACACGTTATCGGCCGAAATGCCGACCTGCGAGGCGACCGCCTGCGCAACCTGCGGGGCGTCACCGGTGAGCAGGATCGGCTCCAGGCCGAGCTCACGCAGCTGTGCCATGGTCTCTGCAGCCTCCGGCTTGGGGGTATCGGCAACCGAAATCATGCCGACCGGCTGCGGGTCGGGGGTGCTGTTCGGGGCTTCACCGTTCGGAGCCTCGCCGCGGGCGACGACCACGGTCGTCAGACCCGCCCGGCGAGCCTGATCCAGCAGCGCCAACTGGCCCTCGCTCAGCTGCGCACCCGCCGCCTGCAGGTACTCGGGAGTACCCACAACAACCAGTCGGGAGGCGCCGTTCTCGGCACCGTCACCCGCGCCGCTCAGCACGCCGCGCACGCCTCCGGGAACACCCTCAAAGCCGCTCACACTCGGCGCCGAAGCACCCTCAGCAAGTACGCCCTGTTCGCGGGCAAAACCGGCAATTGCGCGGGCAATCGGGTGCTCGCTCAGCGCCTCCACGGCGGCTGCATCACGCAGAACAGACAGGGAACGCTCGTTCTTGGAACCGGCGGAATCCGGCGAAATACCGGCCAGGTCACCCGCCGACTCATAGTCGTCAAAAGTGCCGTAGAACGCCACAGACATCTCACCAGTCGTCACGGTACCGGTCTTATCCAGAACCACACGATCAACCGTGCTCGTCGCCTCCAGCACCTGCGCATTACGAATCAAAATGCCCAACTGCCAGCCGCGACCCGTACCCGCCAGCAGAGCCGTCGGAGTCGCCAAGCCCAGGGCGCACGGGCACGCCACCACCAGCACCGACACCGCCGCGTTGAACGCCGCCGCACCGTCACCGGAAATCAGCCACCAGCCGATCAGAGTCAGCGCCGAAATCGTCAAAATCACCGGCACAAACACCGCAGAAACACGGTCCGCCAGGCGAGCAATAGGAGCCTTCGTCTCCTGGGCGCTGGCCACCAGCTCACCCATCTTCGCCAGGGTCGTCTCGGCGCCCACGCGGGTGGCGCGCACCGTCAACGAACCCGAAGTGTTCACCGTGGCACCCGTGACCGCATCACCCGGATGCACCTCAACCGGCACGGACTCGCCGGTCAGCAGGGACGCATCCACCGCGGAGGTACCCTCGACCACCACGCCGTCCGTGGCAATCTTCTCGCCCGGGCGCACCAGGAACAGGTCATCCGGCATGAGGTCCTCCACCGGAACCTGCACCTGCTTGGTCACGCCCTGCTTATCGGTGCGCAGCAGGGTCGCCTCCTTCGCGCCCATGCTCAGCAGGGTGCGCAGCGCATCCGAGGAGCGGTGGCGGGTGCGGTGCTCAATTGCGCGGCCAATCAGCAGGAACAGCGTCACCATGGACGCCGAATCGAAGTACAGCGGCGCATGGTGGCCGGTAAACATCGACCAGAAGCTGCCGCCCGCATGGTGCACGTGCGCCGTCAACGCCGGGTTCATGAGCAGCTGCGCCAGCGAATAGAAGTACGCCACGACCACGCCGAGGGACACGAGCGTATCCATCGTGGAGGAGCCGTGACGGGCATTGATGAGCGCGGCGCGGTGGAACGGCGCGGCGCACCAGAACGCGACCGGCGCGGTCAGAATCGCCACGACCCAGCCCCAGTTCGGGAACTGGAACGCCGGGAACATGGAAATCAGGAAGATGGGCACACCCAAAATCGCCGCATAAATAATGCGGTCAGTGAAGCCGCCGTTCATGCTCGGGGTGCTGTGCTGGTTGCCGCCGCCGGATGCGCTCGCGTTCGTTCCAGCGCCCGCGCGTGGCCCGTTCTTGAGGTGCGCCGTGTAGCCGGCGTTGTTGATGGTCTCAACGATCTGGTCGTCGCTCACGCCCTCGGGTACGATGACGCGCGCGGACTCCAGGGGCAGGTTCACCGCCGGGTCAACGCCGGGGATTTTGCGGAGCTTACGCTCCACGCGACCCACGCAGGATGCGCAGGTCATGCCCTGAATATCCACGTGGATAATTCGGGTCGACTCCGTTGATTTTGCGGTCGTTCCGGCGGCATTAAAAAGAGAGCGCTCACTCTGTGATGAGGGCTTCTGGAGTGTAGAAGACACAATACTTCCTCAAAACTCAAAAACGGGAGGGTAGAAAAAGGTACACACCAAGCCGGGGGAGGGGCCTCGAAGGACCCCGCCCCGGGCGGTGTTTGGTGCAGTATCAGGGGTGCAGCGTCGAGAGCGCGCGAGGGTGAAGCCACGGGTAAAACCGCGAGGCGGTAAACGCGGCGGCGAGCGTAGGGTTGCGGCTGTGAAAGCGGCGGCTTAGTGGTCGCCGGGCAGCCCATCCGGCCTGCTCGTATGCGGGCGAATACCGGTCACCTTCGCGCCACGATCAGACACACCGTAGGCACGTTTCACGGTAGCCCGCGGGAACGGCGAAGCGTTCGCCTTCTCGCGCGCCTTCACGCCCTGCTCGTGCTCGGCGGAACGCTTATTCGCGCTCGTGCCGCTACGTCGCGCGGCGCCGGACGCATCTTCACGCGCCGTATATTCGGGGCTCTGCTTCACCCACGAATCGACCAGCGCCGCATCCAGATTCATCTGCCTGGCAACGCGGGCAATCGCGTCGCGCAGGTGCATGTTTTCGGCGCCGACAAGGGTGCGGACCGCGCCAACAACCATCGCAATGTACTGCGGAGGGTAAGCCATGATGACTCCTAATCGAGCCGGCTGCCGTGCTAGACGGCGGGGGTGAAGCCAGCCTCGACGATGGCGTCTGCGACAGCCTGAGTGTTGAGGGTGCCCTCGTGCTCAATGGTCACGGTGGAGACGCCGTCCTTGACGACGTCCACGGTCACGCCGGTCACGCCGGGAACTTCGCTGACCTCTTCGCTGACGCTCATAGCGCAGTGGTTGCAGGTCAGGCCGGTTGCCTTAACGGTGGTGGTGCTCATGATGATTTCCTTTCGGTAATGGGTTGAAAACTTGGGTCCGCCCGGTGTTTAGGGGCAGCGTGTTTAGCTGCGCATGAGGCGCGAGATCGCGGCGGTTGCCTCTTTGACCTTGGCCTCTGCGATGGTCGGGTCGCCGGTGCGTTCGGATTCGACGGCGGCGCCGGTCACGCAGTGGCCGATGTGCTCTTCGAGCAGGTTCAGGGAGACGGCGTGGAGCGCCTTGGAGACCGCGGCAACCTGGGTGAGGATGTCGATGCAGTACTTGTCTTCATCGACCATGCGGGCGATGCCGCGAACCTGCCCTTCGATGCGGCGCAGGCGCTTGAGGTGCGCCTCTTTGTTGGAGGTGTAACCGTACTGGGTTTCGGGCGCCTCGCCACTGCAGCATGCGCCAGTGTGCGCCTCAGTGGGTTTTTCGGCGGGTGTGCCGGATGCGGTGCTGACCTGGTCGGATGTGCTGTGGCAGCACTGGTTGCTGGTGGTTTCCATGACTCCAGTCTATACCCTAGGGGGGTATGCCGCAAGGGGGTGTTACGGATTATTACGGGTTGTTACGCGGTATGGGTTTTCATGCCGAGACTTTTTGCGCCGAGAATTTTCGCTATGGGGCTGTAACCCGTACAGAATTTGTGCCATGGTTTAGTATCTTCTGCCATGGCTTTTAGCTACGACCAAAGACGCTAACCTATGGCACAAATCCGTAAACCCATGACCGGATCTCCGGCTGCGCCAGGTAGATGAGAGCCGGTTATGGGTTATGACTTAGCCTTTTCGTCGATAGGTTAGTGTCTTCACCGCGGGTTAAAGACCCACGGTGAAGGCACTAACCTATCGAAAACCTCGGTCTAAAAAGCGGGCGGCCCTGAACACTTCCGTATCCGGGGCCGCCTGCTGCGGTTATTTATATGTTGGGTTAGAAGTGGTTTACATGTCGGGCCAGTCACGGTGCAACGAATACTCCGTGTCCCCGTCACCGCTGTCGTTTAGATGCCAGCGCTGACCGGTACGAATATCGGCCTTGCGTAGGCGCGGGTTCGGGTTATCCTTCTTGCCCATCGTTGGGTCATTCTTGCAGCCCCAGCGAGTGTCGTCTTCATCGCAGGTGCCGCCGACGCGTCCCACATCAACCCACCACACACGCACCAGCAACGGATCACTGGTCGCCTGCGGAGTCACCTCCATCATTTGCCAGGGGCCGCCGTCCACACGGAAACGAGCCGTGTAATGCACGGTCGCATACGCATGGAAATTACCGGAACGCTGGTAAGCGTAGCTGGTATCCGTCTGCCGCGGACGCTCACGAGGGTAGGTGGTGACCGGTTTGCCCGCAGTGTAGTTGGTATCTGTATCGCCGTTGCCGTACTCGATGACATAGGAGG